>DATKUK010000054.1:0-69521 GCA_035530655.1 Phycisphaerae bacterium
GGACTCGAAATAGGGAAGGTTCAGCTTGAGCAGCGAGATGGATCGGTTGATGTCCCGGTCGATCTGGAGGCGCATAGCCAAGTCATGAGCCAGCGACAGGCCTCCGTACGGCGTGATCTTACCCCGCTGCTGGACCTTCACGCGCATCTGCCGATTGCTGAAGACCGGACGATAGGCCTCCGGCCACAGCATCGGCTGGTCTTGATGCCGTCGGATATTCTTGGTTCGGGGGCGCTGACGGGAACGCCCGGATCGTGTAGAATGCTTCACTTGAAAGGCCTCCTTGCCCGGCGAGTACTGTTGTGCAACAAACTACAGTATACCGCCGCTTGAAGGCCTTTTCCTGTGCGAAACGCGATCGGAGATCGCTTATTCTGGGGCTAGCAGGCGTTGCGGGTCGAGTTCGACAACCCCATCAAGCTGGAGTTCCACGGCGCGACCGTTACCTCTCATGCGGGATTGGTTGCGTATCGCGAACACGATGAAGCGCTGAGGTCGACGGCGATGGCCGACGACATGTTCCGTGATCCTCGCCGGGTGGCACCCTCAAGCGAAGCTGGACGTCGTCCGGCGGAGCTTGCGGGTACGTCCAGCAATAAACAGATGAACGCTCGTGTGACTACCCACCCTCGCCGGTCGACCGTGCCACCCATCCTTACAGTGAGGGTGGCACCTATCGGCTACCACCTCAGCGGTGCCTGCCAGGCCTCGCGAAGATCGTCGATCGGTATGTCGGTCAACATACGCCCGCGGCGACGCACGCGACCGGCCGCCAGTTGCAGACGGTCGTACCACTGAAGACGTCGCGTTCGGCTCACCCGCCCCAGCAACACGCGCGTGACGCCCGCCTGATCGAAAACACTTCCCACGGCGTCCGCGTTGTCGGGCGACACCTCCAGCACGTAGCCGCACACGACCGGCGTGAGCGGATCGCCCAGCCCCAGCGACTCGTCGAGCCAGCACTGGGCCCCCATCATGCCGCCCATCGACATCTCGGCCACCGCTAGAGCGGCGCCGCCCTCGTTGCAGTCGTGCGCCGACACGACCAGCCGGTCGCCGATGCAGCGCGCCACCGCGCGGTGAACGGCTGCGGTCTGGGCCAGCTTCACCTTGTCCCAGCAGTCCTTCAGCACGCCGGCCAGCACCAGCAGGTTGCCCGCCTGCTTGAGGTCGCTGGTGACGCACTTGCTCACGTCCCAGACCAAGGCGCCGGCCGTCACCAGCAGCGTCGGCGGAATGGTGATCCGCCCGCCCGGCGCGTCCAAACCCAATCGCTCGGCGTCAGCCGGGTCGAGGCGAAACTCGTTGTGCAGCGAGTCCTTGCCGCTGACGAAGGGTGTGCCGTAGGCCTTGGCCGCGTCGTAGCACGCCTGCGACGCCCGCACGAACCCACCCAGCTTGTCCGCATCGCGGCAGTCGCCCCAGCAGAAGTTGTCCAGAATCGCCGTCCGCTGCGGATCGCCACCCACGCACACCACGTTGCGTATGGCTTCATCGATCGACGCGGCCGCCATCCAGTACGGATCGACCTGGCCCAACTCGGGACAGATTCCGCAGCCGATCGCCAGACCCCGCTCGCCATCGAGCCGCGGGCGAATCACAGCCGCGTCGGAAGGCCCGTCCTGAGTCGCGCCGACCAACGGCTTGACCGCGCTGCCGCCCTGCACCTCGTGGTCGTACTGGCGGATCACCCACTCCTTGCTGGCCACGTTCGGGTCGGCCAGGCATCGCATCAGCCGTTCGGTGAGCCCGCCGGGCTCAGCTGCCCAGTTTCGACCGGCCCGCACGACCTGCCCCCCGCCGGTCCAGCTCGCCTGGCGCGGCGCTCGCGGCAGGCCCTCGTGGACGAACTTCATATCCAGCTCGCCGACCGTTGTCCCCTCGTACCGAAGCAGCAAACGCCCTTCATTGCCGTAGTGCCCCATGACGGTCGCCTCGACGTCCTCGCTGGTCAGCAGGGCAAGCAACGTATCTACGCGATCGGGTGGCACGGACAGAACCATCCGCTCCTGCGCTTCGGAGATCCAGATCTCGTCATAGCGCAGGCCCGCGTACTTCAGCGGCACCTTCTCCAGATCCACCACCGCGCCCAACTCGGTGCCCATCTCGCCCACGGCGCTGCTCAAGCCGCCCGCGCCGCAGTCGGTGATAGCTGTGTATAGCGGGCCGTCCTGGTGATCTCGCGCGGCCAGCAAAGTGTCGAGAAACGTCTTCTCGGTGATCGCGTCGCCGATCTGGACGGCGTGGGAAAACTCGTCGGCGTGGGCGTCGGTCAGCTCGGCCGAGCTGAACGTCGCGCCGTGAATGCCGTCGCGCCCCGTGCGGCCGCCGACCACTACGATGAGATCGCCCTCACGTGGCTGCTTGCGCGCGAAGCGCTTGGGGATCAGGCCGATGCAACCGCAGAACACCAGCGGGTTGCCCAGGTATCGCGGGTGAAAACAGATCGCCCCGTTGACCGTCGGGATGCCCATACGGTTGCCGTAATCGCGAACGCCCGAGACCACCCCCTTCATCAGCCGGCGCGGATGCAGCACGCCGCACGGCAACTCATCGAGCTTCATCTGCGGCGGGGCAAAGCAGAACACGTCGGTGTTGGCGATTGGCTTGGCCCCCAGACCGCAGCCGACAATATCGCGGATGACCCCGCCGATCCCGGTGGCCGCCCCACCATACGGCTCGATGGCTGACGGGTGGTTGTGCGTCTCGACTTTCAGGGCCACGCCGTGCTCGTCGTCGAACTCGATGATGCCGGCGTTGTCGTCAAACACGACGATGCACCAGTCGGCCCGGCCCTCGGCGATCAGTTCGCGCGTCGCGCGGGCCACCGTGTCGGCCAGCAGGTTGCCGTAGTGCAGCTCGACCGGGCCATCGCCATCGCCGCCGGGCATGGGATCGCCGCGGTAGACTACCTCGCTCCTGAACGTCTTGTGGACGCAGTGCTCGCTCCAGGTCTGAGCGAGCATCTCCAGTTCGACGTCGGTCGGATCGCGATCGAGCCGGCGATAGTAGTCCTGGATGGCCCGCATCTCGTCGACCGACAGGAACAGGTCGGCCCGCGCCGAAAGGTCGGCCAGGCCCGTCTCGTCCAACGGCCGCATCGGGACGTGCTTGACCTCCAGCCGGTAGCTCGGCGGCTCGGGCGGCGGAACCAGCGGGCGGCGCTCGAAGAAGACCTCCTCGATGCATTCGTTCGCCAGCACGCGCGTGGCGATCAAATCGAGTGTTTCGCGGCCCGGATCGGGCTCGAACACATACCGCCGGGCAGTCCGCACGTCATCGACCGGCAAGCCCATCTGCCGAATCGCCTGCCGCGTCGAGTTGGCCACCGGGTCCATCACGCCGGGCTTGAGGTGCACTTCCACCTGGGCCCCATCTCGCGCCGCCTCGCCAGCCTGGTCGTCGACCCCCGCCAGCACGTACCGCTCGGTGACCGGGTCGGCCAATAGCTCTGCCGCGATACGATTGGCTTCGCTCTGATCGATCTTGCCCGTCAGCAGGAATATGCGCGAGGTGCGAACCCGCTTGATCTCGCTGAGCCCCAAGTCTCTTAAGTCGCCCAGAATGCTGGCTGCCTGCACGTCCAGACGCGGCGCGATCGCCTCAACTTCAATTCGCCAAAGGTCCATCGCGCTCCACCTACACCTTGTTGCTCTTGGTTGCGATTCGTCTCTGCCTGGCGCGCTCGGCCACTCGTCATGCGGGTCGCCTCAAGCGCCGTTCCGAAGCGCCGGCGCCTGCCGTCAGGTCGGCTGGTCGAGCAATCTCCTGGCTATCCATACGTCGCGCCGGCGCTTGGCATCGCTCAGCAACGCCACAAGCCTTGCTTGATCGCCCTTGGCCAGCGCCTGTTTGGCCTGCTGCAACAGCTTGATCAGTTCGTCCACGGCCGAGACTAGAGGCTGGCGATTAAACTCGAAGATGTCGCGCCACAGGCCCGGGTCGCCCGAGGCGATACGCGTGGTGTCCATCAGTCCCGTGCCGGCAAGATCCAACCCGCCCGACTTGGCGCCGGCCAGGAAAACACACGCCGCCGCCAAGTGCGTCACGTGGCTGATGCGGGCAACCAGTTGGTCGTGCTCGCGAGGGCCCATGCGGGCCACGCGGCATCCCAGATCGCGCCAAAACCTTTCCACCAAACGAGTTGCCGTAGGTTTCGTACGGCCCGTCGGCGTGACCACACACGGCGCGCCGGCGAACAAATCGGCACGCGAGAATTCCACCCCGGTCTTCTCCGAGCCGGCCATCGGATGGGCCCCGACGAAACTAACCTCCTTCGGCAGGAGACGTTCGGCCAAGCGGACCGGTACGACCTTGGCGCTGCCGACGTCGGTAACCACACAGCCGGGCGACAGGTGTGGGGCCATCGCGGCGAACATCGCCTCGAACCGGCCGAGCGGGGTGGCCAGCACCACCAGCTCAACATCGCGTAGGCCCCGGGCGAAGCTCAGCGTGGTCTGATCGACAGCGTCGAATCGCCTGGCCCGCTCGAGCGAGCTGCGCCGTCGTCCTATGCCGATTCGCATACAGCCGCTGCCCGCCGCCCGCAGGGTGAGTCCCACCGAGCCGCCGAGCAAGCCCACCCCAACGATGGCAATCCGTTTTAAGTCCTTTATTGATATAATGTTACACACTCGAAAACCAGGATTGGGTCGGTGCAGCAATGTATCGGTATCGGCGGGCGAAATCAACTTTTTTCTTGCCGCGGGCGGTGGCGGTGCTAACCTATTCTGAATATTTGATGGGCTGGACGCGGGCGGCGTGGCCGCGTGGTGCGTGAGGCCGGCCCCTTCTTCTTAGGGTTATCAAGGGATTGAGCATGGCCGATCCAGTGGCAAAGAGTTCGGGTTCAACAGGTGGGCCGAACAATCTTGAGTTCGAGAGACCTCTTACGCGGATCGAAGTCCAGATACGCGAGTTGGAGGCCAGTCAGGCCCGCACGGGCCGCGACTACTCCGACCAGATCCGTAAGATGCGGGCGGAACTGCTGACCACGGTGCGCAAGACCTACGCCAAGCTGACCGCGTGGGAGACCGTGATGGTGGCCCGCCATCCGCAACGGCCTCTAACCACCGACTATATCCAGATGATCGTCAAGGACTTCTGCGAGTTGCACGGCGACCGGGCGTTTAGGGACGACAAGGCGATCGTCACGGGGTTCGGTCGCATCGCCGGGCAGAAGGTCATGCTGGTGGGACACCGCAAGGGAAAGGACACCAAGGAGAAGATCGAGTGCTGCTTCGGCTGTGCCCATCCGGAGGGGTACCGCAAAGCCTTGCGGGCGATGAAGTTGGCGGCCAAGTTCGGGCTGCCGGTGGTCTCGTTGATCGATACGCCGGGGGCATATCCCGGCATCGGGGCGGAAGAGCGGGGGCAGGCCCAGATCATCGCCAAGAACCTGATGGAGATGTCGCTGCTGCGGACGCCGATCGTCATCCTGATCATCGGCGAGGGCGGCAGCGGCGGCGCGTTGGGCATCGGCGTGGGCGACCGGGTGGCGGTGATGGAGCACGCCTACTACTCGGTGATCTCGCCGGAGGGCTGCGCGGCGATTCTGTGGAAGTCGGGCGAGTACGCCCAGCAGGCGGCGGAACTGCTGAAGATGACGTCCAAGGAGCTCAAGAGGCTGGACCTGATCGACGAGGTGATCCGCGAGCCGCTGGGCGGGGCCCACCGCAATCCGCAGCAGGCGGCGGCCAACGTGGAGCGGTACCTCTCGCAGACGTTGCGGAGCATGAAGCGGACGAAGATCGATACGCTCCTGGAGCGGCGATACAAGCGCCTTCGCGAGTTAGGGTCGTTCTTCGAGTCGAGTTCGAGCAAGTCGAACGGCCGTTCGAAGAAGGCTAACGGCCAGGCCCTGGCCGCCAGCGGCTCAGCCGCTCGCAGCTAGCCCAGAGCACGGAACCGGTAGAGGGGGCGTTTCCTGAGGACATCCGGCAAGTCAGCGCGGCGTGAGGCGTCGCTGTGCCCGTAAGGGCTTGGCGGTTCGACATCCGCCACCGAAGCCGCGAGCCACTGGCGTAACCTACTTTGAAGGGGGCGGGCCGGCTGGGGCGTACGTTTCGTAAGCGCTGGTCTTCTGCCGTCAGGCGGGCCAGCGGACTCCCAACTCATCCAGGAGGTCTTGTCGCGGGACAAGGCGATCCAACACGGGCTCGTAGCCGCGTTTGTGAAGTTCCTCTGTGAGTTGGCCGGTTTGGGCGAGGCGCCGACGCAGGGCTGCCTGATCGGCCTTGGTGCGAGAGTCGACGGCCTGTGGATCGCAGATCTGCCGGAGCCAGGATCGGGCGCGCCGGATCGCCTGTATCACTTCCGGATCCTCGGGCCTTTCAACCGCCAAGTCATGCAGTTCCTGCGGGTCCTCGGCCAGACAGAACACAACGGACCTTTCGTTGACACACTCGATGACTTTCCAATGCCCGTCGCTGACGGCGAAACAGGACGCCGGCCAGCCGTTGGCATGGACTTCGCACAGGATGAAACGCCCTGCGGGCCGGGGGTTTTCGCCGACGATGGATGGAAGAAGCGACTGGCCTCGCACGGACCTCAACGTCGCAACGTCCATCGCTTCACATATCGTGGGGAAGATGTCGTGGTGATGAGCCGGGATGCCGTCGGTCCGCCCCGCGCGACCATGGGGATGGCGCACGATCAAAGGCACGCGTGCCGAACCTTCCCAAAGGTTCATAAGGCTCCAGCAGCCATGGGCATGGACGTTGGCGCCGTGGTCGGTCGTATAGATCACCATCGTATCGTCGGTCAGGCCAAGCTCCTGGAGGGCATCCAGAAGACGTCCGACGTGTCCGTCGAGGATGTGGCAAAAGGCATGGAAGCCCACGTGAGCTCGACGAATATCGTCCGGCTGGACGTAGTCGCCGCACTCGAGGCGCCGGAACGCGCGGAAATACGGGTGCAAGGTCTGAGGGTCCTGGAAGTACTTCTCGGGCAGTTCGTCAAGCCGGATGAGTGGGTCGAAGCGATCCCACTCTTGTGGAGGAGGCGCCCAGGGGGGATGCACCTTGAGGAGGTTGACGTTCAGCACCCATGGCCGATCGATCGGCCGGTCTTCGCGGAGCCAGCGAAGGCTCCGATTCAGTGTGTCGGTATCCAGCGTGGTTTCGGGATAATTCTCGCGGCGACGGGCGCCGCGAATCCACTGGAGATTCTGGAAGCGTGGGATGATCTCATGCTCGCGGTATAGCGAGTGGATATCGAGGCTGGTGCGGTGGCGTGGCAGGATTTCCTCGCTGATGCCATGATCGCAATCCGGCTGAAAGTCCAGCTTGCCGACCGTCGCGATGTGAACGCCCTGATCGCGCAAGTGTCTTGCCCAGCCACCTCGACCGTTCCAGGGCGTGGCGTTGCACCAGACGCCGGTCTCGTGTGGGTACAAGCCGCTGAACAGAGCGCCTCGGGCCGGCACGCAAAGCGGGCTGGCACAGTAGGTATACTCGAAACGCGTTCCCTCGGCCGCGAGGCGATCAATATTCGGGGTATGCGAAATACGGTTGCCGTAGCAGCCGAGGAACTCCGGGTTGTGATGCTCCGAGACAATCAGCAGGACGTTCATCCGACATTACCCGTATAGCCGCTTACGAGCCTGATGCTGGCCCGTCAAGACGTTAGCCTATCGGGGATTTTCGGGATGGTCTAGCCAGACTGCGCTGTCGGGCTGGCCAGCCCAGGGCATCGTCCCGCTGGGCGGCGGGGCCGACGTGGGTGCATCGTTCGACTACTCGATGGTGAAGACCCATATGGGCGATCGCGCGCCGTCCAAGCCGTGAGCGGCGTGTGGTCTTGGCCGGCTGATCGGGCATGAGTGGTAGCCGGTGTGCTGGGGCAAACGCACGAAGCGCCGGCCGTGTGCGTGATAAGCTAGGAAGACTATAGCAATTGAATGGCCGGAGAGGCGATTTGAACCAACCTGTGGGAAGCGTTTACGAGCGTTCCGGCCGGCCAGTTCCGTGCTTTGGTTGTCGGTGCAGCGATGATCGTGTTGACTGCGCCGGCCTCCGCCTGGACGAGATAGTCGGCAGATCATAGTCATCGCCGGTTGACAGTTCCGCGCTATCCAGCCGATAATGTATGAGTGGTCGCTCCTCAGCCGCGCGGAAGGATTGACACCCGCGCGAGCAATATGTCTCCGACATTAGAGGTACAGCGCCGGGCTTGCATGGAGGCCCGTGGTCCGGTATAAATACGGTGTTGAGACTCGGGGAAGGTAGCCCCGTCTTTGGTGGCTTTGTCATTTCTGAAAGGAGCGGTGTGACATGTGTGCAAAGTATGCAGGGTGGCTTGTGTGTGTGGGTCTGTTGGCCTGCGTCCCGCTGAGCGCCGGCGCGGCGGAGTGCGAGTTTACGACGATCGCCGACAGCACGGGTGAGTTCAGCAACTTTTCTTGGTGTCCCAGCATCAATGGCCAGGGGCAGGCCGTCTTTCTAACGTTCTTCGATGCGGACAGCCACCTGGAGGTCCTGGTCGGAGACGAGACCGGCCTCAGTATGGTGGGCAGCTCGGCATTGATGCCGCCTCCGGGTGAAGATCCGAATCGCTACGCGTGGGTAGTCGAAAGCTACCACTTCGGTTTGAACGATGCCGGGGCCGTGGTAGCGTTAATTAACAGAGGAGCGTTGTACGGGGGGGTCGGCATCTACAAGGTCGACGACTCTGCCTTTACGACTATCGCAAATATCGTCGGTGCGTTCGGCAGCGTCGGCACGTACGTGCTGCCCGACGTGAACGCATCGGGCGTGGTATCTTTTGGAGGACAGCCGGATTCGGGTTCAGGACTGGGATCGAAGGGCATCTTCACGAGTTCGGACGATGTGTCCTACACCACCGTCGCCAACATTGACGGCGATTTCTACGACTTCCTGGGCAACAACGGCAGAACGGCGGTCAATGACCTGGGCATGGCGGCGTTCAGGTTCACCTACGACGTAGCGGGCGGCGGCATCGCCAAGGGAGACGGCAGCGGGGCGGCCACCGTGGTGGTCGATACCTTCGGACCGTACGTTGGTTTCTCCTGGCCGTCGATCAACAATGCGGGCGCGATATCCTTTATCGCCCAGCGGGATGTAGGCGGTTCGGCGATCGTGGTCGATAGCGGTGGAAGTGAGACGGTCGTCGCGGATACGACCGGGCCGTATTTCGGTTTTCTTGACCAGGTAGCCCCGATCAACAACGCTGGCGACGTTGTGTTCCTGGCCTCCTTGGACGCCGGCGGAACCGGTCTGTTCACGGTCACGGGGCCCGATTCGGTTGAGAACTGCATCATCAAGACGGGTGATGCCCTGGCAGGGTCCACGGTTGTGGACCTCCGTCTGGGCACCGACAGTATCAATGACAGCGGCCAGGTGGTTTTCAAAGCCAAGTTGGCAAGCGGGACCTACGGCATCTACCGGGCCGATCCTCTCGGCGACGCGGATGGTGACGGCGTGGACGACGAGGTCGACAATTGCCCGGCCGTGGCCAATCCCGACCAGTTGGATACCGACAACGACGGGTTGGGCGATGCGTGCGACGACGATGACGACGCGGACGGGCTGAGCGACGCGGACGAGGCGCTGTTCGGTACCGACCCGGTCGATCCTGACTCGGACGACGACGGGATGCTCGACGGCGCGGAAGTCCTGGCCGCCGACGGCACGGGATGCCCCGACCCGCTGAATGCGGATTCGGACGGCGACAGCCTCTCCGACGGTGCAGAGATCACGCTGGACACCAACCCGTGCAACGTTGACACGGACGGCGACAGCGTGTGGGACAACGACGATCCGCTTCCGAATGAGCCGGGTGTCACGACGGGTTGGCTGGAAGACCAGACCCGGGAAGAGCAGCAGGACATCCTCGATGTGACACTGGTCGTGTTCGATGCCCCGAACAACAACGCTGCCAAGGGACGCCGCAACTCGCTGGCGAACCGGGCGGCCGCGGCGGCCAATGCCATCGCCGACGGCAACATCCAGCAGGCAATCGATATACTGACAAGCCTGCTGGAGAAGGTGGACGGTGTGACACCTCCGCCGGACTGGCTGGTCGACTCGGCAGAAAAGACCGAGATGGCGAACGACGTGAGCCAGTTGATCTCGCTACTGCAATTGGAGCTGTAGTCCTACACATCGAGTGACAACACGCGGGCTCAGGCGCCGTGCCCGGCAAGCGGACACGCGCCTGAGCCCTTCATTTTAGGTGACCAAGTGCTGCCCCGATCGGCCTGCTGGTTGTCGTGCCGGCGTTGACAGGGTCGCACTTGGCGGGCGAGCATATCGGGCGCCCATGCGAGTCCTGGCGCTGGAACCATACTACGGAGGAAGTCACCGCGCGTTCGTCGACGGATGGTCGGCGTGCAGCCGACACAACTGGACGGTGCTGACTCTTCCGCCGCACAAGTGGAAGTGGCGGATGCGGCACGGTGCGATCACGCTGGCCGACCGAGTGAATCAACGTGCCGCGGCCGGCGGGACGTGGGACGCGCTGTTCTGCTCGGACATGCTGAACCTGGCGGAGTTTATGGGCCTGGCCCACGAGCGTGTGGGGCGCCTGCCGTCAGTAGCCTACTTCCATGAGAACCAGCTTACCTATCCCGTACGGCACGAGGACGAGCGCGACTATCACTTCGTGCTGACCAACCTGACCACGATGCTGGCGGCCACGAGCGTGTGGTTCAACTCGGCGTTCCATCGCGACTCGTTTGTGGACGCACTGCCGGGATTCCTGCGGCGGATGCCCGACCACCAGCCGTTTGACGCGATCGATCGGATCCTCGCCAAGTCGCTCGTCCAGCCGCAGGGCATCAACGAGCTGCCGCCTCGCGGGTCCCGCAAGCCCGGCCCCATGCGCATTCTCTGGGCCGCAAGGTGGGAGTTCGACAAAAACCCCGAGACGTTCTTCGAGGCGATCAAGATGCTCGAGGCGCGAGGCGTGGCGTTCCGCATCAGTGTGATCGGGGAGCAATTTCGCGAGTCGCCCGAGGTGTTCGCGTGGGCCGAGCGGCACTATGCCGACCGGATCGACCGCTGGGGCTATCAGGCCGACCGCAAAGCGTACGAGGCCGCCCTGCGTGAGGCCGACGTGATGGTCTCGACCGCGAATCACGAGTTCTTTGGGGTGAGCGTGGTTGAGGCGATTGCGGCTGGGGCGTATCCGCTGCTGCCGAGGCGCCTGGCGTATCCGGAGATCCTCGGCGGCGAGGAGGCGGCCCGGGAAGACGGTTTCTTCTATGACGGCAGCGCCGAGCAACTTGCCGCCATGCTGGCCGGGCTAGCCCAGAGGTCGACACGCGGCGATCTGTGGCAAGGCCAGGCGGATCGGGCCCTGCGGGCGGTGAGGCGATTCCTTTGGCCATCGCTGGCGCCGAGCCTGGACGACGCGATGGAGGCGGTGGCAGCAACCGCGGCCCGCAGGTGATCGCGGTTGGGCGCGGGCGATCGCGGCGTAGTGAGTGGTTGCCGGGGACGACGGACGCGAACAGGATGACACGGGTGAATCAAAGGCGAACGACGATGGAGAATGGCCTATGAAAGCGCTACATCGAAGCTTGGCGACGGCGGTATGGGTGGGCGTGGTCCTTGCGGGCTGCTCGGCGTTGGAGGAGCCGGGCACGACAGACACCACGAGCAAGCCATCGGATCAATCCATCGGGCAGTCGGCCGCGCCAGCAGCCAAGCGGATTGTGCAGGCGCCGGCGAAACGGGGAGGCGTCGCCGAGGTCGAAGTGCATCGGCCGAAGCACTTTCCGCACCGCATCTGGGCGGCGTGCGACTTCGAGGCCCGCACGACCGACTACGGGTGGTTCGGCACGGCCGAGACGCAGAACATCCCCCAGTACCCCGGCAACGTAACCGCGCTGCGCAGCCGCGAGTCGCAGAAGTATTCGTCACGTTATGTGGGAATCAACCCGGTGCCCGGACCGCGCATGGGCGAGGTCAACAAGGTGTACTTCCGCTACTACGTGGAAGGCACGACCGACGCCCAGGTGCAGCACTTCAACCTGTCGGAGAACGACAACCACCACATCAGGGTGTCGGGGTTGACGGAGGGTGGGTGGTCACAGGCGACGCCGAACTTCACCGCCGACTCGAAGCGCAACGACGGCAGTCCCGGCGCGATGAAGAAGGGCGACCGGATGGACGACCTGAAGATCTATTTGGGCCGGTTCGGCGACGGCAAGGAGTATGACATCATCATCGACGACGTGATTTTCTTCGCCGAGGCCCCGTCACACCCGCCGGACTTCGAACCGTTTCCCAACCGGGTGATCTTCCTGGCTGCCTTCGACACGGGCGAGAAGGACAAGTACTGGCCTGGTTCGCTCGAGATCGTCGACCGGCGCCTGCCGGCTGACTCCTACTGGCGGGTCGCGCGGGCGGTGCCACACGAGAATCCACCTGCCAAGTGGATTCGGCTCCAGATCCAGCCACCCAAGCCAGTGGGCGAGATGACCAAGCTGCGTTTCCGTTACCACGTGACCGGCGCGTCGGCGATGACGGTGCAGATCTTCGATATGACCGATATGGACAATCGACACATCCGTCTGAGCGACCTGCCACAGGGCGTGTGGCAGACGGCGAACCTGAACTTCACCCGCGATGCGAAGCGCAACGACGGAAGCGACACGCCGTTTGCCGCAGGCCACGTGGTGGACGACATTTTCTTTTTCGTCAGCCCCGATGGCGATCAGGACGTCGATCTGCTGATCGACGAGGTGGTGCTGTATGATGCGGGATGCGGTGAGATAGGGGGAGGAGGGACGGCCTAATCCGCCTCTTTTACCCCTATCGAGTTTGCAGGACCGTGCTGCCCCGACGTTCGTGTGGGAAAAAACACTGTTCGAGAACCCGCCGCGGCGGGGCACACGGCGCGCGCCAGGAGTTGCGCGCCCTGCGAGTTTGCAGGACCGTGGCACACGGTACGAAACCGGGCACTCAGGACGCGCTAGTTGTCTTCGAAGGTCAGGAAGGGGCGCATGCGGTCGACGGTTTTCGGGCCGATGCCGCGGACGGCGTCGAGGTCGTCGGGAGTAAGAAATACCGGCTGCGTGGCGGCTGAGGCGGTCTGTTGCTCGTGGCGATAGGCGACGATCCTCTTGGCCAGCGCCGGGCCGATCCGCGGAAGTTGGGTCAGCTCGGCCCAGGTGGCGGTGTTGGGATTGATCTTCTGCTCGATCTGCGCGGCCGCGCCGGGGATCACCCCGATGGGCTCGGCAAGGTACACCGGCCTGAGCCATCCGAGCACGAGCACATAGGCGAGGATCAGGGCGAGAATGCCGTAGCAGACCCAATAGACCGGCTTGGGCCAGGCGTGGCCCCAACCTTGTGCGGGCGCTTCGTTCATGGGCTCTTGGGGCCGGCGCGGCGCTGCTGCTGATCGATGACGGTGGAGCCAGCACTCTCGGCTCGCACGGAGGTCAGTTCGTGGAAGGCCGGCTTGGGCGTCAGGTCTTTGTGGAGGAGCCCACCATGGGGCAGGTAATGCGGTCCGGCGTCGGTCAAGTCGCGCCAGGTTATGGTATCGACGAACGGCTTGGACAATGCGATGTTGAGGAAATCTCGCAGCCAGAGCGATTGGGTCTGCTCGTTCCACGGGCGATGCCACTCGCCGCCGTCGGCAACGGAGATCTGCCCGGCCCAGGCGTCGGCTTCATCGGGGGTAACGGCTGAGGGCACCTGCACGGCGGTGAGGTGCAGCGGCTTGCCGAGGTTGGCAAAGCGGTCGAGCATGGCGGAGATCTGGAGCATGTCGCGGACGTACATGCCCTCGCGGGCGAGGCCGAAGTAGAACTGCAAGCCAATGGCGTCGAAGTTGATGCCGCTCTGCGAGCACATGTCGGCGTACAGGATGGGCGGGATCGTTCGCTGGTTACGCGCGAAGTACTCACCCCAGGGGGCGATCAGGTCGATGATAGCCGTTGCCCGCGGGGCCGATTGCTTGGCGGCCGTTGCCACCACTCGCGTCAGCTCCATCAACTGCTCGAAGTTGAAGTTGAAGCTGTTCTCGGCGTGGATGCCGCTGATGACGTCCCATGCCTGGACGAACTTGCCGTAGCGCTCGAACACACGTTTGGCGTGCTCGTAGACAAGTTGCCTGACGGTGTCGAAGTCATGTTCCCAAATGTAAATCCAATCGGGCAGGTTCTGCTCATTAAACGCGACCAGCGGCGAGGCTTTGATCGGCACGCGCTGGCGCGTGAGCAGTTCGACCCACTCGTCGACCGCTTCCCATTCCGGCTGTTGCTCCTTGGGCTCGATCTGCCGCCAGGGGATGGGAACGGTCACGAAATCGAACGATTCGAGCAGGCGCCGGGCGTAGGCCTCTCGCCGATCCAGCAGGTTGGCGAAGCAGCCGAACACACGCCGCCCCAACTGGCCGGTCTGCCGGCGGCGCGTCAGAAAGATGTCGGCATGAAAGAGCGTCAACTGCTCACCCACGTGCATGGCCAGGGCGAGCGACTGGTCGGCGCACGCGGCGATTTTGACGGGATCGTCCTCCTGGAGAGCCTTGATCATCAGGTCGCGGGCTCGGTCGACTTCCTGGCTGAGCGGCTCGGCGCCGGCGTAATCGAACAGACCCCAGTCCTCGCGCTTCTGGAGGATGCGCATCAGCCGCCCGCGTGCCAGCTCGAGGTGCAGGTTGTAGGGCTTGGCTCGCTCGGGCAGGCGTGCCGTCTCGAGCATGACCCGTCCGAAGCCCTGCACCGGCCAGAGCAGAGCCAACGCCGCCGGTCCCTGGGCGCGCTTGGTACACTGGATCTGGCCCTTGTCGAATTCGATGTCCGCGCGAACGGGCACCTGGTCGCTGCCGATCAGGTAGGCGGCTTCCAGGTCGACGCTTTTGGCGGACTTGCCCTGTTGGTAAACCTCGAATCGAAGCATAGGCTTGCTGTGTGTCCCTTTTTCTGGCGTTGGGGCGCGCGTGGCGCGGTCAGTCCTTCCACACCTCGGGATTGACCAGGTTGAGCGGCCTGCGCCCGGTCAACGCCGCCGTGATGTTCTCGGCAGCCATGATAGCCATCTTTTCCCGCGTCTGCGAGGTGGCGCTGCCGATGTGCGGCACGCACACCACGTTGTCCAGCTCGACCAGGCCCGGTGCGGGCTGGGGCTCGTCCTCGTAGACGTCCAGCGCGGCCGTGGCGATTCGCCCCTCGCGCAACACCCAAACCAGGGCGGCCTCATCGATGACCGGGCCGCGTGATGTGTTGACCAGGCAGGCCGTGGGCTTCATCCGGCGAAGCAGCGACTCGTCGACGAGGTGCCGATTGGCCGGCGTCAGGTTCACGTGCATGCTTACGTAGTCGCTCTGTTCGAAGAGCGAATGCAGATCGACGCGGCGGGCGCCGAGTTGGGTTTCCAGTTGCTGATTGCGGATCGCGTCGCAGTAGAGCACCTTCATGCCGAATCCACTGCTGCGAAGGGCCACCGCGGTGCCGATTCGCCCGGCCCCGAGGATACCCAATGTCTGACCGGCGAGTTGCCCGCCCAGAAACTGCATGGGACCCCAGCCGGTCCATCGTCCGCTGCGGAAGAATCGATCGGCCTCGACGATGCGTCGGGCGGCTGCCAGCAGCAGGGCCCACGTCAGCTCGGCGGTGGCGTCGGTCAGCACGCCCGGGGTGTTGGTGATCATCACGCCTTTGCGGGTGGCCTCGGCGAGGTCGATGTTGTCGTAACCGACGGCCAGATTGGCGAAAACCCTGCATTGCGTGCCCGCGGTGTCGAGCACGGCCTCATCAATCTGATCGGTGAGCATGCAGAGGACGGCGTGGCGCCCGGCCACCTGTTCGAGCAGCTCCTGGTGCGATAAATCTCGATCATGCGGATTGACCTCGACGCCTTGGCAGTGGCGGCGCAGCAGCTCGAGCCCCGGTTGAGGGATCAGGCGCGTCACGAGGACATTATACGATCCGGCCATCATCGCTCCAGATAACCCGCGCCCGGGTCGAGCGCAAGAGGGGCATGATTATAATGGCCGCGAGCCGCACGGCAACGAGAAGCGTGGCGACAGGCGGCGGCGGCTCGGTTGACACCGTGTCAGGGCCACCGGTAGCATGCCCGCCTACCTTTACGACGGAGCCGGACCCATGAATGACAACGTCCTCTGCGAGACTGATATTGCAGGCTTTGACTATCGGCGAGGCAAGGTGCGCGACGTGTACGACCTGGGGGACAAGCTGCTGCTGGTGGCGACGGATCGGATCAGCGCGTTCGACGTGGTCATGCCCAATGGCATCACAAACAAGGGCATTATCCTGACGCAAATCTCCAAGTTCTGGTTCGACTGGCTTGCCGGCCGCGTGAGGCACCACCTGCTGGAGGTAATCGACTCGAAGGCGCCGCCCGGGATGGAGCAGTATCTGGGGCAGCTTCGGGGCCGGGCGATGCTCTGCGTCAAGACGGAGGTCGTGCCGATCGAGTGCGTGGTCCGGGGCTATCTGGCGGGCTCGGGCTGGGCGGACTACCAGCAGACCGGTGCGATCTGCGGGATCAAGCTGCCGAAGGGGATGAAGCAGTGCCAGCGGTTGCCCGAGCCGATCTTCACGCCGGCCACGAAGGCCGAGACCGGGCACGACGAGAACATCAGCTTCGAGCGGGCGTGTGAGATTGTCGGGCGCGAGGCTATGGAGCAGGTCCGGCGGCGGAGCATCGAGATCTATCAGGCCGCGGCCGACTATGCAGCCGAGCGCGGGATCATCATCGCCGACACCAAGTTCGAGTGGGGTCGGCTGGGTGGAGAGCACATCCTCATTGACGAGATCATGACTCCCGACTCGTCGCGTTTCTGGCCGGCGGATCAATACGAGGTGGGGCGCGATCAGCAGAGCTTCGACAAGCAATACGTGCGGAACTGGTTGCAGACGTTGTGCGACCGTGGCCAGTGGGACAAGACCCCGCCCGGACCGATGCTGCCGCCTGACATCGTAGCCAACACGACCAAAAAGTACGTCGAGGCGTATGAGCGTCTGACGGGGCAGACGTTCCGTCCGCTCGGCGTCTGACGGGCGCAACGATCAAGCCTGCGCATACCAAGCGGACTGTCTTATGGTGCGAGGCGATGGTGATGGGCGCCGACAGCCGAGCTGCCAGGCCATCTACACGTCGTCAAGCAGGTGACCGAGCTTCTGCTTTTTGGTCTGTAGGTAGCGCTGGTTGACCGGGTTCGGTGGGATCTGGATGGGCAACTGCTCGACGACCTCCACGCCGTAGACCTCCAGGCGGCTGATCTTCTTGGGATTGTTGGTCAGCACGCGGAGGCGCCTCAGTCCCAGGTCGCGCAGGATCTGGGCGCCGATGCCATAGTCTCGTCTGTCGACCGGCAGGCCGAGCTTCTGGTTGGCCTCGACGGTATCCAACCCGCCGTCCTGCAAAGCATAGGCGTGAAGTTTCTTGGCCAGGCCGATGCCGCGTCCCTCCTGGCGGAGATAGACGATCGCCCCCTTACCCGTGTCGGCGATGAGTCGCATGGCTGTCTGGAGCTGATCGCCGCACTCGCAGCGAAGCGAGCCGAAGATATCCCCCGTCAGACACTCCGAATGCACGCGGACGAGCACGGGCTCGTCGTGTTGAATCGGTTTGTCGTTTGCGTCACGCTCGCCCACGCCGCCGCAGCACAGCGCGAGGTGCGGCTCGCGATCGACCAGCGATTGGTAAGCGATGAGTGTGAACTCGCCGTAGCGCGTCGGCATCGTGATGGTTTCGATGCGCTCCACCAGCGTCTCACTGCGCAGGCGGTGCTCGACCAGATCGGCCACGGTACACATTTGCAGGTTGTGCTGGCGGCAGAACTTCACCAGGTCGGGCACGCGGGCCATGGTGCCGTCTTCGTTCATAATCTCGATGAGTACAGCGGCAGGCTTGAGCCCCGCGAGTCGCGCTAAGTCCACGGAACCTTCGGTCTGTCCGGCCCGCACCAGCACGCCGCCTTCCATCGCCTGAAGCGGGCTGATGTGACCGGGGCGGACCAGGTCGGTGGGTTGGGCGTCATCGGCTGTGGCGGCTTGGATGGTTGCGGCGCGGTCGGCGGCGGAGACGCCCGTCGTCACGCCGAACCGCGGATGGGCATCGACGGTGACCATGAAGGCCGTCCCCAGCGGGGCGGTGTTGTCGGCCGTTTGCGGGTGAAGGTTGAGTTGCCGGCAGCGCTGCTGGGCCAGCGGCATGCACAGCACGCCCCGACCGTACTTCAGCATGAAGTTGATGATGGCGGGCGTGACCTTCTCAGCCGCACAGACCAGATCGCCCTCGTTCTCGCGCGACTCATCATCGACCAGGACGATAAGCCTGCCGGCCCGCAGATCGTCCAGGGCCTGGGCAATGGGGCAAAAAACGTTTCCGTCATTCACGCCTTTTCACCTCGCTGTGGGCCGTTCTCGGCCGCCGCAACGAATCGCATGCCCACGACGCAATACTCGGCCGCCGAGATCGCCGCCAGCGCCGTCACCAGCCACCACAGCAGGTCGGGGACGTATCGCAGCGGCCCGGGCAGGTTCGGCCAGAGCAGTATCGACACCACCATGGAGAACTGCAAGACGGTGCAGATTTTACCCGACGGCCGGGGCTGTAAACACATGCGCCCGGTGGCCAGGTAGATCAGCACGAATCCCAGGACGACTACAACCTCCTTGCCGACGACGGCCACCACGACCCAGTTGGGCACAATTTTGCCGGGCACCGAAGCGCTGTCGGTCGCCAGCGTGACGACCGCACAAAGGATCAGGAGCTTGTCGGCTACCGGGTCGAGGAACTTGCCCAACGCTGTATGGGCATTGAGTCGCCGAGCCAGAAACCCGTCCAGCGCGTCGGAGACGGCCATCACGGCGAACACCGCCAGCCCGACCCAGCGAGCCGCCCACCATTGCTGCACGTTCAGCAGGCATACCAGGAACGGGCCAATCAGCAGTATTCTGACCAGGGTGACCCAGGTCGGCCACGATACGCGAGTCATGCGAGCACCAGCCCGGCGAGCCCCTGACAATCCGGCAGATTATACCACGCGACCCGGGTCGGGGCCAACGCGCGACCCGTACTCGAGTTGTTCGCAAATGGCCGCGGCGTCGGGGAGCTGACCATCCAATCGTGGGACGGGCGGCGGAGACTTGGAACTGGACCGCGCGCACGCGCAGAGCTTAGAATCGGCGAGATAGCATCGCGCATGTGGCGGGTGGGAGGACGCACGTCGGTGACTCGACGGTTCGTCAGTCCGATTGGCTTGCTGGCTGTCAAGAAGCAACTGCGTGTTGCGGGGCTGATGTCCGGCACGTCGGCCGACGGGGTGGATGTGGCGATCGTCGATATCGCCGGTCGCGCGGTCGACGTGCTGGCGTTCGACACCTTCGGCTACACGCCGGCGCTGCGACGCAGGCTGTTCGAGCTGTTCGACTCGGGGCGAACTACAACCGTCGATCTGGCGAGGCTGAACGTGGCGGTGGGCGAGGCGTTTGCGTCGGCGCTGATCGAACTGGCTGGGCGCAGCGGGATCGACATGCGCTCGGTCGACCTGATCGGTTCGCACGGCCAGACGGTTTGCCACGATCCAGTGGGCGGCCGAATCGGCCGGTGCAAGGCCCGTTCGACGCTACAGATCGGCGAGCCATGCGTCATTGCCGAGCGGACGGGTATTACGACGGTGGCCGATTTTCGCCCGCGAGATGTCGCGGCTGGCGGCCAGGGCGCGCCGCTGGTGCCATATGCCGACTATGTGCTGTTGGCCGATCGCCGGCTGAATCGTGCGATTCAGAACATCGGCGGCATCGCCAATGTGACGTTTCTGCCTGCCGGCGGCGGTATGGGCTCTGTGATCGCCTTTGACACCGGTCCGGGCAACATGGTCATCGACCAGGTGGTTGGCCGCATGAGCCGCGGACGCCGGCGCTATGACGCCGACGGCAGGATGGCTGCGGCTGGGAAGGTTGACGACAAACTGCTCGCAGAACTGATGGCCCACCCGTTCCTACGCAGAGGGCCGCCCAAATCAGCCGGTCGCGAGCAGTTCGGGGCGGGGTTTGTAGAGCGCATGTGCAGTCGGGCCCAACGGCGAGCGATGGCGGGGGCCGACGTGGTGGCTACCGCTACGGCGTTTACGGCATGCAGCATCGCCGACGCATACCGGCGATTCCTGCCGGTGCGGATCGATCAGGTGATCTTGTGCGGCGGTGGAGCGCGGAACAGGACGTTGGTCGAGATGTTGCGACGCCGGCTCGATCCGGTCGAGGTCATGCTGACGGACGACTTTGGCATCAGCGCCGACGCCAAAGAGGCCGTTTCGTTCGCCATTCTGGCGCGGGAGACCATTTGCGGCGTGCCAGCCAACGTTCCATCGGCGACCGGTGCCGACGGGCCGGTGATTCTGGGCAAGATTATCCCGGGGAAGGTAGCGGCGGCTAGACGATGAAAGATCGATCGCGACTCACCACTGAGAAACGCAACGCCCGAACGCGCAACGTCGACCGGCGTTCGACGCTGGAGATCGTCGACGTGATCAACGCGGAGGACCGGCGCGTGGCGCCGGCCGTGGCCAGACAGCGGAGGCAGATTGCCGCCGCCGTCGAGCTGATCGTCGAGTCGCTTGGCGAGGGCGGACGGCTGTTCTATGTGGGCGCGGGCACAAGCGGGCGACTTGGCGTATTGGACGCCTCGGAATGCCCGCCCACGTTTGGCGTGCCACCCTCGATGGTGCAGGGGATCATCGCAGGTGGGCGGCGGGCGCTGGTGCGTTCAGCCGAGGGGGCCGAGGACCGGCCCGCTGACGGTGCGGCGGCGTTGCGAAAGCGGCACGTCAAGCCAATCGATGCGGTGGTCGGCATCGCGGCGTGTGGGGTCACACCGTTCGTCCGCGGCGCGATCGCCCACGCACGCAAGATCGGCGCGCGGACGGTTTTTCTTACTTGTGCGCCGGAGGGTACGGAAGGCGTCAAAGCCGACGTGATCATCAATCCCGTCGTCGGGCCGGAGGTGGTGACCGGCTCGACGCGGATGAAGGCCGGTACCGCCACCAAGCTGGTGCTCAACACGCTCACCACTGCGGCGATGATCAAGTTGGGCAAGGTGTACGGCAATCTGATGGTCGATCTGAACGCCACCAACGCCAAGCTGCGCGACCGCGCCGAACGCATCGTCATGGCCGTGACCGAGCTGTCGCGTCCGCAGGCCCGCAGGCTGCTGACTCGCGCTCGGTGGCGGAGCAAGACGGCTATCCTGATGCACCTTGCGGGGCTGGACTTCGACGGGGCCCGGCGGCGTCTGAAGCGATCGAACGACTCGCTGCGCAGGGCTTTGGCCGACGATTAGCGATATGGACGTTCTACGCCCGGTCGACTGGGTCATCATTGCCGCCTATCTGCTCTTTGCATTGGTGGTGGGTGTTGCGCTGGCGCGGCGAGCGGGGCGGAGCACCAGCGAATTCTTCATCTCCGGGCGGAACCTGCCGTGGTGGCTGGCAGGCACGTCGATGGTGGCCACCTCGTTCGCATCCGATACGCCGTTGGTAGTCACCGGCTGGGTCCGACACGGTGGGGTGAGCGAGAACTGGCTATGGTGGTCGTTCGCCGTCGGTCACATGCTCACCGTGTTCCTGCTGGCGCGGCTATGGCGCCGGGCCGAGGTCGTCACCGACGTGGAGCTGACCGAGCTTCGTTACTCGGGCCGACCGGCGGCGGTATTGCGGGCGTTTCGCGCAGCCTACCTGGCGCTTCCGATTAATTGCATCGCCATGGCCTGGGTCATGGTGGCGATGGTCAAGCTGCTGGGCGTGCTGTTCGGCGTGCATCCGGTGGCGGCGGTGGTGGTCTGTGTCGTGCTGGCGACAACATACTCGGTCCTGTCGGGGTTCTGGGGAGTGGTGGTGACCGACCTGGTGCAGTTTGTCATTGCGATGGCCGGCTCGGTCGGTTTGTGTGTGCTCGTGGTCCGCAGCCTGGGTGGAGTAGCGGCGATCAGCGAGCAGGCGGAGGCAGTCAGTCCCCTGGGCAATCGGCTGTTGGATTTCTTCCCTGATGCCGGCATGTCGGGCGCAGGCGGCGGGCAGGACTTCTGGTCCGGGCCGGCGTTTGCGTTCCTGATGTTTGTGGCCGTGCAGTGGTGGGCCAACAAGAACGCCGACGGCGGTGGGGTGATGGTCCAGCGGATGTCGTCGGCCAAGAACGAGCAGCACTCGCTGCTGGCCATGCTGTGGTTCAGTGTGGCGCATTACGCTGTGCGTCCCTGGCCGTGGATCCTGGTGGCGGTGGCATCGGTCGCGGTGTTTCCCGATCTGCCCGACGGGGAGGCGGCCTATCCTGCGATGATCAAGAAGTTCCTTCCGCCGGGCCTGATGGGCCTGATGCTTACCTCGTTTCTGGCGGCGTTCATGTCGACGATCGACACGCACTCGAACCTGTCGGCCTCGTACATCGTCAACGATGTGTATGCGCGGTTCATCCGGCCGAAAAGCAGCCAGCGCCATTTTGTGTGGGTTTCGCGGGCGGCGTCGGTAGGTTTCATGCTGGTCAGCTCGGTGATCGCCTTGCGAGCCGATTCGATATCGGCGTTGTTCAAGTTTATGCTGGCGTTCAGTTCGGGCGTGGGGAGTGTCTACATCCTGCGGTGGTTCTGGTGGCGCATCAACGCGTGGTCTGAGATTTCGGCGATGGTGGTATCGTCGGTGATCGCCAGCGCGTTGTACGTCAAAGGCGGCCTGGGCTACGCGCCGGTGCTGGCCATCACCGTGGCCGGGTCGACGGCCATTTGGCTGGTGGTGACATTCGCGACGGCGCCCGTCTCGCGTGACCGACTGGTAGCGTTCTACCGGAAGGTGCGGCCCTACGGTGCGTGGGGCCCCGTGGCGCGGGAGGCGGGTGTTGCGCCCGTGCTCGGTCTTGGCCGGCAGTTAGTCAATTGGCTGGCCGGCACGGTGATGGTGCTGGGCCTGACCCTGTCGGTCGGCAAGTTTTTGCTGGGGGCGCCATGGTCGGGCGCCCTGTATCTGGTGGCCGCGGTCGTCGGATTCGTGATCATCCGACCGAGTATCGCGGGAGGGCAGCCGCGTGGTGCCCGGCGCAGCCAGCCGAGAGCAGGAATGTCCACATAGTGGGTAGGGACGTGTCGCAGGCTGTGTTCGGCCTGACGGCCCGCCATGTCGACCGAGCAGGTCGACAGGCCAACGAACAGCGGGCGAGACCTTCGCCAAGCCAGAGAGTGTCTTTACGCGGGGTGCCCGCCGAGTAAGAATGCACGCGACGAAGGAGCAGGGCATGCCCGAAGAGTGGTATTTCGACGCGGAGGTGTGGCGGCGGCACCTGGTCGACGAGGTGCTGCAACACTGGCTTGCGCGGGCCGTCGATCGAGAGCACGGCGGATACGTCTGCGAGTTCGACCGCGAGTGGGATCTGGTCGGTCCGGGTTTCAAGACGCTGGTCTCGCAGTCGCGTCTGATCTACAACTTCTGTGTGGGGTTCCGTCGCACCGGACGCGCCGAGTTCCGCGAAGCGGCCGAACACGGCGTGACATTCCTGGTGGAACATTTTGCCGATCGCGCCGACGGCGGCTGGATGTGGCAGTGCCGGCGCGACGGCTCGATCGACGACGCCGCGAAGGTCACCTACGGCCACGCATTCGTGATCTTCGCCCTGGCGGAATACGCATGCACCTTCGGTCGGTCGGATGCGGCCGACACGGCCTGCCAGACGGTTGAGGACTTGCAGCAGCACATGCAGGACGGTGCGGTGTGGGGTTTCTGGACACGGTCGACGCGCGACTGGCGTCCGGAGACGGAGCGCCGCAGCCAGAATCCGCACATGCACTTGCTCGAGGCTTTGCTGAGTTTGTATCGGGCTACGGAGGATACTCATATTCTGGGTCTGGCCGAGGGCATCTGCCGCTTCGCCCGCGACCGCTTCGTTCATCCTGAGTGTGGCTGTTTGGAGGAACTGTTTGCCACCGACTGGTCGCGTCTGCCGGACAACCAGGCTGCTCCCATCGAGGTGGGGCATCAGTTTGAGTGGGCGTGGTTGCTGAGTCGGGCGGCCGATCTGGGGGCCGATCCGTGCTTTCGCGAGCTTGCCCGGCGGTTGCTGGCCTGGGGCGTGGAATGCGGATGGGACAGCCAGCGGGGCGGCGTGTTTAACCAGTGCGATCGACACGGGCGGCCGTTGCAGACCGACAAGACCTACTGGGTTCAGAGCGAGGCCCTACGGGCGATGCTCTACGCGTCACGTCGCGGCGAGCAACTTGACCCTCGCGTGTTGAAGACGACGGCGGACTTCGTGTGGCAACATTGCGTCGATCACCAACATGGAGGGTGGTTCGGCACGGTGGATCGACGGGGCTCGCCTGTCAATGCCGACAAGGGCAGCCTGTGGAAGCTGGACTACCACGTTGTCAGTCTCTGCGACGAGGCCATCAGGCTGGTGGAAGACGAGGCAGGATAGCCGCCACGACCCGGCACAACCGTTTACCATGGCCGCCATCACCGACGAGGCAATCTGTCTGCGACGGCTGGATTACAGCGAGACTTCGCAGGTGCTGGTCGTTCTCACACGGCATCACGGCAAGCAGCGGCTCATTGCCAAGGGGATCAAGCGTGCAAGCAAGGGCCAGACCCCGGTCGGTGTCGATCTGCTGGAGTGCGGGCAGGCGACGTTCGTGCCCCGGTCGGCTGGTAGCGAGGCCCTGGTCCCGCTGACCGAGTGGAAGCAGCAGGACCACTTCGGCGGGATGCGGATCGAGCTGTCGCGAATATACGCGGCTCAGTACGCGGCCGAGATCACGAACCTTCTGACCGAGGAAGGCGATCCGCACCCGGCGGTGTTCGACGCGCTGATCGAACTGTTGGGGCATCTGTCCGGCGAGGCCGCGGCGCCTGTGCAGGCTTTGGTGCGGTTTCAGGTGCACCTGCTGCGTGAGGCGGGCCTCGTGCCGCAGCTCGACCGTTGCGTGTCGTGTGGTTGCCCCGTTTCCGGGCGCCACGGCGTCTTCGTCAGTGCCTGGGAGGGAGGCGTGCTGTGCGGCGATTGCGAAGGCCCTTGTGTCGAGAAGTTCCGCACCAATCCGGCGGCGTTGCAGGCTGTAATGTTGCCTCTGGAGGCCCCCGGCGCCGCTGCGGGTCAGGCGTTTGACTTGCTGGACTACTACATTACCGAAGCGACGGGGCGGCGGCCCAGGCTCTCGGAGCTTTTCCGGCGAGCATCCACCTCGGCGCGGTCCCATTGAATGCGTTGTCGGTGCCGGCCGCGCCCTGTATAATGCCGGCCGTTTCGTGTGATGGGCATGTCGAGTCGATCGGGTCCGATGGATTGGACGTTTCGATGAAACGAATGCAAAGCGCTGCGGCAGCAATGATTGTCCTGGGCGTCTGGGCGATTCCGACCATGTCGGCCGAGGTCAATCCCGCCAGGTACCCCGAGCGGCTGACGTTCGATCCGCAGACGGGTGAATGGGTGCAGGTGGCTTCGCCGGTGCCGGGCACCGAGGACGGCGATCTGGAGCTCGCGCGGGCCATGCTGGCCCGGGGCAAAGCCGAGAAGGCAAGCAAGCAGCTCAAGAAGTGGCTGGAAATGTATCCCGACTCGCCCCGCTACCCGGAGGGCCTGTTCTATCTGGCCGATGCCGATTTCCAGCGAGGCAACTATTACAAGGCGTACGAGCGTTACGAGGAATTGATGGATTCGTACGCCGGCAGCGATCTGGTGGAGCGGGCCCTGCGGCGCGAGATGGCCATCGCAGCCAAGTTCCTGGCCGGCACGCGACGCAAAGTACTGGGGGTCCGGATGCTGCCGGCCGCCGAGGAGGGGCTGGACATCCTGGACAACATCGCGGTGCATCGCGCCGCCGGCACGTCGCTGGCGGCCGAGGCCCTCGAGATGCGGGCCGACTATTTCTATCAGCAGGGCGAGTTCGCCGACGCCGAGCGCGAGTACGCCCGTCTGGCGAGGGAATTCCCCAGCGGCGCCGAGGCGCCTGTGGCGATGCTTCGCAGCGCCCAGTCGGCGATGGCGTCATTCGCGGGTGTGGAGTTTGACGACGCGCCCCTCATCGAGGCCGAGATACGGTTTCAGGAGGTCCTGAGGCGTTTTCCGAAGCTGGCCGAGCAGGAGCAGGTGCCGCAGATACTCGAACAGATACGAGACACGCGGGCGGAGAAGGAGTATCGCGTCGCCCGATGGTATGAGAAGACCAATCGCTACCGCGCCGCCGGGTTCTACTATCAGAGCGTGGCGCGGTACTGGCCGGACACGCACTGGGCGGGCCTGGCTCAGGAGGCGGGCGCCAGGCTGCCGGTCGAAGAAGAGGCGCCGACCGAAGGTTCCGGCGAGATCCCGCAGGCCCCGACGATTCCGCTGGGCCTACCTGTGCAATGAGGAGCCGACCAACGATGACGACGCGCCGGCATCAAGCTGCTGCCGCCACACTGACCGCCGCCTGTTGGGCAGCGGTCGCGATCTGTGGGTGCAATTACACGACGGCCAGGCCGTTTCCCGCCAACGTCCGCACCGTGTATGTGGAGATGTTCCGGTCCAAGGAGTTCCGTCGCAACCTCGAGTTCCAGTTGACTGAAGCGATTCAGAAGCGAATTCTCATGGACACCGACTATAAACTGGCTGACAAGAACCGAGCCGACACCATGCTGACCGGTCAAGTCCTCGAGGTTCGCCAGGCCACGCTGGGCACGGACTTTAGAAGCGATCTGCCACGCGAAACCCAGGCTACGTTCATCGTCAGCTTTCGGTGGAAGGACCTGCGGACCGGCAAGACGCTGGTCGATCGCCCGCGCTTTACCCAGACGGTGGATTACATTCGTCCTGTGGGGGAGGACTTCTTCGACGCCAGCCAGGAGGCTCTCGACGATCTGGCCGAGCGAATCGTCGAACAGATGCAGTCGGACTGGTGATGGACTCCTCTCGCCAGGCCGATATGATTCAGTGATAGACCACCAGGGAGTGTACCTATATGGCCGAGTCGGACTCTGGCAACAACCGCCCGTCGCCCCCGCAGGGACCGATGCGCCTGTCCCGCGGCGTGCTGGGGTGGATCGTTTTTATCGGATGCGCGCTGCTCCTGGTGATGTTGCTGACCAGCAACATGCAGAAGCGGCGCCAGTTGACGTTCAACGAGTTCCTGACCTACGTCAAGAACGACCAGCTTGAGTCGGTGCAGATCAAGGAGGATCTGATCGTCGGCATGCTGAAACCTGAGGCCCGAGAGGGTCAACCCCCGGACGCCCAGTTAAGCTTCGAGGTCCGAAGTTTTCCGCAGTTGATCCCCACGGTCGTGGAAGAGTTGCGGAAGACCGACGCCGAGTTCAAGGTGCAGGCGGGGGGGAATCTATTCGTTCAATTGCTGGTATCGCTGCTGCCGTGGGTGCTTATCTTTGCGTTCATTTGGTTCTTCATCTTCCGTCAGATTCGCAGCGCCTCGACCGGGGCGGGGATGTTGGGTCATTTCGGCAGAAGCCGCCACCGGATCAGCAGCAAAGAGCACACCAACGTCACCTTCGCTGACGTGGCGGGCATCGACGAAGCCAAGGAGGAGGTTACCGAGCTGGTGGAGTTCCTCAAGAACCCCAAGAAGTTCCACCGGCTTGGGGGGCGCATTCCGCGCGGCGTGCTGCTGGTCGGCGAGCCGGGCTGCGGCAAGACGCTGCTGGCCAAGGCGATCGCCGGTCAGGCCGACGTGCCCTTCTTCAGCATCAGCGGCTCGGACTTCGTTGAAATGTTCGTCGGCGTCGGGGCCAGCCGGGTGCGCGACCTGTTCAAGCAGGCGAAGGAGCATTCGCCCTGCATTATCTTCCTCGATGAGATCGACGCCGTCGGGCGGCGACGCGGTGCGGGGTTCAACGGCGGCGGGCACGACGAGCGCGAACAGACCCTAAACGCCATCCTGGTGGAGATGGACGGGTTCGACAGCTCCGACCAGGTGATCGTCATCGCGGCGACCAACCGGGCGGACGTGCTCGACCCAGCCTTGATTCGTCCCGGACGTTTTGACCGACAGGTGGTCGTGTCCCTTCCGGACATCAAGGGGCGCCTGGAGATCCTCAAGATCTACGCGGCGAAGGTCAAGCTCGGTCCCGACGCGGACCTCGAGCGGCTGGCGCGCGGGACGCCGCTGTTCAGCGGCGCCGACCTGGCCGCGATCATCAATGAAGCGGCCCTGCTGGCCACGCTGGCCAACAAGCAGTACGTCGAGCAGGAGGACCTGGAGGAAGGCCGCGACAAGATCCGCTGGGGCCGTGCCCGCAAGAGCCGCGCGATCGACGAACAGGAGAAGGTGCTGACGGCCTATCACGAAGCCGGTCACACGCTGCTACAGTGCCTCGTGCCCGGTGCAGACCCGCTGCACAAGGTCAGCATCATCCCGCGCGGGCAGGCGCTCGGGGCGACCTTCAACCTACCCGAAAAGGATCGGTACACGCTGGCGCGGAAACAAGCGATGGCCCAGTTAACGATCCTTCTGGGCGGTCGAATCGCCGAGAAGACGTTCTGTGAGGATGTCACCAGCGGCGCCGCCAACGATATCAAGGTGGCCACCAGCCTCGCTCGCACCATGGTCTGCGACTGGGGTATGAACGAGAAGCTCGGCCCGATTCGCTACTCGACCGACGACGGTCGGCCCTGGTTCGCCGAGGCGGGCGCAAAGGAGTACTCCGACCACACCGCCGAGACGATCGATGAGGAAATTCGCCATACCATCGATGAGGCGCAAAACACAGCCACCGAGCTGATCGAGAAGCATCGTGACACGGTGGAAGCCATCGCCCAGGCCCTTCTGAAGTACGAGACGCTCGACAGTGAGGACGTCAAGCGCATCATCGATGGCCAGCCGCTCGACAAACCCACGGTTAGCGACCTGCTGGCCGCCGAGCAGGCCCGCAAGCCTGAGGCGTCCGCCAAGCCGAAGGCCCGACCGGCCGCCAAACCCGACCCGGACATGCCCGGCGGCGCCCTGCCCCAGCCGGGGGTCAATTAGATCATCGACTGACCGGATTTCTCCTGTCTTGCCGTATTCATAGCGACGCAGGCTGACATGTCAGCTATGGCTGGGTCGCCGTTGTGCCGGAATCCGAGACAACGATGGGCTTGCCCGCGGGGAGTAGGCGCAGAATTCCTGTCGGCTCTACCGGCCTGCCTGATCACCTTCCTCTCGCGGCCGAGGTTCAGATCGGTCCGCCTTTTGTCGAGAGCCACGCCAGCCACGAATCGGCACGACCTCGGTACGCTTGCCAGGATGTTTCGCCCCCACTATTATCTGCCCGCCGAGCCTGGTCTTCTTTTCGCTTGCGGGGTGGTCTGTGGCCAGAGGCGAATCGCTGATCCGACAGTGGAAGCTGCTGTCGGTCCTTCAGAGCAATCGTGTCGGTGTCTGCCTGGACGACCTGGCCGACATCGTCGGCTACAACCGCCGGACCGTGCAGCGCGACCTCCGCGTCCTCAAGGAGGCGGGCTTTCCCCTCCAGCACGAGGCGGACGAAGCGGGCAAGCGTTTCTGGCGGCTGCCGCCCGGGTTGATCGAGCGGCAGGCCATCATTCTCAGCTTCCCCGAGGCGGTCTCGCTATATCTGGCCCGACAACTGCTGGCGCCCCTGGCCGGCACACTGCTGGCGGAGGGGCTGGATTCACTGATCCAGAAGATCCGCTCGACGCTGCCGCAGCAGGCGCTGAGGCATTTCGAGCACATGCACGAACTGATCGCCGTCCGCGCCGCCGGTCAACCCGACTATCGCAGGCACGCCGACCAGTTGCGCGTCCTCAGCGAGGCCGTGGTGTCAAGCCGTGTCGTTCAGATCGCCTATCGCGGCGCGTGGCGGGCCGAGCAGTACAGCACGTTGATCCATCCGTACGGGATCGTGTTCTACGGCGGCGAGCTTTACGTGCCCGCCTATTCCGTCCGCGCCGGGGCGATTCGGCTGTTCAAACTGTCACGAATCAGTCGGGCAGAGCCTAGTGCCGAGCGATTCAGTCGCCCGGGCGATCTGCTACTGGAGGACCTCTTCGCCGGCAGCTTCGGTATCGTTCGGCCGACCGGCGGCAGGGAGATCGACATCACGTGCCGCTTCGACGGGCCGGTGGCCGTGCTGGTGGCCGAGCGGCAGTGGCATCGATCGCAGCGGATTCAGAGCCGGCGCGACGGCTCACTTCTGGTGCGCTACTGCCTCGGCGAGACCAGCGAGTTCAAGCGGTGGATCAAGGGGCTCGGGCCGGGTGCGGCGGTGCTCAAGCCCGACTGGCTGCGAGGCGAGATCCGCGCCGAATTACTCGAGGCGGCGCGGGATCACCACGAGGTGTAGGCGCGGGCGGGTTCGGCAGAGGGCGATGGAGCGGGCCTGAAGCCGTCGGCCCAGGTGGATGCCGCTCTCATTCTTTCTTTTCTTTTCTCCAGCCAAAGTCAACCGATTGGGGGTAGCGTGGCCGCCGGGCCCTACACCTAGCGGGCACGACCGAACCTGTCGCGTCGGCTGGTGCGGCGGTGTGACCCACCCTGTCGCAGCGCCGTGGCATACTGTGGACAGTCGCCCAGCGAGGTCCAAGACGGCGGGGGCGATGGGGGGCGCTCCCGCCTCAACTTACAAGGCTGCGGACGCGTCGCGGCAGCGGCTTGGCTGGCAGGCGGAGGCCATCGTTCAAAACTCGCCGTCCTCGCGTCGCTTCGCCTCGATATCAAACTGGATGTAGGCCATCGACAGCCGGAGCGTGTCCAGCGCATCGGTGATGGCACCAAGCTTGGCCTGAAGTGCCTCCCTGTCCGGAGCCGCTTCCTGCGAGCCGGAGCCGCGCTGCGTAACGGCTTGCTTGATCTCGTCGTGCCGCTGCTGGGTTTCGCGCGCCAGGGATTCGAGCCTGTCTTTCGCCCCGCCGGGAGGTAACCACTCGATGGCCTTGTGCAGTCTGGCAAGTTGTTCGTTGAACTGTTCGTCGATCATGGCTCAGGCAGCGGAAAGATATTGTGGTTTACGCTAGGCCTGCCCGGCGAAGCAGCCCACGGCTCACTTGCTGGAATGTACGATCCAACCGCAAGCGCCGCAAGGTCCGTAATGATCCTTGCTGGCTTTGCGGCGTTCCGATGCTGTACAGGGCCGCACGTTCGTCCCGCACACAGGGCGAAGCTTACCGGACGCAAAGGCCGTCTCACACGGCAGGTGAAAGGCCGACAAACGAAACCGGCGACGAGCCTGTTCGACTCGCCGCCACGTTCTTCCCCGCGGGTTGGCGCCTGGAAAGTCGTACCTCGCGTCGGGTGTGGGCGGTGTATGGATCAGGCCGCCAGCACGCTCTCTTCCAGCGCGGCTCGGAGTTTGGCCAGAGCCTTCTTCTGGATCTGTCTAACGCGCTCCTTGGTCACGCCGATGACGCGGCCGACTTCTTCCAGGGTCATGGGCTCGGGTCTCTGATCCTCGGGTGTATCAAGGGCGAAGCGTGCCCGGATCACCGTTTCCTCCACCTTGGTGAAGTTGACCGAGTTTCTGGCGATGATGGCCCGCAATTCGTCGACGCAATCGATCTCGGTGTTCTCCCGCCGCGTTTCGAGATAGTCGCTTTTCTGCATGGCTGGATCGAACTCGGTGGGAAAACGTCCGCGGTAGCGCGATGTACGCATGGCGACGCGGCTGAAGCTTTTGAGGATGGCGCGGCAGCCGTACGTACTGAACTTGAACCCTCGCGAGCAGTCAAACTTGTCGACGGCCCGCAGCAGGGCCATGTTGCCCTCACTGATCAACTCCGCCGGATCCACGCCGGTGAGGCGCGATCGCTTTGCCATCGCCAGCACCAAAGCCATATTCGCCTGCACGATCTCGGCTCGACAATGCAGCGCAAGCCGCTGCCAGGCAATGAGTTCGCGGACCTGGGTGAAGGAGAGTCTCTGCCCGCGTCGCGCCCATAGAATGCGGAACACCCTCGACCGTGCGTAGTTGAAGCGCAGAAACGCCCTCTGCTCCTGTTCGGTCGTGAAGGTGATTGGGCCGTCCGTGGCGCGATCACGAGCGATGGGCGGCGGCGTGACGAACCGGATGGGGGCGACCGCTATCAGGTCGAGTTTGCCGTCGAAGAACAGTTCTTCGACGCCGCGCCGTCGAAACGACGAATGGGTGATGTAGCCGACCGGATCTCGCGCGGCGCTGGTCAGCAGTTCGCGATCGGCGGTAGAAAATCGTCCCAGGATGGACGGCGGTGGAAGCTTGACGCTTGGCGTCATCTGTCGTGCCACTTTTGGCATGCTGACCTCCTTGCCTCCTTGGGCGAAAGCGGTCGCAGATGTTCGGCACCCCCGTGCTCCGCCAGGCTGCGGCGAGCGTTTGCGCCGACGGTCGGTGCACCGGCCGCCTCGTTTCGAGACAGCCAAAGTTCCTGTGGCCCATGGACGGCCGGGCACCGATTGTCGCGGACATCCGTGGTCCGCCCGGCGTGGGATCGGCTCTCGCGGCCCCCCGCCGGATCGCCCGAACGCGGGAGGGGTCCTCCGGTTCGCTTAAGGATTACCGTCGTCGCACAGACACCCGACGGTTGTCTTGTGAATACACGATAAACCCCTTATGGGCCATAGGGCTTTTGCTTAGGCATAGTGGCCATCTGCGACAGCAGATCTGTAAACCGCCTGTAAACAAGCAGTTCGATTACGCATCCAGGTATCGCAAAGGGTTGAGGTGTACAGAAAAAAATATGCAGTTGACCGCCGGACGTTTGCGGCCAATTGCTGGGTTTCACGCTAGTTGGGTCGGCCGAAGGGCGGGTCGTACAGGCCCCAGACACCTGGACGGCTCGAATGGGCATGGCCGACGAGCGGAGCTTCAGGTCGGCGGTTGCTCGCCCGTCCCCGACGAACCCGACGGTTGCTGAACGAACTGAAGCATACGAACCAACTCCACCAGCGAGTCGATCTGGAGTTTCATCATGATGTGTGAGCGGTGGACGTCCACGGTCTTTCTGCTAAGGCCGAGTTGGTACGCCACCTGCTTGACGGGCGTGCCGGTCGCCAGCAACTCCATGACCTCGCGCTCTCGTGGGGTCAGCAGCGCCAAGCGCGACTGGACTTCGGCCTGCTGGGCCTGTCGTCGCCGGATCTGCCCGTCCCACTCGATGGCCTGCCGGATGCGATCGAGCAGGGCTTCGCCCTTGAAGGGTTTCTCGATGAAATCGACGGCGCCGCCTTTCATTGCCTGTACGGCCTTGGGCACGTCGCCGTGGCCGCTGATAATAATGACTGGGATTCTCATCCCTTTCTGCTGGAGCATCTTTTGCAGTTCCAGGCCGTTCACCCCCGGCATGCGGACGTCGAGAACGAGGCACCCGGGCCTCGACGGGTCGCAATGGCTCAGGTACTCCTCTGCGGTGGCATAGTCCTCCACCGCCATGCTCGCCGAAGCGATCAGCCGCCGCAGAGAGTGGCGCACGGCTTCGTCGTCGTCCACGATGAACACTGTCGGGTCAGTCGGCATGTTTCTGCTCTCCCTGGGCAGCCGGCAGCGTAAAACGGAAGGTCATGCCGTGGTCCGGATTGCCTGAGGCCCACAGGCGGCCACCGTGGGCCTCCACGATGGTTCGGCTGATGGCCAGACCCATGCCCATTCCCTCAGGCTTGGTGGTAAAGAACGGTTCGAACAAGCGGTCCGCCTGATGATCCGCGGAGAGTCCCGTTCCGCTGTCGCGAACGGCCACCTCGACACAGCCGTCGTCCACGGCAGCGGTGCGGATCGACAGCTTACGCTCCTTTTTCCGCCGGTGTTTCATGGCCTCCAACGCGTTTCGCACCAGGTTCAGAATGACCTGCTCGATCTGGATGGCGTCGGCGACGACCGGGTGGGTCGCACCGTCCAGCTCCAATCGCAGCACGACCCCGTACTCACGGGTCTCGACTTCGGCCAGATCGGCCGCCTCCCGGACCAGGTCAGCGATGTCGACGCGTGTTCGCTGCGTATCCTCCTTGCGAATAAAGCTGCGGACGCGCCGCACGATCTGGCCCGCTCGTTCAGCCTGGGCGGCGATCTGCGTGACGTCCTCCCGGAGCTCTTCGGCATCTAAGCGGCCGGATCTTATGGCCTGGAGCCAAGCCTGGGCGTAGTTGGCGATGGCGGCCAGCGGCTGGTTGATCTCGTGTGCCAAACTCGATGTCATCTCACCTATGGTACTGAGCCGTGACACGTGGGCCAGATCCGCCTGCCTCTGCCGCAGTTGCCCCTGGGCTTGCTCGCGCTCGGTTACGTTGACCAGACACAGCAAGACCCCCTCCACCTGCCCGGAAGCCGGCTTGACCGGATGAAGCGTCCAGTCCCAGTAGGTCACGCCGCGTTCAGGATGTCCGGCGTACTCAAACGGCTTGGCATAGAAGGACCGGGGCTGTCCGCTCGCCACCACCTCGCGAAAAATGACTTCGTTTTCCGGATGCGGATAGATATCGAAGTGGTTCTTGCCTACGAAGAACTCAGGCGTCCGGTCATCACTTTCCGCATAGGCACGGTTGACGCGAAGGAAATTGAAATCCGCATCCATGAAGGCAACTAAAATGTGCGTGGTATCGAATACCCTTTCCAACAGCTCGTTGGTCTGTCGTAACGCCTGCTCGGCCTCTTTAAGCTCCGTAACGACACGGTTGCTCGCACGGGTGCCCAGGAAGCGGCCCTGCCGGTCGAAAACCGGGCGGCATACGTGACTGATCCACCGGATCTGACCGTCCTTGGTCACGATACGAAACACCTTGGGCTCATGCCGCTTCTCATGCCCGGTGGCATGACAGTGCCCCTGCCACACATGGCGGTCCTCGGGAAGGACCACCTCATCGAGCAAGCCGGGCGACGCGTGGAACTCATCCGGGCTGTACCCCGTCACGTCCTGGCAGGCGGGCGATACGTAGCGCATGTCGCCTTCAGGACCGCGCCAGTAGATCCAGTCCGAGGCAAACTCCGAGACTGTGCGGTATCGATCTTCACTTCTTCGCAGCGTCTCCTCGCTTGTTTTGCGCTGCGTGATATCCGTGATCATCCCGAGGGCGCCCTCGTAGCGGCCGTCATCGTCGAAGATCGCGTGGGTCGAAACGATCGCCCAGAGGTCCGTTCCGTCCTTTCGCCGGAACCTGAAGTCGTGCTGTTCTCTGACTCCCTGTCGGCGCTCCTGAAGCTTGGCTCGCGCAATAGCTCTACCTTCTTCGTCCATAAAGTCGAGCAGCGGCGCGCCGATCATTTCAGCCTTGGTGTAGCCAAGCATCTCAGCCATTCTGCCGTTGACGAAGCGGGTCCGATCCTGCGCGTCGAGGATCCATATGCCCTCCAAAGCCGTCTCGACGATATGACGGTACTGCCGCTCGCTCTCGCGAAGGCGCGCCACCTGCTCTCGCAAGGCTTCAAGCTCGGCGTTCAGTGGGTCCTTGCCCATGGCCGTGTTCAGCCCTCTGTGGTTGTCAGGCCGGTGCGAGATTCGGTCGAACCTCCAGGATGCGGCTCCCCTAAAGCGACAGGCCCCCTCTGGTGGAGAGGTGCACCGCGCTATGGGGCGCCCTTCTGATCACCAGCGCCGGATGAGCAGTGCGCGACGCAGCAAACATCGGGTTGCTCCCCGGCTTCGCCAGCCAGCCCGCATGTCGGGCGTATTGCGTAACGAGTATAAACGCGCTCGCCCTGGCCATGCAACAGATAAACTTCTTCCGAAATGTGCACGCCGCCGCCCCCTGGGGCACATCGGGGGTCACGGGCGTGCGTCGTGCCGACCCGCCTGGCGACCGAGCAGGCCAGGATGCCGGCGCCGAGAGTCGGCGGTTCGGAGGCACGAATCTGCGGGCGAGCCGTCTCGGCAGCACAAACCATATGACCATACAGCCACCTAGGACGCTGGCCGCACCAAAGTCCACCAAGCACTCGCATACCGGGCCACGCATCAAAGGCGTGTAGACATGCCCCGTTGCATCCTTCATTTGCCCGTGGCCTTACCGATCCATGGACGGGAAGTTGTGGACCCGTAGTCCGGCGTGACGTTCGGGGCGGAGCATGTAGCATAGTAGCCGGCACCGGCCAGGTGTGGGCCGCGGTGATGTGCTCATCATCTGTGGTTTAGCTGTGGGCAAAAAAAAAGGGGTTGCGGTGGCAGGGGGGTGGCGGGGGTCGACAAAAAAAGCTGGCCGCCTAAAGCGACCAGCTAACCCGTGCCACTACGGGCCGTTCGCGCGCGCTGCGAACATGCTTCTATCGTCGTTCTGCAAATTATAGCTGTGGTTGAAAAGCCAGGTGTATTAGGATTTCTATGTAGACTCGTCAGTTCGTCGAGCGATTGTGGGTCGATTGGTGCGGCCTCGCCCCTGACCCGGAATCGGCGCGGGCGAACACCGGCGGCGGTGCGGCAGGGATCGACGATCGACCGACCCGCCGATCCGTGGTAACGCATGGTTGTGAGGAGCCCCAGGTGAACATCGTACTCATTGTTTCAGATACGTTGCGCAGGGACCGAATCGGCGCGTACGGCTGCAAATGGATGCACACACCCAATATGGACCGTCTGGCGGGGCAGAGCCACGTCTTCCAGGACGCCTACGTCGCATCCTTCCCGACCGTGCCCAATCGCAAGGATCTGATGACCGGCAGATATTGCTTTACGTACGATACGTGGTCCCCGCTGGGTCGTGACGAGGTGATCCTGGCCCAATGCCTTCGAGACGGCGGCTGCGTCACCCAGATGGTCAACGACACCCCGCACATCAGCCAGAACGCGTTCCACTTCGATCGGGGATTCGATGGCTGGATCTGGGTTCGCGGTCAGGAGAACGACCGCCTGCGAACCGACCCGGCCGAGGTGATGTATCCGTGCGACCCGAGCAAGTTGCGTGGCGGGGCGACCGGGTCGGCGCGCCAGCACCTGCGCAACGCGGCCACGTGGCGACACGAGCAGGATCACCACTGCGCACGCACGTTCCGGGAGGCGGCCGACTGGCTCGAGCGGAACCGTCGGCTGAAGAACTTCTTCCTCTACGTCGATACGTTCGACCCGCACGAGCCGTGGGACCCGCCTCGGCATTACGTCGACTTATACGACCCTGGCTACGAGGGCGATCAGGTCACCTACCCGCGCTATGACTTCGCCAGCTACCTCAGCAAGGCCGAACTCAAGCATGCCCACGCGTTGTACTGCGGCGAGGTGACCCTGGTGGATCGCTGGCTGGGACATCTGCTGCGGCGGATCGAGGAGCTGGGGCTCACCGACGACACAGCGGTGATCCTCACCACCGATCACGGGTTCTACCACGGCGAGCACGGTCTGATCGGCAAGGCGGTCATCCGCGAGAAGCCCAGGCAAGTGGTTCTCTACACGCCTCTGTGGGAAGAGGTAGCGAGGGTGCCGCTGATGATCCGGCTGCCGAAGGCTCGGGGCGGCAAGCGAGTACGGGGGTATGCCCAAATGACCGATCTGATGCCCACGATTCTGGAGCTGGCGGGCCTGGACGTGCCGTCGACGTGTCAGGGCGTGTCGCTGGTTCCGTTGCTGCGTAGCGAGCGGAAGAGCCCGCGTCGCGCCGCCATCAGCTCGGCGTGCTTCGTGGCGGGGGGCGATCAGGTCATCTCGACGATTACCATGGGGCGCTGGTCTTTGGTGTATGCGTCGCCGGCTGGCGGCCAGGGCCACAGCACAGCCGAGATCGACATGATCCAGCGGCGGGCCGAGATCTTTAGTGAGGTGTACCGCGGCCCGATGCTCTACGACCTGAAGGAAGATCCGAAGCAGAAGCGCAACGTCTTCCGCAAGCAGGTGCCCGTCGCCCGGCGGCTACACGCCGAGTACGTCCGTCAACTCGAGCAGTTGGGCACCGACGAGTCGTACGTCGAATCGCGTCGCACGTTGTTGTGAGGGCCTCGGTGCGGTACGCGCCAACCCGGCCCATTGTGGTGTCTGTCGCCGACGTTGCTCAGCGAACCGTCAGGCTCTGCTCGGCACGCACACCTGTGGCCACGTCGCGCACCCGTAGGGTATATTGGCCCTCCGGGTCGCTGGCGGCGAAGGGGAACTCCCAGACGGCCTGCCCCTTGGGTGCAACCAGCGTGCGGGTCAGGACGGGCATCGGCTTGCCGTCGGGCCCGACGACCTCGACGCGAAAGGCGTGCGTGCTCCCGATCCGCGGGCCGTTGAGCTTGAGTGTGGCCTTCACCAAGTCGCCGCGCTGCGCGTCGAGGGGTGTCGACACCGAGATCTTCTCTATCGGCTCGGGGAGGATTGCCAGGACCGTCGGCTCATAGGCAGCCAGGTCGACCGTGACCGACTCGACCTTGCCGAGGTACTTACCGGCCCGCTGATCGTAGACGGCATGACGAGCGCCAAGGGCGACGGTAAGTTTGATCGGGCCTTCCAGCGCCTTCTGGTCCTGATACTCCGGTGGCCCCAGCTCGGACACGCGAAGCTGGTAGTTGCGGTGCAGTCCCAGGATGCGCAGGTCGCCGCAGCGGAACGGATGGATCTCGACAGCGTGCGGGCGCCCAGCTTCCGCCGCCGCCACCGCGTACTGCAGCTGGACGCCGGCCTGCCGCAGCAGCGCGCCGATCACGTCCTTCAGCGGTTGACCTTCACGGGGCTTGAGTCGCCAGCGGTGATAGTCGGTGATGACGGCGTTGAGATAGATGGTTCGTCCCTTGCCGTGCTGTTTGACGATCATCGCCGGCGTGCCGGCCGAGTCCTGGTACCAGGCGACCGCGTCGGCGGTGGGTGTGACGCTCGTTTCGGCGGCACGAAGCTCAGGCAACGAATCAGGCAGCGGTAAATCAGCCTTCTTGGCGGCAGGCGTGGCCGTCAGACCCGGCGAGCCCGGGGTGAATTGGGTGTCCTTACGCTCGATGCCGAACAGGTCGTCGAGCTGTCCGCCCGCCAGCATCTTGCAGTGCTTGTCCATCAGGGCGGTGCGGCAGTCGGCGATCACCGTCCCGCCACGCTGTACGAATCGCCGGATCGCGTCGCACTCGGGCTTGGACATGGCGATCGACTGCGGCAGGATGAGCACCTTGGCGTCGCTCTTGTCGAAGTCGCCGCTTTCGAGCTGGGCATAGGCCACGAAGTAGAACTGATTCAGATTGTCTTCGACGAGCTTCGCGCACGACTCGCGCAGTCGAAGGAAGTCGCATCGCAGTCGCTCGGCCGCACTGCCGCGCCGCAGCCAGTTCTTGCCTTCGGGCATCGCCTCGTACATCCAATGAGCTGTCACCGAAGGGTGCGAGTAGTGAATGGCCACAGGGTCGTTGACGCGCTCCATATGGGCGAGCTGCCTGGCCAGCCCTGCGGTCAGCTCCTTGTAGGTCGGAGCGATGCCGGCGCCCATCTCGGTGGGTTTGCCGTCGGCGTCGAGGTATCTATTCTCTTCATCGTAAATTATGATGCCCAGATCACCCTGCAGGAACTGATACCACAGCCGCCACACCTCCATATCGCCGAAGCCGAAGGCGGTGGTGACGGCCGGCTTGTCGGGCGCGAAGGAGCACCAGATTTCGCGGTTGTTGCCGATGTTGTAGGGCTCGATCGCGGTCATGACCTTTGAGAGCAGCCAGTAGTCGTATCCCCCGAACGCCGAGGGCATCTGGCAGCCCACCAGCCCGACGCGGGCGTGGGGGTCGACCTGCTCGACGGCCTTGGTGCCGGCCAGGAGGGTGTCGGCAAACACCTCGTTCATGAAGAACCGGTGGTCGGCCCAGGGCGAAAAGTTGTCGCCGCCGCGGGCCATCATCTCGTCGGTGGTTAAGGGCACGACGTCCTTCATGCTGGCGAAGTTGGTACCCCACTGCTCGTTGATGGCGGCAAGCGATCCGTACTGCTCGATGAGCCATTTGCGCATGGCCGACAGCGTCCGTGGGTCGAAGCAGAAGTCCCACGCGGCAACCAGATCGCCCACGCCGCCCTCATCGGTGTGGGCGTAGAAGAACGGCCGATACCGCATCTGCATCTTGACGGCTGTCCGCAGTCGGTCGACCGCCTCGCCCAGTGCCTTTTGGTCGCTCAGGCACGGCTCACGATAGAGGGGCTTCTTGTTGGTGCGGTCCTTGACGTACTCGGCCTTGGCCAGCTTGAGCATCTTGTTCTTCGGGCTGTAGGCGGGCGTGTGGTAGGCGGCGTAGAACGCGGTGGCGATCTGGTCGCAATAGAAACGATAGTCGTAGCTATACCAGATCTTCCCACCGTCGGGTCGTTGTGTGCCGCCGCTGGAGATCTTGCCGGCGGTGATCCCTACGTCGCGCAGGGCCGCCTGCTGGTTCGGCTTGTAGGCGTTGTACATGATTATCTGATAGTCGTCCCACACCGTCGACTCGGGGGTAACGATGAACTCGGCCTTGTCGGTGCGGACGGTCTGGTCGTCTGTGGTGAGCGTGGCCTCGACGAAGTTTTGCAGGGCGACCGCACGACCAAGCGGCAGCGAGAGCGGCACGGTGTCGCCGTCGACTTCCACCATGTCGGTCTGCTCGGTGACGGTGCGGCCATGGCTGTCGGTCCACCTTAGCGCGAGCGTACCTTGGCCCGCCAGCGGCTTGTCCAGCTTCAGCGTCGCGTGCAAAACGTCGCTGCGGGTCACGATGGTGTCGGGGATTTGCAGCTCGGCTGCGATGCCCGCAGAGGCACACAGCAACACCAGTAATGAGCAGATCAAGTTCGTCATGATTCCAATTCCCTTTCGCGGTTCGTGTCTTCAAACATCGGCAGCGAACGCATCGGACTCACCGTCGCTCGCCACGTCTGCTGGCTCGGCCGCCGTCAGTAGAGCGGCGCGCCGCGCTCGGGCTCGACACATGGCCACGCTGCGCGTGACCATGCCACCCGGTTTTGTGGGATAGCGGCGCCTCCCGTCCATGGCGGGCATCCTACCGCGGCTGGTGGTATCGCACCAGCGACATAGAGTCCATTGCTCGTTGCCTCGCCGAATCGCAATCGTTGCGAACTCGGGTTCGACCTGCCGTACAGCGACACCGACAGGGCGGGCCCCGTGCCGTTCGAGCCCGACTTCGCCCGGCCAATCCAGTTGGCATCAAGCCAGCGCGTGCAATTGACTGCTGGTGTGCGGGCGTCAGGGATTCATCTGCTGGTAGCGTGTCGCCAGCCGGAGACGTATGAAACCACGGCTGACACGTACGGCCAGCCGGTGTCGCTGGAGATGGGTCGAGTCGTCGTCCATTTCGCCGATGGCGAGCGAATCGAAGAGGTGCTTCGTTACGGCGTGCACGTGGCGGGGTTGTGGGATCATCCTCTGTTTGGCGGGCCGTGGTGCTATCGCGCCGAGCCGGGCTACCGCAGCGCAAGATCGATCCTGTACGCCACGCAAGTGAGTTGGTCGCGTCGCCGCCAGGTGCGACGCGTCGAGCTGCACGGCACGCGCGAGCCGCTCGACAACGCTCTGCTACTGTTCGGCGTGACGCTGCTGACTTGACGGGGCCTGGCGTGCCGGCCGCGGGCGCTATCACCGAAGTGCCGACGTGGGTAGAATAAAATAGAAGGACGGATCGGCGTCCGGTGACCGCGTGGTCGTTTTGGCTGGCATTGGGGGCTCATCGATGAAGAAGACCCGACGGTGGGCAATCTGCCTCGCCTCGTGCACCGTGGCGCTGGGGGCGATGTGGGCTGCGGGGCGTTCGGCCGCTTTGCCGGCTGACGCGCCATCGGGGACGCAGCGACAGACGTTTGACGTGCTGGACATTCGCTTCGGCGTCGTCGATCCGCCGGTCATCGCCCAACGCGACATCTCGATTCGGACGGCCACCTCCAACCAGCGCCTGGAGCCCAAACCGCTCGAGTGCAGCGGCATGGCGTGGATCGGCGACGCGTTTCTGGTGACCAGCGATCGGCATGGACACGCGTTGTTCACCGTGCCGTTCAATGTCGAGACTTGTCAGATCGGCGAGCCGCAAGTCCGCCCGGTGATTGGCAATGAGGAAAAGATTCTCGACGACGCCGAGTCCGTCACCGTCCGGCCCGCCCTTGACGGAGGATACGTCGTCTACGTTTCCTGCTCGCTGAGCAACGACCGCAGCGAGCTGCCCCTGCCCAAACGCAGACACATGCTGCGCTGCCACATCGGGCCCGACGGAAACCCCACCCGCCCCCAGGCGGTGGTGATGGAAGGGGGGCATTTAAGGCAGCGTCTCCAGCAGGAATTCGACACGCTGGGCGTGCAGCCGTATCGCGCCTTCTACGGCGAGTTTCCCGGCCCGAACAAGAACACCTATCGCTGGGGCAATGTGGAGGGCATCACCTTCACGCCCAACGCAGACACGTTGTTGTGCGGCATGCGCAACCCGATGCCCGCCGACTGCGCGATGCTGTTCGCCATCGCCAACGTCGACCGCGCGTTCGACGCCGAGGACCCCAGCCTGCTGGAGGTAACCGACCTGTTCGTCCTCGATCTGGGCGAACGGGGCATCGCCGATATCTGCTGGGACCCCGTGACGCAGGGCTATCTGATCGTCGCGGGCCGCAGCGCCGGACCCAAGCTCGACAAGGACCAGCCCTATCCGCCCAACTGGCTCGACAGCGCGCTGTTCTGGTGGAGCGGACGCAAGAGCGACGCACCCGTCCTGTTCGCCAAGGCCCCCGATATGAAAATCGAGGCCATCTGCCGGCTGGGCGACACCGGCTTTATCGCCATCGGTTCCGATGAAGGAGACGTAAGCGAGGGCCGCGAACAGCGGCAGAGCGTGTTGACGATCCTGTACTTCACCGGCTTGGTCGAGGCGAGGGCATCGACGGATGGATGATTCGCAGACCAGACTGGTGGGCCTGGAGGACGACGCCAAGTTCGAGGCCAGCGTCATCGCCGACCCCACGTCGGTCGAACTCGAGCCCGTAGACCAGGAGCAGACGACCCCCGAGGCACCCGCCGCCGACCGCCCAGCCGCTGCCGAGCCCGACGAGCAGCCCGCCTGGGTGGGCAAGGTTCTGGGTCATTTCAAGCTCTTGCGGACCATCGGCGAAGGGGCCATGGGCCGGGTGATCCAGGCTGAGGACATTCACCTGGGACGCATCGTCGCGCTAAAGGTGCTGCGCAAGCAGATCCGCGGCATGCCCGAGGTCGAGCGCGTCAAGCAGTTCCTGCGCGAGGCGCGAGCGGCGACGCGGATCGACCATCCGAACATCGTGCCCATCTACGAGATCAACAGCTACGGCGGCTGGTGGGTGATCGCTATGGAGATGCTCGAAGGCGGTACGCTCCAGAGCATCGTCAGGGCGATCGGTCCGCTGCCGCCGGTGCGGGCGTGCCCGATCGTGGCCGACGGCGCCACGGGCCTGGCCGCCGCCCACCAGGCGGGCGTGATCCATCGTGATATCAAGCCCGCCAACCTCATGCTCACGCGGACCGGGCGGTGCAAGCTGACCGACTTCGGCCTGGTGCGGCTCGACGACCCGAACGACCCGTTCGACTTCACCAATCGGCTGCTGGTGGGCACGCCGCAGTACATGGCCCCCGAGGTCATCCTGCGTCGCACGCTCACGCCGGCGGCCGACGTGTACGGGCTGGGCGGCACGCTCTACTTCGCGCTGACCGGTTCGGTGCCGTTTCCCGGCAAGGACAGTCAGGAGATCTTCCGAAGGCACGTCAAGGATCCGCCGCCCGACCCGCGCGAGAAGTGTCCCGACTGCCCCGACACACTGCGAAAGCTCGTACAGCGGGCGATGGCCAAGGATCCCACCGAGCGCCCGTCGTCGGCCGACATGGCCGTTGCGCTGCGGGCTGAGAGCATCGGCACCGCGGTCGAGCCGGCCCATCCGCTGGCGTCGGGGTCGGGCTCGTGGGTGGCCATGCCCAGCCCGACGCCCTCGCACGCCACCGACGCCCGGTGGGACGCGGGGAGCTGGCCTGCCGAGTCGTCGCCTGCGGGGCGAGCGAGAGGCGGGTCGGTGGCCGCACCGGCGGCGCCCTCTCGGCCGGTGTGGCAGTCGCTGTTGGGCGCCGGTAGTGCGGTGGCGTTGGTCTTGATCCTGATCGTTCTGATCGGGCGGCTCGGGCTGCTTCAGCACGTGCACTCGCCGAGGGACGGGGCTGAAGGTGTGTGGAAGCCGCCGGCCGTTGCGCTCGACGCCGATCAACTGCGTGCCGACTTAGCGGGTCGCTTTCCCGCCACGCCGGAAACCTACGGGTTGCTGCCGGCTCATACCCTTCCATTGTCAACGCTCGCCGCCGACAAGCCGCCGCCGTTCAGTTGGGTTGGCAAGGTCGACGCAGAAGGTGTGCAATTCGTTGCCAACACGAAGGGCCGGCATTACTTCCACATCGATGATCCGCTGGCTGTCCTGATCACTCGCGATAGCTTCGTCGGCTATCAGACAGCCGCTCAGGCCGAAGCCGACGGCAAGCTGCCGCTGCCGTAATCGCAGGTGGTGGGTGGCCCAGGTCCTTCGTTGGACCTGGGGGACACGATGATTTGTCGCGGTTGCTTGTGGTGCGGGTGCCCCAGCCTTTGCGTCCGCAAAGGTGGGGGAATGGCCCACCGCCCCTGGATCCATCCCTGGCAGTTCGAATAACGCCCTTGCCAAACCCTGTCCGAAACGCCATAATTGCGACGTTGGCAATAGCCCCGGTATCCAGTCTGGGAATGAGCGCGTGTGGAACGTGGAGAACTGCCCACAGGTCCAACAGTGCCGTCTATGGGCGCTTACAGAAGACGGTGCGAACTTACGCCAGGAGGCTTGAGTTGTGATGGAAGAGCCCGATGATCTCGAGCAACCCGAGGACCCGCTTCTTAAGGAGTTTTGCCGGCACGTGGTTGGTCTCTGTTGCCTCGACGCGAAATGCGATCCCGAAGCCAATGGCGATAGCATAGCTGAATTCGATCCGAAGGCGTTTGCTATTTCTACATTTGTGCTTTCTGTACGCGGAATGTGGTTTCTCATTACTGCTGGCCACGTCTTCCACGAATTAGACACGCGCTTGGCAGCTGGACGCCGAATTGTCAGGTCGCAGTTGGTGGATGGCTTCGGGTCCAAGAAGCAATTGCCCTCGATCCCCTTCACTTTAAGTGAGACCCCATGGTCGTACATCTATCATGACGGACTGGACTACGGAGTCATTCCCCTTCGTCAGGGCTTTGTCTCTCTCCTCAGGGCTGGCGGTGTTCGCGCTTTGGGTGAGAACGCCTGGCGCGACATCCCGGATTCGGCAGACGCCTATTTCTTGTTGGGGTTCCCCCGGGATGCCCGCGAGATATCGGTGACCTTCGATGGAGACGTGGGCAACGTGAATGTCGCTCTCGGCACACCATTGCTGCCGCTCAGAGCCATTGACGACCCCCCGACGGTATTAAAATCCACTGCGAAACGCTTCTACGCAAAAGTTCCTATAACCACGGGCAACGTTGGTGGCAGGGAAATCACGCTGCACGACATAGGCGGAATGAGTGGTGGCCCGGTTTTCGCGGTGAAAAGAACTGGTGACAGCAAAGACCCGTATTGGGTGATTGCGGTTCAAAGCGGTTGGTCGAGGAAAGACCGTGTGCTTGCCGCGTGCCCCATTCAGCCACTTGCTGAGGCGATCACAACAGGGATGGATGCTCAGGAAGCTAACGCACAAAACCGCGACCCTGGAGTCGATCAGAGTGAGCGTGACGGATCGTAGCCGGTCGGCACGGATTGTCGCGCGCCTACGTTTAGCTCACTCCGCCGCCACGCCCTCCCGGAACGTGTCTTCCGAGACCTCCCTGACCTCGGACGATTGGAGCGTGACGTTCGCCTTCGTCTCGGCATCGGTGAAGGCCACGGCGCCGCTGTCCTTGTTGGTGACGGCCTGGGTGTAATAGACCTTGCCGCTGTTGGTGTCGGTCACCTTGTAGTAGCTCACGCAGCCCGCCGTCAGCAGGGCGACCAGACCCAGTAGAATCGTCGACATAAAAGTTCTACCGCCGCGTTTGGATAGCATCATTTTGGTGTTCCCTTTGATCTGGTGTCCGCAGTCCGCCCCGTGTGTCCAGAAACGCTCGGCCGGCGGCCGGCCACGCAGCTCGGGATCCCGACCACAGCCTCGTCGCCGAGTATTCTACCGCGGGTGCTGTGGCCCACAAGCGGTAACAGGGAATCCTGAAAAAGGGGCAGTTGCACGCCCCATGAAACTGAAATCGACCGCGGCAGATCATCGTGTGCCCCGGGTCAAGAACCGCGCCACCCATCTCATGCATTTCCGACGGGTGGGTCGTTGGTGTGGAAAATCACCGCTCAAGAGCGGTGGCACACGGCGCAATCGACCACGGCCAATCATCGTGTCCCCCAGGTCCAGAGAAGGACCTGGGCCACCCCCGCGGACGCTCGCGCGACTTGGCACGCGTGCCATGGGCGGCAAAATCACTTACAATCATCGACCTCATGGCCCAAGGAGATATCCAGATGGCGCAGTTCCTCTTGCACCACCGAGTCAGGGACTACCAGCATTTCAAGGCAGTGTTCGATGCCCATGCTTCCATACGCAAGCTGGCGGGCTGCAAGGGGGGGCGCCTGTTCCGCAGTACCCAGGACCCGAACGACGTGGTGATCCTCTTTGAGTGGGAGGATAACGCCAAAGCGCGTACGTTTGCCGCATCCCAGGATCTGCGTCAGGCCATGGAGCGGGCCGGCTTGGCGGGAAGGCCGGAGATGCATTACCTCGACGAGATCGAAGCATTCCCCGCGTGAGCGAACCACCAGGTCGTCTCCCGTGTGCCACTGCTCTTGAGCAGTGATGCAGCGAGGTGCTTGAAGCAGCTTTTGTGCAGGACGGGTTGAGCGTCCGGTGGGCCGAGCAGGCACCGATCGAGAGCGGTGGCACACGTGGCTGAGTGTTCACAGCGCAGCGCAAGAGCCGTTCCGCACGTCTGTGTGAAACGGCTCTTTCGACACGGTCTCCCAACCGTCCCTGGGCGCCTAGCGTCGTCGGCGTATGACCTTCACCGTTCGCAGGACCCGGCGCGCCACCTGAACGCGGCGCTGGTACGACTGGGTGCTGGCCTTGACTGTCCCACCGCCGCGCGTCTGCCCGGTGGCGAACGCCGAAGCCGAACCGCTTCGCGGTGCGGCGTACACACTGCCTCCCGCCATCGCCGAGCGGCTCGACCCGCCGCGGGAGAGGACCCCGCCGTAACTGCCGCTCACCTGACCGTTGGTGTTGATGGCAAGGTTGAACGTGCCCGCGTAGGCCGGGCCTCGCCGCGAAGCCACGCCGTGACTGAGAGACACACTCAGACCGTCCTCGTCGAAGCCGACGGCCAGACCCCGCGCCAGCGTGACGTTGCCCGTCTCGGTGCGGGTCCGTGCCAGTCCGACCACACCTTCGTATTCGGCGGTGGCCATCGCCGAGCCGTTTCCGCTCCGTCCGTTGGTCACTGACGCTTGCGTCGCCGCCTCCGAGCCGAAAACCGTTGTCATACCGAGTGGGCCCATCAAGAGCGTGATCGTGGTTGTCATCAAGCGTTTCATTTTGTGTCTCCTTACTCTGTGCATATCCATGCGTTGTTTTGAGTGTTCGTTGCCAATTTGCACTGCGATCATTGGATCGCAGCCATCGTCAGCGTCGCACCTCGACCGCCGCCACGCGCGACCGGCCGGACGCACGCAACGTGGAGCGACTGACCGCCCGGGCATCCACTTGGCTGTGGCGCTTCTGGCCGCTTATGCTGACACCAATGCCGTCAGCCACAGCCGTCGCGCGATAGCGGGCGTCGCTGGTTGTCATGACGCGGCTGGTCGCCACGCCGCCGTAGGTGTCCGACAGCGAGTCGCTGACGCTTGTCGCACGTCCGCCGAACAGTCCATTGCTGGAGGTCTTGCTGTCACTGACGGCCAGGCCCCAACGACTCAGCGCGGTCGAGTAGCTCCGACTGTGGGCCGTCCCGCCAAACGCGCCGCGGGCGACGGCTTCGCTATTGCTGATGGCCACCCCGCCGATGGCGCCGGCCACACTCTCGCTGGTAGCGACGGCACGTCCGCCGCGTTGGCCGCGGGCGTCGGCACGCGACGTGCTGACAGCCAACCCGCGATCGGCGATGGCTACTGCATCGCTGGCCGCATAGCCTCGCCGATTTCCGATGGCCGTCGAGTCGGCGACCGCTCGGCCGCCGTTGGTGGCTCCGGCGTAGGCGGTGGCGTCGGCGTTTCCGACGGCCTGCGCCGTTGCGCTGCTCGATCCACCGTTGGTCGCGACAGACACCGCCGTAGCCGAAGCTGCCTGCACCGTGGGTACGCCGCAAAGTAAAACGATCGTCGTCATGACAGTGAGGTGTTTCATCGCTCGACCTCCTTTACCGGTTGTCCCGTCTGCCGGCCCCGGGCGACCCACTGTCGCCACGATTGGCCGGTTCACACGCCCGCATAGACGAGCGGGGCGGGAAGTTATTTTCCGAAACGAAACTATTTTCCTAAGTTTATTAAATGCGGGCCTTCTGCTACGCTGCACGCACCGGTGAGGGCTGCTGGTGTCGGCAGCGTAGGCGGCTTATCCTGGCCCCGAGCGGTTGGCTGACCCACCTAGGACGCTGATGGGTGTTGCGGGGCTGGCTCTTGGGGACTTCGAATAGGATGGACAGCTCCAGCGTCTACGAAGATGAGGCTGCGCTGGTCGAGCGGGCGCGTGAGGGCGACGAGAACGCCTGGCGCGTGCTGTTTGAGCGCCATCGGGACGTGGCTTACCGCGTCGCGTGGCGTCTGGTCGGCCGGCAGGAGGACGCGCTGGATGTGGTGCAGGACAGTTTCATTCGGGCGTTTCAGGGACTGCGAGACTTTGCCGGGGCCTCGTCGTTCCGCACGTGGCTGCTGCGGATCGTCTCGCGCCGGGCGGTGGACGTGCGACGGAGTCGTCGGCGCCGGGCATCGGTATCGCTGGACGCCGGCTCGGAAGACGCTGCACGGGATCTGCCGGACGGCGACCCAGCCGCTGACCCGACGTCGCGCGCCGAGCGTGCCGACCTGGCTGGACGGTTGGCTCGGACCCTGGATGAGCTACCGGCAGAGCAGCGACAGGCGTTCGTGCTGCACGCCGACGGCGGGATGCGTTACGCCGACATTGCCGAGGTGCAGCAGGTGGCCATTGGGACGGTGATGAGTCGAATTTACTACGCGCGCCACCGACTTCGCGAGATGCTGGCCGATCTGGCTGAGAGCGACGGAGCCGGCGTGCGGAAGGATGTGCAGCGATGACGTCCTGTGAGAAGTACGCACCTTACTTGGCGGCGATCGCCGACGGCGAGTGGGACGTGGTTCCATCGTCGCTGCCGGCGGAGATGCGCGCGCATCTTGAAAGCTGTGCTGCGTGTGCCCGCCAGGTGGACAGGCTGGCTGCGGTCAAGCGTGTGTACGTTTCGGAAGGGCCGCCGCCGGTTGATGCCGCCCGATGGGGGCAGGTATGGGCCAACATCGACCAGCAGACGCGGCCGGAGGCGATTCCGCACCCGGTGCTGCGGGCGAGGAATGCGTGGCGTAGGTGGGCGGCGGTGTCGGCGGTGGGTGTGGCGGCGGCCATCCTGCTGACCGTGTGGATGGCGCCGTTCGGTGAGCGTCAGGCGGGACCCGTGGCCGAAGCTCCGGTGGTGCTGGCCACGGCTGCCGACACCGAGATTGAGCAGATGGAAGCGTTCGACGAAGACGGAACCCCCATGGTCATTACGGCCGGGCAAGACGGCGTTTTGGTGGTGTGGGTCGCCGGTTCACAGGCGGAGAAGGGCTGATGAATAGAGGCAGCTACATGACGACGTTGGGCGGCGCTGTGGTCTTGCGTTTTGGGGTGCTGGTGGCGCTGGTGGGCATGGCGTCGGGCAGCGCTGTGGCTCGGGCGGCTGAAAGCAAGGAAACGAACGCTGTCGAGCTGGAGGTGCTTACGATCGTCGCCAGCAATGACGACGAACGCATAGACCCCAAGCTCAAGCAACTTGCCAAGCAGTTGAAGCCCACCTTCAGGTTCTCGAGCTACCGGTTGGCCGGTCGGCAGGCCAGGAGCGTCCAACTGGGCCGCACGTGGAAGGCCAAGCTTGTCGCTCCGTATGTGCTCGAAGCGACACCGACCGCGGTCAAGGATGATAAAGTCTCTTTGACCCTGAAGGCTGTCCGCGGCACCGGCAAGGAACAAAAGTTGCTTCTACAACTCAAGATTCAGTTGCGCACGGGCAAGTACCAGCTCTGCGGGGGATGGCCTGCTTCGGGAGGCACACTGATCGTAGCGATCCAAGCGCGAACGAAGAAGCCGCCAAGTGCGGCCACCGGTCAGCCAGCCACCAAACGCGACGCCCAATCGCCACGGAAGCGGGGCGAGCCAACGCCCCGCGCCAGCGCCGGTCGCGGCAAGACGACCCGGTGACCCGCCCAATCACACCGCCCGATACTGCGATCCGGCGGCGGCGTGGGTGGGGCGACTCATGTCACATTCCTGCCATCATTTCGTGTAATCGGCTGGCGCTGCTGCGGCCGGGCCGAGGGGCAAGTTTTCCGGCAAGTTGACAACCGTCGGGATTCACGGTCTGGTAACCGCTCGGCGTCCCCGGTCTGGCTTCCTTGCAGGAGAACGGGGCGGCAGGCGTTGTTAGCCTTGACCGGGCTGTGAAGGCCTCAAGATCGGTCCGGTCGCTGTGGAGGATGGCAGTTCTATGAGCTTTCTGTGCGGGCGTTGGGAGTGGCTTGGCAGGGCGTTGGCGGAGGTCTGCCTTGTGGTGTTGTGCCAGAGATCGGGCCTGGGCCAGGAGGTCGCCGAACCGCAACAGGTGTCGCTGAGCGCGTCCGGCGCGTCGGTTGCCGTAGATGGCCGCACGGGGCAGGTCGTGTCGCTCCGCGTCGGGCCTGCCCAGAAGGAGACGGCCGTCCCTCACCCGGCGGGCAGCGACAAGCCATACGGGTTTGTGGAAGTCGTGGACCTTCTGGGCAAACGCACCTACGGACCACTGCATGCCTCTGGGCAAATCAGTGACTGGCACGTGGGCACGTCCGACGGTCGAAAAGAGCTGAGCTTCACTCAGCAGTACGAAGGGGTGCCGTTTCGCATCCGGCAGCGCTTCGCCGAAACAGCGGCGGGCATTCGGTGGGAAGTCAGCCTTTCATTGCTCGACGGTCAGCAGCAGGATCGCTCCGTCCAGGTGTGCTGGATGCTGCCGCTGCCGTTCGGCTGGCAGTTCTGGGGCCCGAACGATCTCGTTGGACACAAGACCGACGGCGTAACGCCGTATCGGTACGTCTACGGCCACACGGATCACAACGCCTACGGGACGGTGATTCCCCTGGTCGGCATTTGGGGCAGCGACAACGGATTGGCTGTGTTCTCCCCGCCGGACGTGCGCAAGACTCAGATCATGTTCGATGTTTACACCCAGAACATCTGCGATCCGGCAAACGGCGTCATACGCCGGGTCGAGGATCTCCAGATGCTTCGCGTGGCGCACCACCTGGTGGGATTGCGGCCGGGGCGAGAGTTGCGGCTCGCCATCGTCTTGGCCGGGCGCAAGGCTGGGTGGCGGTCGGTGCTGGGCCACTACGTGGGCACGTACCCGGAGCTGTTCGAGCCGGTTCCCGCGGCGCGGAAGTGGGAGGGGCTGTACGGCATCACGACCCCACCGCGTCTGTTTAGCGACCGGCCGGGCCGCATACGATCATTCACGCGGCTCAAAGAATCGCGCGCGACGTGCCTGGAGATCCACGGGCATTTTCCCGAGTACGGTGTGTACGTGACACCGGAGGCGTTAAAGGATCCGGCGCTGCAATGGGTCTGCCAACCCCATCGTGCCGATCCGGTGTCGTTGGGGGGCAACCGCGATTTGATCCAAAAGTTGCTCGAGGTCGGTATCGGCCCGTTCATGTATTTCTACAACGTGCATGCCAACCCGGAGACGATCGAACGCCGGTTCGCGTCTGATCTGATGCGCGGCGAGGATGGCGAGCCGTTGGTCCAGTTCCACGGCGAGCCGGCCCTGCACGCCCAGCCGGACAGTCCGTTCGGCAAGCATCTGATCGAGCAGATGAAGCTCCTGCTGGAGGCCTATTCCGAGGCGCCGGGAATCTTTGTGGACAACTTCTCCATCCAGAAGCTCGACTGTGCGCACGACGACGGCGTGTCGATGGTGCACAACAAGCGTGCCTACGATCTAAACCGCAACCATCAGGTGTTAGGTCCGATCTGCTTCGACCTGGCCCACCGGGCGGGAAAGGCTATTCTCGTGAACAAGCTGGCGACTATCGAGAGTGGTGCCGGCACCGACATGGTCCTGTTGGAGGGCGTGAATCCGGCCGGGTTGCGAATGACTGCGATAGCGTGCGTCAACCGGGCGTTCTTCCCTCTCAACTGGGTCTCTTGGCGCGAACCCGAGAAGGTCGAGGGCTGTTTGCAGCAGTTGCTGGTCTGGGGCGGGCTGCCAGGCGGCGAGCTGATGCGCGATCAGGAGACTCTGGCAGCCTACCGGCCTCTGACCGACGCCTTGATCGGCAAGCGATGGGTGTTTGATGACGACCCGGTATCGCTGCCGGACGGGCTCGATGGCCAGATCTTCCGTATCGATCCGCATGCGCCGGGTGGCGGCGACGTCGTCGTGACGGCCGTCAACACAAGTCGGTCGCGGCATGACCAAGTGTTCACAAAGGGCCTAGCCGTCACCGTGCGTCTGCCCGAGGCCAACGAGCTTAACCGGATCACGTGGCTGGGGGTGGAGAAGTCGGGCGAGGAGCCCATTGCCTGTGAATTCGAGCGAGACGGTACGCAGATCACGGTGCAACTTCCGCCCGTCGGTGCGGCTGGGGTGCTGCGTCTGAGACGACAGGCGGAAGGCGAGGCGATGCCCGTCGGTGGCCCGCATGAATCGCCGACGACCGGGAGGTCTGATTGACTTGGGATCCCGCCATCGGCCCATGCGGCCGCGGCGCAGTCACGATTGTGGAGTCCGCTCGCAGGAGCGTGGTACCAAACCATGATTTCGTGAGCCTTCATTCATGATGCGGCACGAGTTGACGGCAAGCAGCGAGTCAACTTCCTTGAGCAGGCGGCCGTGCTTGAAGGCTGACACTTGTGGAGGATTGTGAGGCCAGCCATGAGCGCAGTACGGATCGGATTCGTCGGGGTTGGATCGATGGGGCAGATGGCCCATCTGCGGAACTACGTCAACATCGACGGGTGTCAGGTGGTCGCCCTGGCCGAGCTCAGGCCCAAGACCGCCCGCGCCGTCGCTGACCGATACGGCATCGCTCGCGTGTATCGCAACCATCGTGAGATGCTGGCGGCTGAACCACTGGACGGTGTGGTCGCCTCGCAGCCGTTTACGGCTCACGCCAGTCTGCTGCCGGATCTGTACGGGCACGTCAAGCACGTCTTCACCGAGAAGCCGCTGGCGGTATCGGTGGCGGCGGGCGAGAGCCTGGCGCGAGCGGCGGCGGAGGCCGGCTGCGTTCATATGGTCGGGTACAACAAGCGATCCGACCCGGCCACCGAGCACGCCAGGGCGGTCATCGATGAGTGGACCTGCACCGGTCGGATGGGATCGCTGCGGTACGTGCGAATCACCATGCCGCCCGGGGACTGGATCGCCGGCGGGTTCGTTGGACTCATAAAGAAGGACGACACAGCACCTGAGCTGCCTGTCGAGCCCAAGCCGGCGGATATGAGCGACGAGGCCTACAAGGCGTACGTCAGCTTCGTCAATTACTACATTCATCAGGTCAATCTGATGCGGCACCTGCTGGGCGAGCCCTACAAGGTGGCGCACGTCGACAAGGCGGGCATCCTGCTGGTGGTGCAGAGCCGATCGGGGGTCAGCGGCGTCATCGAAATGGCGCCCTATCAGACCACTGTGAAGTGGCACGAATCGGCGCTGATTGCGTTCGATCGTGGATACATTTTTCTTCGCCTGCCCGCGCCTTTGGCGATGAACCGATGCGGCACGGTGGAAGTCTACAGCGATCCGGGAGATGGTGTGACGCCCGAGCATCGTCAGCCCGTGATGCCGCCGATCCACGCCATGCGCCGCCAGGCGGAGAACTTCGTCAAGGTCTGCCGAGGCGAGATGGACCCGCCCTGCGACGCCGCAGAGGCTGTGGAGGACCTGCGGGTTGCTCGCGATTACATCCAAATGCACTACGAAGGGGTGTGATGTCATGTCCAGAAAGATCGCAATGATCGGTGCCGGCAGCCGTGTCTTCTGCAAGACGCTCATGAGCGACATCATGGCCACGCCGGCTCTGGCGGATAGCGAGTTCGCCCTGATGAGCCCAACCGAGGGCAAGCTGCGGCGAATGGAGGCCTTTGCCCGGCGCATGATCCGCGACAACGGCCTGGCGGCGCAAGCGTGGGCCACCACGAACCGCCGAGAGGCTATCCAGGACGCCGACTTCGTCGTCGTGATGATCCAGGTGGGAGGGCTCGAGGCCTTCGGGATCGATTACGAGGTGCCGCTCGAGTACGGGGTCGATCAGTGCATCGCCGATTCGCTCGGGCCGGGCGGCGTGTTTCGCGGGCTTCGGACGATTCCTGTGCTGGTCGATATCGCCCGGGACATGGAAGAACTCGCCAGGCCCGGCGCCGTCATGCTTCAGTATGCCAACCCGATGGCGGGCAACTGCCTGGCGTTGGGTCAGGCCACCGACGCGACATTCGTGGGCCTTTGCCACGGCGTTCAGACGACGCTCGATCTTATCGCCCGCTACTGCGACGTGCCCAAGGAGGAGATTTCCTACACCTGCGGCGGCATCAACCATATGGACTGGTTCCTGTCGCTGCGGCACAAAGATCGCGACCTCTATCCCAGACTCCGCGAGGTGTTCGAGAAGCCCGAGTATTACAAGAACGAGAAGGTCCGCGGCGAGGTGTTCAGGCACTTCGGCTACTTCATGACCGAAAGCACGGGCCATCTGAGCGAATATGTCCCCTGGTTCCGCCAAAGCCGCAAAGCGCTCGATCTGTACTGCGACGAACCCGGTTTCGGTGGCGAGAGCGGCGCCTACTACAGGTATTGCCGGGCCGTGGAGCAGAAGTACGCCGAGCATGACCCGTTGGAGTACGAGACGACCAGGATCGAAAGTCGAAGCGTCGAGTACTGCTCCTATATCATCGAGGCGCTGGTCACCGGCCGGCCGTTCCGCTTCATGGGTAACGTGCGAAACGACGGGTACATCACCAACCTGCCCGATGGTTGCTGTGTCGAGGTGCCGACCTTTGCCGACGACACCGGTTTACACCCCACTGTCATCGGCGACCTGCCGCCGCAGTGCGCCGCGGCGTGCGTGAGCAACGTCAGCGTGCAGGTCCTCGGCGGGCAAGCCGCGCTGCTTGCCGATCCCGAGGCGATCGTCCACGCGGTGGCGATGGACCCGCTCACTTCGGCTGTCTGCACGTTGAAGGACGTTCGTGACATGTGTGCCGAAATGCTCGAAGCCCAGAGGCAGTGGCTGCCGCAGTTCGAGGGGCGCTCTATCCGGAAGACTCCGACGATCAGCATTCCGCCTGGCTGCAAGCCCGTCGACGTCCCGCTGGATCCCGCGTTGGCCATCAGCAAGCGATTTGCTACGCTGATCGAACAAGCGACCGACTGACAGGAGATCGTAAATGCCGCCTGTACGTTTTCAGAAGATCCTCATTGCCGACGAACGGTACGAATCGGCCGGCGTGTTCGACGTCGACAACGACGGCGTGCTGGACATCGTCAGCGGCGGGTACTGGTATCGCGGCCCGCACTTCGACCGCAAGTGCAGGATCGGCGAGCTGGCGCCCATCGGCGAATACTTCGACGATTTCTCCACCATTCCCATCGACGTCAACGGCAACGGCTACCTGGATTTCGTGACCGGGGGCTGGTGGGGCAACACCATTCGATGGCGCGAAAACCCCAAGGGCGATCCGGCCGCCGAATGGGCTGAGCACGTCATCGCCGAGGTGGGCAACGTCGAGACGACCCGCGCGTGGGACGTCGACGGCGACGGCCAACTGGAGATCGTGCCGAATACGCCGAACGGTCCGCAGCGTTTTTTCAAGCTCATCACCGACGAGCACGGCAAAGGGACCGGACGGTTCAAGGAATATGTCGTTTATGATGCGCCGAGCGGACATGGCTTCGGCTTCGGCGATATCAACGGAAACGGGCGCGGCGACATCGTTCTGGCCAAGGGCTGGCTCGAGGCGCCGGAGGATCCCTTGCGTGGTACGTGGCGATACCACCAGGAGTTCGATCTGGGATCGGCAAGCTGTCCGGTCCTGGTGGTGGACGTGAACGGCGACGGGCGCAACGACCTGATCGTCGGGCAGTCGCACGCGTACGGGCTCGACTGGTGGGAGCAGCGAGCGGTCGGCGGCAAGCGCTCCTGGGTCAAACATCCGATCGATCCGTTCAACAGCCAATACCACGATTTGTGGTGGGCCGACATTGACGGCGACGGCCAATGTGAGCTTGTTACCGGCAAGCGCTATCGCGCCCACTGCGGTCACGATCCGGGGGCCGACGACTACGTCGGCATCTACTACTTCAAATGGACAGGCGAGGGGTTCAGCAAGCAAGTGATCGATTTCGGTCCGGCCCGCGTCGGGACGGGTGTGGGCATCTGTTTCCAGGTGATCGACATTGACGGCGACGGCAGATTGGATATTGTCGCGCCGGGCAAGGACGGGTTGTACCTGCTGAAGAACCTGGGCCCCGCCGGCGGCATGCAGAGGTGAGACCCCGCGACCGGGCCGCCCCGCAAGAGCAGTATCCCCCGAGGAAAGACTTGATGCGTGAGTACGCGATAGCTTTAACAGATAGTGGTCGGCACGCGCGGCGCCGGACGGTGGACCAACGAGCGCTGCAGGACGCCCGAAACCGGGTTGTCGGGCGGCGCGGTCGAATCCTGTGCACTGCGGCTGTCGCGTTACTGTGTGTCTGTTCGGACATCCTGGCGCAACGTCCGCCGGATGCCCGTCGCGTGGCTGGAGGCAGAGGCGGCCACCATCGAACACTACCAAAGGAGGCGGAAGCTGTGCCCGAGTCGTTTGTATTTCCTTCCTGGGTCGAGGACAAGATCGACGTGGCCACCGTTGCGGCTATGGCGGCCAAGGCGCCTCCGCTGCCCGCGCCGACGGGCGCGGTTGTCCGCGTCGGTACGGCCGAGCAGTTGACGGTTGCTCTGGCGGACGCACAGCCGGGCACGACGGTTCTTCTGGCCGACGGGGTCTATCCGGTGGCCGAGCGGATCTGGATCAGGCAGGACGGCATCTGCCTGCGCGGCGAAAGCGGCGACCGCGAGAAGGTGATCTTTGACGGCAGCGGCGGCGGGCCTCACGACGACATGATTGTCCTGCGCGGCGCGAAAGACGTGCTTATTGCCGATCTGACCGTCCGCAACTGTATGCACTACGGCATCCTGTTCTACGGCGACAGCGACGTGCAGCGTCTCCGCATCCATAACGTAAAGTTCCACAACATCTGGACGCGCGGCGTCAAAGGCACGCACCCGGCCCGCATCGGCGACCACGGGAGGAATCTGCATCCGCCCGAGACGATGGAGAAGATCCGACCCAGCAGCGGATCGATCCGTTACTGCCTGTTCGTCAATGATACGATCAAGACGTTCGCCGACGACGGCTTCCGCGGCGACTACGTCAGCGGCATGGACATGATGGGCCTGAGAGACTGGGTTATCGCCGATAATGTCTTTGTGGGCATACGCGGCAAGAACGGAAGGGGGCGCGGGGCGATCTTCGTGTGGGTCGGCAGCGAGCACGTCGTGTCAGAGCGGAACGTCTTCGTCAACTGCGATCGATCGATCTGCTACGGCAATCCGTCGGGCGAGCCACTGCACATGATTCGCGGCGTGGTGCGGAACAACGTCATCGTCAACGGCCGCTACTCGGCCATCGAGATCATCAGCACGCGCGATACGCTGGTCTACAACAACAGCGTGTGGGCCACGGACATGAGGCACGATACCGTGTGCTTCTCGCGCGAGGACGACGGCGCCCGGTTCTACAACAACCTGGTGCACGGCTGGGTGCACTGCCCCGATACGCTCGACCACGGCAACAACATCATCGGTGACCTTACCGGGTATTTCGTGGACCCGGAAAACGCCGACCTCCGGCTGACACCCAAGGCCGGCCGTGCAGTGGGCAAGGCCCTGCCGCTTGCCGAGGTCGCCGAGGACTTTCGAGGCAAAAAACGCCCGGACAAGCCGACCATCGGCGCGCTGGAGCCCTGACGCCTCTCGGAAGCGCGGCCTTGCACGGGACCTGTCCCCGTTCCGTATCCAGCTAGTTCCGCTGATCCCTGCGTAGACGTCGCTTGCGGAACACAAGCACGCATCCCAGCACCAGCATGACTGCGACGACGGCGACGAGGAACAACCGTAGCGGCGATATCTGGGATATAGTTGACCTGTCCTCTGCGGCGATCGGACGTCGGTCGACCTCGTCTGCTTCCGGTGTGTTGGCAGCGGTTGCTTCGTCGGCGTTCTCGGTTTGCCCTTTCTGTTTTTTCATCCTCCTGACAGACTCTACAGCGTCTTGCAGCGCTTCCTGCGTGGCGTCGTCGTCCAGGCCAAATCGATAATCAATCCCGGCAATGCGGTCGTTCATCCGAGCCCCGATGGGGACGATGGAAGTTCCATCGAACAGGCTGTCGTCGACCCCGGCGTTGATGGCCATCTGCTCGGCCTCGTACGTCTCGGTCAGGTAGGCACGATACTGGCCGTCGGCACCTTCACGAAGGCACTCCATTGTGACCTTTTGAGGCAGCCATAATCCGTTACCCATGTCCTGAAATTCGCTGCCCTTGTAGCGCACGATGATCGCCACGCCGTCGACCTCCGTCTTGTGCTCGAGCATCGAAGGAGCGAAGTTGCGCTCGACATCGAGATAGTAGACGTTGAGCGGCGGCACCATGCCCTGGGTTACGACGAGCATCTCCCTCCCATCGAGCGTGGTTGTCTCGGGTTCTACGTACACCAACTCCGGCAGTCGCTCTATCAGGCCCGCAAAGTCCAGATATGAGAGCATGGTGGTCCCGGCCTGCTTGTCACCGAGCATGGCACCTACAGGCAGCCAATGATCGTCGTCGCGATAGTACCAATTCAGTGAGGAAGGCTTATGCCTGTTTGCCGCGTTGACTCGACGGTTGTAGCTGACCTCCACCTCGCCGTCGAAAGCCCGCGCCAGGGTCGGCGCGTCGTCGCCTTGACCGTGGCTCGACGTGCCATAGGCCACAGTGCGAAACAGCTTTGCGCCTGACTGTGCGAAGTGAATCCGCTGATGCAGCGTCTTCGGATCGGTGTCCGGACTGATGCTGTATACACCTTCGCAGAGCGCAGCGTCGAGAGTGCGATTCTTGGTGTAGCGGAACTGACAATTATCAATCGTTTGCCGCTTCGCTTTGAAGATTGCGGCCAGTTCGAGCGGCTGGACCATTCCCGGTGGTCGAGCGTTGGCGTACGCTCGCAGGACGGATCTCAGCAGACGGTCGGCATCCGGGTCGTGAAAGATCCTGTCCTGGTGCTTGGCAACGACTTCGTTGAATTCGGCCGGGGTCATAATTCGGTTGTTTCGTCGTTCGAACTCGCGCAGCCCTGCCTCCACCGCCGCCACCACGGGTGATGAAGACGTCCCCGAGTCACCCCGCCCCTGAGGATTTGTCAGAATCAGCATCACACAGGCAAACATTCCCACCAGTTGCGCCTTGCGCCTTCGATTCATCCCGCTCTGTCGCATCGGTCTTCTCCCGTTTCGGACCGGATTCGGTTACTTTGGACCCTCTGGGACACACGCCACCGCGTAACGAAGCCGTTCGGCTTGGCGCACGCCACGACGCTTCACAAGTATCGCTACGTCCTGCGAGCCCAATGCCATCACCTGGATCCTCCCCGGCGCGCCCGCTTGGCGGGCGTTACCTATTGCTGTCGCTCGTGGCGGCCGGGCGGGGCACGAAGGCGATCCACGGAATGCAGGCGATCACCTGCTGCGATTGGGCGCTCCTGATCTGCAGTGTGCCCCGGACCAAGCCGGGCTTCTGGATCTTTTTCGCGTCAAAGGTGCACGCCAGCACGTACTCTCCCTCCTGCTGCTTCACTCGGCCGGAATCTTGCACGACGGTCACGGCCGACGACTCCGCACCCGCTACGATCGGCCCGCTGGCCAGGTCCTGCATTTTCAGGGCGCACCTGCGAGTAACCGTTCCGCCTGGACGTACCGTGCCGAAGTTGATCCGGCTGGGGTCGCAGACGTACCGGCCGAGAACAAACGCCAACATGGGCAGCCTGACCATCTTTTTCCAGTCCTTCTCGGTGCCCAGAATCATGATTCTGGCCTCAGCGCTGATCGATCCCGGGGTCAGTTGGCGCGCGTCACACGTCACCCGCAACGGCACGCGGCGAATGCTGGTAGGACTGTCTGGATTCTGGACGTGCGCTGGGCCCGTTTCAGGTTCCGCCAACGTGAGCGAGAAAACCTCGCCGCCGATGATGCTCCATTCGACCGTGAACTTGCCGAGCCCATAGCAACTTACAACAACCGTTTCGTCATAAGTTTCACCGCCTTGCACCTCCCCGAACGCCACGTGTGACGGGTCGAGTGCAGCACCTCTCACGAAGGCCCGCGCCTCCAACACAATCTGTTCGCGCTTCGGGTCGTCCGTCACTATCAGCAGGCGTGACGTGACCGGCCCACGTTTCCCGCGACCGGATAGGGCCATCTTGACCACCCCACGTTCCGTTGGCTGCAGAACGGGTGGGTAATCGACGGCTCTGATACAGGCTGCGCAGGAAGGTCTGGCTGACAGAATCCGCACTGCCCTGTCCCCTTGGTTCCAGATGCGAAACTCATGAATGGCTTCGACTTGGTCATCGATCACGCCGAAATCATGTGTACGTTCGTGGATCGTCAGTCCGGTGCCCAGTACCGGAGTCTGCCAAGAGAAGACAATGGCAACCACAGCGCCAATTGGGGTGTGGCGCTTGCCAAAAGAGACGCCTTTAGTGAACATCGCAGATCCCTTGCCTTCGAGTACGTGTCGCACCGCAATGCGACCGTCGGATAGCTATCGATTCGCTTGACCGGGTCCTTACGGCAGCGCTTCGCGAGGCACCGAGGTCAGCTCCCCCGGACCTCCCGCCGGCGCCGAAGACTTACAACCCGCCACAGCCCTAAAGCCACCGCAGCCAGCAACAGAACTGCGGCCGCTGTATTCCTGATCGCCTCGAGCGCTCCCTTATGATCATAGCATATTTCGGAGGCCGCCTGCAAGAGACCGCCGGGCCCGTCGGCGACCGGCAGCACGATTGCCTGGCCGTCCCATCTGTCCGTCAGTGAATCGAGTGACCAGGCCATGTTGTAATTCGGATAGTCGATGACGTGTACATGACCGCCCGCATAGTTCACGGCAACGACGCAGTGGTCGATCCCACTTGAGCCCTCTCTGCGTACCGGAAGGATGAGCACGTGCGACTGTTTCTGCAGGCACGTTCTTAACTGGCGGGGCGTGACCAGGCGAAGATGTGATGCGATGTCTATCGCGCGCAGACCCTGGTAAAGCTCCGCCAGCGAGTGTTTCTTACGTTCCTTGCCGCCCAGAAGCTCGGTGATTTCTCGGAGGGAGCAGTCCCGGCCTAGCCAAAGTGTTACGACGTAGATGGCCGCCGGTCCGCACGCCGTTGCGTCTCTGAGACGATGCTCGAAGGAGGAGCGCCCAGCGCACCGGGCCGCGCTGGAGACGCATGCAATTAGAATGGCTGCCGCTAACACCGCAACTCGCTTATTCATCGCTTCGCGATTTTGCCGGACGATGGGCATCGTAGCAACCTCTGTCGTGGCGACCCCCGATCCTTTGCTGATTCCTTCTGGACTCACCTTCACGAGCACCTGTAGGCAGGCGCGGGGCGGGTCGTGCGTGTCACCCACGCCCGCCCTCCGCCTAATAGAAGTCGAGGTGCGCGCGAACACTGTCTACCTTACCGGGCGGACGCCTCCGCCCGCAATCACGGCTTGAGCACGAGAAATGTGCCCGGGCAGTCTACGTTGCCGTCCGGAGCGCTCCGTTCGCAATCGCTGCCAGCACAACAGTAGCTGCCGCACTTTGAGCAGCTGCACTTGTACTTGTTTCGCTGCCCAACTGCGTCCTTGCACGCCTTCGATTCGGACTTTAGGGTCCCGTGTGGTGCCGCGATGTCCTCATCAATGCTGTCGCACTCTTCGTATTCCGTCGAGTTGATGCAAGTTGTGTAGTTCATAAGCCACGAGGAGGGGCAGGGAATTGCATCCTCGTCGCACTCAGGCTGGTCTCCTATGTCCTTCCAGCAGCCTACCTCGATACTGCTGGCCTGCTCGGAGCTTATGGCAGGCCAGCCACTGCCAATGGCGACAGCACCGCTGGAGACAACGAAGGCAACTCCACAGATACCCAAACCCACAAGTAGCTTCTTCATTTCGGTGCTCCTTTCTTTCTGTCTGCGACACCTCAACCGTTATTGCGCGGCCTCTTTTCGGCGCGCCTGCCTATCACTGTTCGAAACATTGCAGATCTCCGACGGCGCGGCGCCAAAGCCGCAGACCGTACAGCGCGTCGGCTAACACCCCCCACACATAGCGATTCTCCTCGTCAGCCCACTGCTCAGGCTCGACGAATTCGACGATCGGCTGTTCCTCCAATCGCGCGCAGAGATACTCCACCGCGTTGAGGACCCAGCCATCCCGCATGTGTTCCGAGGGTAGCGCAACGCTTAGCCACTGCAGCATCCTGCCCGTCTGCCCCAGACGAGCCATCGGCCCGGTCAGATACGACTCGGTCGGTTTCACCCAGTCCTCTGCCCATCCGCCGGATTGCGTCTGGGTCCGTTTGGCCGTCGCGATGTGCTCTTCGAGAATAGCCTGGCTACGTCGCGCGACACCAGGGTCGTCCTCCAGTTCCGGTCTGTCCGTCGCCAATGCGAGGGCCATCAGGAACTGCGTTTTTGTGGCGGGGGTGTGCGTCTGTTCCTGATTGACCAGTAGCCGGACCACCTTGATGTAGGAGAATGGCTCACCGTACTTGTTGGTCCAGCGCTGACTGGGGAGCAAATATCGCGCAAAGGCTGACGCCGTCCATTCGAGTCGGCGCCGCCCCTCGCAAACATCGAGCATTGAGTTTTCCAGCAGATCGCTCAGCTTGTAAGAACGCCCACCCACGCGCATGGCTTGGTCAAGAGGGACATTGCTCTCAGCCAGCGCCCATAAGAACGAATCGCGGTGCTCCTCAAACCACAGGCGCTGGTCCTGAGCCCTGGCCGGAAACGGCTTACCTCGGCGCAGGCGGAAGCCCGCATTGCGTGCCGATGGATCAGAGGACGAGTTGCGCAGTAGGTATTGTCTGGCATCCAAAGCCGGCAAACCGGCGTCTTCGATAATGGCGCCGCCTCCACTGGCAAGAAAGCCGCAGAAGCACACCCACGGCGGGGACTGAGTAGGCAAACGTACTCGCAGGATCGCTCCCGCGGCCGACCGCGACCTAGCAATCAGCGATTCTACAGATGAGCCATCCCGGGCGCCTGGCCCATTCAGAGCTTTCGGTTGGACAGGTCCAGCTTCAAGCATAAACGCTGCCTCCAACAAGACGCGCCTTGCCGGGGCCTTGCCTGACCATGCTTTCTCCACCCGCGCGCGGTTCATTAACACCACAACGGGACTGGTGATGCCCCATGTGCGGGTGTCGTCCAGCCGTCCCGTGATGTATGCCCCGCTGCTGAGGTTCGCGCTGGCACCATATGGGGGTATCTGGACCATTGCCACGTTGATGGTCGTGCTCAAGGCGGACAATTCATCGCTCATTTCTGTGTAATCCGGAATGATTCTCTGGCAATCAGGACAATCGTGGTGGTACAAGAGGACAACCCAACGTCCCGTGGAAATCGATTCCTGGATATCCATGTGTCGAAGCAATGGAAACGACTTGCCGACCCAAGTTGTTGGCTCGGAAAGGCCCACGTCGAGCCCGACATCGCCCCTCGCAGTCGCTGGCAAGGACGGCGGGGCGGCCGGGACTTGCCCTGCCGAAAGGCAGGCAAGCAGACCCAACACCGACAGCACGACCGGCAAAGGCCGTGCCCGTCCCGGGTCGGTCCTGTGCTGCGGGCCGTCCAGCATGAGAGCATACTGGGCTGTCTGGCTCTGAGGTGCCTCATCCATTTCGTCCTCTCGAACCCCATTGCGTTCGCCGTCGCCGATGGCAAGCAGCCCTTTCACGGATCCGTAACGGGTAAGCGCAAGCCCACCCTCGGTCCCGAAGAACTGCACGCCAAGCCCATCTCCAGGGTCGCCGCTCTCCACATTCATCTGCCGTCCCCGCGGAACCGCCCTGTTCGGCGCTAAGTGCCTGCTCAACATCCCTCGCAGCGACGCCACCAACGTCCCACACTGATGGCGCTGGCTGCCTGCGAAGACCCGCAGCCGTCCGCTCGGTCCCCGCTGCAGTCGCGCTGTCCTACCCTTAATGACACTCAGGCCCATTTTGTAACAAACTTTTTCTAGTTTTTTTCAAATTCTCCGACTCTCTGCATCGGAGCGGCCGTAGCCAGCGCAAACCGCTCTCGCCCGCCGCGAGACCCCGGCTGAGGGTCGGACCAAGACGACACGCCGAGTCCAACGTGGCGCCCGCCGGTAAGCTGCGTCGCCGCAAGGCTTTAGAGATGTCGGCGGGTTCGCAACATAGGGCCCTGGGCGCCTGGTTGGGTCTGGCCCGTGTAGGGCCACAGCCTAACGCTCCACATCCTGAGCAGGGAACATAGAACAGGAGTTCGGCAGGCCGGAACACTACTCCTGCAATTGGCTAAGCTATCGGCACGACGAAATCTCGCCTCCCCAACACCGCGTTGACAGCCTCCTTAGCACCTGTAAGCTGGTGTGGAAACGTCAGTTATGGCCATTTGCTAGGCCGAAAGCGAGATGTCTATGACTGCCGCACGTGCGAAAGTTGGTTCAAAGGATCGAAAGCTCTACCTCGACCGCGCCCTCAAGGCGGCCGACTGGTTCGTCAACTCGCAGATTCGCGAGAAGTGGCCCTGGCAGGCCGACCACGGCCGCTATCTCTACTACTACTTCATGCCCGAAAAGAAGCGTGTGCCCGGTCTGAACTGGACGCACGGCCGAGCGCTGTTCGTGCTCACCGAGGCCTACCGCATCACCGGTGACAAGCGCTACCTCGAATCGATGGAGCTGGCGACGCGATACATGCGGGCCCTTCAGCCGCTCGATCCGTATTACCAGGTGTCGTACGGGGTGATCCGCGAGGAGATCCCGCAGGCCCCGCGCGGCGGCATTCTCGACGGCGCCCAGGCGGCATCGGGCTTTCTGATGCTCCACCGAGTGACTCACAACGCAGACTACCTCCGCCGAGGCCGGGCCTTCTGCGATTTCCTGCTGCGGACTTGGCGGCCCGACCACGGGCTGGCCTCGAGCGTCGACTTCTTCCCCGAGAAAGTGAACTACATTGAGCACAACACACACTGCATCCACCAAGCCGCAGCGATTCCGCTTTGGCACCTGTACAACATCACCGGCGAGGGACAATTCCTGGCGCCCATGATCGATGCAGCCGACCGGATCCTGTCGTGCCAGCGCCCCGACGGCGGGCTCCACTACATCCGCGACATCTCCAAGGTGGCCGACCCGCCGTTCAACCATCACTGGGGTCTGGGCGAGGGCGACGATCGGCATTTGCTGCGCAACGACGACGGTGTGGTGGTGGTGGTTCTGGCGGCGTACAAGACGACGGGCGATGCAAAGTATCTCGACGCCATGGCCCGCTACGCCGACTGGACCGTCGCCAACGAGCCGCACGAGCGCCCGTTCAACGCCTTCGGCGTGCAGGCCAACAATGTGCTCGATATCGGCCGGCTTACCGGCAAGGACTACACGCCGTGGGTGCTCGAGCATTTAGAGAAGCACTGTCTGCGGATGCAGGTAAGCGGCACGGGCGATCCGATCGCCGACGGCGGCTTCTGCGGCGAGGACGAGGAAGGCGACGCCGGCATCTTCGGCGGCAAAGCCACTGACTACGTACCCACCCGCAACACGTGTTACATGGCCGGGCTGCTGTTTCGCCTGTCGGGTGAGGGAACGGGCGCGGGCTTCAGTGTGTTCGGGATGGAGCCATAGCCTCACACCTGCTGCCACACCGCGACGGGTGGAAGGGCGGACGGGTGACGGGTGGCCCGCCCTTTCCGGGTGGCCCAGGTCCTTCTTCGGACCTGGGGGACACGATGATGGCTCGGGTGCTGTGTGCCACTGTCTGCGAAGCTGACAGTGTCGGGACCGACGGCGTGGGTGCTCCATCTCGCCGCGGCGAGCGTGTAGGGCGGGTTCCACCCGCCTTTTTGCATCCGGTAGAATTTGGCTTCCTTGGCGCGACTCCCATCCTTTGCGCCACCCCCCCCGTTACGGTAGACCCACTCTTGACCTACCGTGGCGACAAGTTGTACCATTACGACAAGTTGGGGTGCCTGACGTGAGTGGAAAGCGCCCTCAACTCGAACGTCTTCTCGGGTGGCATGGTCACGCAAAGCGTGGCCATGTTTACGTCACGTCGCGGTGATCGGTGACGCCGCGCAGATCGGACGGGTGGCCCGCCCTTTCAAGGGCACGGAACACGATGAACACTCATGGAGTGGTATTCCTACACCACGGTTAATAGTGAGCCCCGACTTGGGGCTTGTCGATCTATTCGGGGAAACCCTCAGCGCAACACGCAAAATCAGGACTTACGTTCAACGCTATTGTCGTAGGTCCTTTGTTTTCGAATCAGGCGCGATTAAACCGACACGCCCCTGGCCGGGACGCGCCCTACGTGATTACTGACGGCGCCGCGTGCGCCTGTATCCGGCGAAACGACTCAGCAATAGTAAGCCGACCGCCAGACCCAAGGGCGCCACCGGACCGCTCGCACCGCAGCAGCCCTGCGCCGCCGGCGGACAGCCGTCGGGCGAGCCGTCGCCGTCGGAGTCGATTGCGCAGCCGTCCGCGTCGATGTTCGTCGCGCAGCTCGGCGTGTCCGGACACTCGTCGCAGCCGTCGACCACGCCGTCTGCATCTGAATCGCTCGGGCAGCCGTCCGCGTCGACCGTCGCGCAGCTCGGCGTATCGGGACACAGATCGACGTCATTGAGCACCCCGTCGCCGTCGTCGTCCTGGCGCTCGTAGGCGCCCATGTCTACCGCGCCGTGGGAGATCCGCGGGTTGCCGTCCAGATCGGTGGTCAGCCCGGGCGGCACGGCCGCGTTGTCGCCCGCATCGATGCAGGGCGAGCTGCCGGCCAGCCGCAGGTTGTCGTCGTGCGTACCGAACGTGTTGTCGGGCCCATCGGCGTCGATAAAGAGCGGGTCGGCGTCCAGGCAGCCGATCCCGAACCACGGCCGGCCCGTGCCGCCCTGCACGTCGCTGTAGGTGACCGTCGGCACGCTATTGGGGTCATTGTAGATCTCTTCTGGCGTGTCCCCCCACAGGATGCAATTGGTCACCGTGGGGCTGCTGTGATAGTTGTACATCCCGCCGCCGCCGTCCTCGTCCGCCTCGTTCCCGCTGAACGTACACTGGGTCACCGTCGGACTGCCGCCCACGTTGCACATCCCGCCGCCGACCGGCGCTTGGTTCCCGCTGAATGTGCACTGGGTCACCGTCGGGCTACTTCCTTCGTTGTACATCCCCCCGCCGACCAAGCCGTCGTTCCCGCTCAACGCGCAGTCGGTCACCGTGGGGCTGCTGTTGCCCCGATTGCACATCCCGCCACCGAAGTGGGTTGCACTGTTACGACTGAACGTGCACTGGGTCACCGTGGGGCTGCCTCCAAAGTTGGACATCCCGCCGCCGTAGTAGGACGAGGCCGTGTTGCCGCTGAACGTGCAGTGGATCACCGTAGGGCTGCTGTAGTGGTTGCCCATCGCGCCGCCGCACCAGGCCCCGTCGTTCGCGCTGAACGTGCAATCGGTCACCGTCGGGCTGCTTCCTTCGTTGTACATCCCGCCGCCGTAGCCCGCGTCGTTGCCGCTGAACGTGCAGTTGGTAACCGTGGGGCTGCTGCTGTATCCGTTGAACATCCCGCCGCCGACCGGCGCTTCGTTCCCGCTGAATGTGCACTGGGTCACCGTGGGACTGCTTTCAAGGTTGCACATCCCGCCGCCGTAGTAGTCGGGCGTCGGCACACGGCCGCTGTCGTTGGCGTCACCGCGCAGCGTGCACAGATCGAACACAAACGGCACCACGTCGCCCCAGGCCGGCGCTGAACGGACGTGATACCACGTCTGGTCGGTCAGCACCGGACCACTCTCGGTGGGCTTGAGCGTTGCACCCGTCGCATCGCCCGTGTCGTTGGGATCGACCGAACAGCTGAATGATGAACTCACGTCGTTATTGGGATCGGCCAGGTCGGCGATCACCAGCGCATCGCCGACCGACGGCAGCGCGATCGCGTGGTCAAATACACACACGATGATGCTGCTCTGCGTCTTGGGCACCGTACCGTCAGCCGGCGGCTCGGTGGATACCAGGTCCGCTAGCGGCTGGTGCGCCGGCGTGCCGTAAACCAGGTAACACGCCCCCGCCTCGGGCTTGTTCGTCGGCTGCGTGGCGTATGGACTGCCGATCAGGAAGTCGTCGAATCCGTCGGCGTCGACATCGCCGGCGCGAGCGACCGGGCCGATACGCAACCTAACGTTCGGATCGGGGTCGGTCGGCCCGACGTACGACTTGCCGGGCAGGCCGTTGGGAAAGTCTCCCGTGCAGATGTGGCGCAGGTCATACGTGTCGGTCGGGTTAGCTGGATCGGTGAACCACGAACCGCCGTAGATCAAGTAAACCTTGCCGCACTCCGATCGCTCCGGGTTGCCATCGCCGTCCTCGTCGTAGTCGTGGCCCGGGGCTGAAACCAGGATGTCGGCGTACCCGTCGGCGTTGGCGTCGCCGATGCCCGCCACAAAGTAGCCCAACTCGTCGCCCGGCTGCTCACCGTTGAACTTGACCGCCCGCAGATCCCATTCGTCCAGCACGCCGTCCGGATCGCCCAGCGGTCCGTTGGTGTCGGTGTTGAGCTGATCGAGGGTGAACGAGCCGTCGATCGGATGGTACCGATCGTGCCCGAAAACGACGGCGACCATACCCGCATCGGTCCGACCGAGTGGGTCGCGCCCGGGCACGCCGATCAGCCAATCGGCAATCCCGTCACCATTGAAGTCCACGATACCCGGCGCGGATAGGTCCGGCTTGTAGTAGGCCACACGGGCCTGAGCGGTCCCGGTCCGATCGCCGGCGACGGTACCCTCCAACTCGATGCCTGGCAGGTGCTGCTGTGGCGTGGGGTCGTCGATCTGGCCGGCGTCGTGCCAGCCGAAGGGCCGTCGCCCGTACGCAATGTAGGCGATCCCCGCGCGTTCCAAGCCGCCCGGATGAGCCCCCGGTGCCCCGCACGCCAGGTCGTCCAGCCCGTCCATGTTAAAGTCGCTTATCGTCCCCCCCGTAGCGGGATCGAAAGCAGCCAGGCCGGTCGTGCCGGCCGTCGCCGGACCGACCACCCCCAAGCTATCGTCGTCAAGAATCTCGGTCACGCCGCCCAATTGCCCGCCTTCCACCCGGCGGTCGGTTGTCCGAAGCGGGTCCAGCGCTCTCGGCGACCCGTCATTCGCCGTGTCGCCGAACAGATAGTCCGTGATCGGGTAGACGGGCGTCCGCGGG
>DATKUK010000055.1:0-2390 GCA_035530655.1 Phycisphaerae bacterium
TACGGCCCGTCCTTTTCCTTGACGCACTTGAATCCGTACATCCCCAGCAACGCCTTGAACTGCGGCAGGTCATAGATGTACTGCGCCGGGGTGTCCCCGGTCACGGGCCGCCCGCACTTGGCGGCGTCCAGTTTCTTGATCCGGTTCTTGTTGCCCTGGATCAGCACGGTCTTGATCGGCGACGCCGCGACCGCCTGCCAGAATCTATGCAGCCCGTCGCCGAGGTGGTAGACGACGCAGCAGGCCAGCAGAACGTCCGCCCGGCCGATGAGCCGGAGGTTGTCGAAGATGTCTCCGGCGATGAACATAACGCCGCAATCGCACGGCCGCGTGATGCTCCACACGTGCTTGACCAGTTCCGCCTGGTCGATGGATTCCGCCCGCTTGTCGATCCCCGTCACATGCCCCGCCCCGCATTGCGCGGCGGTCAGCGAATAGAGCCCGTCGTTGCAGCCAAGGTCGAGCACGCGCTTGCCCGTGACGTCCGGCATCATTTCGACAACCGCGCCTTCCTTGTGCTCGCGGCGGGGATGCGTCCAGAGGCCCGGAATTACCTCGATGCTCTGATACCATTTCTCGAATCGCGGCAGGCCGTTGTCGATGAAGAACGCAACGTATTCCTCCGGCTCGATCACCAGACACGCCGCCTCGTCATGCCCCAAGAACTCCATGCACGATAGACGGTGCGTGCCGTCGAGCCGCTTCACGAGCTTGCCGTCTTTCCAGATCACGATCGGCAGCTTGTGCCGTGTCTGCCACTGCCCGTGCTCGCGGAAACTCTGAAGCAACTTGCGATACTTCGTCGCGCTGTGTCGGGCGCTGGATTCGCCGATGCGGCCGGCCTTCACTTTGTAGTATTCGGACTCCCGGACCTTCTCCGCGAACTCCTCCTCGGTTGCCGCCTCATCCGCCATCGTCAGCAGTTCGCGCCGGATGCGGCAGACTTCGCGCCCGAGCAGCGACTGCGTCGGCAGCGCCTGGACGGAGCCGATCTTGCCCGCGGCAGCGTGCTGCACAAATCGCATTCGCAGTTCGGTGACAACCGACATCAGCTTTCCCTTCGGCAACGCATAAAGAAATACGGCGTCGTGCCGTTGTACTCCCATTCGACCCGCTCGGCCGTGAACCCGGCGGGCACGTACTCGGCTCGCCACGGGGCGCGGACGTCGCGGTCCCACCAGCCGGTCAGGATTGCGCCGCCGGGCTTCGTGACGCGGCCCATCTCGGCCATCGCGGACCGGATGATGGCCGGCGTGAACGACCGGCGAATTAGAACCTCGATGGAGTAGACCAGATCGAACTCGCCGCCCGCGAACGGCAGGCGTTCGTCGGTGCCGATTGTGAACTCGGGGATCTCGACGCCGATGTGTTCGTTCAACGTGCGGAAGTGCGAGCCCGTCCGGTCGACCCCGGCGACGTCGTGACCCAACCAGCGGATCGCGGCCAGATGCCCGCCCGTTCCGCAGCCCACGTCCAGCACGCGCCGCCGTCGACCGTCGAGCAGCTCCGGCATCAGCCAGCGGATCTGCGACTCGATCCGCTGTCGGCGTCCGTCCCGGAGCCACTTCGGCCCCATCTTCGTCCGGCCGAACTCGGCGACGTGTTCCGCCCCCGAGCCGCCGAACTCCGGTAGAACGCCGGTCCACCAGTTTCGCGAGAACGCCGTCCGCATCAGTAGGGGCCTTTCATCGGGACTTTCACCCATTGCCCAGCCACGCCGTTCGGCTTGTACTTGTGGGTCATCGCCGGCAACTGCGGCACCTGCCGGCCGGGCGAGTGCCGGAAGACGCCGTGCTGCTGGCCGATCCAAACATCCTGACCCGGCATCGGCAAAAACCGGACGTCCGATCGCCAGAGCGCGGTGAACATCGGCAGCATATCCCGCCCCTGCCCGGCCTGCTTCCAGAGCCGGTGCCACGTTGCGAAGAAATCCGCCACGCGGTGATTCTTGCGGAAGTAGACGATCCCGCCGCAGTAGCAGAAGTGCCCGCCGGTTCCCAGGCTGACGCACACAGGCCCCCAATCCTTGTGAGCACGCAGCCCGGCATCCAGCCCCAGCGTCTTGTACGTCACAACCACCATGTCGAAACAGTCCAGATAGCCGAACGGGACCAGGGCCGTACTGCTCGTACAGTAGGTGTCCGCGTCCAGCAGCAACGTCCGGTCGAACGGCGTCAGCATGTCCATCTGCGTCCGGATCGCCCGGTTCGCTTCGTCCGGAAGCGGCCGATAATCGAACGTCGTTCCCGCCGGCCACCGCTCCCGATGCTCGAACTGCTCGCGGTTCGTGACGACGTGAATCCCGAGGTCCGGCCCCCACCGACGAATCGAGTGTGCAGAGGCCGCGCCGACCTTGATGTACTCCGTCCCGAATGCCACATAGACGACCC
>DATKUK010000056.1:0-2373 GCA_035530655.1 Phycisphaerae bacterium
CGTCTCGGCGGCGGTCGCGCGCAACGCCAGCACGAGACCAGCCGCTTCGTGCGCGAACACGATCGCTGGTATTACCTCGACGGCGAGCTCAAGAGCTGAGCGGATATGTGGGGCTTCTGTGGGGGCTGTCGGCAGCTTCTGATAGGGGTCGGGAAGGGTTGACCCCTCCCCGCCCTCCGAACCGTGCATGCGGTTCTCCCGCACACGGCTCTCCAGTGGGTGGTTTCCTCATCGGGATGGGCTCGCCAGTTGTCAGGCTTCGGTCATGGTGAAAAGCCCGGCGGTAGCGAAGTAGACATTCGGCCAGCGCCGATGGTCGGCATGACACCGGCCAAGGCCCGGACGCTTTTCCTGCTTGCGCAGGAGCGCCCGTAATCGACGTCGGACAAACCCATCGACCTGCGGAAAGGTCCATCGGTGGGCATGCTTGAAGTAGCCATACCAACCTCGCAGCATCGGGTTGAGATCGGCGATGATGCACGCCATCGAGTCGCCGCGGGTGCGGCGGGTCTTCTGGCGTATTCGGTCCTTGAGTGACCGCTGGCTTTTCGTCCTGACCCAGCGGTTGCCTGCTTCAAAACGGTAGCCGAGAAACTCGAAGCCTTCGCCAACCTGCCGGCAATCCCCGATGTGGGTCTTGTCCGGATGCAGGGTCAGTTCCTGGGCCTCGGTCCACGCACGCACCGCCGCCCATGCTTGTTGTGCCTCCTCGGCACTACGGCACAGGATGACGAAGTCGTCCGCGTAACGCACCATGTGATAACCACGCTTGCGCATGGCCGCATCCAGCGGATGCAGGTAGATGTTGGCCAGCAGCGGACTGATCACCGCGCCTTGCGGTGTACCCGCCGTAGGCGTCCATCGTTCCAGGTCCTTGACGATATCCTGCTGTAGCCATTGCTCCAGCAGCGCCAGTACCCGCCCATCACTGAGGTGTTCGGCAACACGTTTCATCAGGCGTTGCCGCGGGATGGTGTCGAAGTAGCTTTTGAGGTCGGCATCCACCACGTGGGTGTAGCCCGCCTGCAGCCACCGGTCCACTTCCCGCAGCGCGTCCTTGCAGCCGCGCCCGGGACGGAATCCATAACTCGTTGGCTCAAATTCACGCTCAAATATCGGCTCGATGACCATCTTCGTGGCCATCTGGACGATCCGGTCCTTGATCGTCGGAATCCCCAACGGGCGGCTCTTGCCGTGGTCTTTGGGAATGTCCACCCGCCGCACCGCTTGGGCACGATAGGTTTCGCCTTGGAGCGCTTGGGCCAATTCGCTCAGGTACTCCGCCTCACGGCTCGCGAATCGCTCGATACTCTGTCCATCGATCCCCGCCGCTCCCCGATTGCGCTTCACGCGTTGCCACGCTTCGGCCAAGGTTTGCGGACGATAGATCTTGTCGATCAGACTGAACCACTTGTTTCCTTTGACGCCGTTATCCAGCGCCGCCAACATGCGGTCGCTCCAGATTGAACGGTTCACCCACGGCCATGCGACCGACGGGTCGGACGAACCTTGCGTAGCCCCTTCGGGCACTGGCGATTCTTTGCTTGCGCTCTCGTTCATTCCAAAGTTTCCACATCCACCTTCCTGCCTCCCTTCCCTCGGCGATGGTTGTGTTGCCATCGCTTGCGCCGTTGCCGGCTTCGGTACTACGAAGACTCTGACTCCTGACGCCGTCACCACGACGACAGGTCTCCCCGCTTATCTCACGCACACTTCCCGACGTTCCGCCTCCAACCACGGGGGTGACCCGAATATCGCTTTGGCAGCCAGTTCAGCGTATTCGATGTGTTTCAGGCTTCGCCCTCTCCTAGCAAGCTCGCCGTCACTCCCCGCCGAATCGAGTTCGTCATCCTGCGGACCGCCAGTTCGTCTCCAGTTGCTCTCCACCCCGCCTCGCGACGACGCAGTTACCTTCGACTACAGGGCCTTGGCTTGCCCTGACACGGACTTGCACCGTGCTGTGTACGCGCCTTCACGGGCGCACTAGGAGCGCACCCTGTGCGCGATGCTTTTCGCCATGCGGCAAGAGCATCGCGCACAGGGTACGCTCTACAAAGGACATGCTCCCGCGGCGGCATCGGGAGCGCAGTCCGGCGCTAGAATGCCGGCATTCCTCCGGTGCGAATTCCCCATGCAACCCGTCAACAAGGCCCGTCTGCAGATTCATTTCTGCGTGTTGCTGTGGGGCTTCACCGCGATCCTCGGCAAGCTGATCACGCTGCCGGCCCTGCCATTGGTGTGGTGGCGCATGCTGCTGGTGGCGGCGGCCCTGCTGCTGATGCCCAAGGTCTGGCGCGGGCTGTTCGCGATGCCGGCGCGGTTGCGCTGGGCGTATGCCGGCATCGGCGTGCTGGTGTCGCTGCACTGGCTGAC
>DATKUK010000057.1:0-36189 GCA_035530655.1 Phycisphaerae bacterium
ATCAGCACGATCTCGACGCGCTGAGCCGCATCCAAACCTGACTGTCTGCCCATCTGCTTGACTCCCTTGATCTCGATATCCATCGATCCAGACCAAAGAAGCCTGACACACCCGCGCGCCCACGGAACCCCGAGCTATACAGCAGGCTAGCGCCACGCTACAGCGCCGCCGTCAACGCCCTCAGGTACGCCGCGCCCCTCCTGGAGCGACGGCCCGACCACCGCTAAGATACGTCGGGATCGATAACGGGCATCGATCCGTCACAAGGTCTGATTCGCTGCTGTCTGAGGGACTATGAACGTCGTCCTGATCGGCATGAAGCACTGCGGCAAGAGCACTCTCGGCGCGGCCCTGGCCCGGCGGTGGGCGTGCCCGTTCCACGACGTCGATCGCATGATCGAACAGACCTACGCCTGCGACGCCGGCGAGACACTCACCGTCCGCGAGTTGTTCGCCAGGCACGGCGAGCAGCGCTTCCGCCAGATCGAAAGTCACGTCGTGTGCGAGCTGTATCTGAAACTCGATGAGCCCGACGCCACCAACGTCGTGGCACTTGGTGGACGCACCGCGACCAACGCGCAGATCAGCCAGTTGCTCGCGGGCATAGGATTGGTGGTCTACCTGAAGGTGCCCAACGACGAATTGGTCGCACGCCTGCGAGCAAGCGGACTGCCGTCGTTTGTCGACCGCAACGATCCCGTCGCCGACTTCCTGGATCTGTGTCGCCAGCGCGAACCTATCTACGGTCAACTGGCGGATCGGGTGGTGGAGTTGGACGCACTCGGTGTCGACCAGGCCCTGGACCACTTGATTCACCGCATCGAGGAGCACGAACATGCCCGGTAGCAGCTTCGGCAACCTGTTTCGCATAACCACCTTCGGCGAGTCGCACGGCGGCGCGGTGGGCGTCGTGGTCGACGGCGTCACGCCCGGCGTCGAATTGTGCGAAGCCGACGTGCAAGCCCAGCTCGACCGCCGCAAACCCGGGCAATCCTCGGTCACGACTCCGCGATCGGAGCCCGACACCGTGCAGCTTCGCTCGGGCCTGTTTGAGGGCAAGACCACCGGCACACCGATCCTCATGATCCTGTTCAACAAGGACGCCGACCCCTCGCAGTATGAGAGCATCAAGAACGTGTTCCGCCCCGGGCACGCCGACTACACGTATCACAAGAAATACGGCATCCGCGACTACCGCGGCAGCGGACGGGCCTCCGGACGCGAGACGGCCGGCCGCGTCGCCGCCGGCGCCGTGGCGCGAAAGCTCCTGGCCCACCGAGGTATCGGCATCGTCGCCTACACGTGGCGCGCCGCCGGCATCCAATGCGAAACGGTCGAGCTGGACGAAATCGAACGGAATCCCATGCGCGCGTGCGATCCGCTGGCCGCCGCCGACATGGTCAAAGCCGTCGAAGCGGCGCGCGATCGCGGCGACAGCGTCGGCGGCATCATCGAATGCCGCGTCACCGGCGTGCCGACCGGCCTGGGCGAGCCCGTCTTCGACAAGCTCGACGCCGACCTGGCCAAGGGCGTCCTGTCGATCGGTGCCACCAAGGGCATCGAGTTCGGCACCGGATTCGCCGCAGCCGACATGACCGGCAGCCAGCACAACGACCCCATCACCCCCGACGGGTTCGCCACCAACCACGCGGGCGGCATCCTGGGAGGCATCAGCACCGGGGCCGACATCGTTTTCCGGGTTGTCGTCAAACCCACGTCGTCGATCAGCAGCCAGCAGCATACAATCGATGCGAGTGGCCGCGAGACAACCATCCAGATCAAGGGCCGCCACGACCCGTGTATCTGCCCGCGGATCGTGCCCGTGATCGAGGCGATGGCCGCCATCGTGCTGGAAGACCACTGCAAGCGACAGGCTGCACTCCACGCGTAGACGGCTTGGCTTGTCGCGCGCCGAGCGTCCGGGCCGGAGCCAGCTCGTATGAACGAGTTTGACAAGCGGATCGCCCGCGCAGCCGGCGACCGGCTTCGCAGCGTCGAGATCGACACCATCCAGGTGAACCTCGGCCTGCGGTGCAACCATCGCTGCGTGCACTGCCACCTGGACGCCTCACCCCAGCGCGATGAATGCATGGATTGGCCCACCATGGAGCTGGTCCTCCAGGCCGCCGGCAAAGTCGGCTGCCAACTCGTCGATCTGACCGGCGGCGCCCCGGAACTCAACCCGCACTTCCGCCCGTTTGTCCAAGCCCTCACCGACCGGTGTCGGCAGGTGCAGACGCGAACGAATCTGACCGTGCTGGCTGAACCGGGCATGGAGAACCTACCCAAGTTCCTGCGCGATCACCGTGTGCAGCTTGTCGCGTCTCTGCCATGCTACCTCGAGGAAAACGTCGACGCCCAGCGCGGCGCGGGTGTGTACGAAAAGAGCATCCGCATCATCAGGCAGCTCAACGCCTTGGGATACGGCATCGATCCCGGACTTCAGCTCAATCTGGTGCACAACCCCGCCGGGCCTTTCCTGCCGCCCGATCAGACAACCCTCGAAGCCGACTACCGCCGCCAACTGCACGAGCGCTTCGCGGTCAGCTTCTCACGACTGCTGACCATCGCCAACATGCCCATCGGCCGCTTCCAAACGACTTTGCGCCGCACGAACCAGCAGCGGCAATATGCGCGACTGCTCGAAGACGCCTTCAATCCCGACACGATCGATGCGCTGATGTGCCGACACCAAATCAGCGTAGGGTGGGACGGTACGCTCTACGACTGCGATTTCAACCTCGCCCTTGGCTCCCCCGTCGACCACGGCGCGCCGGATCACATCATACGATTTGATCCGGCTGTCCTGAAAAAGCGAAGAATCGTCACCGGCGAGCACTGCTTCGGCTGCACAGCCGGCAGCGGATCTTCCTGCGGCGGCGCCCTCGCCTGATTGGGTACGAACAACCAGACGGCACGTGCGTATAATCGAACCGACGGTGAGGGTTTTGACCGCAATCGCGTCGCAGGCACAACGTCGGGGGTCGCGCCGGAGAAGCACGTATGACAGCCTGGCACAAGCGTTTTGTCGCTGTAGCCGTCGAAATTGCGGCGGGCGAGCCCGGCGGCGCACGGCGAGGCTGGTGGCGGCCCGTCGTGTTGCTGGCCGCTGTGATCGCCCTGCTGGTCCTGGCAAAAGTCCTGGGGCTCGGCCAGCGTCTCAGCGATCTGCGCGACTGGATCGAATCGCTCGGCGCTATGGGCCCGGTCGTGTTCATCGCGCTGTATGCCGTGGCCACCGTCGCGGCCCTTCCCGGCTCGGCGTTGACGGTCGCAGCCGGCGCCTTGTTCGGCTCGGTGCTGGGCGTCATCTGTGTGAGCATTGCCTCGACGCTGGGCGCCAGCCTGTGCTTTCTGATCGCCCGCTACTTCGCCCGCGACGCGGTGGCGCGATGGCTGACGTCCAAGGAAACGTTCCGCCGCCTCGACGAGCTTACCGAACGACACGGCGCGATCATCGTCGCCCTCACGCGATTAGTCCCGCTGTTCCCCTTCAACCTGCTCAACTACGGACTCGGGCTGACGCGCATGCGCTTCCGGACCTACGTGTTCTGGTCCTGGCTGTGCATGCTGCCCGGCACGGTGCTCTATGTGGTCGGCAGCGACGCGGTGGTCAAAGGCATCTCCGAGGGCCGCGTCCCCTGGGTGCTGGTCGCGGTGCTGGTGGTGGTGATCGCCGGGCTGACGATCCTGATCCGCACCGCCCGGCGCAGGCTCGACAGCAGCCCGGCCGGCGCCGATCGAACCACGCTGGAAACGGACACACCACGCGAGGCCGCCACCTGATGCTACGCCTGCTCCAAAGGCGGGGGATGTCGACTATCGCAAGACAAGTGCGGGTGCCCCGTCCCTTCCAGGGTCGGGGGACGTCACATGTCGCAATATAAGTGCTGTAGCACGGCCAGCGATCGGTTGCCCCCTTCTCGCTTACCCGGGTGTGACACTATACTGCCGCCGGCCCAAGCAGCCCGCCGTGTGCCGGCGGGGGCTATGCTGATTGGAGGAGTCCGGCGTGTCACAGACACCTCGCGAGATTGTTGAACGGTGCCTTCGCTTCGAGCATCCCGAGCGGATGCCTCGCGACCTGTGGGTGCTGCCGTGGGCAAGAACACACCATCCCGACGCGCTGGCGAGGTTGGAGCAGCGATTCCCGTCCGACTTCGGCACGGCCGCTGACGTATATCGGCCGTCGCCGCGGGTGCAGGGCGATCCGTATGTGCTGGGCACCTATGTCGATGAATGGGGCTGCCGCTTCACGAACATTCACGGCGGGGTGATCGGCGAGGTCCGCGAGCCCGTGGTTCGCGACGCCGACGACTTCGAGCAGGTCGCGCCGCCTTACGAGACTCTTCCCGCCGACGTCAACGCGTCGCGCGATGCGGTGAACCGCGCGTACGCGGCCGAGGATCGCTTCGTGCGGGCCGCCTGCTGTCCGCGGCCATGGGAACGCTACCAGTTCCTGCGGGGCAGCGAGAACGCCATGATCGACATCGCCGAGCCGGGGCGCGAGGTGCGCGCCCTGCTCCGCAGGATTCACGAGTTCTATCTGACCGAGCTGGAGTTCTGGCTGACCACCGACGTCGACGCAATTGGATTCATGGACGACTGGGGCGCGCAGCGGCAGTTGCTCATTTCGCCGTCGACTTGGCGCGAGCTGTTCAAGCCGCTGTACAAGGACTACTGCGATCTCGCACACGCGCACGGCAAGTGGGCGTTCATGCACTCCGACGGGCATACCCAGGCGATTCTGGCCGATCTGATCGAGGTGGGCGTCGACGCGATCAACGCGCAGTTGTTCTGCATGGACATGGCCGAGCTCGCTCGCATCGGCAAGGGAAAGATCACCTTCTGGGGCGAGATCGACCGCCAGCACGTGCTGCCCTCGCCCGACCCGCAGGCCGGGCGCGACGCGGTTCGCCAGGTCGCCCGGCACCTCTACGACCCGACTGGGGGGATCATCGCCCAGTTCGAGCTCGGGCCGGGGGGCAACCCGGCTGTGGCGCTCGCCATCTTCGAGGAGTGGGAAAACGTGCAGCGCGAATCGCAGACGGGCCGGTCACGATGAGTCGCAAGCTGGTTTACGCGTTCCCCGGCGCGATGGACATGGTGGCCGGCTCGGTGTTCTTCGTCTGCCAGGTGCGGCTGGCGGAGGGGCTGGCCGACTCGGCTGTGGGCGTTACCGGCGTGGTGACCACGTGGGGCATCGTCTACATGCTGTGCTGTCTGCTGGTGGGCCGATGGGTCACGCAGCGCAGCGTGGCGTGGATGTTGATCGCGGCGTGCGGGCTGACCGCGGCGGTGGCGGCGGGCTTTATCCTGCTGCCCGGCAAGGCGGCGATGTATGCCCTGGTGGTGGCGCAGGGGGTGGCGACGGCGCTGTTCTTCCCGCCGGTGCAGTTCTTTCTCAAGCGCTTTGATTTGGGTCAGGCCAACAGCGCGGCGTACTCGGCGGCGATCTATACGTTGTCATGGAGCATCGGCTTTGCGCTCGGGCCGCTGGTGGCGGGTTGGTTGTGGCAGCAGGAATGGATCGGGTGGCGCGGCTGTCACGTGTTCAACGGGCTTCTGGCTATGGCCCTGGGCGTGGGGGTCTACCTGCTCAAACACCATGTGCTGGTCGAGGCGTCGCCGCCTGTCGCGTTGAAAGACGACCCACCGCAAGAGCCGGCCAAGCGTTCGCGCAAGCCGGCGGTCGACTATTCGCGTCTGCCCGACCTGGCGTGGATGGCGTGGGTTTTTGGCGGGGTGGGCTCGGTGGCGTTTGCGGCCGCCCGATCGGTCTTTCCGATCAGCGGCGTGGCGTGCGGGCTGAGCAAACCCGAGCTGGGCGCGGTGCTGTTCATTCACTGCGTGGGGCAGGCGGCGTTGGCGTATGCGCTGCGTCGCAGCCGGCTGTGGATGTATCGGCCCCTGCCGCTGATCGCCTTCGGCCTGGTCGGTGTGATCGGGCTGACGCTATTTGCGGTGGCCCGCTCGGCGCCGCTGTTCTACTGTGCGGCTGCGTGTACCGGCGTGTACACCGGTTCGACGTTCTTCTATCTGGTGTTTCATTCGCTGGTGCATCCGACGCGAAGCGCGCGGTACGTGGCGATCAACGAAGCGGTGGTGGGCATGACGGGCATCGTCGCGCCGTTCTCGGCCGGGTGCGTGGCTGACGGGCTCGGCCTGCCGGTCAGCTACACTGCTGTCGCGGTGCTGATCGGGTTGGCAGTGATCGCGCAGGCCCTCCTGCACCGCCGACACACAGCCGCAGTCCGCGCCGCCAGCGCCGGCGTGGGTGACTGACTGTCCGACGTAGGGCGGGTTCCACCCGCCATCTTGCCTGCGCTGCGGTTGAGGGTGCCACCACCCGCCAATCCGCCCCCCGCAGGACCCCTCCACAGAGACCACACCACCCTTGCATTCCCGTTTGCGACCGACTGCTTCAATTCCTCTGCCGGTCGCAGTACCCCATGCCATGACCCCAGAGCTGTTGGATAGTATAAACAAGTCTTAGTTCCTCCACTTAGACCATAGCCGCCCTGCGGCGCTGAGCCCCTTATTAAGGAAGGCGCGTACATACATTTCCGACCGGTTCGTCATGGCTCTGCTCGGGCGGACAGCTTGTTAGTTCTTGTTGTAACAGGAGTTACGGCCACTCGGGCGGGGTCCGACTGCGCGGCGGTCGGAAACCCCGGCATCACAGTGGAGTCCGTCTGGCAATTCCTGGCCACCAATGGCAAACCTGCGTAAGTACAACTAATGCCTTGACTTGGGGTGCCCGAGATCGCGATAATCAGTGATGGTGGCAGGTCGTGAGTCCGCCCTGGTGTGTGGGCACACGGCTGCGAGGGACTTTCCGGGCATTCAGTTCGACGTGAGCGGGCTCGAATTTACGGATACTAGAAATGCCGTGCAGGGACGCACGGCAGTAGCGTTGCTTGTACTGCACACTTCATCAGCGTTCGATGCCGATAATGCAAATGCGCTCGGTTGCACTATAGCTAAACGCAAGACCATAGAAAGGAACTCTGCCATGGCGGACCTGCTGCAGTCATCCCGATTGTTTCGGGTCAGCTCAAAGCTGCAATCAGCTTCCACGTCTCTGTCCAAGCTGGCGGAAGGAGGTACTCTCGAAGTTAAGGACCACGATGCCTTGACTTGGGCCGGCGAGTTTCTTGCGGAGGTCGATTGGACCTATGAATCAACCACCAAGTCTGGGCTCGACAGGGGAAGTGCGCTACAGGCAACATCCGCGCGTCCTTACTTCTACAGGGCGCTCATGAAGGTCGACCCGGACGAGTTCACTCGCGCCGGAGTCGAGACTGAGGAGCAATTGCGGGGCTTTCTACAGAATGTTTATGGTACACTGCAATCTGCGGGCAACGAGTTACACCTATCCCGAGAGCAGCTTGAATTGGCTTCGCAAGTTCTGTCAGTCATCGCCAGATCGATATTAGCTCAACTCAACAACAACGGTCTGCCGCGACGCCCCGTTCAGCTAACCGCCGTATATACCTGACAGGCCAGATCGTGGCTACGCCAATGCCCTTGGCAGGTCCAACTCAGTCTGAGGAATTCTCACTCCGGGCCAAGATCCGCGCTCAGGCTGGGATGCTGGCTCGTTTAGCGGCGAAGCTTCAAACAGGGGAGGACTTTCCCACTGACACCCCTCCAAAGCTGTGCCGACTCATAACCGCTACAGCGCGGGTCGTCGAAAGGTACTCGGACGAGACGCCCCGAGATCGCTTGGCGCATGTCGCGGAGCTTTTGAGAAGTACGACAAAGTATCTAAGATTCGTCGAGCGATCACGTAGAAGCCAGACTCCGTGGAGTATGGTTCAAGCTACTGAAGATCTGTTTAAGCAGTGCCTGGGTGAGCACTACAATTTCATTATTCGCCCTCAATGGTCGTACAACTATGGAATCGTGGGTGAGTTTGTCGAGCACTTTCGAGGCGCCATTCAGAGTTTGGAGTGGATTCCGTTAGATGAATGGGAATCGATCGCGGGGTGCGATCCGGACACGCGGATATATTGCATCTCGTTTCCGCGGTTGGAGCGCCTCAATTGCCTATCTCACGCCGCGTGGGGACACGAAGTCGGCCATGTCATTGCACATGAGTGGCTAGCCGAACGGTTCGAGCCCCTGTGGAAGAAAGAGGAACCGCGAATACGCGAGGAGATCACGAAATCCGTCGAGAAGTCCTCGGAGGTAGTGAGCAGCCTGTTTCGCAAGACCTACATGGAAGAAATCGTCGCATCCCAGTGTGACCGAACGATGGAAGTTGCGCGCCAGGGGCTGGAGGAGCTTCTTTGTGACGCAGTTGGAGTATACTTGCTTGGCCCCGCTGCGGTGGCGTCGCTCGTCGAGTTTAGCGCCGGACTTGGACTGGATGAGAGCCCACTTGACTTTGGTTACTATCCGGCATGGCGCTACAGGCTTCGCCTGGTTGCTGACGCCTGTAAAGAGGACCTGGAGGGGAAGCACGCCAACGCGGAAGCCGGCAAGTACCCTGGACCCACTTTGGCTCCCTTCATCGACTGGCTCAATGACGCCCTGGCAGTTGTTGATGATACAAGAGATAGGGCTGTGCTCAGAAGACACGTGACCACGCGTGAGGCCTACGCGCTCATCGAGAAGAACTGGGGGCGGATTAGCAAGGATGTTATGGATAGACTGGCGGCGAGCCCAGTGAAGCCATATGAGCTGTCCCGACGCGTGCCAATTATCGAGGCTTTGGTCGGACGACTTGAAGTCGATGTGCCTCCCAATGAACCCTGCAGCTTCGGTCCCCCTGCTTCCTACCAGGACATCCTGACAGCGGGATGGGTGTTCAAGATTAAAAGCATGCGCGACGATGGGAAATGGGCTAATGCCGACAGCTATGAGAAGCTATTCCGTCTTGTTCTGAAAGCGATCGAGTCGGCTTTCGTGCAGGAACGGTATGGCCCTATTCTCGCAAACGAGTCGGAGGAAGAGTGAGCACACTGACCGGGAAAAGGATCCGGAAGCTACTCGACGACGGGCGACTCATCATTACCCCCCTGCTGAGCCCCAAGCAGATCGGCACCGCCTCGGTGGACGTCAGACTGGGGAACCAATTCATCGTCTTCCGCACCCATATACTCGGCGTTTTTAATCCCTACAAGATGGAAGCCGGACAGTTACGAAGGCTGCAAGAACGTCAAGTCGTTGGATTTCGAAGAGATTTCATTCTGCATCCTGGAATGCTTGCACTAGGCTCGACCTTTGAGTACGTTTCCATGCCGAACGACCTCGAATGTCAGGTTGAGGGGCGTTCCTCGTGGGCGCGCCTTGGCATTCAGATCGCGACGGCAAGTTCCGTGGAGCCAGGGTTCAAGGGGGTCCTGACGCTTGAACTCTCCAACCTTGGTACGATACCGGTAAGCCTATGGCCTGGGGTCCGAATCGCGCAGCTTGTTTTTCATACCGCGGAGCCACCTCTAAGCAAGCGATCTGGAGGCAGAAAATATGATTCTGCCGTAGGTCCTGAGTTCAGTCGCCTTTTTGAAGACGAGGACGGACGCGTGTTCGAGCCCCCCGGTTAGGCAACGCTGCCCCCACCTCTTCCATGGGCGCGAGTGTCTTATCCCGTCTAACGGCGGGCGACTACCGCGATCTACTGTATGCAAGCCTGCCCGAACTCTGCCGGCGGCGCTTACGGCTTGGTCCCCATCGCCTGGGCGGTGTTGACCTTGTCGCTCAATCGGGCGTGCGGCAAGGCGGGCTGAGCCCGGCCTACATCTACCAAGCAGAACCCGCTCACAATCGTCGCAAGGCGGCCACTCTCACACCGTCGCGGCGCCTAAGATCGCCTCCAAATCCGCATCCGGCGTGGTGATCGGTGCGATGTTGAACTTATCGACCAGCACCTTCAACACGTTCGGCGAGACGAACGCCGGCAGGCTCGGGCCCAGCCGCACGTTGCGAATGCCCAGGTGAAGCAGCGTCAGCAAAATGCACACCGCCTTTTGCTCGTACCAGCTCAGCACCATCGACAGCGGCAAATCGTTCACGCCACAGCCGAACGCCTCAGCCAACGACGCGGCAATCTGGATCGCCGAGTACGCGTCGTTACACTGGCCCACGTCCAGCAGCCGCGGGATGCCGCCGATGTCGCCGAAATCCAGCTTGTTGAACCGATACTTGCCGCACGCCAACGTCAAAATCACGCAGTCGTCCGGCACCTTCTCAGCCAGCTCGGTGTAGTAGCTTCGGCCCGGCTTGGCCCCGTCGCACCCGCCGATCAAAAAGAAGTGCCGAATCGCGCCTTGCTTGACCGCGTCGACCACCTTGCCGGCCACGCTGCCCACGGCGTGATGGCCGAAGCCCACGGTAATGCTCTTTTCCGGCTCGTCCCGGGCAAAGCCCTCAGCCGACAGGGCGGCCTCGATCACCGGCGCGAAGTCGCCGTCGTCGATATGCGTCACACCCGGCCAGGCCACCAGCCCGCTGGTGAAGATGCGCCCCTTATAACTGTCCTTCGGGCGCTGAATGCAGTTGGTGGTCATCAAAATCGCACCCGGAAACTCGTCGAACTCCTTGCGCTGGTCCTGCCATGCCCCGCCGTAGTTGCCGACCAGGTGCTTGTACTTTTTCAACTTCGGATATGCGTGCGCCGGCAGCATCTCGCCGTGCGTGTACACGTTGACGCCCTTGCCCTCGGTCTGCTCCAGCAGCGCGGCCAGATCCTTCAGGTCGTGGCCCGACACCAGGATGGCCTTGCCCCTCGCCGGTGTAATCCGCACCGACGTCGGCTCAGGATGGCCGTACGTCTCGGTGTGTGCCGCATCGAGTGAGCCCATCACCTTCAGGTTCACCTCGCCGCATCGCAGTACCATCGCCAGCAACTCAGCGACCGTGCACTCGCCGCTCGCCAGAAAGTCCAGCGCCTCGTGAAAGAACGCGTACACCTCGTCGTCTTCCCTGCCCAGAATCATCGCGTGGTCGGCGTAGGCGGCCGTGCCCTTGAGCCCATAGGTCAGCAGCTCCTCCAACCCCGCAACATCCTCGCCGTGCTCGTCGATTCGGTCTTCGATGCTCACGGCCTCGCCCTGACGGATCAGATCGTCGGTGTTGTCAGCCGGCGTCCACGCCGCCGGCCCGCTCAGCGTTTCCGGCTGTTTGCCGGCGGTCTTGCACGCCTGCTCGTAGAGCTGCCTGGCCACCTCTTTGACTTGGTGGGCGCAGCGCAGACGCTGCTCAAGCCGCTTCGGATCGAAGTTCACGTTCGTCACCGTCGAGAACAGCGCTTCGACCACAAATACGTCGACCGCGCGGTCCTTCGCCCCGAGCTGCCTTGCGCGATGGGCATACATCGCGATGCCCTTGGCCGCATAGATCAGCAGGTCCTGAAGGTCAGCCGTCTCCGGATCCTTGCCGCACACGCCGTGCGCCGTGCACCCGGTGCCCTTGGCCGTTTGCTCACACTGGAAGCAGAACATGTTTTCGACCTCCGCTCTTGGTTGGTTGATTTCCGCGAATCCTCATATTGACCACGCCCGATTCAGACAAGCGCCTCGACCGGCACCGGTCGCCGCGACAGAATTCGCCCCTCGACGCTGACCATCGTGTCGACTAGCGGCACGTCGCGCCCGCTCCGCCGCCGCGCCTCACCCGCCATCCTCAACAGGCCCGTGCAGCAGGGCACCTCCATGTGCACCACCTCCAGCTCCGTCAGATTATTGGCGCGAATCATCTCGGTGAGTTTTTCGATATATCCAGTCGGGTCGTCGAGCTTCGGACATGCGATGGCCAATGCCCGGCCTCGCAGCATCCTGCGGTGGAACTCGCCGTACGCCACCGGCACGCAGTCAGCCGCCAGCAGCAGCCTGGCCCCGCGCAGCATAGGTGCCGTCGGCGGCAGCAACCGAAGCTGCACCGGCCACTGTCGAAGCTCCGAGGCCGACTCACCGTCGTCGTCCGCGCCCGCAGCCGGCTGGTCCACCTGCTGCTGGCCCAACCGGGCAAAGCGGGCCGACGGACAGCCCGCCGGCGGGCCCGGCGGCGCCTCGACCGGCGCCGGGTCGGCCGTTTGGTCGGCCAAGTGCTGCTGGACGGCCGACTCGTCGAAAACCTCCGCCTCCCGCCGCTCGATGCGAATCGCGTCCTGCGGGCACTGCCCCAGGCACGCGCCCAGCCCGTCGCAGAGATTCTCGGCCACCAGCCGGGCCTTGCCGTCGATCAGTTGAATAGCCCCTTCCTGACAGGCCGGAATGCACAGCCCGCAGCCGTTACACCTTTCTTCGTCGATACTTACGATCTCTCGCAGCATGCGTCGCTCCTTGCCGAAGCTCATCGATGGCGGTTGTCGGCTCCGCCATGGTGCGCCTACGATACGCCGACGTGCCGTGCGAGGCTTTGACCTGGGTCAAACCGGCGGAGTTTTTTTCGCCACGCTGTCGAGAGGTCGAATGGGCCAGGCCGAACGCGACATTCTCAAACGATGCGGGTTCTTCCGCGACCTGAGCGACGCCTCGCTGGAAAAGCTCGCCGGCATCGCCCGCGTCCAACGCTACCGCAAGGGCGAGACCATCTTCCGCGATGGCCAGCCGTGCCCGGGCATCTTCGTGGTGGGTTGCGGCGCCGTCAGGGTCTACAAGCTCGCACCCTCGGGCAAAGAGCACGTGCTGCACTTCGCCTACGAGGGGATGACCTTTGCCGAGGTGGCGGCCATCGGCGGCTTCGACTGCCCAGCCTTCGCGGCAGCCACCGAAGACACCGAGTGTGCGCTCTTGCCGACCGAGCCTTTTCTGACCGCCCTGCGAGGCGATCACGACTTGTGCCTGCAACTGATGACGAGCATGGCGCTGTGGGTTCGCCGGCTGGTCGGCCATCTCGAAGACGTTGTGTTAAAGGACGCTGCCAGCCGGGTCGCCCGCTACCTGCTTGGGGTACAGGCGCCCGGCGCCGACCGCTTCGCCCTGCCGATGCTCAAACGTGACCTGGCCAGCCATCTCGATCTCACCGGTGAGACGCTCGCGCGCACCCTACGCCGGCTCGCCGAAGCCAGGCTGATCGACATGCCCAACCAGCAGCAGATACGTATCCTCGACCGCGATGCGCTCACCGAAGTGGCCGACGGCAGCCGCCCGCCGAGTTCAAATATGCAAGCTACTCGGTCATGACCGCAGCCCGCAGACGATTAGAGCCCCCTCTGTCCTTCGTCTGCTTCCCCCACCGCGGCAGCGATCAGGCCGCCGACAACGTCGGTCAAATCCGAGAGCTTTGTTCTGGCCAGGTAGTCGCGGACGCGGTCGTTCACCTCGCCCACCAGCCCGCCCAAAATGCATTTGTCGCTGCGACACATCGCGGTGTCGAACAGACAGTTCGCCGGCACGACGACGCCCTCGATAGCCTCATACACCTCCAACAGCGTGACTTGGTCGCTCGGTCGTGTCAGCGAAAAGCCCCCCTTTGGGCCCCGAGTGGAACGCACCAGCCCCGCCCGGCCTAGCCGCTGCAATACCTTCGACAAGTGAGCTTCCGACACGCCCAGCACGGTGGCAATCTGACTGGTGGTCAGTGCCCTGTCAGGGCTGGCCGCCAACAGCACCGTCGCGTGCATCGACAGTGAGGCGGCCTCCGAGATCCTCAGCAAGTTACTCATAGCAGACCCAAAAGTGATATTTCACATTAAGGTACCACTATACCGGCGGGCCGCCGGATGTCAATTGGCATCGATGCCGACAAGTTGCGCGTCGAGCGGGCAACCGTTGCCAGAGAGCGTCCAGGCGGAGCCCGATTTGCCTGTAATGTATTGTAATAGAAGAGGTTACGCCCGACGCGCGCCGGTCGGCAAGGCAGGTGTGCTTTCGCTGCTGTGATGCCGATGCGCCGGTTCGCCCGCAAACGGACTGCTACTCGACCGTCACGGTGACGTCGAAGTCTATCGGCACGAGGGAGTGGTCGAACGTGAAGACGATGGTGTCGCCGCAGGAGAAGTCGTCGCCGTCGCGCAACACGTCCGAGCTGGTCTCCGGGCCGAGGCCGCCTACGACCTGGAGGTCGGCGTCACTAATGATGATCGCCTGTAAGTCGTCGCAGCTTCGCGAGAACGTTGCCGTTTCGCCGGCCTCGACCGTGTATTCCAGCTTCGTACCCAGTTCGGTTAGCAGCAGCTCGGGAATCTCCTGCTGGTCGCTGATGTAGATCTCGACCTCCACGTCAAGGCCAAGACTGCTGTTGTTGACCAGCGCCACCGTCACCGTGTCAGCGCCAAAGAGATCCTCCAGGGCGTCGCAGCCGGAAACGACGGGACAGATCGCAACCAGCACCAGCAGATATCGAACTCGGTTGATCACGTCCTGCCTCCTTTGCTCTGTACGGAGTTGCGCCGGCGCCGCCTCGCCAGGTCCGCCGCCTGGCATCCCGCCCTGCGAGACGCAAAGCGATTCGGCCATCCGGAGCGTTGTTCTCGCAGCCGCAGTATAGGTGCGTCGCATGGGTGGTCAACGGCGTCCGCAACCCGCTGTGCGGCGGTCACCTAGTAAGGAAAGTGCCTACGCCAAAACGGATGCTCCCGCGCCTTTCGTCTGTAAACCTCTTTTTGACAAGCGCTTAATGAGTAAGCGGGAGACGATTGCCCAGAGGCAATCCGCTGCTTTTCGATCCGATTTCGCTGGGCGGCGTATTTGCACGAGAGGTCGGCCTATAGTCAGGCCGATGGGTTAGGCGCCGATCGGACGTGTTGGCCATGCATCGCACCAGCATGGTGCGGGCCTGCGTTCGACTGGGTACCGAAAGGTGGAGACGCACATCCCAATGGAGGTAAAGGCGTCATGAAGGCAGTTGGCAGTATCCTGACAATCATTCTGTTGGCCGTTACAGCCGCACCGGTTCACGCGACGCTTCAACCAGGCGAGACGGCTCCCGATTTCAAGCTTTTCGGCATCGACTACAAGTACCACTCACTTGCCCGGCACGCCGGGGCCAAGGCCTATGTGGTTCTGTTCACCTGCAATCACTGCCCCGTGGCCAAGGAGTACGAGGACAAGCTCATCGAAATCGCCAAGACGTATCAGCCCCAAGGCGTGAAGTTTCTGGCGATCAACCCGAACCCGGCCGACGTGGTGGCGGAAGACGGCTTTCCCGAAATGCAGCAGCGGGCCAAGGAAAAGGGCTTTCCGTACCCCTACTTGTACGATGAGACACAGGAGGTAGCCCGGGCCTACGGCGCGAAGGTCACGCCGCACATCTTCGTCGTCGCACCCGACCGCAAGGTGCTCTACGAAGGTGCCGTCGACAACCGACACAAAGAGCCCAACTATCTGACCGACGCACTCGACGCCATCGTGGCCGGCAAGACGGTCGAGGCCAACAACACAGCCGAGTTTGGCTGTAGCGTCAAGTATCGCAAGCAGGAGGTAACAGCCGCACCTGCTTCCGGATCGAAGCCGGGCACGTTTTGGGCGTCAGTCGATAATCCTGCGCAACCGACTGCGGGGTCGGTGTGCCCGGTGCAAGCCGCCAAGGCTGCTGCCGCTAAGAAGACTTGTGGTGCGTCAAGCCAACAGGCCTCGGCTAAGGCTTGCTGCCAGAGCGGCAAGGCCGCCTCGGTCGACGGTCGGGCCAGTTGCAGCAACGCGAAAGTCGCTCAGGCCGCGTGCGGCAAAACCCAGTACAAACAGGCAACCGCCGGTGAGTGCGGTGCCGGTGTGCAGCAGGCGGATCTGACGGCGGGTAAGGGATGTTGCCCAGCCGCAAAGAAGCAGGCAAAACTCGCCGCGGGTTCGCCGTGCGGTGCGGGACAAGGCTTGGTGGCTACAGGGTCACCGGACACCAACACCGCAAAGAGCGACGGGGGCGAGGCGGCTTCGGTCGCCTCAGACGACGTGAGGGTAAGGTTGGCCGATCTGGCGGACATTAAGAAGGCCGTCGCCAATCACCGAGGCAACGTCGTGGTGCTGGACTTCTGGGCTACGTGGTGCGCCCCATGCGTCAAGAGCTTCCCGAAGCTGGTGGAGTGGCATCGGCAGTACAACGCCAAGGGGCTGGAGGTCGTGAGCGTCAGTCTGGACAACCCGGCGAGAAAGAACGCCGTCGTCAGCTTCCTGCGACGTCACAACGCGCCGTTTGAGGCGATGATCCTCGATGCGGCGAACTACACCGAGTTGGTGGCGGGCATCAGCCCGAAGTGGGGCGGTCAGGTGCCAGCCGTGTTCATCTACGATCGGGGCGGCGCGTTGCGCGGTGAGTTTTTCGGCGACCAGGAATCGAAAACAATTGAGGATGCGCTCGCCACACTGCTGGCCGAGCCGGGTGCGACCGCGCGGGCAGGCGAGTCCGAGCCGTCGCAGGACGTGCGTTAAGCCTTTCCAGCATTCCTACCAACCCCAAAGGCCGCGGTCGGGTCGACGTTTGGCCGCGGCTTTTTCCTGATCCCACCGCTCGATTCGGCCCCCAGACGGGGGCGGTATCTACTTGTCGAACGGGCAACTTCCGTTGGACACGAGGCCCAACCAGACTGCCCGGACGGGCGTGCTGCTGAGAGTCCGCAGCCGCCAAGCTGGCTGGCGCCCCTTCGATGGCTCGTCGGTGGGGCTGGCAAGGGCCATCGGGGGCATGGTGGCCTTGCATGGGCGTCCCGGCCGACTATACTGGAGAAGTGCTGCGCGGGCGTAGCTCAGTTGGTAGAGCACAACGTTGCCAACGTTGTTGTCGTGGGTTCGAATCCCATCGCCCGCTTTGCCGCCGGGGCCAACACCGGCCCCGAACAGCCCAAGCCGGGCAAGGTCGGGCCAGCCGCTGGCGGTGCCGGATGTCCAGACCTGTAGCGAATCCTCTGGCCGAGGCGCGTGGCGATATGTGGCCAGGGGGTTCGCAGTTCGTTTAATACGGGTAGAATGCCCCACGCCGGCTGAGGGTATGGCCAACCTTACAGGCCGACCCGACAGGCGCATGTTCCGGATAGAGAGGTTTGCCTATGCCCGACGAAGAAACAACCAACCAGCCGTCATCCGACCAGGCGCCGGCGTCTGAGGCCGAGCAGCAAGAGGCGACCGACCAGGAAGAATCCGAGCAGGACAAACTGAAGCAGGCCATCCGGGTCGAGACCAAGTCGGTCGGGTTGCTGCGGACGAAGCTGACGGTCACCGTCCCCGAGGACACCATCCACGAACGCATCGAGTCGCAATACGACGAGTTGCGGCGTGAAGCCACGGTGCCGGGCTTTCGTCGCGGTCGGGCGCCTCGCACTCTGATCGAGAAGCGCTTCGGCGGCGATGTCCGCGATGAGCTGAAAGACAAACTGGTGGCCGAGGCCTACCTGGCGGCTGTCGAAAAAGAGGACATCAAGGTCCTGGGCGACCCGGACCTCGAACTCAAGAAGATCGAACTGCCCGACCAGGGAGATCTGTCTTTCACTTGTGAGGTCGAACTCAAACCCGAGTTCGATCTTCCCAAGCTGGAAGGGATCGAGCTTTCCAGGCCGAAGATCGGCGTCGCCGACAAGGACATCGACGCCCAGATCGACCGCATGCGGGCCATGCGAGGCAACTTCCAGCCGGTCGAAGAAGGCAAGGTCGAGCAGGACGACATGGTGGTGGCCGACGTGACCATCGCGGTCGGCTCGGACACGATTCACCAGGAGGAAAACGCCCAGGTTCCCGCCCGTCCGAGCATCATCGACGGGATACCGGTCGAATCGCTGGGCGAGCAGCTTACCGGCTCGGCCAGCGGCGACGTCCGCAAGATCGAGGTCACGCTGCCGGACGGTTACCGCCTGGAAGAACACCGTGGCAAGAAAGCGACTATCGAGCTGAAGGTCCGGGAGATCAAGCGGCTAGTGCTGCCCGAGCTGGACGAGCATCTGCTGAAGGAGTTCGGGGCCGATACCCTCGACGAACTGCGCGACTGGGTCCGCGCCAACCTGGAGGCCCGTCTCGATCAGCAGGTTAGACGGGCGATGCGCGATCAACTGTCGGGCTACCTGCTCGACCACACCGAGTTGGACGTGCCGCCGAAGCTGTCGCAGCGTCAGACCGAGCGCATGGTCAATCGCCGCCGACTCGATCTGCTGTCGCAGGGCGTGCCCGAGGCCGAGGTCGAGAAGAACCTCGACGCGCTGCGCACGACGGCCACTGAGCAGGTGGCTCGGGATCTGAAGCTCTATTTCGTTATGGAGAAGATCGCCGAGCAGTTGGAGATCGAGGTCAGCGAGGAGGAGGTCAACGCTCGGATCGCCCAGATCGCCCAGGCCTACGGTCAGCGGTTCGATCGCGTTCGCGACGACCTGGCCCGCCGCGGCGGCCTGACCGAGCTGTACCTGGATCTGCGCGAGCAGAAGTGCGTCGATCGCCTGCTGGAGCAGGCCAAGATCACCGACGCCGAAGCCCCGCCGTCGGAGCAGGCCGATCAACAGGCCAAGCCGGCCAAGGCGAAGAAAAAGGCCGCCAAACACCGCAAGCCCCCTGCCAAGGACAAAGACAAAGGCAAGACGGACGCGGATCTGGCCGACGAGACCTAGTCGCGAATTGTCGGCCCGGCGGGCAGGCCACAGGCAGGAGAGCTATGGACCAATCATCGCAGATCATCCGTATGCAAATGCAGTATCCGCAGTACCAGCGCACCCGTGAGATGACCCTCCGCGAGCTGCTGCTGGAGAATCGCATCATCTTCCTGGCTGGATACATCACCGAAGAGTCGGCCAGAGACGTGATCATGGCCCTGCTCTATCTGCACTCGATCAAAAAGGAGCAGGACATCAACCTGTATATCAACTCGCGCGGCGGCTACATCGAGGAGACGCTGGCGATCTACGACACCATGTGCTTTCTCAGTTGTGATGTGGCGACGTATTGCATCGGCCAGGCCGCCAGCGGCGCCGCCGTCATTCTGGCCGCAGGCTCGAAGGGCAAGCGTTTCGCGCTGCCGAACGCCAAGGTGATGCTCCATCAGCCCTATGGCGGCGTGACCGGGCAGGCCGAGGACATCCGAATCCAGGCCGAGGAAATCCTCAAGGCCAAGCGACGTCTGAACGAGATCCTCTCGCGGCACACCGGCCAGCCTATCGAGAAGATCGAAGAGGAGACCGAACGCGACCGCTTCATGGATGCGCCCGAGGCCAAGGAATACGGCATCGTCGACGAAATTCTGGAGCACGACACCAACCAGAAGAAGAACGGATAGGCCGAGGGCCTGGGTCCTGATCGCCGTCCAAGGATAATTGCATGACACGCAATCAACAGCTCATCCCGATGGTTATCGAAAAGTCCGGTCGCGGCGAGCGGGCTTATGACATCTATTCGCGGCTGCTCAAGGACCGCGTCATCTTCCTCGGGGGAGCGGTAGACGACGAGTCGGCCAACACGATCATCGCTCAACTGCTGTTTCTCTCGAACGAGGACCCCAAGGCCGACATCAGCTTCTACATCAACTCGCCGGGCGGGTCGGTGACGGGAGGTCTGGCGATCTACGACACGATGCAGTTTCTCCGCTGCCAGGTGGCGACGTACTCCATCGGGCTATCCGCCAGCATGGGCGCGGTTCTGCTGGCCAGCGGCGCCCAGGGCAAGCGGTTTGTCCTGCCCAACTCGACGCTGCTGTTGCATCAGCCGATGATCGGCGGCCTGGTTCGCGGGTCGGCTACCGACCTGTCGATCGAGGCCGAGGAGATCATCCGTATCCGTCACCGGCTCTATCTGATTCTCGCCAAGCATACCGGCAAGGACGTCGAGCAAATCGAAAAGGATTGTGACCGCAACCGCTGGCTCGATGCCGAAGCTTCGCTGAAGTACGGCCTGGCCGACAGGATTCTCGAACGGATGCCCACATCGTCCGCCGCATCAGACAAGTGACCATGCGCGTCTACGGCGCCCAGCCAGACAGCCGTCCCGCCTCACTCGCACATGCGATGTTGCGCGTAAGGCAGGCGGGCGCCGCGTGCAGCATGGTTTTGCTTGCCGGCTTGGTTTTGGGCTGTGAAGCTGTGGGGACGAGCCTGCTTCAGCAGCAGAACGAAAAGCTCAGCCAACAGCTCGCCGAAGCGCAGAAACAGCTTTCCGAGCAGAAGCAACTGCTCGACGCCCAGGCCAAGCGCATCGATACCCTCCTGGCGCTGGGTCCCAAGCGGCTCGACCTGCTCTACTATCCTGTCACCCTCGAAATCGAACGGCTCAGCGGCGGCTACGACGACGACGGCAAGCCCGGCGACGACGGCGTGGTAACGTATCTGCGTCCGGTCGATCAGGACGGGCACCCCATCAAGACAGCCGGCACCGTGCAAATCGAGCTTTTCGACCTGGCCAGTCCCGACGGGCAGCGCCTCGTCGGGCAAATCGAGCTGGACATCCAACAGTCGCGCAAGCTGTGGTACGGCCGGCTCTGGACGCAGCACTACACGATCCAATGCCCATGGCGCGGCGGTCGGCCTCCCCGCCACGCGGCCATCACCATCCGCGCCACCTTCACCGACTACCTCACCGGAAAAACCCTCGAAGCGCAACGCCTCTGCGAAGTGAAGCTGCCGCCCGGCGAATGAGCGGTACGTTCCTCGGGGCGGCTGCTCTCAACCGGCGAGCCCGGGCACGGGCTCTGTTACGTGGGGACCCTCGGGCAAGGCTTATGTCACCAAGACTGCTTGCCGCTTTGTGAGGATTGGACAGTGCTGAATGGGGACGAGTATTTGAGGGTTGCGGTGTCAACTGACTGCACTCCGCCAGGCCCTTGCCAATCCGCCGGAGTCTGTGCAGCAGGGCCCCCGCGCTTTGAAATGCCGGAATAAAGGCCCTGCATCCGCCTCACATTAATCCCACGGGCTTCGCGCCTGCCTGGTCGGTGAAGGCTTGCCATGATGACTCAACATCGCCGACGTGTCAGGTGCGTGCATCCCGGACGTCCGCACGGCGCCTCCTTGCGAGGAATACTCTGGAACTCGACATGAAGTTCCATTATCATCACGTGCGACTTCGGGAGGCTCGCTACACAGCTTCAAGCGATGGGCAGGGGTTCGTGGGACGCTGCTCACGCCCGATCGACTGGGACAATACATGACGCGCTTCCACGACAATGTGTTTGATGACGCCACGCAGTTGAAACTGGAGATCTTCCGAGGCTATATCCGCGAGTGGCTCCCGGTGTTTCTAACTCAGTACAAGGGATCGCGGAGTCAGCGCCGCCAAGTCAACCTGTTCGACTTCTTTGCTGGCCCCGGACATGACTGTGCAGGACACCCCGGATCGCCGCTTATCATCGTTGAAGAATTGAAGCGGTTCTGTGAGGAGGGCCGCAAGGCGTCAAGCCTCGATATTCGAATACTGTTCAACGATGCCGACTCTGGTCACATCGAACGGCTGAAGGCTGAGGTCGCCAAGATCGCGTGCAGGAAGGCCTGCTGCCGAGTTGAGTACTCGGCACTTCCGTTCCACGACGCACTACAAAGCAACTTGCGATTAATCCAGGATAGCGACTCAGCTAACCTAGTGATCATGGATCAGTTCGGTGTGAAGGAAGTTACACCTGAAGTGGTTCGACAGTTCGCTTCCTGCGGAACGACTGACATCCTCTTCTTCATCTCCTCGTCCTACATTCGCCGGTTCATCGACACGCCTGAACTGGCCAGCAAGTTTGACATGGTTGCTCAGGAGGTCAGAACACTCGACTACAACGGGACACATCGGTTCGTATGTGACTACTTTCGAGAGAGCCTCGGCGGGCTGGAGTACTATCTCGCGCCGTTCTCAATAAGGAAGGGAAGCAACATCTATGGTGTCGTTTTCGGTAGCGGCAGCTTCCTTGGTCTGGAGAAATTCCTGAAGGTGTGCTGGAAGAAGGATGCTGTGACTGGAGAAGCCAATTACAACATCGACGGGGATTTCGCGTGGGCGGGCGAGCAGTCGCTATTTGAAGAACAGAACGTGATCACGAAGGTGGAGTTGTTCGAACATCAACTGGAGCAATTCGTTCAGCAGGAGTCTCCCACGAACCGTGACATCTATGAGTTCTCCCTGCTGCGTGGTTTTCGACCAAGCGATGCCGCCAAGATGCTCCGGTCGATGCGACGAAACGGCACAATCACGATCGTGGATCTCAGGCCAGATACGCCCAGTAAGCCGGGAGCCTGCTATGTAACATGGCACGAATACAGGAAGAACTCACCTCGGGTCAGGTTCACCGCTAGGAGCGAGCCGTGAGTAAAATCGAATGGACTGAATCCACCTGGAATCCCGTCACGGGCTGTACGAAGGTGAGCACGGGGTGCAGGCATTGCTACGCTGAACGCATGGCCAAACGGCTCAAAGCCATGGGACAGCCAAACTACCGAAATGGATTCGAAGTCGCCTGCCATGAGCATATGCTTGATCTGCCGCTTAGATGGCGCAAGCCACGATTAGTTTTCGTAAACTCTATGAGTGATCTGTTCCACAGGGACGTGCCAGTGGAATTCATCGAACGCGTATTTCAGGTGATGCAGACGGCCTCCGTCCATCAGTTTCAGGTTTTGACGAAACGTGCGGAACGTCTTGGCCGCCTCTCGAAGAGACTGCCGTGGGCAGATAACATATGGATGGGTGTGACGGTTGAGAACGCCGACTGTATTCGACGAATCGACTACCTCCGAACAGTTCCGGCCTCTGTTCGATTCCTTTCTTTGGAGCCACTCTTGGGTCCCATTCCCAAGCTGGATCTAACGGGTATTGATTGGATTATTGTGGGCGGCGAGTCTGGACCAGGTGCCAGGCCGATGGCAGAATCATGGGTTCGTGGCATTAAGAGGCAATGCCGGCTAGCTGGAGTCCCGTTTTTCTTCAAGCAATGGGGTGGCGTGAACAAGACCGAAGCTGGACGGATACTACAGGGGCGCACATGGGATGAGATGCCTCCGTACTCTCAAGATGGCGTATTACCCATTCAGAGAGCAGTATTGGCCCGGTGAATTGACTGTGGCCGAACAGTGGATGCTTGATGCACGCCCTGCACATGGATGGTGTTGCCCAACTCATCTCCACCCGCCGCCATTTGAAGGACAAACCGACGCCGAGTTCTCCGACTGATCGTTCATGACCACTGACTGCGCACCGCGCGTCAGTTCCCGCGGCCAGTCATCCGGGACCACATACTCGTATAGTGGGCCCCTGGGTAGCATCCTCACATTCATCGACTGAAGCAACTGGTTAGGGTACCAGCGCGGCGGTCGGCCTCCCCGCCACGCGGCCATCACCATCCGCGCCACCTTCACCGACTACCTCACCGGAAAGACCCTCGAAGCGCAACGCCTCTGCGAAGTGAAGCTGCCGCCCGGCGAATGAGCGGCGCGTTCTCGAAGACAACACCGCGGGCTGGCTGCCCTCAGCCGGTGCGAGCCCGGACGCCGGGCGTCACTCGGCATAGCCGACCGTCAACTCGTCGAACCAGACCGCCCCCGGCCCGTAGATCTGCAGGGCGATGCAAATGCTCTTTGTCTGGGCGGGGATCGACACCGTGCCCGAGTACGCCTTCCAGTCGTGGTTCACGGGTGGGTCGCCATCTTCCTTTGCACCAATGTAAGTGGCCCACTCGTGCGAGAGCCATGCGCCGCCGGCGTTGAGAAACTGCACGTCGACAACGGCCTTGGTTGCTCGTTGTGCCTTCACCTGCACGCTTACCTCGAGCTGGCGCGCGTCGCCGGTGTGCGGCACGGTTCGCGAGAACTCGGCGATTGGGAAGAACTTTCGCACGCCCTTCTTCAGACATAGGCTTGCGCTGCCGTCGGACGCCGTCTTCTTGTCCCACATGTGGCGCACGCCTTTGACGCGGGCGCCGCGCTGCCAGCCGTCAGGCCATTCGTCTCCTGTCTCGAAGCTGTCGCTAAGCAAGACCGAACCGGCTGGCCGTGTTGTGACCCCTTGGTCCGATGTTGCCGACTGGTCAGGTTGCTCCAGCCACTTTATCCCGCGGCGGATGTCGGCGTAGACGTTGCCCTGCCAGCCGTGGCCTCCGTTGTAGGTGGCCAGGCGAACCGCAGCGCCGGCGTCGCTCAGCGCAGCCCTTGCCCTTTCGGCCATTCGGAACGGGCACGTCCGGTCGTCCGGCGAATGATAGATGAAGTACGCATGGCCCTTCGCCTGCGCAAGCGGCGGCAACTGGTTGGGCTTGAACACCGACATGGCGACAAACGAGCCCTTTACCGAAGAATCGTTCGACAGTGAGGCCGCATACGCCGCCGGCCCGCTCGACGACCACGACAACGTGAAGACGCGGCTGTCGTTCAGCTTGTGTCTGCCCTTGACGTCCTCAATCACCGCCTCAAGGAACTTCTCGGTGCTGAACGCCTGCCGGCTGACTCGACACTTTTCGGTCGGCCACACAATCTGCTGATCGGCGGTCCACTTGACGGCCACCAGTTGGGCAACCAGGTAGTCGCCCCCAAGGCCGTACTTGAAGACCCGTTTGACGAACGGGTGGAAGTCGGGCCCGCCGTCGCCACCGGGCATGACCAGAACAAGGCCATAGCCGTCCTTGGGTGCCTTCGCCTCGGCTCGCGGCCCGATCAGAAAGTAGCGCTTGTGCTGATCGCCGCCGGCGCGGATGTCCTGCGACGGCACGTCAGCCACGTCGTCCTGCGCCCGGCCGGGCGATCCCGTCAGCAGACCGATGGCCGCAAAGATGGCGAACGTTCGCAGGTATCTTGGCATCCACATTCCCATCACATTACCTTTCTCAGCGCCCGCCAGGTCGTTGTCCCACGCTACGGGCCACAATGCTCATTCGCCCATCAAACAGCACTGATAGTCGTCAAGCCAGAGTTCACCCGGGCCGTACATCTGAAGCGAGACCTCGATGCGCTTGGTCCCGGGCGGAACGTGTGCATAGCCGACGTAGTCCTTCCAGTCGTGCGTTTCCGATCCCCACAAACGGCCGATGGGGTCCACCCAGATGTGGTAGATCCATTCATCCTGCGCATCGAGGAACACCAGGTCGAGCACAGCTTTCGTAACGTTGGCCGTCCTGACCTTGGCGCCGATCCGCAGCAGCGCATCGTCCTCGGGACAAGCGATGGTCTGGACGAAGCTGGCGTACGGGAACATACCCTCGGCCTTCTTGACGTACAGCCCTTTGGAGCCAGTGTGTCCCAGTCCGTCGGCCCATCGCCACTGGATCAGATGTTCGTTTCTGAACTGCCACGACGTCGGTGCGTCGGCGCTGCCGCTTTTGAGGTCCGAGTTGCTCAGCAGGTTGGTCCCGCGTTTCAACTTCGTCGCGACTTCCCGCAGTTGCCGGCGAAGTTGCTCGGCCGCAACCTTGTCGCTTCGCTTGTCGGAGAGTTGCCGCGCGAGGCCCTTCGCCTGGGTGAGTGGGTCGCCGGCGCTCGTCGTGGCGACGGAGAGGTGATTGGGGAACCTGACGCCGAAGACGTATTTCATGGCTACGTTGATGGGGATGTAGACCTGGTCGTCAACGGCGGTCGGCCCAATCGCCCCCTTTTCCTCCATGACGCCGACGACTACGAAGCTTTGGCCGTATATGCGCAGCGTGTGGCCCAGCGGCGTGTCCTCGCCGAAGAGTTCGCGAGCGGCTTTGTGGCCGAGCACGATGACGCGGCTTTCGCTGCCGATGTCGTTACGGGTGAGGAACCGCCCGTCGGCAGGCTGGTAGTTCCGCACCGTGGCGTAGTCCTGGTCGGTGCCGACCACGGTGGTCCTGATGTTAGGGGCGTAGAACTTAACCATGGTGGGGAAAGGCGTTTCGGGTGAGGCGTCCAGGATGAAGACGTCTTTGACGCCGTTGAGCTCCGTGGCTTCGAGCGCACGGGCGTTGGCCGGCAGGCTGGACGCAGCCGTTGTTGCCGAGCGCTCATCCTTTGCGGTACCGGGCTGAGCCAGCATGAGCGCCAGCACCAGACCCGCCGCCACGGCCCAGACCGCTCCCGACCACCACCCGCCGCTACTGGGCCGACTCCAACGCCCACCCAGAATCCGGTGGATCCGATAGGCCAGGCCGTTGCGGCTATGCGCCATGGACAACGCCAACGCCCGCCGTTGCGGCACGAGGCTGACGAGCGAATCGGCGTAGCTCGTGGGCGTCCGGTTCGTGGCGACGACCCAGTCGTCACATGCCTGCTCGCTCAACAGGGCCAGCCGCCGCCGCGCCCACCACACCATCGGGTGCCATGGCAGCAGACATACCAGCAGTTCTGCAAGCATCGCCGACAGATGATCGCGACGCCTGAGGTGAGCCAACTCGTGACAGAAGATGCCCACCCAGTCCACGTCATCGCGCGTTTGTCGCGAGTTGATGGGCAGCACCAGGATTGGCTGCCGACTCCAGCACCAGATCCGACGTACACAGCCGCGGCAGAGAGCGCGTTCGCAGCTTCGCCGCCGCTGCTTGCAGTGCGCACTGAAGCTGCACGTCCTCCAACGGGTGCGCCCGCTGCAAGAGACTCGCACCCGAAACAAGTGATACGACTATGCGGGCCGCCAGGACCAGCGTCAGACCAACCCAGCCCCACAGCGCCACCGCCGGCCAATCAACTTGCCCCAGCACCGATCTCGCGTCAGGCGTGACCGCTGCATCGTCTGCCGAGTTTGCCGGTGACGACGCCGATCGCACCTTGCCGGCGCCCGCTGCGACGGCAGTTGCGCGCGCATCACTCTCAATCGAAGGCGACGGCAACGATCCGGCAATACGCTGCCCGATCGCCTCGAACGGATTGGCCGAAAGGAAATGCGGCCGATCACCGTCCAGCAGTCCCAGACCGCAACGGCGACCGACCTGGCTGGCAACAGGGGTCACCAGGCATGCGATCATGGCCACAAGCAGGGCGCTGTGCGCCCTCGCTGGCCAGCGTCGCCAGATCACACTGGCCGCAATCCCCAATGACAGCAGCAGCGTGCTCTGCCAGACGATCCCGCCCGGATCAAACAGAAGCACCCCGCCCGCGTCAGGCATCACCCCGCTCCTTCCGCCGCCGGTCGATCATCTCTCGGATCGCAGCCAAGTCGTCATCGCTCAGCCGATCGTCGGCGATTAGATGCTGAAACATCAGCTTCGCGTCGCCGCCGAAGACACGCCGGGCAACGCCTCGCAACGAGTGCGTGCTCGCCTGGCCGCGCGTCTGTGTTGCCTTGTAGACGTACGTCCGGCCTTCTCGGCGATGGCCGAGCCAGCCGGCCTTCTCCAGCTTCTGCATCGCCGACAGGACCGTGGTGTACGCCAGCGCCGGGTTGCGGTTAAGCCGCTTCCGCACTTGACGCACGCTGCCCTCGCCCAACTCCCACACCGCCTTCATGATGGCGGCCTGAAGCTCTCCCAAATCGTCAAGCGACTTGCCGGACATTCCCATTCACTCCCCAGTCCAACCCATCCGCCGGAATGGCGGCCTTTAATACTACGGGCCATAGTACTTCGCTCTATAGTACCTGTCAAGCGGCCCTCGGCAAATGCTTGCCCGGGGGCATACCATGCGTTACCCATTGTTGGACAAGGAGTTATATCCGCTTGCGATGTGTCATCCCGTCAGAAACTGGGGTCGAAGCTGCGGTATCCGCCCAGTTCGAACCACTCGCTGGGATGGGCCCATGGCAGGCCAAGCTCACTGAACAGCTTGCCGGTCTGGAAGCCCTGGGCGATGGCCTCGTCGACGCCCTGTAGGCAGCACGCCGTCGAATCGCGAAACGGCTCGGTTCGCAGGAACTTTGCGTCGATTGCCCGCGGCAGACTGTTCGACTCGAACGCTCCATCGACCGCCAGTACGAACGGTCGCGTCTTGGCCACCGGGCAGCGCGGCGGCGGCTGGCCGGTCAGGATGAAGCGGCACGTGTCGCGATACATCAGCAGCCGGGGGTCCACGTCGTCGGGCTCGATCGGCAGCGTCTGTCCGTCGTTCAGTTTGACGGTAAGCGATCTCGAGTCGGCCCCCTCGATGGAGCCTTTCTCGCCGACCACGCGCGTTTGAATCGGTCCCTGACTTGGCGCTTCGGTGCACAGCGTGAGGTGTGTGTAGATCATCGCACCGTTGGCGGCCTCAATGGCCACGCTGCTGGTGTCGTCGCCGGTGATATCATGGCAGCGGTACAGCTCGGCCCGCACACGCACGGGTTCGGTCGGCCGGTCCGGATCGGTCGACGCCAACTCCAGCGCCGCCTGAATCTGATGAGCGAACGGATTGTTGATCGTGCCGTCGAGGACCCATCTCCCGTCGGCGCGCAACTTGCCCGCCCAATTGTTGCGTGTGTAGTAGGTATCGGGCCGCTTCCAGCATGCGGCAATGTGCACCGACCGAATCTCACCCAGCACGCCGTCGCAGATGAGTCGGTGCGTGTGGTGCGCCGCCTTGGACCACGACCGTTGAAAGCCGATCGCGCAGAACCGCCCGGTGCGCGCCGAGGCGGCGATCATGGCATCCAAGTCCTGGATCGTGGGGGCCGGTGGCTTTTCGCAGATCACGTGATAGCCGGCCTCCATACAGCGAATGCTCAACTCGGCGTGGTAGGGAATGCCCACCGGCACGCCGACCAACTGCACCTCGTCGCCGACGGCGGTGAGCATCGTTTCCAAGTCGTCGAAGCGCTTCACCCCGTGCTCATCGAGCAGCCCGGCCTGCTGTGCGAGGCGCTGCGGATCGCGGTCGTAGGCAGCCACCCAACGACAGACGCCCGCCTCCTGTGCCGCCAGGATCGATTGTATGTGCGATTCGCCGTACCCGGTGACCCCGATCAGGGCCACCCCAACCTGTCCACTACTCTTGTCCATACTGCGTCTGCTTCCGTCTTGCCCCCGGTTACCATCGGCAGGCGATCATACGCCCCCGCCGCCGCCCGACAAGCCCACAGCGGGTGCTGCGATTCGACATCCGCCCTGTAGATCAATGGGAAAGTGAAGTCAGGCTCTGCCCTACTCGCCCGCCGGTCGGAAAGGGCGGACCGATACGCCCTCAGGCCGCACTTCGACGCTCACGCAACCCACTTCGTCGGTAACCCACAGCCGCGCGCCGGGCGGCAGGATCTGGGCCAACCTGTTGGCGCCGCCGCCCGCGCGACGACCCGTCGACTGAATCAGCCAGTCTGCCCCCACGGCTTGCAGCAGGGGCTCGGTCATCGGGTTGACACTGCCGTGGTGCGGCGCCACCAGCACGTCGGCTGACAGGTCGGCGCTGGCAAGAAGCAGCCGCTGGGCCACCTGCTCGATATCACCGGGCAGCAGAACGCGTCGGCCGCCATACGTGATTCGAAGCACGATCGACGTGTCGTTGGCCGCTAGTTGCAAATTCGCATCGGGCACAGGCCAGAGCACTTCGACCTCAACGTCGCCGACGTTGTCGAGCCGGTCACCCGCCTTGAGATGTTCGATGGCGATACCTCGGTCGACAAGCTGCTCCAGCAGGTACCCACACGCATCGTCGGCTCCGCAGAATCGCTCGAAGTGCGGCGAGATCAGCACCCACTCGATCGGCACGCGGTCGGCGATATCGAGCACGGCGCAGTAATGATCGATGTTCGGGTGCGAGATGATGGCAGCGTCGATTCGCTCGATGCCCAGCTCGTGCATGGCGGGCACGATCACGCCGGCGGCGACGTTGAACGAGTTCAGGCTGCCCGCGTCGTACAGGAGGTTTCGCCCGTTGGGTAGTTCGATCAACGCCGCGCTGCCTTGCCCCACCGCCAGTTGGTGAACGCGCAGGGCCTGGCGATTTCCACTCGGCATCGCCGCCCACGCGACGCAACTCACGGCCAGCGCCACCGCACCCAGCCGCAGCAGCCGACCTGAAACGCGCGGTAGGCCCACCGCCCAGACTGCCAGAAGCCCGCACCAACCAATCACCGACCATGCTGGCGGCGGGCGCGAGTAGACGTGACACAACGGCAACTTCGACAGCACCGAGACCAGCCCCGCCAGCCAGTCGGTCGCCATCGCAAGCAGCGGGCCGGTAACTAGGCTCGTGCTCGGCAAAAGCGCCGACAGCAGCAGTTTGCCAAACCCGATCCACATCACCATCGTCGCCAGCGGCAACATGAGCAGGCTGTTCAACCAGCCCAGCGGCGACCATCGACCGAAGTGGTGCGCCACCAGCGGCGCCCCCACCAGCCATGCCGACAGGGCGACCGCCAGTGCCCAGTTGAGCTTATCTCGCACCAGCCAGCGAACCGTGCCGCGCGCCAGACGCGAGGCACGCTCGGCCGGCGTCTCGTTTGGCGGAACAACGCTGAGCCGCTCAATCTCGAACGATCGCGCCCAGGGGCGCAACAGCACGCCTCGCACCCGCGGCGTCAGGTAGATCACCGCCAGTACCACGCCGAAGGAAAGCTGGAACCCCGCGCTGAAAACGTCGGTCGGCTTGACCGTCAGGATCACGATGGCGCCGGCCGACAGCCAGTTGGCGTGGCTGGTCGGGCGCCGCATGGCCACCGCCGCGCACGCCAGCAGGGCCAGTACGCCCGCCCGCATGATCGGCGCCCTCGGCTCGGCCACGAGCATGTAGGCGATCACCAGCGCGGCAACCCATGCAGACGCCGGCCCGTAACGCAAGCCCAGCACGCGCCCCAGCGCCCAGCCGAACAGCGCCAACGCCCCGACGTGGATGCCGCTGACGCTCAGCAGGTGGGCCGTGCCCGTTCGAACGAACGCCTCGTCGAGCTGTCGGTCGACGCGGCTACGCTGGCCGAGCAGCATGGCCTCCAGCAGCGACGTGCCGTGTTCATCGTCGGGCCACACTCCGTCGAGCAGGTACTGCGAGCTGCGTGCCCGCAGGCCCGATCGCAGCCGCCACCACCAGCCGCCGGGTTGTCGCACCGTCGGTCGGACCAGTTCGGGGGTCCCACAGTACAGCCCTGCCAATACTCGCTGCCGGCGGGCTCGGCGGGCCCAATCGAACTGGCCGGGATTGCCGGGCGGTAAGATGCGATAGAGGCGACCGAAAAGCTCCAGCCTTTGGCCCGCATGCACATCGGCCGCCGTCCCGTTGATCCGGACCTGCACCAGACCGGAGACGGCCATGGGTCCGTTGCGCCCCATAATTTGCCGAGATTCGAGCAGGAATCGGACTCCTTGCTGTCTCGGCAGCCAGCGGGCGAAGGCGCCCGGATCGGAGGTGACCGGGGCTGGTTCGGTGACCACCACGCCGACCAGTCGCACCAGCGCCTCGTCTGACGGCGCGTACAGGACGACATGGTTGCGTTCGGCGCGGCGATAGCAGACGTGATGCAGCCCCGCGCCAACCGAGCCGGCCGCCAGCACCAGCAGGGCAACGCCCGCGCCCCGCCAGCCACGCGCCAATGCGGCGGCTAGCGCCCCGCCACACAGCGCGAACCCCGCCACGCACACCCACAGCGGTATGGCAACACGAGCCTCGGCCAGGCTCCCCAGCGCCACCCCCACCGCCAGCGGCGCCAGGTACGGGATGCGCACGCGGCGACGGAACGACTCCTGCACGCCGTCCGGGACATGGCCATGCATGCGCTAAAGGATAGCCGAATCGAGTGAAAGATGCGATGCCCCCGATCGGGCTCGCGCTACGGCATGATAAACTCGTGCTGCGGATGGCGGATCGTGAGCACCGGGCACGGCGACTTGCGTACCACCCGCTCGGCCACGCTGCCCAGCAGCACGTGGCTCAGGCCGGTCCGGCCGTGCGTGGCCAGCACGATCAGATCGATACACTGCTTCCTGGCGTACTGGATGATCTCCATGAACGGTCGGCCGAGCACCACGTCGGTGATGACCTCGACTTCGGCGTTCTGGAGATGTTCGGCGGCGAAGCTGTCCATCTCCTTGCGGGCCGATTGGAGGATGTCCTCGGTCGCCGGGCCCACGGGTACGCTGTTGGGGCCCATGGCGGTCCAGTACTGGTAGGCCTCATCCACCACATGCAGGCAATGCAGCTTGGCCTGATATGCGTGGGCGAAGCTCAGGGCATAGCGCAGTGCGTAGGTGCTCAACTCCGAGAAGTCGGTCGGGTACAGAATCTTGGCCATCTTGATCATGGGCTTGGACCTCTCGACTGCCGGTTCGACGATAAGTCCTGGACAGGCCTACACTAATACTATACGAAACCCACCGACCGGCAGTCAAAGACTATCTGCATTCCTGGCGGTCGATGGGGGAAGGCCCCTGCGGCGAACGGAAAGGGTCCCGTTGGCGACCGACGCGCCGGTCTGGTATAGTACAGGTGTCATGTATGGGTTGCTCTTGCTGCTTGTGTGTACAACTTTGCTCGCGGCTTTCCTGGTGCTTGCGGCCCCGGTGGGCGCGCTGCGCCGCCGCTGCCCCGAGACCCACCCACCTCTTCCGGATAGACTGTGCAGGAATCGTAACCAGATGGCACCACGGGCGTTGCGCGCATGGTCGTACCGGCGCCCACGCACACGGGCAGCCGCGCCGCTACGACCCGCCCTGTTGCGGCGATAGGTCGCCGGCGCGCGGGTACCGGCTGTTGTCTGACGGGCCAGGACTGAGGGCTCCTGCGCCGCTGTCTTGCGGCCTGGAGTTACGGAAGACAATGGCGGAGTCAATGCTGAAGCGGGTGGCTGACAAGCTGCGGGGTAAGTTCGTCGTGCTGGACGGGCCCGACGGCTCGGGCAAGACCACCCAGTTGAGCAGGCTCACCGCCGACCTGCGTGAAGCCGGTCTGGATGTGGTCGGCGCCAAGGACCCGGGCGGCACCGAGATCGGCGAGAGGATCAGAGCCTTGTTGCTCGGCCCCCAACTCGAGCGGATGGCACCGCGCTGTGAGGCACTGCTGTTCATGGCGTCGCGAGCCCAGTTGGTTGCCGAGGTGGTCGAGCCGGCCATCGCAGCCGGACGGACGGTGCTGTGCGACCGCTTCATCTCCGCCACGTTCGCCTATCAGGGCGCTGCCGGCGTGAAGCTCGACGAGATCCGCGGCTTGGGCCAGGCGGCTGTGTGCCAGACGTGGCCGGATGTTACTGTCATCCTGGATCTACCGGCAGACACCGGTCTGTCCCGCGCGAAGCGTTCGGCGAGCGCCGGCGTGACGTCTACCACGTGTGATCAGGTCGTCGCGGATGCCATGGAGTGCCGGCCGCTGGCGTTTCATCGGCGGGTGCGCGAGATTTTTCAACGGCTACCCGAGCTTTATCCCAAGCGTGTAACGGTGATCGACGCAAGCGGCACGGTCGATGAGGTTTACCAACGGTTGCTGGAGGCGCTGGAACGTGCGGATTACTGACGTACGGCACCAGGAGCGGGCGCATCGCGTGCTCCAGCGGGCGCTGGGCAGCAACCGGATGCCGCATGCCTACATCTTTCACGGTCCGCCGGGGGTGGGCAAAGGCATGATGGCGCTTCGCCTCACGCGCCTGCTTCTGTGCGATGAGCCGGTGTCGATCGAACCACCGGCCGGTGTGGGGGACGGGGCGGGGATGGCCTGGCGCGACGCCTGCGGGCGCTGCCGCAACTGCGAGCTGGTCGAGGCGGGTACGCATCCGGATCTGCACCTGATCAGCAAGGAGCTGCACCAGCACCATCCCGACCCGAGCGTGCGGCAGCGCAAGGGGCTGGATCTGAGCGTCGAGGTGATTCGGCACTTTCTGATCGAGCCGGCCGGCATACGATCGGCCAGCGGCGGCGCGAAGGTGTTTGTCGTCCAGGAGGCCGAACGCATGACGGTGGCGGCCCAGAACGCGCTGCTCAAGACGCTGGAGGAGCCGCCGTCCGGGACGTTTCTGATCCTTTTGGCCGAGCAGCTCGAGCAGTTGATGCCCACCATCCTTTCGCGCAGTCAGCAGGTGGCTTTCTGCGTGCTGCCGACCGGCTTCGTGTACGACGTACTGACGGGTAAGCGGGCGGTGCCGGACGAGGCGGCTCGCTTCCTGGCTGCACTGAGCGACGGTCGGCTGGGTCTGGCGACTGAGTACGCCGAGGACGATCTGTTTGCCCTGAAGCGGCAGGTCCTCAGCGAATGGGTCGGTTACGATGGTCGGGCGCCTACCGAGCTGGCACGCGTGCTGGAAGATGCGTCGCGCGAACTGGCCAAACGCCAGCGGCAACGCAACCCCGAATGGTCGCAGGGCGATGCAATACGGCGCGGCCTGCGGACGATCCTGTCGGTGCTGGCAGGGGCGTATCGCGATTGTCTGCTCGCTGAATGCGGGGGGCAGATCGACAGGATCCATGCCGACCAGCCTGAGGTGATCGCCAAGTTGGGCACGCGGTGGGCAGGTGGGTCTGCCGACGTGATCGAGCTGATCGGGCAGGCAGAGCGGCAGATCGAGCAGAATGTCAATCCGACGCTGGCGCTGGAGGGTCTGGTCGTGCGGGCCTGGAGGCAGCGTAGTGGGGCGCCGGCGTCGGCAAGATAACAAGTGAGGCGCGTTGTGAGTGAGGACGCAAAACAAGAGCAAGTCGAACCGCCCCGTCCCGGCGGCAACGGTGACCAGTCGACGGTGGCGGTGCGTTACGGCTTCCTGAAGTTTCTGGGTGAGTTTCGGTGTCGGCCGGACGTTGCGTTGCGCGGGCTCAGCACACGGGTGGTCATTCAGTCGGACCGCGGCATCGAGATCGGCGAGACGGTGAATCTTACGCACTGCGGCGCGTGCGGGGCGGCCGTGAGCCCGGAACGCATCAACAGCTACGTCGAGGCATGCGGCGAGGAGTACCTTCGCCCGAACGTCGGGCGCGTGCTGCGGATCGCTTCGGACCAGGACCTGCACGAGCAGGAGCGACTCAACCAGGACGCCAGCCAGAAGCTCGCGCTGTGCGAAGATCTGGCACGCGGCTACGAGCTGACGATTAAGCTGGTGGCCTGCGAACATTTGTTCGGCGGCGAGAGGATCATCTTTTACTTCATGGCGGACGGCCGAGTCGACTTCCGGCAGTTGGTGCGAGACCTCGCGCACGAGTATCAGACGCGGATCGAGATGCGCCAGATCGGCGCCCGCGACGAAGCCAGGCTGGTGGCCGACTTCGAGATCTGCGGGCAGGAGTGTTGCTGCAAGACGTTTCTCAAGGCGCTTCGGCCCGTGAGCATGAAGATGGCCAAGATGCAGAAGGCCACGCTCGATCCGTCGAAGGTGAGCGGGCGCTGCGGTCGGCTGCGATGCTGCCTGCGCTACGAGCATGCCAGTTACCAGGAGCTGCTAAAGCGGCTGCCCCCGTTGGGCGAGTTGGTAGGCAGCCCGCAGGGCGTGGGGCGCGTGACCGATCGACACATCATCACCCAACTGGTGCAGTTGACGACGGACGACGGGCGTACGGTAGTGGCTTCGGTTGAGGAGCTGACCGATCCGAATGAGCCGGCGCCCGAGGTGGAGGAAGTTGCCGAGCCGGCCCCCACCCCCAAAAGGCCGCCGCCGTCGCAGCAGCAGGAGGCGGTTGACACGCCGGTTGAGACGGCGGCTGACACGCCGAACGAGACGTCAGCCGAGGCGGCAAAGCAGGGCGCGTCCGAAGCAGCCGTGCCACGGGAAGGGCAGAGTTCGGCCAAACCATCGGATCGCTCGCGCAAGCGGCGCCGGCGCAGAGGTCCGCGACGACGCGCGCCGCGCGGCGGATCGGGCAACGACGCCTCGCCGAAACCCGACCGGCCGGGGGGTTCTTCGGATTCGACGTAAACGGAGTGATTCGGCCTGGTGCCGAAAAGACGACCATGAGCGACCAGCCGCAAAAGAGCATCGAACAGGTGGCAGCCGAGGTGGGCCGGTATCCGGTCGAGGCCTACTACTTCATCCACGAGGGGCTGGCCCATACGGTTCAGCACGTCCACGGCGATCCGAGCAAGCTGCCCGTCGGCAAGCGGCACGTGGCCGGTCAGCAGTTGTGCGTGGGCCTGCGCGACCTGGCGATCAGCAAGTGGGGGATGTTGGCGGGCACGGTGCTGCGTCGCTGGAACATCACCAGCACGCTCGACTTCGGGCGCATCGTCTTCGCGCTGGTGGACAACCAACTGATGCAAAAGCAGCCCACCGACCGGCTGGAGGACTTCGCCGACGTGTACGATTTCGGCGAGGCCTTCGATCGGCAATTCGACATCGCCCCGGACGGCTAAAGCCTATCTGCGGAATCCAGAGTGGTTTCTTGGCGTGCCACTGTTCCCGGCGCGCCGGGACCCGCCAGTGCCCGAACGGTCCACAAGCGAGTAACACGCGTTTGCGCGGGTGGCCCGTCCCTTAAAGGGCTTGTCGATTTACTCTTATTGAATCGGGTTCGTGTGTATTCTGTTCCGCATTCGCGGGCGAGGCTCCCACCGATTCACCTCTTGCCGCAAAACGGTGCCCCGATATGGGGTAGCCACCATCGCAGCAACGGTTCGGT
>DATKUK010000058.1:0-31312 GCA_035530655.1 Phycisphaerae bacterium
AGGATCGATGAATCGTCGGGGGCTCTGCCCCCAGCCCCCCGGCTTCTTCCCCTCCGGAAAGCACCGGAGGACAAGAGCCGGGACCGTGTTTACACTGGCTCGACTCTCATAACAGGTGGTACATAAAACGGGGACAGGTCACTGGCTCGGTTCGCGGCGACGGACCGGACTCACATGGAACGACTATACCATCAGGTGAAGAGATTCTACGCAGTCCGGTCACAGATCATCCATGGCGCTATTCCCGATGACAGTAAGATGATCGATGTGACAGTAGATGTGTTCAAGCTATTGGCAAGCGCTCTGGGAAGAATCCTACGAGACCAGGAGCTGTTAGCGATCTTCGAGGATCCGGGCGCACGGAAGAAGTTGCTCGACGAGTATCTCTTCGGGGGCGCCAATTGGTGATACTTCTGAGCCGAACGCGACGCATGTGTTCCATCGAGTGCATGGGATGGGCACGCTGTGACAGAAGGGTGCGCAGTTACAGCCCTGGGGATGGTGCGCGACCGGGCGGGGGCACTGCTTGGAGCCATCGACATACGAAGGCGGTGCTACTGGTGATAGGGTCAAGGCAAGGTGAAGGGATGCAGTGGTGATGGGCACGAGGCGGAACGGCAGATCTGCGGCGCTTGCTGACTGGGAGGGATTCTACGAAGAGCTTCAGAAGGAGACACCCAGGGCGGCGGTCATCATAGCCGCCGCCTTCATGAACGGACGGTTATGGGAACTTCTTGTCAACTTCATGGTCGAGGATAAGGGGCCCGTTCATCAATTGCTCGGTACTGAGGACAATGCAAGCGGTCCGCTTGGGAGCTTTGCTGCCAGAATCATGGCAGCGTACTGTCTCGGACTCATCAGCAGCGACGAGTACCATGATCTCAACACCATTCGGCACATACGCAACAGGTTCGCACACAGGATGCACGGTTTCTCGTTCGATGATCCTGAGATTGTGACATGGTGTAAGTCCCTGCAAACCCCAAGGACGCTAATCAAGGAACTTCCTCATCTCCCGCAGTCTCACGGCAGTTGGTTTCTACTGGCGGTATCGCTGTTGGGGAGCAGGCTGGCGCTGAGGGCGCTGAACGCCGAGCGTCAGCGAAGAGTTGTACCGAAGGGGTTCGAATTTGCTGAAGTCGTTCAGGTGTCGGGGGATGGCGTACAGAGATGGCGTCCGGGACGGCGGGAGGGCAAAGACGCGGAGTGAATACGGATGGGCGCCGGGGATAGGCATTGCTCGACGTCGCGGCGCGGGGTCCGTCCCCCGCCCTCAGAGAGGACGGGGCACCCGCGAAGTGATGATCCGTTGACGTAGGAGGGAGGACGTCTCAAGATCGGTGGGACACGGCGTCGGTCGGTCGCTGCTGGAAGGGACGGGCACGCGCGCTCCCCTTCGGGTCGCCGCTAAACGGGAATTGAGAAACACTTGAAAAACACGCGCGTTGGTGTAAGAAAGACACTGCTCAAGAGCAGTGGCACACAGGTGACGGGGCACGCGGCGGAAGGTATTAGGATATGAGTGCAAGCAGCGAAGCGAGGCGGTCGCAGTTGTACGGTTTGCTGGGCGAGTTGGCCGAGCGCGATCGGCCGATCTCGGTTACCAACATCGGGCAGGAGCAGCACGAGCTGTACGTGCTCGAAAAGCTCATGCTCGACCTGAACGACATGGAGCCGGTGCCGGCCTACTTCGTTCGGCCCAACGGCAAGCACGAGCGGCGGCCGGTTGTGCTGTACAACCACGCGCACGGCGGCGACTACCCGTTGGGCAAGGACGAGTTGATCAAGGGTCGCGACGCCATCCAGCAGCCGCCCTATGCGATCGAACTGACGCGGTACGGCTGGTCGGCGCTGTGCATCGATCATTTCTCGTTCGGCGAGCGGCGGGGGCGAAGTGAGACGGCCTTGTTCAAGCAGATGCTATGGTCCGGCCGGGTGCTGTGGGGCATGATGGTCTACGACAGCTTGCGGGCGGTCAACTATCTGGTGTCGCGGCCCGACGTGGACGCGGGGCGGATCGGCACGCTGGGCCTGTCGATGGGCAGCACGATGGCCTGGTGGCTGGCGGCGCTGGACGAGCGGATCAGGGCGTGCGTCGACATCTGCTGCCTGACCGACTTCGACGCGCTGATCGAGACCAACGGACTGGACGAGCACGGCGTCTACTACTTCGTGCCGAACCTGCTGAAGCATTTCAACACGACGCAGATCAACGAGCTGATCGTGCCGCGGGCGCACCTGAGTCTGGCGGGCAACTTCGACCCGCTCACGCCGCCTGCGGGGCTGGACCGCATCGACGCGGCGCTGCAAGAGGCGTATCGCCAGGCCGGCGCGCCCGAGGCGTGGAAGCTGCTGCGTTACGACATTGCCCACTTCGAGACGGCTGCCATGCGTGCGGAGGTGGTGGCGTTTTTGCAGAAATGGCTTTGAGGGGGTATGTGGCGGCGCCTTCGTGTTCCCACACGTTTGTCCCCCACCCTCGGAGAGGACGGGGTGCCCTTTGCGCGCTCCCCTAACGGGTCGCCGCTAAACACGAGTTGAGAAACACTGCAACAACACGCGCGTTCGCGTAAGAAACAACACTGCTCATCAAGAGCAGTGGCACACGGCGTCAGTCCACGCTCCTGGAGGGAACGGGACACCCGCCACGCTCCCCTAACGGGTCGCCGCTAAACGTGGATTGAGGAACACTTCAAGAACAGGCGCGTTCGGGTGCGGGAAGACACTGCTCAAGATGAGTGGCACACACGGCGATGACGGCGCGAGCGGTCAGGCGCGTTCGATGGTGATCGGCTCGCCGTCGGCTACGCCGGCCAGGACCGTTGCATCGCCGTCGACGATGCCCACCGGGTTGACCTCGCTGTACGCGCGGGGCTCGTCGGCCTGGCTGGCGGGTGTCTTGCCCCAGAAGAGGCAGAACGCCGAGCCCGCGGGCCAATAGGCCAACTCGCCCACCCGCATCTCGGTCCTGGCGTCGGCGGCCTGTGAGTCTTTCACGTCGATGGCGAAGTAGATCTCATCGCCCCAGCGGTTGACCTGGCCGCGAATCGGCAGGGCGGCGGCGATCTTGGCGGCTGTGGGCGAGTCGTTGAGGGTGGCGGCGACGGTGACCCCGGCGGCAGCAATCCTGACGGGCGTGGGCATGGCAAGGCTCCTGGCGGACTTGGGGCGACTTCTCGCGGACTTGTGGGGCCATTGTGACGTGCGGGCGGCGTCACGCAAGGCCATCGCGGGGGTTCGGCTTGACTATATTGTGCGTCTGCAAACCCGGCGGCGACGAGCTGGGTCGTTGACCCGGCTCGCATCGGGCTTCTAAAATCGACCCGCCTCGACCACCGCATCGTGGCCGCGAGGATAAGTCGGTGAGCGATCAGCCTGAATCCAAGCCGGAAGAACCGCAGGTGCGCATGTCGTTCGGCGAGCACCTGGAGGAGCTGCGCTGGCGTCTGATCCGGATCCTGATCGCGGCGGGCGTGGGGCTTGTGGTCTGCTTCGTCTTCGAGCGGGAGATCATGCTGTGGCTCATGCGGCCCCTGTCGGCGGCTCTGGCGAGTCAGGGAGAGCCGCCCAAGCTGATAACCCTCCAGCCGGCTGAGACCTTCGTGGTCGTGCTGAAGATGTGCTTCATATGCGGGCTGATCATTTCGGCGCCGTATGGGCTATGGCAGCTTTGGGCGTTTGTGGCGGCGGGGCTGTACAGGCACGAGCGACGGTTCGTGCAGCGAATGGCGCCGGCTTCGATAGTGCTGTTCGCCCTGGGGGTGCTGTTTCTGTTCTACGTCGTGCTGCCGGTGGTGCTGAGCTTCCTGATCAGCATCGGGTCGTGGGTGCCCCGTCCCGGGTCTGATCCCGGGCTGATCGCCGGTTACCTGTTCCCGGAACAGTCGGCAGCCACTCAAGCGGCCACGACCCAGCCGGGTCTTGCGCTTCCGATTCTCGAAGACGACCCGCCCGACCCACAGGCCGGTCAGGCGTGGGTGAACACTCGCGAGAACCAACTGAAGATTCGGCTGGACGGGCAGACCTACCAAGCCGACCTGCGACGCGCGTCGGAATCTTTCGTGCGGCCTGGGTTTGCGCTGTCGTTCTACTTCAGCTTCGTGACGCATTTGGCGTTGGGGTTCGGCATCGGCTTTCAGGTGCCGATCGTGGTGGTGTTCCTGGCTGTTCTGAACATCGTACCCGTCGCGCAAATGGCGAGGGCGAGGCGTTATGTCGTGTTTGGCATGGTGGTAGCGGCGGCGCTGGTCACTCCGCCCGACGTGACCAGCCAGGTGATGCTGGCGGCGCCGATGATCCTGCTGTATGAGGTCGGGCTGGTGGCGGCACGGGTGATGATCCGACGGAGGGCGCCCGGTGAGCCGTAAGGTCGGTCAACCCACGGCTCGGCGGGTTCGAGGGATCGTTCGGCAACTGGAACAGGCTTACGGGCCGCGACGGTGGCGGCGTGGGCTCAACGGGCTCGACGGTCTGATCGCCACGATCCTTTCACAAAACACTTCTGGTACCAACTCATCGCGGGCGTTTGCGCGTCTCAAGCGGGCTTTCCCGACGTGGCAGGCGTGTCTGAGCGCGCCGGTTGCGCAAGTGGAGGCAGCGATTCGTTGCGGCGGGCTCGCTCGTCTCAAGGCCCGGCGGATCCAAGCCCTGTTGCGGCACATCGAGCAGGAGCGCGGGCGATTAGGTCTGGCGTTCCTGGGTCGATGGCCCGTCGAGCGGGCACGAGAGTGGTTGATACAACTGGACGGCGTGGGACCGAAGACGGCGGCGTGCGTATTGCTGTTCAACTTCGGTCGGCCTGCCATGCCTGTCGACACGCACGTGCATCGTGTGAGTTGGCGGCTCGGCCTGATCGACGAACGCGTGACGGCTGAAGCCGCACATGCAATCCTACAGGCCGCTTGCCCCGACGAATGTGTATACGCGTTTCACGTTCTGCTGATTGCCCACGGTCGTCAGACCTGCCGCGCGCGGAGCCCGCTGTGCACCTCGTGCGTCTTGGCGCGACAGTGTCGGTGGTGGCAGGAACAGAAGCGAGCGAGCTAAGGGGCGTCGGCGGATTCGCGGTCTTTCACGACCTTTTCGGCCAGACGTTGGTGGGCGTGGACGAAATCGCGACAGAGCAGATCGAGCCTTTGGCGCAGCTCTCTCCGCTCGCGGACGATCCTGCTGGCCAGAGTGCGCAGGCGGTGGCTGCGCTGCTTTTTGGCCTGCTGCTGACGTTGTTCGTCGAGCAACTGCTTGATCGTGGTGGTGAGATGGCTGAGGTCGAAGGGCTTGGTCATCATGTCGCGCACGCCGAGGCGCATGGCTTCGATGGCGCGTCCTGCGTTGGGCTCGCCGGTCATGAGGACCACCTGCGGATCGCTCATATCGCGCAACTGGCGGACCAGGTCGAGCGCATTGGCGTCGGGCAGCAGCACGTCGGCCAACACCACGTCGTGAGGATGACCGAGTTCCAGCCTGAGGGCTTCGGAGGCGGTGCGCGCGACGGTGGTTTCGGCTCCTAGGCTGTGTGTGATGTGGTCGGCCAGCATGTCTGCGATGTCCGGCTCATCCTCGACGATCAGCACGCGCGACCTTGTACGCATCATGAGCGGACCTCAAAGTCGGTTGTATAAGCAGGCCAGCGGGCGCATCGACCGCGAGAGCGAGGTATGGAAGTGTTAGGCCCATGCGTCCCGCCTGGCCCGGTTCTTCTCGACTCCTGTGTATATCGGCTCAGTTGCGTTATGGGACGGTCGGATGGCTTGGCAGTGTTGCCTGGTGGGTAGGAAGACGAAGGTAGGCCGTGGTGCCGCGACCCGGGTCGCTCTCCAGCCAAAGCCTGACCATGTTGCCCTCGGCCAGATGAAGGGCCTTGGCCAGTCCCAAGCCGCGTCCTCGTCCGGCGGGACGATGGGAGAAGAACGGATCGAAGGCCTTGGCCTGGATGTCGGGCGTCATCCCGCATCCGTTGTCTTCCACGGCGATGATAATGCAATCATCGGAAGGTTCGGACCGGCAGTTGACCGTCAGGCGCAGCGTGTCGGGCTCGGCGGAGGCTGTTGCGTTGGTCACCAATTCATCCAGAATCTGGCGCACCTGCTGCGGATCGGCGTAGGCGGCGGGCAACTCGGTCGGCAGGCCAAGGGCAAATTGATCCGGCGACAGCCTGGTCCGCTCCAGCCATCGTTGGCGCAGCTCTTCAAGGATCGACTGGATCTGAAAGGCCTTGAGTGTCGGTGGGACGGGATGGGCAAACTCCATGAGTTCGCTGACGATCTGGCTGCACCGATGCGCTTGCTGATGGATGATATCGAGCAGGTGGCGGGTGCGCGGGTCGGTGGCCTCCTCGCGGAGTTGCTGGGCGCGCCCGGAGACGATGGCCAGCGGGTTGTTCAGCTCATGGGCGGCGCCGGCTGCCATCTCGGCAATGGCCTGCAAGGATCGGCTTTTGAGCAGTTCGCCCTGCACCTGCTGGAGCCGGCGGCTCGCCTCGGCGAGGTCCTCCCCCAGGCTTTCGGCTGCCGCTCGTGCGGCGGCGTTGGCGATGGCCAAACCGATCGCGCCGGACAGGGCGGCCAGTTCCGACGTGTGGGTCGCTGTTTGCGGCGCGGCTGGGGCTGGTGAGGAGAAGGTGGCCAGCGCCACCAAGCGCCCATGGCACGCCAGCGGCAGCAGCCAATAGGGAGCCGGCCCGAGGCGATCAGCATAACGTATCAGCAGCGGATGCCCTGCCGACGGCGCCGGAATCGAGCCTGGGTGCGCGGCCAACGCACGCATCTGGCGGTTCACCTCAGCTACTTCGGACGCGTCGAGAATGTCGAGACCATCTGCTTGGCCGTCCGACACAGCGACCGAGCAGTAGGACTCATCGGGGTCGACCGACCAGAGCACCACAGCCGACACATCCAAGGCGGCCCGGACGGCGGCGGCGCCGGCAAGGCAGACCTCGCCCACGCCCGAGGACGGTCGCAACGTGCGGTTCATTTCCGCCAGCGCGTCAAAGTAGCGCTGTCGCTGCTGGTGGGCGCGTGCGGACGCCCTGAGCGATTCGTTGAGTTCGGTCAGTTCGGCGGTTGCCTGGCTCATGGCCTGGATGTAGAGGCCCTCACTAGTGACGTCGGTCAGCCCCAGCAGGTTGGCGCGTTCGCAGACCTGCTTGGGCAGCGCCTCGAGGATCGAGGTGAAGTCCCGCGTGGTGATGCCGAGCCGGCCAGCCACATTGGCGGCGCGTTCCAGATGAACGAAATTGCCGCTGAATCCCACCCGCTGCTCGTGTGCCATCAGGTTGGCCAGATAGACGATCTTGACCATGCCGGCAGAGGAAAGGTCCGGCGGCAGGCTTTCGGGCGCGTGCTGGTGCAGCCACATGCAATCCACCACGGCATCCGGCAGTTCCCAGTGCTGCCCGAGGCGCCGGCCTGCGATCGTATGATCGATTCCGATGACTTGCTGTTCGATCTCGGCGAGGCAACTGCGGCCTCGCATGGCCTGCTGCATGACGCGAGCGAAGCTTTTCGGCAGGCACTCATCGAGGGCCACTTTGCCCAGATCGTGCAGCAAGCCGCACACGAACGCGTCTTCCGGTTTGATCCGCCAGCTCAAACGGTGCGCCAACAGGCTCGCGCCGCAGGCGACGCCCAGGCTGTGTTTCCAGAACTCGATGCGATCAAAAGGACTGTCGGGGTGCTGCCCGCCCGGGCCAAACACCTCGTAGATCTTCATCGAGAGCACGGTGTTGCGGATGGTCTCGAACCCGAGAAAGACCACCGCGCGCTCGACGGTGAGCACTTCATCGCCGGCGGGCGCGGCCGCCCGCCGCGCCAACGAGAGGATTTTCGCCGTGAGAGACTGATCCGACCCGATGAGTCGGGCGACCTGGCGGGCATCCGCTTGCGCCGAAGCCGTCAGACTCAACAGGCGCGTAGCCACCGACGGCAGCGTGGGCAGCTTGCGCAGTTGCGCAAGGATCAGTTCAAGGCGGTCGGGCCGCGATGCGCTGTTGGTCTTGTCTGTGGCCATGGGCTTGCCCGAGCCGGCGTCGGCAGGTGGGGTCAAGCGTTTACCAGCTCGGCCATCCGCTCGATGAGCCGGTCAATATCGAAAGGCTTCTTCATGAAGTCGTCGGCCCCGTCCGACAGCAGCACGTCCACCTCCTGACGATTCACCACGCCGCTGACGATGATGATTCTTACATGCTCCAGATCAGGATTGGCACGGATGGTCTGGCACACGACGTTGCCGTTGATGTCCGGCAGCATGTAGTCGAGGATGATGACGTCGGGACGGAATTTCTGGGTGAGCATGCCGGCGTCGTAGCCGGTCGAGGCGGTCTGGACCTCGAAACGCCCGTCGCGCTCGAGCAGTTCGGTCAACATACTTACGATGTCCGGATCGTCATCGACGACCAACACGCGCTTCTTGCCGCTCTCGAGGTTGTCCAGCGGGATGTTGTTGTCCTTCATGAACTGGACGAGGCTCTCGCGCGGGATACGGCGGAAGCGCGAGCCCGGCACGCGGAACCCTTTAAGCCGCCCACTGTCGAAGCAGCGTATCACCGTCTGCTGGCTGACGTTGCAGACCTCAGCGACCTCACCGGTTGTGTATACAGTCTTCATAACTGTCGCGCCCTCGCAACGGACGGCAATGACTGACACGGCCGCCATTGCAATCGGCCAAGCCTTCCCAATTTGCCCAGCTTAACGCCAGTTTAGCAATCGGCCGCCTCAGATGTCAACTTAACAGAGCGTCGGTTGGCCTAGTCCAATAAGTGGGCTTGCAGCCGGCAGACGGGGCATCGAGCCGGCCGGCGCGACCGCGCCCGGATGCCCAGCCGGCCACCTGGCGTTGTCGCCCCCAAGGTGGACGGATCACAGAGGGCTCTGGATGGTGGCATACCTTTACGTAGGTGCAAGAACTGGCTGAGCCCGCAGGTGAGCGGCGCGTAACGGTCCGGCCGACGGGGGCTTATTGGTCCCTGGAAAGCTCACGATCGATCTGGTGCTGGCAGCGCTGGAGAAACTCAGTCGCGGACACTTTTTGAAACGAGCCCCCCTCGAGCATGAGATAGCCGTACACCCGCCCGATGATCTGGCCCACGGGGTCCCAACGGGGGATTTTGCGCTGAAAACGGACGTGGTCGATGGCTCCGGCGAACTTGGACTCGTCCCAAGGCGTGTCGGGGCGGTCGAAATAGGGTGACTCGGCGACGGTGCGTCGGGTGGGGATGTGGTAGCCTTCCTTGGCGAGGACGCGCTGCGCCTCGTCGCTGCAAAGATACCGAAGGAACCGCCAAGCCTCTTGGGGATGCGACGTCTGGTCCCAGATGACGAACCCGTCGCAGTAGAAGCGCGTCCAGCGCCCGCCGGGACCGGCGGGGTAGTAGCCGATGCCCCAGTCGATGTCGACTTCAGACGCCCACTGAGCCGAGTAGGGCCCGCCGCGAATGACGGCCAGGCGGTTGGTGACGAACAACTCCTGGTTGGAGCTCATCTCACTGGCATCGCTGGCTACGGCTCGCGGCGTGTAGGGCAGCAGGGAGAGCATGAACTCGACGCCTCGCAGGCAGCCGGGAGAATCGATGACACAGCGCCATTCGGCGCGCCCGTTGTCGGTGGCCTTGCCGCACTGCGCGCACGGCACGTCGCCGGGCTCGACCATGTCGTCGACGTCGGTTCGACGGTCGCAGGCAGGGCACACGATCGACTTCTGGAGGATGGTTCCGCCGCCCTGCCACATGTGACACATGGTGTGCGCCCAGTTGTCGCGCATGTACCCATAGCGTTGCACGGTGCGTCCGTCGACCTCGACGACGTCGGTGCAGCGCTTGACGGTGTCGAGGAACTGCTCCCACGTCCACAGCGTCGGATCGTACGTGATTCCGTGCTCACGGAAGAGGGCTTTGTTGTAGAGCAGCAACGAACAGCCCCAGCCGAACGGCAGCCCGTACTGGACGCCCTCATAGCGGAAGCTCTCGAACGCGGGCCGATAAAACGTTTCGACGTTGTAGCCGTCCCGTTCGATCAACTCGTCCAGCGAGAGATAATGGTCGTCCTGGGCGAAGACGGTGAAGTAATCATCGTCGCTGAAGAACACGTCGGGGGCGATCTTGGCCACCAGATCGCGCTGGATGATTCGTCGGAAGTCGCCGACCACGGGTTCCAGCTTCACATAGATGTCGGGATTCTCTTCCATGAATCGCCGGGCGATGCGGCTGTAGACACTCAACGAGCGTACATCGCCGGGAAACGAGAAGCGCAGTTCGACCTGGCCGGGTTGGACATCCTCTACCCGCCGGGTGCTCAGCAGATAGACGCCCAGTCCGACGACGACGGCCAGGACCGCAAGGAAGTATCTCACTCTTTCATACCGCTCAGTTGGATGCCGCGCGTGAAGAATCGCTGATTGAACAGGAAGACGAGCAGGGTGGGCACCATCACGATCAGCGAGGCGGCCATCAGCAGGTTGTACTGGACGCTGAATTTATCCTGGAAGGCCGACAGTCCGATGGGCAGGACCTTCATGTCCATCGACTGGGTGGCGAACAGAGGCCACTGGAACGACGACCAGGCGGCCATGAACGTGAACGTGGCCAGCGTTGCCAAGGCCGGTTTGCTCAACGGCATGATGACGTGCAGCCAGACGCGGAGCTTGCCGCACCCGTCGATGCGGGCGGCGTCTTCCAGATCGGTCGGCAGGGCCTTGAAGAACTGTCGCAACAGGAACGTGCCGTAGGCGCTGAACAGCGCGGGCAGGATGAGCGCCCGGTAGGTGTCGAACCATCCCAGCAGCTTCATCAGGATGAAGGTGGGCACGATCGTTACGGCGACCGGGACCATCATGGTGGCCAGATAGGCGAAGAACAGCTTATCGCGTCCCGGGAAGTTCAGGCGGGCGAAGGCGTAGGCGGCCAACGAGCTGGTCAGCACCTGTCCGAGGGTAACGGCCAGCGCGACGAACAGGGTGTTGAGGTAGAAACGGCCGAAGGGCATGGAGGCCCAGGCCTTGCGGAAGGAGTAGGTCCAATGGCGCCAGGTGCGGGCGGCCCGCGATTCGCGCACGACCTCGATTTCGATACGGCGCAGGCCCTGCAACGGCACGTAGCCGGTCTGTTGCGGATCGTCGCTGCGAAGCTGAATCACCTCACGGCCAAGCGGGTCGAATTGCTCGTCGCGGAAGAAGCAGAAGACCTCTTTCCAGCCTTCGAACTGGACGCGCAGATCGTCCGTGGAGGCGTAGGAGAAGCCGTCGCCCACGACACGGAGCCGCAGCCGGTGGCCCGAGCGGTCGCCGTGGAGCCAGAAGGCCAGCGCCCTGACTTTCCGCTCGGCCAGGGAAGCCGGGTGTAGGTCGATGGCGCTTCGTATGCCGTCCTGCCGATCAAAGTCGACGGCGAGAGGGAGGGCACCCGTGCCGTGACGGGCGAAGGCCTGTTCGCCCTGGCGAGCTTCCTGCTCGAAGTCGGCCAGCACGACGTCGCGGAAGTCGGCGGTCGTTGCGCGGACGTAATCGAGACGCCACTGCACGCGCTCGACGGCGGCGGGCAGCTTGGGCATCCATCGTTGCGGTTCGTTCTCCATCGTGTGGCGGTCCTTCAGCGCGGTGCAGACCATCCAGGCGAAGGGCACCAGCATGGTGACGGCGCCGGTGAGCAGCGCCAGCCGAAGCAGCGCCGCCTGCCCGACGTTCAGTTGCCCCCTGCGGTATTTGCGCCACTTGATCCGAAACACGGTTGATCTTTCAGTAATGCACGTGCCGTTGTCCGTAACGCCAGTTGATCAACGTCAGCACCAGGATCACCGAGAACAGCACCCACGCTGCCGCCGAGGCGTACCCCATCTCCTGGTTCTCAAAAAAGGCCTTGTTGTAGATGAAGTAGTCGATGGTGGTGGTCGAGCCTGCCGGCCCGCCGCGTGTCATAATGTAGGCCTGCTGGAACCCGCCCTGAAAGCCGCTTACCACACCCATGATGAAGATGAAGAACGTGGTGGGGCTGATCATAGGCCAGGTGATATGCCAGAACTTCCGCGAGGCGGTGGCGCCGTCGATGTCGGCCGCTTCGTAGAGCTGCTCGGGAATGCCCTGAAGGGCGGCCAGGTAGAGCAACATGGTCAGTCCGCCCACCTGCTGCCACCAGCCCATGAGGATGAAGGCCGGCTTGGCGGTCGTCGGGTCGCCCAGCCAGTTGGGCGGTCTGGCGGTGATCCACTGCGCGGGCCCGCCCAGGCACGCCACCAGTGCGTTGAACACGTCGCGTATCTGGAGCATCGAGCGGTTGATCACGCCGACGTCGGGGTGGTAGAGAGCCTGCCAGAGGATGTACAGCGCGATAGCGGACGAGACGGTTGGCAGGAAGTAGATCGTACGATGCACCAGGATCTCGCGGAGGCGCTGGTTGAGCATCATCGCCATCGCCAGACACAGGACGATCCGCCCGCCCACGCCCCAGGTCATGAGGACGAAGCTGTTCCAGAATGCCTGCCAGAACAGCGGGTCGTTCCACTCGGGGCGAATGATGCGGCACCAGTAGAGGTACCCACCACCCGTTAGGATCAGCAGCCCCGCGACGGCTGCCACCTGGCCGACTCGACGGACCGCGTCGAGTCGCCTGGCCGCCAGGTAGACCAGCGCGACCACGCCGATCACCCACATCCACCCAACGGTTAGCTGGATCCCATTGGCCGAGGTCCTGAAGCCGAGCAACTGCCGGAAGTTGTCCAGGCCGGCCCAGCGAATGGCATCGAGTTCCAGCCGGCTTCCGCGCCAGTAGCAGAAGCTCAGCAGCAAGCTGGCCGTCACCGGGAACACGACAAACACCACAACGCCCACGAAGTTGGGCAGGCAGAAGATGGCGCTGGTAAGTGAGTCCAGCCATCGCAGGGATTGGGTGCGCGTTCGTGACATTGTTGGGGGGGCTATCATCGCCGTGCTTGCGTGAACATGCAACCGTGTCTCGCCGATCCGCATCCGGGAAGCAGACGCCGGCGCGGGTGGACTTTGGCCGAAGGGCTTGTGCACTTGGATTTAAGGTGACGGGAGAGCCACTGCCTCGGTCCATGGTTGGTGCCGTCGATAGGATTCAATCTGCTGCTGGAGTCGGCCGGCTGCCGTTTGCTGGTCCCCCGCTCGGGCGAGCGCCAGGGCGCGCTGGGCGATCGTGAGCGCCTGATCGAATCGGCTCTGGCCGGCCAGTGCGACTGCGAGGGTTTCCATATCACCAGGGTGCTGTTGGCCACGGGTCTGGAGGATGCTGCGGATGATTCCCTCGGCCTCGGCGCCGCTGCGGTACGCTGCATCGGGGCAGGTAGCCCGTCGCCAGGCGCACGCTCGGGCCACGGCGTCTCGTCGCGGGCCTGGCGGCTGCTTCATCGCGGCCTTGAATACCGCGAAGCCCTCCTGCCAGTCGCCGCGGGACATGCGGCTTTCAGCCAGGTGCCGACATGCGCGCGGGTCGGTCGGGTCGAGTTGATACGCTCGGCGAAAGGCAGCGACGGCTTGCTGCGTATCGCCCCGCGCGGCTGAAAGCAGGCCGACGTAGTCATGGGCGGCTGCGACATTGGGTACGCTTTGCAGGGCAGTCGAGAGCACATCGAGCGGGTCGCCGGCAATATCGGTGCGGACGTAGACCTCTACCGGGACCTGCCTGTCGTCCAGGTAGACCTGCACGCCGTGGTACACGAGTGTGTACCGCTCACGTATCGCGTCTCGGATACGGCGTTTGAGCTGGTCGCTGAAGCGCCAAGACAACACGATTTGCTGGGGTTTTTGCTCGGCAATGGTTCGAAGGATTTCCTGGTCGGTGAGATTGCCGGTCGCCAGGCGCTTGTGCGAGGTGACGCTCAGGTTGGGCGGCACGGCGTAGCCGGCGCGGAAGGCGTACATCTGGCGGTCGACGACCACCACGTCGGTCGCGTGCTGATAGGCCTTCATGACCTGCACGACGAAGCGATCGTGATCGCGCCACGACAGCCACGGCCAGCCCGCAGGGCGTTTGGCGCCGCTGATGACCGCCCATCCCAGTGCCGCCGCCGCCACAACCGCGGCGACACGGAGCAGCGCGGCGACGATCCAGTCCCACCCTCGTTGCGTCCGGAAACCGCCTGAGGCGATTTGCCCGACCGCGATGCCCGCAATCGCGCAGGCCGGCACGCTTACAAGGAGGTGATGGTGGTACCAGACCGGTGCGTGCCGCCACAACGCCGCCAGGGCGACGAGGATCCAAGCCGGCACGATCAACAACCCGTATCGCTTGCGCAAAACCACATGAATCACGCCCATCGCAGCCAGGAGCATGATCTGCCAGTCATCGCGGAGATTGCCGAGCAGTTGGCCGACTGGAGCGCCCTGACCGTAGACGCCGGCTGTGCGGGCGTCGGCATGGGTGCTGTACAACGGACCCCAATAGGCCGGTGCAGCCGCCAGCAGAAGGATGATTGCCGGGATGAGAACGGCACATAGCGACCAGCCTGCCGACCACGCCAGCGCGCGAGGCCAGCGCGGTGATCGGCCACGCCCCGCATCGACCAACACGATCCACACGGCGAACACCGGCAGCAGGAAAGCGGTGAAAAGTTTGGTCGCCCACGACAGGCCCATCAGCACGCCGGCGACGATCAGCCATGGCGCGCGACCGCTGGCCCGCCAACGCAAAAGTGCCCACAGGCCAAGCACAGCCAGTGAGATCGCCGGCAGGCCCAGCATGGTCGAGACGCTGAGCGTCACAAAGTATTTACTGCAAGGCAGCAGCGCGACGGCCACCAAGGCAGCCGCGTGGCCCCACGTGATGCGCAAGGAGTCATAGAGAGCAAAGACGATTCCCGAAGCAAACAGCAGGACCAGCACGCGCGCAACGTTCACGTCCCAGCCGAACAAACGGAAGCAGCCCGTCAGCATCCAGGTGAACAGCGGCGGCTGATCGCTCCAGATCTCGCTGTAGAGTCCGTATCCTCGCTCGACCAGGAGCGCTTTGATGACGTTGTTGCCCTCGTCCATATCGAACTCGAATACATCGCGGAAGTTGCTGAAGATCAGCACCAGGACGAGGTAAGCCGCAGCCGCAGCGATCGGGGCCAGTTGACCGGCGATTCGCCCGAGGCAGTCGGGACCCGTTCGGCACGACGAGGCCGATCCTGCGTCCGGTGTCGTGCCAAGGGGCGCGTCGGCGGGGACCTGATGGCCGTGTTCGCCGGTCATGGCATTGTTGTATCCGATGTCCGGTCTTTGTGAAACCGACGTTTCTGCCCCCTACCGCCGCTGGCGGCCACGTACTATGCTGGGCGAGACTCTCGAACGCGCTCGTCGGACGGGCGTAATGTGAGCGGGTGACTTTGGCAGGCAACCAACTGGTAGGTGCAGGCATGCGAGACGAACTCACCTCTGCGCTGAAGAACGCCAGGGCGGATTATGCTGAAATCCGCGTGGAGACTGAGGAGAGCACCTCGCTCGCTTATCGCGGAGCGGAGATGGAACGGGCCAGCTCCTCGACGTTTTGCGGGGGCATCGCCCGGGCGTGCACGAAAGGCGGCTGGGGCGTAGTGGCGTTTGACTCGCTGGACGACCTGGGCGAGCAGGTAGCCGAAGCCTGTCGCTGCGCGGCCTTGGTGGGCAGGGAGTCGACCGAACTGGCGCACGTCGAGCCGGTGGTCGACGAGCGACCCGCCACTCTCAAACGAGATTTCCGTGGTGTCGGCCTGGACGAGAAGATCAAGCTTATTCGCGGGTACAACGAGATCGTGCTCGGCGCCGATCCGTCGATCGAGAGTTCGAATGTAGGCTACTCTGACGCGTTCCGCACCGTGTACTTTGCCAACACGCGCGGGACGTATTTCATGGAGGAGCGACCGCGGGTCGTATGCAGCTTCAACGCCACCGCGCGAGACGGTGCGCTCGTCCAGCTCGCCCATGACAGTCGCGCGTCGGCGACGACGTATGCGGCCGTGCTGGGCCTGGAGGAGAACGTCCTGGAAGTCGCTCGCCGGGCCGCGGCGCTGCTGAAGGCTCCGAAGGTGAAAGGCGGCGCGCACACGGTGATACTCGACCCGGCGCTGGGCGGGGTGTTTATCCACGAGGCGTTCGGACATCTTAGTGAGGCCGACTTCTTGTATGAAAATCCGAAGATGCGCGACCTGATGGTTGTGGGTCGAGCGATGGGCGGTAAGGACCTGAACGTTGTCGACGACGGGACGATCGATCGCACGATCGGCAGCCTCTCGTACGACGACGAAGGCACGCCCGCCGGCAAGACGTACCTGATTGAGGGGGGCGTTCTGGCCGGACATCTGCACTCGCTCGAGACGGCCGGCAAGATGCGAGCCAGACCCACGGGCAACGCCCGCACGATTCGACGTGAGTACCCGCCCATTGTACGGATGACCAACACCTACATCGAGAACGGGCAGGCCACGCGGCGGGAGCTATTCGCCGAAGTGGATCGCGGCGTGTACGCGTGCGACATGTACGGCGGGCAGACCGAGTTCGAGCAGTTCACCTTCTCGGCGGCGTACGGGTACCGGATTGAGAACGGGCAAGTGGGCGAACTCGTTCGCGACGTGGTGCTGACCGGCAACGTCTTCGAGACGCTCAACGCTATCGACGGCATCGCCAACGACCTGACGCAGCGTCAGCGCGGCGGCGGGTGCGGCAAGGCGGGTCAGGTGCCGCTGCCAATCACGTGCGGCTCGCCTCACATCCGGATTCGAAACGTGGTGATCGGCGGCTAGCCGCGACGCGGAACCACACATAGGGCAGGCAGGCGAGGACGTACCGATGCGAAATCCGTTGGCTGAGTCGCTTCAGCATCGTTTGCAGGACGGTGTGTCGGCGGCCAGGCGCCTGGGCGCTGCGGCTGCCAAGATCAGCCTGCATCACGAGGAGAGAACCACGTGCGGGTTCGAGAGTGGGCGGCTGAAAGACACCGGTGGCCGCGAAAGTCTTTCATTCGGCATCGAGGTGTTGGTGGGCAGACGAAAAGCCAATACCCGCGGCAACCGCCTCGATCAGCTCGACACGATGATCGAGCACGCGGTAAGCCTGGCCAAGGTAGGCAGCGCGGCCCATTTTGACGCCTATCCACCTGCCGGTGACGTAACAGCCGTGAAGACCCACTCGGCCAGGACGCTGAGCTTGACTCGCGAGCAGTTGATCGAAAGCTGCCAGCGGATCGTCGACGCGATCAAGGCGTTCGACTCCGAACTGTGGATCCAGGCCGGTGCGGAGCGTGTCGAATCCGAATCGCTTCTGGTCACCTCCGGCGGGGTGTGTCACATCGGCGCGCGGACACGCTGGCGATTGGGGGCCTTCGTGCAGCGTACGGAAGGTACCGACATGGTGCTGACCGGTTACGGTCGGAGTTGGTGCGATCTGAACGAGTTCTTCGACCCCAACGCGATCGCGGAGCGGATCGTTCGCGACCTGCGCTGGGGGCAAACTATCACGGACGCCAGCGCCGGTGTGTGTAAGGCGTATCTGCCACCTGAAACGCTGGCGATGTTCTGCCATGTGCTTCAGTTGGGCGTGAACGGGCGCAGCGTGGCCAAAGGCGAGTCGCCGCTGGCGGGCCGGCTCGGGCAGCGCGTGCTCGATGCGAGTGCCACATTGATCGACGAGCCCCACCAGGACTATGCCAGCGGGGCGGTCGAGATTGATGGCGACGGGGTACCTACCCGGCGATTCACCGTGTTCGACAAGGGCGTGCTGCGCGGGTTCTGCTACGACCTGGACTCGGCCGCCCTGGCTGGCGCCGAACCCACGGGCCATCGCGGCTGCCGCCCGTATAACCTGACGATTGCACACGGCGAACGGCCGAGCGAGCAGCTTCTGGCCGGCATCGACGACGGCATCTACATCCGCCACCTGATCGGTTTCGGTCAGGGCAATGTCATCAACGGCGACTTCTCGTGCAACGTCGGGCTGGGCTACCGCATCTGTGACGGTCGAATCGTCGGCCGCGTCAAGAACACCATGGTAACCGGCAACGTGTACGAGCTGTTCGGCGACGGTGTGCAGCTCAGTTCGGACCTAGATCATGAAGGTCGATTCCCGCACGCCGTTGTCGATGGCATGAGCGTCAGCCGGGCCGAGCGCTGACCGATCGGTCCATCCCTTCGGCCGGATTCATTGCTGGGCGCCGCGGCGGCGTGTCAGCCGCCCACGGGCAGGGTGAGGACCGGCGTGACGATATCGGCTCCGCCTGCCTGAAGGGCGAGTAACTGACCCAGCAGCGCCAGCGTGGACTTGGAGGACAGGTCGGCGTTGTCGATGTAATACCAGTAACCCCAAAAACGCACCTGGACCGCTGTGCTTGACGGCTTGGCGGGCGAAGAGTGCACGCGGAGCAGGTCTCCCATCAATTCGGCCCAAGCGAACTCGGTGCCATCTTCGTCCACTGTGGTGGTGACATATCCTTTGCGTCGATGCTCGGCGGGCACGTCAATGGCCTGCGAGAGATAGAAGAGGGTGCCCAGCAGCGACCGCGTCGTGAGCGTGATCTCACTGCGCTGCCCGGCCGCTTCGGTTGGTTTGCCGTTGGTAACGCCCAAACGCACCTTATAGCTGCTCTGGCCGGGCTTGAGACCCAAAAGGGTGACGATCTCGGCCGCCTCCGGTGATTCAGCCGCTGACGGTCCGATGCGCCACACCAGAGACTTGGAACTCTGGGTGAGCACGAGATTTCGTCCGTCCTCGGTTTGCCGAAGGCCGTATCCCTCGCTCAGTGCGTCCACCATCTCCGGCAGGCCGACCTTCTCGGTCGGAACGGGGGTCGACACGTCGCTCACACTGGGTTCGAATCCGAACTCGAGCAACCCCTGTTTCTGCAATTCGCGCAAGAGGCGCGTTACACGGACGAACTCTCGGAACGGCGGCACCTGCGCGGGAGTGGGGCCGGAGGCGCTGGCGGCGTTTTCGAGCCCGTTCATGCCCTGAACGGTCAGCCGCAACACCCGGTCGACGCGCCAGCCCGTACGCGACAGCAGCAGGATTACCTCAGGCTGCATGGGAGCAAGCAAGCGCGTCACGAAGTCGCGCCCCTGGAGCGGCGCGAGGGTGATGGTCGGCTTCTCTTCGAGGCCGACGTCGAGATTCAGCCCCAGCGAATCGGGGTTGAAGGAGGTAGGGCCCTCGTTGATGCTCGCTTCCACACCGGCCGCCTGGGCGAACGTGAACTGCGTGGCTACGCTTCCCACATCGAGGAACAGAGGCTCTTCGCGGTATTGCAGCCGCACCAGGTTGAGCAGCATCTGCTCCTTGCGGGTCTGCTGGATCACCTCGTTGTAGCGAACGCGACTCACCTGAAGGGCGGTCGGACCGAGAACACAGCCGCCGAGCGCCACGAGTGCCGCCGCTGTAATGCCAACAGTCACGCCTCGTAGTGCAGACACGAAGAACCTCCTTTTCAGCCGCCCGCTGAGCAGAACGGCAGGCACAGCATCATTGTGCTTGTTTGCGTCTCGTCGACCGCGCCGCGATACCCCAGTCCACGCCGAAGCCTCAAGGAGCATGGTAACGCCATCGACTATGATTGCCAGACCCGTGGCGACGTCTCAGCGGACGGTCGATTGCAAACCGCAGGAATGGGTCCTACATTGTTGGGTCATTCGCCCACCGAACGGCTGCGGGCGAGCTTTCATTGGTGCTTGGCCCGGCCCATGCCACACATTGTCGCCGAGAACCTGGTCAAAACGTTCCACATCGCCCAGCGACGGCCGGGGATCTGGGGTGCGTTTCGCGGGCTCGTGCATCGCCGCCATCGCACCGTTCGCGCGCTGGATGGCGTGAGCTTCAGCGTCGAGCCGGGTGAATTGATCGGCTACATCGGGCCCAATGGGGCGGGCAAGAGCACCACGGTCAAGGTGCTCTCGGGCATTCTGGTGCCCGACGGCGGTTCATGTCGTGTGCTGGGTTATGTGCCCTGGCGGCAGCGGATCGAGACGGTACGGCGGATCGGCGTGGTCTTCGGGCAGCGAACCCAGCTCTGGTGGGATCTGCCGGTGGTCGAATCGTTCGAGTTGCTGCGCGACATCTACCGCGTACCGGCGGGGGAGCATCGCCAATCGCTCGACGAGCTGATCGAGCTGCTGGATCTGGGTCCGCTGCTGGACGTGCCGGTGCGACAGCTCAGCCTGGGCCAACGGATGCGCTGCGATCTGGCGGCCTCGCTTCTGCACGCCCCGGAGCTGCTGTTTCTCGACGAGCCGACGATCGGGCTTGACGCGGTGTCGAAGCTGGCGGTCCGCGACTTCATCCGGCGGCTCAATCGCGAGCGGGGCGTTACCGTGATTCTTACCACGCACGACATGGACGACATCGAGGAGCTCTGCTCGCGCGTAATGGTCATTGCCGAGGGGCGGATCCTGTCCGACGGGCCGCTCGAATCGCTACGGGCGCAGGTGACGCGCGAGCGATGGCTGATCGTGGACTTGGTCGATCCGGACGAGGAAGTAACCGACCCCGACGCCGAGATCATTCGGCGTGACGGCGAGCGCGTCTGCCTGCGCTTCGACCCGTCGCGCACCCGTCCGGCTGAGCTGATCGCCCGGGTCACCGCCAACCACGCGATACGCGACCTGTTCGTGCAGGACCCGCCAATCGAGCAGATCATCGCCCGGCTATACGAGGAGCGGCAATCGTGATCGCGTACTGGGCAATCTTAAGCGCGCGCTTTCGGGCCCTCCTCCAGTACCGCGCGGCGGCGGCGGCGGGCTTCGGCACGCAACTGTTCTGGGGCCTGATCCGGGTGATGATCTTCGGAGCCTTCTATCAGTCCAGCAACGCCGTCCAGCCCATGAGCTACCAGGACGTGGTGAGCTACGTATGGCTGGGTCAGGCGATGATCCTTCTGGTGCTGTTTCGGCCCGACGTCGAGGTGCAGGAGATGATCCGCAGCGGCACGGTGGCCTACGAGATGCTTCGCCCGCTGGACGTGTACTTGGTCTGGTTCACTCGCGCGGTGGCGATGCGGACCGCGCCGGTCCTGCTGCGCGCGGTGCCCATGTTTATCGTGGCCGGTCTGCTGCTGGGCCTGAAGGCCCCTGCCTCGCCGCAGGCAGCGTGTTTGTGGGCGCTCTCGACGGCGATGGCTGTGCTGCTGTCGGCGGCCATCGGCACGCTGATGACAGTCTCGATGCTGTGGACCATTGCCGGAGACGGGATCGGGCGTCTGGTGCCGGCGGCCACTTTCATCCTCTCGGGGATGATCGTTCCTCTGCCGCTGTTTCCCGACTGGGCGCAGCCGGTGCTGAACTTCCTGCCGTTTCGCGGCTTGGCAGATGTGCCGTTTCGTCTCTACACCGGGCACATTGCGCCGGCAGAAGGCGTGGCTGCGCTGGCGCATCAGTTGGCGTGGACGGTGGCGCTGATCGCGCTGGGGCGATGGCTTCTGGTTCGCGGGATGCGGCGACTGGTGGTGCAGGGAGGCTAGGGCATGCTCGACTCGATCTGCGTGTACTGCCGCTACGTGAGCATCTCGATCCGCAGCCAGATGCAGTACAAGGCCTCCTTCGTCATGATGACCGTTGGACACCTGCTGACCACGGCAATCGAGTTTCTGGCCCTGTGGGCGTTGTTCGCCCGCTTCGGCAGCCTTCGCGGGTGGACGCTGGCCGAGGTTGCCCTGTTCTACGGCATGATTAATGTGGCCTTTGCCGTCGCCGAGGCGGTGGCGAGAGGCTTCGACACCTTCCCCGCGATGGTCAAGAGCGGCGAATTCGACCGGCTGCTGCTCCGGCCTAGGAGCACGGTGCTCCAGGTGGCTGCCCGTGAACTTCAGCTCATGCGAGTGGGACGGCTGGTGCAAGGGCTGGTTGTGCTGCTGTGGGCCGCCGCGGCGCTGGATGTCACGTGGACAATGCAGAAGGTTGTTCTCGCCGTCGCGACCGTGCTGGCCGGCACGTGCCTGTTCTATGGCCTGTTTGTACTACAGGCTACTGTGGCCTTCTGGACGATCGAATCCCTGGAGATCATGAACACCGTCACTTACGGCGGCGTGGAAACGGCGCAGTACCCGCTGGTTATCTACCGGCCCTGGTTCCGGCGGTTTTTTACCTTCGTCGTGCCACTGGCGTGCGTGAATTACTTTCCGGTGCTGGCCATTCTCGATCGACCGGATCCTCTCGGCGCGCCGATCGCCCTGCAATGGATCGCGCCGGCGGGCGGGTTCGTGTTCCTGTTCCTGTGTTTGCAGGGGTGGAAAATCGGCGTGCGACACTACCGATCGACCGGCAGTTGACCGCTCGCGTGTCTGTCAGGGCCACCACCCCGCAGTCCGACGGGCAAGCTTGCCTGGCGGCGTCTTCGGTGTAGGCTGGGCACGCCGAGCGTGGTGCCGGAGTCGTTGGAAGTGTGGGCGGCCGACGCCGCAGAGGCATGTGACGATGTCAGAGAACCGCCAACCGTATCAGTTCGGGTTTTTCGATTCGCTGATTGCCGAGGCGGGCGGCGTGCCGCAGGCTGCGCTGCACCTGGACGTGGACGCGATCTGCCACGCCTACCAAGCCGTCGAGCCGATCGCACGCCGGCTGGGCGTCGATGCGCCCAAGGCTCGCTTGGCCGGACTGGCGTACGTGCACATCTCCACGCTCGGCGCGGAGGTGACCATCTCACCCGACGCCGACGAGCCCTACGTCAAGCCGTGCATTCGAACGCTCGAAGACATCGATCGACTCCGCGAGCCCGACGACTATTTGGCGGCTGAACTGGTCAAGCATCGGCTGGATCTGGTCGGCCGGCTCAGGCAGCGCCGCCCCGATGCAAGCGACCACATCGGCCACGATTTCCAGGGACCGATCACCACGGCCGCCCTGTTGATGGGTCAGGATTTCTTCATGCTGCCGTACGACGACCCGGCGCGTGCGCATCGGCTTATCGAATTCGGCGTTCGCAGCGCGCTGAACTACCGCAAGGTGCTCGCGACGCACCAGCAGCGCCCGACCCGTCCTCGCTCCGGAGGCTTTCCCGACGACTTTGCCGGCATGTTCCCGCCCGACGCGTTTCGCCGGTTCGTGCTACCTTATTGGCGGATGATGTTCGACGGGCTGGGCGCCGCGGAGCGGCACGTTCACAGTGAGTTGCTGCGGGAAGAGCATCTCCCGTTTTTGGCCGAGTTGGGCGTCGACATATATGACCCCAGCGTCGATCAGTACCTCAGTCCTGAAGTTGTGGCGCGTTGCTGTCCCGTGCGGTACTTCTTGCGGATCTGGCCGTCCGACGTCGAGCGCCTGTCGGCCGATGAGCTTGTCGCCCAGTACCGATACCTCGTGAGCTTCAAACCGGTGGCCGTCACCTTCCACATGGGACGTTTGGTCGACGAACACAAGATTGCCGCCCTGCTGGCGGTGGCCCGGGAGATGGCGTAATCAGCCTCGTCGGTGCGAAGTGGAAATCCGCCGGCGGACGGGCAACTATCGCCGAAGAGCCGGCAATCCTAAGACCGGGCTGCCAAGGAGCATAGCAGATGAGCGAGAGCACGCGTCGGGAGTTTTTGCGTCGAACGTTGGTGGGGGCCACGGCTGTGGGGGCAGGTCTCGATGAGGTCGCGCAAGCTTCGTTGGCGGGTCCGACAACCACCCAGGGAGCTGAGGCAAGAAAGAAGGTCGATCGGCGGGTGCTCGGGCGCGTCGGTGCGGAGGTTTCGATCCTCGGTCTGGGTCTGGGCTCGTCGTTCACGCGGCCTCACGCGGGCCATCCCGAACAGGTGGCGGTGTTGCTGGCGCGGGCGCTGGAGTACGGGGTCAACTACTGGGACACCTCACACTCGTACGGCTCGCGGGGCATCGCCAGCGAGGAGATGATCGGTCCGACGGTCAAACATGTCCGGAAGCGGATCTTCCTGGTCAGCAAGAGCACGCAGCGCAGCTACGACGGCTTCAAGCGTGAGATGGAGATCAGCCTCAAGCGCCTTCAGACCGACCACCTCGACGTGTACCACATCCACAGCTTGCGGCCCGGGCAGGACGCCGACCTGGGCGCGATCGAGAAGGGCGCGGTGCGGGCGGCGCGGCAGGCGACAGAGCAGGGCGTGATCGGGCACTTCGGCGTGACCGGCCACGCTGGGGCCGACATCCTCATCGAGGCGGTGCGTCGGTGGGACCCCGACGTGCTGCTAACGATCTTTCCTGCGACCCGCCCGGACAACGGCAAGTATGAGGACGTGCTGCTGCCTCTGGCGCGCGAGCGGAAGATGGGCATCGTGGGCATGAAGACGGTCAAGCAGGCGCGCGACGCCGATCTGAAGGGCACCGATCTGATTCGCTACGCGCTGTCGCTGGATGGGATGCACTGCGTGGAGGTCGGCCTGGACAGCATGGCGCACCTGGATGAGAACGCCGCAATGGCGGCCGACTTCAAGTCGCTCAGCAAGCGCCAGCAGACAGCCATTCATCAGGAGATCACGCTTGCGCTGGCCGGGGCCACGGCGCCGTGGGAGATGCCCGGCTACATCGACGGCGTAACGGCCTGACACACTGCGGCTGCCTCACAGGGCTGGTGTACATTCCAGAGCCGTCATCCACTCTATCAGAGCGGAAAAGACCGAAAGGGCAGCATTAGACCGGTTCGGCCTTGCGTGTTAAGATCGCCCACCGACCGCCCTGGACCATCTGACAACGCACAGAACGGTGGGCGGTTGGGCGCAGTGGCGTTTCGTAAGGATGTGGAGGCTTCCATGCACTACACACTGCTGGGCAGGACGGGCGTACAAGTGTCGCGGTTGTGTTACGGGACGATGTCGTTCGGTGGCGACGCCGACGAGGCCACCTCGGCTGCGATGTTCAAGCGCTGTCGCGATGCCGGCATCAACTTCTTCGACTCGGCCAACGTTTACTCGCAGGGGCGGGCCGAAGAGATCCTCGGGCGCCTGATCAAGGGTTGTCGCGATGAGTTGGTAATCACCAGCAAGGTGTTCGGCCAGATGGGCAAGGACCGCAACGACCGGGGCCTGTCGCGGCGCAACATCATGCTTGCAGCCGAAGCGTCGCTGCAACGCCTGGGCACCGATCGCCTGGACGTCTACTTTTGCCACCAGTTCGACCCCACCGTGCCAATCGACGAGACGCTTGGGGCGATGGACGATCTGGTCCGGCAGGGCAAGGTTCTCTATCCGGGCGTGAGCAACTGGTCGGCCTGGCAGACGGCAAAGGGGCTGGGCATCGCCGAACGGCTTGGATTGACGCCGATCTACGTGCTCCAGCCCATGTACAGCCTGGCCAAGCGCACGGCCGAGATCGAGATTCTTCCGCTGGCCGAGCAGGAGGATCTCGCCGTCATTCCCTACAGCCCGCTGGGCGGGGGGTTGCTCACGGGCAAGTACTCCAGGTCCAAGCGCGATCGGCAGGGCCGCCTGGTCACCAACGAGCGGTATTCGCAGCGATACGGCGATGACGAGTATTACCGCCTGGCTGAGGATTTCGCCGACTACGCCAAACAAACGGGCACCCACGCCGCCACGCTCGCGGTCGCGTGGGTGATGGCTAGCCCCGCCGTCACCGCGCCGATCATCGGGGCGCGCAACGTCGAGCAACTGGAAGCGTCGCTGGCAGCGGCCGACTACACCATGTCGCAGGAGCAGTGGGAGCAGATGTCGGCCCTGACAAGCCCCGTCCCGCTGGCTACCGACCGGGCCGAAGAAAAGCTCGAAAAATGGCGCGGGCCGTAAATGATGGCGTCGAGTGACCAGCCGTTGAAGCTGGCCGCCATCGTGTTCGATCTCGATGGCACCTTGGCCGACAACCTTCCGGTCGTAATGCAGGCCTACCGGCGGACGTTCAAGCAGTTTACCGGTAGAACCTACTCGGACGCCGACATCGTCGCCCTGTTCGGGCCGAACGTGGAGGGAATCATCCGGCGCGAGGTGCCCCACGCCTGCGATGAGGCCGTTGAAGCGTTCTACCGGGCGTTCGACCAGGCCTATCGCGAGCACGATGTCGCCTTGCCGGGGATGGGCGACGTGCTGGCGGCATTGAAGCAAAACCGAATCCGCCAAGCTGTGGTGACCGGTGGCAGCGCAGGCTCGGCTGGCATCACGCTGAAGCATCTGAGGCTGTCCGATTATTTCGAGCGTGTGGAGACGGGCTCGGCCCACGGCGACCGCAAGGCCGAGGCAATCGCGAAGGTCGTCGCCGATTTCGGGATCGAGCCATGCAAGGCCGCATACGTGGGCGACTCGCCACACGACGTGCAAGCGGCGCGAAGGGCCGGCGTGGTGCCCCTTGCCGCGGCGTGGAGTCGGTCAGCCGGACACTTTGTGGACGCACTGCGGCAGGTCCAGCCGCTGGAGTTGTTCGTCTCGGTGGCGGAGCTTGGTCGATGGCTCGAGACCCACGTCGACCCGCATTGTGTCGAAGACACACGCGAGAAGTAGCCTGCGTCTTCGGCAGGTTCCCCGGGCGATTGAGTTCTGGCAGGGCCAGCCGCACCGCCTGCACGACCGCTTTGTTTACACCCGCACCGACGGCGGATGGCGTATCGAACGCCTGGGGCCATAGCGCGCGCCGTCTCGGCGGTTGGGTTTAGAGCGACTCGAGGTTTTCGAACGCCGACTGGGGATCGCCGCACGAGTCGATCACCGTCGGGAACAGCCCCTTGCCGATCTTCTTTCCGCTCTTGCGGCCCACAAACAGCTTAACGACCGCGCAGTTAGTGTACTGCTCCATCGGCACGATCAGGAACGTACCGTTGAAGTGGAACTTCACCATTCGCCACTCCTGGTCGCCGGGATACATCACGCCCGCTTCGGTCACGTCGTGGCCGCGCTGCACGCGGAAGATGGCATTGGGCGTGCCGTGATACTCGATACGATCGCCCTCCTGGATGGTGGTGTTGACGATACCGGCGATGTAGTCCTCGCCCACGGTGTACAGCTTCGCGCGCGAGCCGGCCGGCACGCGGATCGGATCCGGGTCGAAGCAGAACACCCGCCGCCTGAACTGCTCATAGAGCGGCATGTAGCGGTCGACTCGTCGGATCGACGCTTCGTCGGTGCCCGTCATCTTCGGGAAGCACCCGTGCAGCACCGAACGACGCAGGTTCTCGTCGACGGGAGCCGCGTCGGTCGTCCACAGGAAGATGATGGGCAGCGCGATGGCCGACCAGAAGTACTTCTCCTCGAACTGATCGCCATTGCCCTCCAGCATCATGCCGTCGCACCACCGCATCGACCGTATGGTCTGCGGCTTGTTGGCGAAGGTGCACATGTTGTGACGGTGCAGGATCTTCTTGACGGCCGTCTCGATGTCGTCGTACGAGAAGTTTACGCTGTAGGCCGGCTTGTGGTTGACCACCGTGATGCCATCGTCGTGCGCGAAGTCGATCTCGTAGTGGCGGAAGCAGTCGAGGAAGAACCCGCAGAGGTCCGGGTAATCGCGGACGATCTTGCGGGCGCAGTCGATGAGGTACTTGCCGAACGAATACTTCGGATCGGCGAGCATGTTGTGGCACATCTGCCAGCCGCTGGGCGTCTTCGTACCGTCCTCGTGCTCGCCGATCGAGTCGGGCCAGCGCTGTTCGACCGCCGGCCGGAATCCGTCGGTGTAGTTGAAGTACCAGAACGGGTGGATGCCGTGCTCGCGACACATCTTGAGCCGGTCGCGGATTCGATCGGGCGTCCAGTAGAGAAGTTCGTCAACCTGCTGATCGGTCCACGTCGACACGTCGCTCGTCCGGCCGTCGCCGGGCACGTGTCGATAGCCGGCCGACATGACCTGCTCGGCGATCTGACGGTCGGAGTGGCTCTCGATCCACTCCAGCACCTGCCAGGCGTCCTTGCCCGTCTGTGCGGCTGAGCGCTTCACGCCGCCGAAGGTTCGCCACAGCGTCTCCTTGATGCTGTTCTTCAGCCACTTGGGCTTCTCGTTGTAGTAGATGCTGTAGTGTTCGAAGTGGTTGTGCACCTCGAGCGTTTTGAGGTGCGCCCTGGCGGCGGCGGCGATGTCGAACTCCAGGCTCGTGCAGTGAAAGACGCCTTCCATCTCGTACATGCGGTCGTTGGCGGGGTCGAAATACTTCTTCCAGCGCCGATACACCCTGCCCAGCGCGGGTCGCCAGCAGCCCTCGTGGAAGACCAACATCACCTGCGTCCGCATCGGCCTACGACCCACCAGACCGATCATGTAGTTGACCGTCTCCAGGTACGGCACATACTCCGCGTCTTTCTCGAAGTTGCCCCACGCGAAGCACTTCTCGCCGTTGCTGAACTGAAACTTCGCCGCCGGCACCTGGGCGTCGATCGGCTCGAGCATTGAGTATCCCACGTCCGCCTGTTTGCTGAAGTGGCTGACCATCGGCAGGATGACCTCGTTGTCGCTTACCCAGGGCACCTGGAGATACATGAACTCGAACGACGTCATCCCGTCGAAGGCGAACTCCTGGCCCGCCTTGCAGGGCGCCCAGCAGTGCCAGCCGGCGATCAAGGGCATCTGGAAGTACACGCGCAGCGAGCGGTCGGCGACCTTGGGGCTGACCTTTTCGGCCTGCACCTGCCACGTCAGCGCGTCGCGTTCGAGGTCGAGCGTTACCTTCAGCTTGAACGGCGCGCTGGTAAACTGCTTGGCGAAGGTGATCTTGTTGCCCGACTTGCGGGCGCCGGTCACGCGGAAGCTATCGGCCAGGTCCGAGTACCAGCGGCGGTCTCGCTCGTCGTAGATGCGCAGGCCGCCCGCGTAGCCGGGAATTCCACCGCGGAGCTGCTCGAACAGATCGATCTTCTTTCGCTTGAAGACCAGCGAGCGGATGAGCCCGGTCTTCCGCTCCACCTTGATGGCCACCTGCGGGTTCTCGATGCGCCACACCTGACTGTCCTTGAGCGGTCCAAACACTACGTTACTCATAGGGTTTCCCTTGTCGTGTCGGTCCTGGCCGCGACACGCACAGCGTCTTGTTCGCCCCGCACCGACGGTCGACGCGAAGCAGAGGGTACTGTTTACCCATCCCGACGGCCGCCGTCAAAGCCGCGTCCCGAACGAGCGCCCCAGAGCCCCCTGCGACACGTTCAAGGCCGCCGGCACGATCCACTGCGGCAGGACTGCCCTTCGATTACCGGACCGGCCCAAAGCCGCCGGCTCGGCGGGATGGGCAGCCACCCAGCGTCGGCCCCAATTCGGCTTGAATACCATGTGCCAATCGGCTATCCTCTGTAAAGAAGGGGCTTTAGGAACGTGCGGGTCTGTCTGTCGTGCGGCCTGTCGAGTGTTTCTCGGCCGCCTCGCCCCGAGGGGCGATTTTCTGGAGGAGAAGGATGCTCCTGCATCGCTCGGCCTTCGCGCTGTGGATGCTGGCTGCGCTCGCCTGCTCGGCCATCGCGCAACCGACGATCGTCGACCAGACCACCATCGGCATGACCAACAGCCTGCGGTGCTTCGAGCACAATGGTGCCCGGCACATCGCCCGCGACGCGCAGGGACGTGTGCACATGCTCTTTCTGGACGGTACCGACGCGTGGTACCTCCGCGGCGAGCAGTCCCGGGATGGCCGCGTCAGCCTGACGGCGCCCCAGCGGATCAACGACGACGCCAGCACCATCTATCTCAGCACGCAGGCCGGTCTGCCCAGCACCCGTGGGGCGGCGCTGGCGATCTACGACGGGCCAGGTGAAACGGTCGTCCACTTCGTGTGGACCACGCGGCCCGGCACGGCGATCATCACCTATCGCCGCGTCACCGAGCAGGGCGGCTCGTGGACCTGGGGACCGATCGTCAGCACGAACATGGACGCGCGCCTGCCGACGGTGGCTGTCGATTCGACCGGGCGCGTACACGTGGCGGCCGAGCACTCCTACGATGGCGATTACAGCAGCATCCACTACGCCACCAGCACCAACGGGCTCAGCTTTGCCGAGTCGGCGGCCGAGTATCGCGCCGCCACCGGTAGCTGGAACTACCGCTTCCCGACCCTCGTGGTCGACCAACAGGACCGCGTGCACATGGTCTTCCAGGCCGAGGGCTACCAGGGCGACGGGCCCAACACCGGCGCGAGCTGGTGGGCGCCGCGCTACATGATTCTCGATGGCGGCGTCTGGACGGGCCAGCCCAACCCGCTGGGCAGCTATCCCGAGTGGGGTCCGCCGCCGGCCTACCGCGACGTGTTGTTCGCCTATCCGTGCCTGTCGATCGACAGCCAGAACAACCTGCACCTCGTCTGGCACGGCACGGCTCGCTCGGGACTGTTCGCCAAGGACGACACGTTCCACCTGGCCAGTTACTACCAGTCGGGCAGCGACATGTGGGGCTCGTGGACCGACCTGACCACACTGCACCAGCGCATACACTACGACGTGCCGGGCGGGCCTATCGTGTCCGGCGGCGAGGACTACAACTACACCTGGGTGCCGTCGCTGGCCGACGACCCGTCGACCGGCCAACTCCAGGTGATGCTCATGTTCGGGCTGTTCGACGACGAGATCGGTCCGGGCGACACGTCGGTCGCCACCGAGGCCGGCCTGGTGTTCTTCGACGGCAGCACGTGGCAGCTCGACCTGCTGAACCTCACCAACACGCCGGGCGGACGAAATTGGTATCCCAACTGCGCACCGAGCGTCTACCTGCACCCGAACGGCCGACGATATCTCGATATGCTCTGGATCGACGGCGTACACGACCCTAACGACATCTACGCTCGCAACTACGAGGTGATCTACTCGACGCTCGACCTGGACCCGCCGCCGGCGCTTGTATCCAGCGAGCCGGCCGCCGACGGCACGCTACCCAAGACCGAGAACAACGTCATCAGGCTTACCTTCGACAGTGCGATCATGCTGCCGGCCGGCAGTGCCTTGCACATTACGCAGTTCGACGACCCCAACCATGACGTCAGCGGCCTGTTCGATTACCAGATCGATCCGAACGACCCAGCCGGCGTCACGCTCGAGGCCACTGAAAGCGGCGCCGCCCTGGCCAACCGGACATGGTACAGCGTCACACCGTCGCCGGACTTCCGCGTCCAGCCGTTCGCGTTGGATGTTTGCACGCTTCGCGGCGACGCCAACGGCAGCGCCCGCGTCACCACAGCCGATTACAGCGAAGTGAAGGCCCACATGGGCGAGCGCACCGACGCACGCTGCGACCTCAACGGCAACGGGCGCATCACGACGGCCGACTATGGCGTGGTCAAAACCTATCTTGGCAATCGCCAGCCGACTAAGCCGTAGGCTGGGTGGCCCGCCCTTTGAATGGCGGACGGGCGCATCACTCGCGACATGCCCGTACTAGTGCCGTTTTCGGTTGGTCAGTTATGTTTTCTGATGCTGTCATGCAGCATGCCTTGTGACTCGATGTTGACGTTTGTATGAAGTCCAGGTTTTCAGACTGATGTCTCGGGTGCCGTTTCGCCAGTCCAGGTAGCTTTC
>DATKUK010000059.1:0-60084 GCA_035530655.1 Phycisphaerae bacterium
GGCCAAGCGAGCCCGACGGATGGCGGCGTTGCAGAAGATCTGGGATCACAGCCATCAGCGGTTCGTGCGGGGGCATATCTGGGTGGTGGCGGCCATCCGTTTCCGCGGCGTGGTCTTGCCGTGGCGGATCGAACTCTGGAAGCCGCGACGGGCTGCCGCCGATGAGCATTCGCCGCGAGTCCCTGCGTCAGGCGATCCGTCGCGATCAGATCACGCGGCTTGTTGGTGGACGAAAGCATGGGACGTTACGCTCGAAGCTAGAACCGTACTTGCTGGCGGCATAGAAACCGCTCAGTTTGAGTATTTAGTGGCGGGCCGCGGCGCGACGGCCGTCGCCATCGGCGCCGATGCCATGCTCCTGGCTGACCTCGCCAGGCCGAACAACCGTTGCGAGTTGCTTCTGCGGCGCCAACAGGACTTTGTCCTCTACGAACGAATCGGACAGCGCCCCCTCGCCGTCGCCGACGCGCAGCGCATCACGGCGCCTGTCGGCGTGGGCGCCAAGGCGTCAGCCGAATACGTCAGCGCCCGCTTTGACCTGTTTCTCCAGAGAAGCGAGCGAGCGACAGACGACCCAACGGAGCATCCCTGGCCTCGCTGGCTGCGCCTCCGCGGCGATTTACGGCTGCCGCGCGTCGATCTGGGCGGCCCGCCCGGCCTGGCGATTCGTGATCTTGAATCGCTGCTAGCCAGCCCGCCGCGCCGTCTGCACCAGCGCCTCACGAACAACCTGCCTGTGCTCCATCGACCTTTGCTGCCCCAGCACCGCCCAGGCCTGTCGCAAGAACCGCCTCCGCCTCCACCCGACCCGCCGAGTCCAGCCGGCGGTGACAGGCCCGCACCACCCGAGGTAGATCAACACCGATCTTCTTGAGCATCGCCAGCAGCGTTGCAGCCTGCCGATCGGGCCGAGCCTGGCCGAACTGCCCAGCGAAGGCAGCGGTGACCGCCTCACCGATCCGGTGTCGTACCTGATCGTCCATGGGTTGCCGCCAGTCGCCTCCCGTGCCTTCGGCACATCGCCGCAATTCCCGGGCCTCGACGTCCTGCTCAAGCCGCGCGACGATCGCCCGTACAAGCTGACGCTCCACGCCATTGATCCGACCGACCGAACACTTCTGCTGTCGGGCCAGGTCTCGCTTCGCCGTACGTGCCGTCGGCTCGGGCACCAGCAGGTACTCTTCCACAAATCGGTCGATCAGTCGTGCCCGATCCGGTCCGCAGCGCGGCGATCGCTTCAAGTTTTCGGCAGCCGCTCGGACGGCCTGCTGATAGCACGACATCCACAAGTCGCCGATGGTCGGCTCGCTCGGGCGGTGACGCCACGCCACGCTACGATTCTCGAGAGCATCGGGCCAGGCCAGCTCAACCTCTCTTGGCAACGTAGAACGGTGCAGATTTCGGCTGCGCAGCGACTTCTGGACCGTCGCGGGAATCCGCACCGTCCTGAACCCCTCATAGAGTAGATGGCTGATTGCATAGCGTATCCGCGACAAAGCGTAGCCAGCGAACGGGCCATGCTGTTGGGGCTTGTAGCTCCTGGCCGCAGCCACCAACGCCACACAACCCTCCTGAAAGAGGTCTTCGTAGTCGCCACGACAACTGGGCTGCCGCGGCAGCCGTACGTTCCTGCTCAAGTGAACGCGAACCAGGTGCATGTTGGTCTGCACCAGCCGCTCCCTTTCCGCACTGCTAAGCCTCATCGTTTGCACCCCCATTTCCACGCACAGCACGCGGGTACGAGAACCTGGCGCATCCACGGACGTCCGCGGCGCGCACATTGCCGTCCTTTAGTGGCTACACCATAACTCGTTGTTTACCAGTAGTTTAGACGCCAAACAAACCATCCCCCGGAAAGCCGAAATGCTCCCCACGCCGCTGCCTAACCTACACCAAACTTCACTCAGCGTCAAGCAATAATTGGCGTCGATTCATCGTTTTTCGCAAATGGCTTAACTGCAGTGACTTGCGCGGCTTGGACGCGAAGACTGTCTCGCCGGCAGGTCAGGCCGGCTCCCCAAAGATGATGTAACTTGTCGCGCCGAGCGGGCCGATAAAACAGGAACGCCGACCGTGGAACGTAAATGGCCGGAAGGGCAGGCTCATCGCTCCGTAGCGAGCTGTTCTGGAACGTGGTGGCGGTGACGGCTTTCGTTGCGGTCTCGGCGATCGCGTTGCATGCCTACGTGCCGCCGCCAACAGCCCAGCCGCTTCCGCGCAGGCAGGCGATGGCTATTGCTGAGTTGGTCGCGGCCGGGGCCGGTGAGGTCGCCGCCACGGGGGATAAGGCGCATCTGGAGGCGTGGGCTCAACGGGTCACCCGTACCCGGATGGTTCTCGGACTGACTGTTATCGGCGCCGATGGCGAGGTCGCCGTGTTGGCGGCGGACCGGGGCGAGTTGACACCGTTGCTCCTTCAGGTCGCCGAACAGACCGGCCTGGCCAAGATGGTTTTCCGCGCAGACTTGCCGGGCGTCCCGAGCAAAGGGCGGCCGGCGAGCGCCTGGTTGGTCACCGCGCCGTTAGGCGCGGGACGGTCGCAGGCAGGCGGCTACGTTGGCGTCCTGGTTGGCGTGGGGGCCGACCAGCCGCCTCCCTGGTGGCTGTTTCCTGTGGCCATGGCGGGCATCGCTGTGGCTATGGTGGCGGTGACAGTGTGGTGGCTGGTGCGCTGCGTGGAGAATCCCATTGCCACGTTGGCGCGGGCCTGCGTCACGGGTGACTTCGCTTCGGTGCCGCCAGGGTTGAGTCAGCGGGGCGACGCGATGGGGCGCCTGGCCCGCGCCGTGGAGTCCACAGACCGGAAGCTAAAAGAATGCGAGGCGCGGGCGGAACATCTCGAACAGACGGTTGACCGGCGTGTCGCAGCCCGCACGCGGCAGATCAGCCTGGCCCTTCGAAGGGCTGAGCAGCATGCGTGGCAGGATCCGCTGACCGGCGTGGTCAATCGGCGATTCATCGACCGCAGGCTCCCGGAGATTTTCGACGCGCAGCGCCAAGCCGGGCAGGACCTGACACTGGCGATGTTGGATCTGGATCACTTCAAACGGTTCAACGACACGTTCGGCCATCAGGCGGGGGACGAATTATTGCGATTTGTCGGGAGCCTGTTGCGGCACGCTGTGCGCGAGACGGACATCGCCGCGCGCTACGGTGGGGATGAGTTCCTGTTGATTCTACCGGCGGCGTCGCTGGAGCAAGGCGGTCAGATCGCCGAGCGTGTCACTGTGCTGTTCGCCCAACAGGCCAAGATCCTGCCGGCTCCCGGGCATCCGATGGCCGTTTCTGCGGGGCTGGCCTCGCTCGAGGCCCACAAGCCGGCCGACCTGCCGGAGCTGATTCGCCTGGCGGACGACGCGTTGTACGAAGCCAAGCGAACCGGGCGCCGCTCCCTGACGGCGCCGCTTCCGGTCAGTACGGCAGGGTAACAGCATTGCGGCGGCCGAGGGCGGCTGCGCTCGTCAAGGCGAAGGCTCCTACTGTCCGGTCTGATTCGTCCAGGCTTGCTGAACGAGCTGCGCAAAATTAGGGATATCCCAGGGCGTGAAGCCGCCCCGCAGTTGGGCCTCCTTCACCCTCGGATCGAGGGGGCGGCGCTCTTGGGGCGGCCTGTGCAATTCCGTGATGTCGAAGAGGATGATGTAACGCTGGGGGTTCCTCAGTCCCGGCACTTGGATCAGCCTGCCCGGACATCGGCTGGCCAGATATTGGAAAACATCCATGTACTGCTGCCCCGGCGGGCCGAAGAAGACGTAGTATTTGAGTTCACACCTCTCGGGCACGTGTTTCCGCAGCTCCGGCAGCGCGTCCGGGAACTGCACGCCCTGCGAAGGGCAGCGCCAAGCCGGTCGTTCGATGTAGTAGGCGAACTGGGCAGCCACGGCTGTATTGAAGACGACCGCGACGTTGTCTGGCAGGATGTCGGCCTTGCCGAGAGCTTCGGCCATCACAGTCGTCGGCAGCGTGCTGCCGTGCGAAATCTGTTGCGATACGGCGCGTAACTGCATTTGGAGAACGGCAATGACCGCGACAGCACTGACGATGCGCAGCGGCCACGGCGTCGCGCGCCGGCCCAAAGCGTACGCGGCAACGCCCACGGCGCCGCCAATCGTTATCCATGCCAGGGGGAGCATCTGGTTGGCCGTATGGGGATGAGAGCCGATATGGCCCGGAAGAAACAGGTACCACGCCAGCGGGGCCAGCATGCAGGCCAGCAGGATGGAACTCGCTCGGCGCACGTTCACGCCCGCCAGGCGCGATCGCTCGGCCAGCAACAGGCACGCCACGCCCAGGACGGGCAACACGGTCCATGGCCAGTGATAGGCGCGGAGGCTGTACGATAGCAGAAGGTCTGGCAGGCGGCTCGAATAACCCCATCTACTTTTATCGCCCCAGAATCCGAACCCTAGTTTGTCGGCCCATGCGGCGGTCCAGCCCACGGCCCAGATGTTTTGTAGGAAGTGCACCGCCACACCGAACACCGGGGCTGTACCCAGCAAGACCAGCGCCGGCCACCGGGCGCGAAAGCGCCCGGTGGCAAGCACGTACAGCCAGGCGAAAACCTGGGCATACATGATGAACTCGAAACTCGTCAATGAGGCGAGCACGAGAACCGCCCAGCAGCCTGCCCAGGTCGCTTTGCGCCGACGCGCCGATAGACCCTCGTCGTCGATAGCGCGCCGCAATAGCCACAGGAACAACCCCAGAAACAGCAGGTTGTAGGCGTGCGTGTGGAGGCTCATACCGTACGAGATGGTGTACGAGCTGAGTGACAGAAAACCCATGCCGCAGACGGCCGCCAAAGGCCCGATGATCGGGGCGAAGGCTCGGTACATGGCATACAGGCCGAGCACGAACAGCAGCGAACTGACCATCCGCATGCCGGCCAGAGAGTCGACGCCCACGACCCGCAGCACGCCGTTGGCGACGTTTGGCAGGGGCGGGTAATGGAGGTAGTAAAACGGGTTATCACCGATGTCGCCAAGGTAGTTGACCGGCAGGAACCGCAGTCGAAAAAAACCGTGCTCGGCGAAGTTCTTTCCCGACATCAACGCATGCATGTCGCTGAAGTGATCGGAGGGCCAGGTGACCGGCTTGTCGCGTAGCGACCAGAGCATCGCGAGTGTGCCGATGGCTAGTAATACCGCAGCTACGTCACAGCCACGTCGAAGCTTCGGCGGTGTGGCGGCGTTTTGCAGGGCTGCGGTTGTCGTCTCGGTCTTGCCTGCAGAATTGGTCATGAGAATGTTCCCGTCCAGTTGATGAAGCTAACCCATTTCGATGTCGGACAGGTCGTTCGGCGCCCGCCGCGCGCGCGGGGCGTCGGCGAGCATCGCTTCGACGGCTTCGGTGACCTGGGCTGGCATGATCTGGTCCATGCACCACGCCTGATGGTTGCACCACATCCCTTCGAACGTCGTAAACATGTTGACGCATGGGCTACAACGGTAGTCCGCGTACAGGATGCGGTTGGTGTCGACCCGCGGCGCGAAGAAACCCGGACGTGTCGGTCCCCACAACGAGACCATGGGCGTGGCCTGGGCGGCGGCCAGATGCAGCGGTCCGGAGTCGTTGGTTACAAACCCGTCAAATAGCAGCAAGGCAGCCAGAAACTCATCGAGCGACCACAGGCCGGCCCCGACGAACAGCCGCCCGCGAAGCGGCTCGGGCACGCACGCCAGCAGCGACGTGGTGTAGGGCTGCTCTGCGGGTGAACCGGTCAACACTACGTGCAGATCGGAATGCCGCGTTAATAAGTCGGTAATGACGGCGCCGAACCGGTCGATGGGCCATCGTCGCTCGCGGCTCAGGTCGCTGGCGTTCACGTTGATGCCGAGCAGCAGTCGGTTCGGGGTCCAGCCGCTCTGCCGCAGCGCCTGCACGACATGGCGGCGGGCGTCTGGAGGCGGCTCGATGCGGCCGAGACTGTGGTCCGTGATCTCCACGTCGAGCTGGCGACCCGCCTGCTCGTATACATCTCCCAGACGTCGGTAGTAGTTGAAGTAGATTGGATGCGTCAGGAGGCTGTAGCGCCAGAAGTCGTTAAGATGGTAGCCCACGCGCACGCGGGCCCCGGTCAGAAACGACACGAGCGTCGAGAACTTGCTGAAGAACTCCAGGTCCACTACCGCCTCGGTTCGATGGCGCCGAAGCCATAGGAGATTGCCGAGTACGTCGAACACGAACTCCACGGGCGAACCGGTGCGAACCAGCCGTAAGTCGGTGCACAAGCCAAGCCGCCGTAGAAGGGTCTCATTTGCGGCAAATGTCAGAAACGCCACGCGCCCTTGCGGATAGCGTTGGCGAATCGCCCTGAGCAGCGGCGCCGCCTCGATGATACTGCCCAGGCCGAAGAACTTCATGACCACAAGCATCCCCTTGTCGGACACGACGCGCTTGCGCCTCGGCAGGACGGCGCGGGCGACACTCGCCAGCACGCCCAGCAGGAAACACAAAGGCAGGCCGATCCAATGATCGATCCATTTCATGGCTCTCATGCGCACATCAGATCGTTCAGACGAACTCCGCGACATCCCATTCTCCGCCCGCAGGCGGCGAGCCGTTCAGGCGCACAAACCGACCGTGCAGACCTCCAACCGTTCTCCGTATTCGGCGCGCTGCGCACACGTGCACATCATCGGATGTAGTCTACGGCTTGGTCGCGTCTTTCACAACGCACGTTGGGCGTGCCGGGCGGACACGACCTGTTTCACCGATGCCCAGGCCTCGCCGTAACAAGCATCTCGCCGCACCGATAGGGTACCGCTCTGCTCCGCAACGAGCGGGGCAACAGACGGCCGAGGCCGGCAACCGCGGGCGTCAGTGCCCAGTGGGAATACACGTGCAGTTGTCGGCTCAGGTAGTCGTACGTCAAACCTTTGCGATGCGGCGACACTTGCACCCGCTCAAAGCCCGCGCGGTATAATGCCCATCTGAGCCCCCTCGCGGTGAAATACTGAATGTGCTCTCGCTTGAAGTGCAGCCAGTTGCCCCCCAGCAAGCGATGCGAAAGTGAGTCGACCCGCGGCGTCGTGATGCACAGGATCCCATCAGCCCGCAGGAGCCGTGCGGCTGCCGACAGCGTCTGGCCGACGTGCAACACGTGCTCGATCAGGTCGGTCATGGTGATCCAATCGAAGGAACGTGGCGCAAAGGTGCATGCGGTCAACTCGCCTTCGAACACATGGTCTGGTCCGAGGCGCTGCCGCAAGAGGTCGGCGGCGAAAGGATTGAGTTCGACGGCGAAAGGGTCGTACCCCCGATCGCGGGCCAGCAGCAGCAGAACTCCGGTGGCCGCCCCCACGTCCAGCAAGCGACGTGCACCGCCGCGAGAAGCCCGCAACACCTCCATGTGCCGCAGCATGGGCAGGAACGTGGCGGCTTTCGTGGATAAGGAGATGGCTTCGTCGTGATCGATTCCCCATGGGTCGTAGTATTGGCAGTCGTAGATGCCGGCTAGATCGTCGCAGGTGGGACGTGGCACGCGATACCACGTGCCGCACGCACCACAGACGGCCACCGCTCCGGCGCGCACCACGCAGTGTCGTCTGACAGGCACGTCGCCACACACGGGGCACGGGCAGCGCACGCCCGCAGCCTTTCGCTGTTCGACCAGCATTGCCCGATCCATCCTGGGCACGAATTGTACCACCACCTGGGGCGAAACGATCAACCTGGGGCAGCTAGATGCGCTCGTTCGGTCGCGCGTGCCGGGTGATAAGGATGGCTCGCTTGCCTTTGTGTCTGCCCAAACGTCCGGCGAACTTGTTCTTACCCTCGACCTGAATGACCAGTTCGCTGGAGGCGGGCTTGGCCGTCTTGATGATGTCGCCGGGCCTGAGGGCCATTAGTTCGCCGACGCGGATAGCGGTCTGGCCCAGCAAGGCCCGCATGCGGACGGCCGACATTTCCAGGCTGTGCGAGATGCGGCGCATGTGGTCGGCGGTGGCTCCCGCACGACGGTAGGCCAGCCAACTCTGCGTGGCCAGCTTGCTCATGACCGGTTCGATGACGTTGAACGGGATGCACAGGCTCATGGTGCCGGTCCGGGCGCCGGCCTTGAGTTCGAATCCGATCACCACGACCACTTCGTTGGGTGCGACGTTCTGAACCAGATGCGGGTTGCTCTCGGTGTCCTTCAAGTTGAATTCGACTGGGACGAGATTGGCCCATACCTCGGTGAGGTTCGCGAGCGCCCGGTCGGTGATGCGTTTGACCAGGCGCCATTCGATGTCCGTCAGGGGCCTTTCAGGTATGAACATCTCGGCGTTCGATCCGCCCAGCAGCCGGTCGATGATCGGGTAGATGATCAGGGGGCTGATCTCCAGACACAGTTGCCCCTCCAGCGGCGGCGCCTCCAACACGTGGAAGCAGGTGGGGGTCGGCAGCGAGTGTATAAACTCGCTGTAGGTAAGCTGTTCGGCCGTGGCTACGCGCACATCCACAATGGTCCGCAAAAACGCGGACAGGCTAGCCCCGAAATTGCGGGCGAACCCCTCATGCAGGGCTTCCAGCGCGCGCATCTGGTCCTTGCTGACGCGCTCGGGGCGTTTGAAGTCGTAGGTGCGCACCTCCACAGCGCCTGGGCTTCGGGTGGCGGTGTCGGCCTGCTCGGCGAGCCCGCCGGTGTCCACCGCTGCCAGGAGGGCATCAACCTCGGATTGATCGAGGACTTCTGCCATCTGCGCACACTCCAGCCGCGTCTGGTCAGTCGCCAGTAGCGCGCCAATGGCATTATCGGACAGTCCGGGGCAGGCCCTTTAGAGCCCGTCCATGACATATGGCAGGACGGTCAACAGCGTTTCTGGAAGGCAACATTGCCTTAAGCTTCTACCAAATAAAAGGTTGCAGGCCGGGGCGGGATCGTCTTATCGCTCCAACGTTGAGTCAACTCAACGTGTCCGGGTGACGAGTTGCCTGCGCGCGGGGGCGAGTTCGGTACGGGTTTTAGCGCAAGTTATTAGAAGACAATAGGTTACACACATAATGATCCAGGCCTGGGGGGCGGCAGCGCCTCGGCACGGGTTTTGCGGTGAGAGCATGGTGAGAGAGAGCGGGCTGAGTCTATGTAGTGGCTCGGTCCGGCTATTGATGAGGGAGAGAGAATTGCAGCGGCTCACGTCGCAGCCGTCCATCCTACTTGTCGATTCAGACGATGGCGAGCGGAGGCAGATCGGTCGAGAACTGCGCGACCGAGGGTTCGCCGTCACGGATGTCGGTGTGCCCGACGGACTGACGGCCATTTGTGCCGCGGGGGACTACGCGGTGGCGCTGGTCCGCATCGGATCGGCTGGCCAGGGGAATGAGGCGTTCGCCCTAGGGGCGCTCGAGTCGATCCGTAACGCAAGTCCTGAGTGCCAGGTCGTCGTTTTGCTGGAGCCCAACGCGGATTTGGGCACCTGCCGCAGGGCTGTTCTGATGGGGGCGAGCAGCTTCCTGGAGGCACCGCGGGGCCAGATCCCGTCCGGGTTGGAGGAAAGACTCACCCAGGCAGTCCGGCGGTACGAAACTGCCCGGCGAGAGAGCCGGGAGGTACAGGACCGGACGATCTTCGACGAGACGGGCTTTGCCGGCCAGAGCCGCGAGATGGCCCGCGTGCTGCTGCTGGCACGTCGGGCGGCGGCAATATCGGATGTTCCCATCCTGGTTGAAGGCGAATCGGGCACGGGCAAGCAGTTGCTGGCTGAGGCGATTCACCGGATGGATCCCAAGCGGCACAGCCGACCGTTTCTGGTCATCAACTGCGCTGCGATCACCGGCACGCTGGCGGAAAGTGCCCTGTTTGGGCACCGGCGTGGCGCTTTTACCGGCGCAACCGAGGATCGAGCGGGATACTTCCGGGCAGCCGACGGGGGAACGGTGCTGCTGGACGAGATCAGCGAGTTGGATCGGCCACTCCAGCCGAAGCTGCTGCGCGTCCTTCAGGAGGGGAAAGTACTGCCCGTGGGGTCGGACCGGGAGTACGTCGTCGACGTACGCGTCATTGCAGCCAGCAACCGATCACTGATGGTGCTGGTGGCGGAGGAGAAGTTCCGCCTGGATCTGTATCAGCGGCTCAACGTGATATCGCTGACCGTGCCGCCGTTGCGGCGCCGGGCCGACGACATCCCGCTGTTGTTCGACTACTTTGTGAGCAAGTACGGCCACTATTACCGTGGCGCGATCAAGGAGGTCGACCCGCGCGTGTACGAGGTGCTGGCCGAGGGCCTCGGATCCGGCAACGTACGCGAACTGGAGAATGTGGTCCGGCAAGTGCTGGCCTTCAAAGGCGGCGGCGAGCGAATCGAGCTGAGTGATTTGCCCGAATCGGTACTGGGCAGACCTGACCAGGGCTCGCCGGAGCACGTGGCTGTAGAGATCGTCGAGTCGGTACAACGGGCGCTGCGGGGCGGGACGGTCACACTGGTGCGTCTGCTCGATGAGTGCGAGCGCATGATTCTGGCCGAAGCTTTGCGTGAGAACGCCGGCAGCAAGTCGCATGCTGCTCGACGCTTGGGGATCACACGTCGAACGCTGTACAACAAGCTTCGCAAGCACAAGCTGGCGCGGGAAGATTTCTGACAGGGTTATCGCCCCGGGCCCGTGGGGTGTGCAAATTCCGTCATCCTCTGTGCAAGAACTTTCACTCATGTTCCTATCGCGTTTCCCCGCCGTTGTACACGCTCATCAGGTGGCTACACCGGTGGCAGGCGCATAGGTGTGATGCGCCTGTGTGAAAGATGTTTCCCACCGAATCAGCGCGTGCATGGAGGCCGTCGACCATCGCGACGAAGGGGGCGGTCCGTAAGTAACTTCTATACAGCGAGTTACGCAGCCGCGCAAAGTTTTTCGACGCTTCGTGAGGTGCGGCACACCCTTTGCTATTTCTAGTTGAACGAGAGAGGGGAAAAGGAGACGTAGGTGAATGGATCGCGCCCAACAACTGGGTCGCGTGTCAGCTTCAGGCTCGGCGTGGTCACCTGCCCGGATGCTGAGCAGGTTATCACGGACGTGGGTTGCGAGCTTGAGGTGACCGGCGAGGTGATGTTCCTCAGTGATGGCAACGCAAGAGAAGACGAATTCGCCATCGTTGAGGTGCCCGGTCTGACGACACCTGTGATTGTTCCGGTAAGGGCGCTAACGTTGCGAGAGAGTGGATCGCCGACAGCAGTTGGTATTCGAGAGAGTTAAGTGGGACTGCGACGGCGGATCTTGCAGGGATGTGTTTTCTCCCTGCCGGGCCGAGGTGGACGGTGTTAACGGCCCGTAGCACAAAACGGCAAGTCGCCCCGATGGGGTGGCACCGATAGGGCTCTCTCTCCCTCCCAGGCTTGGGAAGCTCACATAGGGCAACCCGAGCCTGGATTTTTTTTGCGCCAAGACGTCGCTCTCGCCCGGAGCGGTCTACCCGTCGCTGGCTGACGAGTCGGCACGCCCAAACCGCGTAGCCGTCGACGCGGCGGCGGAGCTTGGGTCGGTCAGGTTCACAGCCGCCGCTATGAGCACCCCCCACCGTCCTGCCGCTGAGCGGTAAGACGGGCGAGTTCCTCGCGGCGGGCGGCGATCTTGCGCCAATGCGTGCCGTGCCAGAAAGCCCGACCGCAGGCGTCGCACCGGAAGAACGTGTCGGCCCAAATAAGGCTGCGAGCGGGGACGACATCGGCCACGCCCTCTCGCGAAGCGGGGATGAGCCGGCCATTGCATTTCATGCATCTGGCCGGACGCACCGTCAGGTTCAAGGCCTGGACGACGTATCGGATCTGGGCCATGCGCCTCATGCCTCGGGGAAGGAACAGGCCCGGCAGCTCACCACTGGTAAGGATCTTCCGCTCGAACAGCTTACCGTCGGAAGAGATTAGGATTCGCCGCTCGTGGCGTGCGTGCTCGATGAGTTTGTCGTCTTCGATGTGGGGATGGAAGGTTGCATCGTAGCCGATGGCCCGCAGCCAACGGGCCAGACCGCCACACATGGCGTCGCAGGCGAAGGTCGGGGTCTGTTGAGTCATGGCTCTACAAGGTGATCCATCGCTCTGTGCAGGCGTATAGTAGCTTGGGAAAGGGGTGGTTTCGAGAACAGCGGAAATCCTGACCGGTAGTGGGGTGCTGTCTCGTCTATGGGTGTAGGCAACGACATGTGGCAGGGAGGTAGCGGCCAATCCGATAGGCCCCTGGTACTGGCCGCCCAGCGCGGCGAGCGGGCGGCGATGCAGTTGCTGGTTGCCCGTGATGGCAGATGGGTGCGGGGGCTGATCGGTGCGATGGTAGGCGAGGCGGACGCCGTTGACGACATCGCCCAGCAGGTGTGGCTGGCGGTCTGGCAGCGGATCAGGGGCCTGCGAGACCCGGATCGATGGCGGGCGTGGCTATGGAAGGTAGCTCGAAGCGTGGTGGTCGACGCGGGCCGGCAGAACGGCCGGCGTCGCGAGGTGCTCGGCGGGCTGGAGCGAGCCGAGGATGTGCCGGCCGTTGGGGACGAGCCGGGCAGGCGCGTGGCGGCGTTGGAGCTGCATCGACGGGTGCTCGGGGCTGTCCGGGGTCTGCCGGCCATCTACCGTGAGCCGTTCGTGTTGCGGCATCTGGAGGGCTGGAGCTACCGACAGATCGGCGAAGCCCTGGACTTATCGACCGAGACGGTGGAAACGCGCCTCGTGCGGGCCCGACGGCTACTGCGTGAGGCGTTGACGGGTCTGAGAGATTGAGGATGAAGGACGTAGCGTTGGTGGACGAGCGGACGGAACGGTTGATCGTGCGGTCGCTGGACGGTGAGGCGAGCCCGCAGGAGCAGGAGGAACTGCGGCGGGTGCTGGCGCGGGATGCGGCCGCCAGGGCCCTCTGGCATGAGTACCACAGCAATGACGCGATGGCGGCCGGCGCGATCGAGCAACTCATCGCCGCACCTGCGGCAGTGGCGACGCGATGGCCGGGGCGACGGCAGACGGCGGCGTGGCTGGGGTGGGGTGTGGCGGCGGCGGCCGTTGTACTGCTGCTGCTGTGGCCGCTGGGGCACTTCGGCGATGCCGGGGACTCGGCCGGCGGGACGAGGCGCGATGATGTAGTGGCCGAGGTTGGCCCGTCGCGGCCTGCTGAACAGGCGCGCTCGGCCCCCCCCGGGGATGGCCGTGATCGGCGTGACTACTTCGGCATCCTGGATGAAAGGAATGGCGATCTGTATCTCTTCCAACGAAATCAGGTCGATTGGCGGGTGGTGACTGCGTCGGGGGAGCTATAGCGCGCGTGGGCAGCGCGGGAGGTCGGGTCATGAACCGGGCGAGTCTGGTTGTGGCGATGGTAGCAACGTGTTCGGCGGCTGCGGCAAGCCGGGCAGCCGAACCAGCCTGGCTGGGGGTGGTGGTGATTCCGGTTCCGCCCCCGCTGGCCGATCAACTGAACCTCGACGGAAAGGGGCTGATGGTCGCTGACGTGGCGGTGGACAGTCCGGCGGATCGAGCTGGGCTGCGGCTGCACGACGTGCTGATTGCGGCGGACGGGGCGGAGGTTGTCGGTGATGCCGAGCCATTCATCGACATGGTGGGGGCGCGTCGGCCGGGAGACTCGATGGACCTGGCCATGTACCGCGGCGCAAAGAAGCAAACGCTGCGGGTGGAGCTGGGTGAGAGGCCCAAGGAGCGCGGACTGCGTTACCGCTATGGGCCGGACGCTCTATTCCGGCCGGGGTGGCCCGACTGGCGGGGCAAGATGTACCGCTATGGGCCCAAGGGGTGGCGGATCGAAGAGTACGACGAGTTGATGGATCAACTGCGGCGTCGGGGATACCAGACTCCGAAGCCCAGAGGCTGGGGCGATTCGGACGTGTTCAAGGTGCCTCTGTGGCCCGGCGGTGAGGGCGACTCCCGGTTCGAGATACGCCCGAGGTACCCCGACCCCTCATGCCCACGTTTGTGGCTGGGCAGAGCGGTGAAGGGCGATCGGGTCATCGAAGTTGAGGTGCGTGCGGACGGAGACATCACGGTGAGGCGATCCGTGCGGACCAAGGACGGGCGATCGTCCGAGACGAGTGAACGCAGCTTCGATGGTCCCGAAGGGCTGCGCGATCAAGACCCGGAGGCCTATGAGATCTACCGCCGGATGAAGCCGGACGGGCCACCGCCGGACGATCGGCGCCCGGATTGGTGGCCGGATCGCGAGCAGGTCGAGAAGGAACTGGAAGAACTACTGGACCGTGCGCGTGAAAGCGCCGAGAAGCTGGGCCTGACCGAGCGGGAGCTTCAGGAGCAGATCGAAAAGTATCAGCAGAAAGCCGAACAGCTCGAGCAAGAGATCGGTCGATGGGCCAAAGAGCTGGTAGAGCGATGGCGGGAGCGGCCGCCGGCGGATGGCGTGCGGTTTGAGGTGCACCCGGACGGTCGAATCACGGTAACGACTCGCCGCGGGCCCGACGAGCTGACCGAGCACTTCGACAACGAGGCGGAGCTTCAGCGACGACGCCCTGACCTGCACGAGCGGTTCGGCCAACTCCAGAGCCCTCGGTAAGCGGGCGCCCGCCAAGGTCCGGGAGAAAAGGAGCGGCGAGAGTCGGGGGAAACTCGTGCCGCCGCATTTTGGAAGGAGACACTGCTAACCGTTTCGGTTACGAGGCGGGGACGATGGCCTCTTCCAGCACGCCTCGAAGTTTGTCCAACGCTCGGTTCTGGATCTGCCTGACGCGTTCCTTCGTTACGCCGATGATCCGTCCGACCTGCTCGAGGGTCATGGGGAGCGGCCTTTTGCTGATCGGCGTGTCCAGAGCGAAGCGAGCGCGAATGACCTTCTGCTCGACGTCGTTGAGGTCGGCTTCGTTGTTGGCCATGATGTCTCGCAGCTCATCGACGCAGGCATCCTCGGCCTGGGCGCGCTGCCTTTCGATGTAGTCGCTTTTTTCCAGGGCCGGATCGAACTCGACGGGGAACTTGGTGCGGTAGCGGCTGGCCCGCATGGCGACCCGGCTGAAGCTCTTGAGAATGGCTCGGCAGGCGTAGGTGCTGAACTTAAAGCCCCGGCTGATGTCGAACTTGTCGACGGAGCGAAGCAGCGCCATATTGCCTTCGCTTACCAGCTCGGGGAAATCTACACTCGCCAGACGGCTCCGCTTGGCCATCGCCAGCACCAATGGGATGTTGGCCTGTACGATCTCCGAACGGACGTCGAGCGCACGCTTCTGCCAGAGCAGCAATCGCCTGACGGCGGCGGCGCTGAGACGCTTGCTCTCGTATCGCTTCAGCGTGCAAAAGACGTGGAAACGGGCATAGTTATATCGCTGGAAGGCCTGTTGCTCCTGCTCGGGGTTGAAGGTGACCGGGGTTTTGCCGCGCGCCGCATTGGTCTGACTGTGCGCCGGCCGGCTGGCCGCCCCTCGGGTGGATCGACCATCCTGCTTTCCGTTGGAGCCGAAGAGAAGCTTGTCCGCGTTGGGCTTGCAGAAGATCGGATGGGCAATGTACTCAACGGGTTCGCGGGTCGTCTTGATCAGCAACGCGCGATCGGCGGGATCGAGCTTGCTGAGACATGAAGGAACAGGCGGCCTGACTTGCGGCTCCATCTGCTGAGCCGCTCTGGCGGTCGTTGTGATAGACATCTTGTGACTCCTTGCCTCCGAGGGCTGGAGTGGACCGTTTCGCTGGTCCGCACAGCTTGTACGTCCCGCACGCCGACAGGTTCGGCGCGATCCGGGCAAGCGTCGCGGTCCTGGTCAAACCCGTGCAAACAACACCGTCCGGAAACCACCACCCGACTCCGGAGCTTGCACACAACTTGTCTTATCTGGCCGCCTCGGGGAGAGTCGTATTGGCAGATTTCTCTGCCGCCTCAAATATACAACACACCAGAGAGCCGGCAAGTTGGCTTAGCGATAAAACTTGTGAACTTTTTTTGCGCGCGACGAACTTGGGATAAACCCGTACGCTGCGCAGCTGGAAACACTGATCGCCGGTAACGTGCAGCGCATCGCGGCGTTAACGGACTCACTGTTCGCACGAATTATGGGGGGGGAGAAGGGCCGCTTGGCGCTTTACCGATAAGAGTGCGGCCACCAGAGTTGATCATCGCGCAGACCGACGGGTCTGTCGATCAACTCGCGGAAGATGATCGCTTCGCGCAGGCGCTTCTGTGGCAGAGTGATCCGCCCGACGATGCACTCGATCGGTTGGCGCCGTTGGCGCCGTTGGCGGCGCGGTTCTTCCGCGGGCAGAGCCGGTGTCAGCGTGCCTAACGTTTCGCGTGGGGGCGACTCGGCTGCGACCGCCGCAGCTTCGGCGCCGCCGGCGGGACGACGCGCGACCGCAGGCCTGTGCCTCGGGGCGGTCCTGTAAACGGGGCTTTGCTGTGGAAGTCCGGTGGGTGTCTCGACCCTGGCGGCAGGTCGCGCGGGCACGACGGGGCGAGCGGGCCTCGGTTGTGGCGGTCTGACTGGGCGGGGCGCGCGATCCGGACGTTCGCGCGCAGTGGGTTGCCGAGCGGGCGAGGGTTTTCGGGCCGGGCGCGGCGCCTCCCTTTCTACCTTCTGCTCCTGGTATTTGTGTGCGATCTTGGAGATCACCCCGCCCAGCATGGAAACGATGATGATCGCCGCGGCCACGAGCAGTTCAAACATGTCACCGAGGCCGCGGTCGGCCAACATTTGCGTCATGGGATGGAGATCCAACGCGCTCACCGCGATGCCGGCCGCCCGGTCAAGCGGACGGCCGGCGTACTAGGTCGATTTCTTCTATGTACCCTCGCCCGGTCTGCCCTCGCCCTTCTGATCGCCGGCGATGGAGTCGCGCATGGCGGTGTCGGCCTGGATGTTCCGCATGCGGTAGTAGTCCATGATGCCGAGGTTGCCGGAACGGAAGGCGTCGGCCATCGCCTTGGGCACTTCGGCCTCGGCCAGCACGACCTTGGCCCGGTTCTCCTCGACCTGGGCAGCCATCTCGGCGGCGCGGGCGATAGCCATGGCTCGGCGTTTCTCGGCCTCGGCCTGGAAGCGCCGCTTGTCGGCTTCGGCCTGGTCGGCCTGAAGCTTGGCACCGATGTTCTCGCCAACGTCGACGTCAGCGATATCGATCGAGAGGATCTCAAAGGCCGTGCCGGCGTCGAGGCCCTTGTCGAGCACCTTTTTGCTGATCGCGTCGGGGTTCTCCAGGACGTCCTTGTAGGTGCCCGACGAGCCAATGGTGGTGACGATGCCCTCGCCGACGCGGGCGATGATGGTTTCCTCGGTGGCCCCGCCCACCAGCCGGGCGATGTTGGCCCGCACAGTGACGCGGGCTTTGGCCTTGACCTGGATGCCGTCCTTGGCGACGGCGTCGATGGTGTTTCGGCCGCTGGCCGGGTTGGGGCAGTCGATCACCTTGGGGTTTACCGAGGTCTGGACGGCTTCGAGGATGTCGCGACCGGCCAGGTCGATCGCGCAGGCGGTCTTCCACGGCAGTTCGATCTTGGCGCGGTCGGCAGCGATCAGCGCGGTGATGACACTGGGCACGTGGCCGCCAGCCAGGTAGTGCGTCTCCAGGTCGTTCGTCTCCATGCTCAGGCCGGACTTGACCGCACGGATCTTGGACAGCACCACCACCTTGGCATCAACCTTCCGCAGGCGCATACCGATCAGGTCGGCAATGCTCACGCCCGCTCGGCTCATGAAGGCCTGGAGCCACATGCCGAAGAACTGCCCGATGACGATCAGAAAGATGAAGAAGATGACGATCAGTACGATCGCGACGAGCCACTGCCAAGTCATGCCAGCAGCCAGCAGAAACGGTGTGGATTGCATCTGGTATACCCCTGTCGGTAAATGGGCTAAAGGCATCTCCAACACGAATCAGGTCGGCTGGATTTCTTCCTCTTTGTAGAGGGCCACGACCAACTCGCGCCCATCGATGCGGAGGGCCCGAATGGGCTGATTGGCCTCGATGAGCCCTATTTCGGCCACGCATTCTATGCGTCGCCCGTCGAATTCACAAGTGCCGACGGGTCGAAGCGGCGTGATCGTCCGGCCCACGCTGCCGACCAGCGGCTGGATGTCGGCCACGTCGAAGCTTGCGTCGGCCTCGGTCAATCGGGGATTGGGCGGGGAGATAAGCCGGCCGAATGGTGTGCGATGGAACACCTTCACCGCCGTCACAGCGATGGTGGGCACAAGCAGAATAGCAATGAAAAAGGACACATAGCCGGCCGTCGCATTGACGCCGAAGGCAACATAGAGCCCGGCGATCAGGCAGCCCAGTGCGGTCAGGCTCAGCACGCCATGCGAGGGGATGAAGATCTCCAGCACCAGCAGTGCGATTCCTACGGCCTGTAGGATGATGGCAGTGGTGAGCTGCTCCATGACTAACCTCTGACCTGCCGCACGACGATGCGGTTGCCGTGACGTTCGACGACCTCAATGGCCGCGCCGCTTTCGATAAACTCTCCCTCGGTACACACATCCACCAATGTATGCCTGAACCGCGCTTTGCCCGCCGGCCGAAGCATGCTCGTGGCCTCGCCGACGGCGCCGGGGTGCGTAACGTCCTCCGGATAGGGATCGGCCATGGCGACGCTGGCAGCCGTGGGGTTGGGCGCGACGATGGTCCCCACGTAGGGCATCTTCGGCAGGTACCGACTCAGAGCAATCGCGCCGGCGACCGTGCCGGCCAGGCCGATCAACAGCACCCAGACGCCGGTCTTGACGGCGTCGACGGTGTAGTCGAGCGTGGGCCAGTGAAACGGCGGCTGATTGGGCATCTCCGGGCCGACGAAGCTGGCGACAATCCCAAAGCAGATCAGCGCCAGACCGGCAATGCCGGCCACCCCGAAGCCCGCAGCAGTGACAAAGATCTCGACGGCCAACAGGATCACACCGCAGACGATCAGCAGGATCTCCCAGACGTCGGCCAGGCCCGTCAGGTAAGGGGCGCCGAGGAAAACGACCAGGCAGGCGACGGCGACGATGCCGGGCACACCCACACCCGGCGTGTTGAACTCGGTGTAGGCGGCCAGCAGCATGACCATCATCAGAACGGCACGCACCGTCGGCGAGGTCAGCCACTCGACCAGCTTCTCGCTCCAGGTGTAGCTCGACTCGAGCAACGGCTCACTCAAGCCGTAATGGTCCGCCAACTCGCGTGCAGTAGAAAGCTTATGGCGAGCGAAGCCGAAGGCGATCGCCTGATCCTGACTCATGGTGAGCAATTCGGTATGCGAGACGATCGGCTGAGTGACTTCGCCCAGCAACGGGTCCGACTTGACGTAGCGCCACGGTGTGGTGCTCTGCTCGTCGGAGACATACTGCCCGGCCTTCTGCTGGACGATCGTTTCGGTCTTTTTGCTCGGTCCGCTTAGACTTTGCTCGCTCTCAAGGGAAGTTTTTTTCACAATGGTCGGCGGCTCGGTGGCCCCGATGCCGAACAGGTCATCCCGCAGCTGGCGCTGGACAAAACGGCGCTCGTGAGTTTCGGTGTTCTCCACCCAGAACACCTCGATCTCCGGCTCGATCATGGCCTCGCACAGCAGCACGTCGTAACCGTTTCGGCGGGCCGAATCGCGGAATTCCTCGAGGATGGGGCTGGTTACCTTGGCGCGGATGTCGTCGGGAGCGGCGGCGGCGCCCTGTGGACCGATCATGATGGGCTGACAGTCGCCGATCTTGCTGCGGTTGGCCACCACAATTTCGTCGCAGGCCACGCTGATCATGGCGCCGGCGCTTAGCGCCTGGGGGCGGACCCAGGCGACGGTGTGGGCCTGCGTGGTGTTCTTGATCTCGTCGCAGATCTTGGTGGCGCTGATCACCAGCCCGCCTGGCGTGTCCATCCTGAGGATCAGCAAATCGGCGCCGTCCTCGATGGCGCGCTGCATTCTTCGACCGAGGCTCTCGAGGGTGACGTCGCTGATGACGCCCTCGATGGGGATGATCACACCTTTGGTGAACCGGTCGGACGGGGCCGTGGCGGCGGTCGGCTCGGCCGACGGGCTCTTTGAAGCCAGCAGCACGCCGAGCATCGCCGTCACGAACGTCAATCGTGCGAGATTCCACATCGTCGTGACTCCCCAGACACACTCGGTCGGGACACAAAAATGGTACGTCAGTCCGCAGCCGCAGGCAAGAGGCTTGCGTGGATTGCGCGGTGCAAGCCGAGCGAATTCAGCGACTTGCGCAGACCTCGGCCATCCGGGGCGGGCGGTGGGGCGGTGCAGCCGATGGCGGCGACAGTGCGAGGCGATCGTTTATAATCGCACCCCTGGCGACCAGGATGTTCGAGGAGGCGAGCCCTTGAAGCGTGCCATCGCCCATCTGCCCTTGCACGGCGGCAGTGCCCCGCGTTGGCTGTTCGCTCGGATGGAGAGGCTGGCCGGGGCGATCACGCAGCTAGTGGTCGATGCGCGGGGTGCCGACGAGATGCTTGCCCGGCTGGCCGACCCGGTCTGGTTCCAGGCCTTCGGCTGCGTGCTGGGGTTCGACTGGCACAGCTCGGGCCTGACGACGGTTACATGCGGGGCCTTGCGTCAGGCCTATCTGCGAATGGGCGACGAGTTGGGCATCTGCGTGGCTGGGGGCAAGGGCGGCACGTCACGCAAGACACCCGGGCAGATCGAGCAGATCGGAGAGCGGACGGGCGTCGATCCACGTCCGCTGGTGTACGCGTCTCGGATGTCGGCCAAGGTGGACAGTGCGGCTTTGCAGGACGGATACCAGTTATACCACCACAGCTTTTTCTGGAGCGTGCAGGGCCGGTGGTGCGTGGTTCAACAGGGCATGTCGCAGCAGAGCCGGTATGCCCGGCGTTATCATTGGCTGGGCAGCAGGATCGACAGTTTTGTCTGCGAGCCGCACAGCGCGGTCGCCGGCCGGCAGCAGTCGGGCCAGCAGCTATTGCTGAACATGGTTGCAGACGAAGCGTCGGCGTCACGGCAGGCGTGTGCCGAAGCGGCGCGGGTCGAGCCGGCGAAAATCCTGGCCGAGGTGGGACAGGGCCCTTCGCTGTTTTTGCCCGCGCGGCACGAGGTGCAGGTCGAGGACGCCGACGCGAGGTGGCTCGGCCGGCTGTGGCGGCTGGTATACGAGCATCAGCCGGCAGACTTTGAGCGGCTGCTGGGACTGGCGGGCGTCGGGCCGAAGGCCGTCCGCAGCCTTGCGCTGGTGGCCGAGCTGGTTTACGGCGCCTCGCCGTCGCGAAAAGATCCCGGTACGCACTCGTGGCAGCGGTTGCAGCCGGCGGCGTTCAGCTACGCCCATGGGGGCAAGGATGGGCACCCGTTCCCGGTCGACCACCAGCTTTACGACCGGAATATCGCGATCCTCGAGGACGCGGTCCGCCGGGCGCGGGTGGACCCCAACCAGAAGGACCACGCCCTTCGGCGGCTGGCGAGCTATGTGTCCGGCACTGGCTGACCGGGTCGGCGCCGGCGTGCCCGACCTTGCGCGGTCGATCCTGCGACACCCTATATGCTTTTGGGGTCAACCGATCGCCCGCGCCCAGACGCGACGTCCGACCAGTGCGGCCAGATAGACGGCGGCCGCTACCATGATGATGACAGGTCCGCTCGGTAGGTCGTAGACGTAGCTTCCCGCCAGCCCCGTGACGATAAAGGCCATGCACAGCACAACGCCCAGCGCCATCATCTGCCACAGTCGTCGCGAGAGGTGCCCGGCTACAGCGGCCGGCAGCGTCAGCAGGGCGATCACCAGCACGATGCCCACCACTGAGACGAGCAGGACCACCGTGAGCGCCGTAAGGACGAGCAGAAGCAGGTAATACAGCTCCACGCGAACGCCGCGCATCCGGGCGAACTCCTGATCGAAGCACACGGCCAGGAACTTGTTGTAAAAGAACACGCCGAGGACCACCACGAGCACGTCGAGCGCCAGCACCAACCACAGATCCGTTGGGGAGATCAGCAGGATGTTGCCGAACAGGTAGCTCATGGGATCGACGTAGCCGGGTGTCTTAGCCAGCAGCAGCAGGCCGACGGCCATGCCCGTTGCCCATATCGCGCCAATCACCGTGTCCTCTCGCTGGCGGGCGTACAGGCTGACCAGGCCGATAATCAGAGCGGACGCCAAAGCCGCGATTACCGCGCCGCCCATGGGGTGGCACCAATGCAGTCCCTTCGCTTGTTGGAGATAGAGCCCCGCACCGATACCGCCCAGCACGCTATGGGCGATCGCGCCGGCGATGTAGCTGATCCGTCGCGCTACGACGTAACTTCCCATCATGCCAAAGGCGACGCTGGCCAGCATGCCGGCAATCAGTGCGTAGCGCAGGAACGGCACGTTCGGATCGACCAGGGCCGAGAAGAACTCAGCCATGCGCGTGCTCCTGCGTGGCGTGCTCGTGATCGTGCCGAACCACGCTCAGGTGGGCACCGTAGAGCTGCTCGATCACCTCACCGGTGACGGCGCCGATCGGGTGAACGGCGACGCGGCGATTGACGCAAATGGCTTTGGCAAAAAGGCTCGAAACAAACCGTAGATCGTGCGAGACCATGACAATGGTCATGCGCCCGCTGAGTTGTTTGATCGTTTCAAAAAACTTTTCTTCAATGGCGGCGTCCACGTTAGCCGTTGGCTCGTCCAGCAGCAGCAGTTCCGGCTGACACGCCAACGCCCGGGCGATCAGAACACGCTGCCGCTGCCCGCCCGACAGTGCGTCGAAAAGGCGGCCGGCCAGATCGGCGATGCCCAACTCGTCCATCGCAGATCGAGCGGCCTGCTTGTCGGCGCGCGAATAGCGACCTCCCAAGTGGGAATCCAGCCGCCCCATCAGCACCACGTCGCGTACCGTAACGGGAAACTGTGGATCGTAGTGCAGATGCTGCGGCATGTAGCCGACGCGGTGCCGAACGCGCGCCGGCGAATCGCCGAACACGCGGACCTCGCCTTCGGTCGGCCGCAGGGCGCCGAGGGCGAGCTTGAGCAGCGTGGTTTTGCCGCCCCCGTTCGGCCCGACCACGCAGACCAGGTCGCCAGGCTCGACGTCGAAGTTGGCGCGCTCGATCACGCGTTGGCCGTCAAAGCCAAAGGACACGTCCCGGAAGCAGACAATCGGTTGACTCGATACGTGATGGGGGCTCGCCTGAAAGTCCCCGGTGCGGCCATCGGTCTGGTCTGGGCCGGTCATGGGGTCAAAGCCGCCTTGATCTTGGTCGCCATCTGGCTGAAGTTGCCCAGCACGTCTCGGGCCAACGGGTCCATGGGCACCACCGCGCCGCCGATCGCCTTGGCGACAGCCTCGGCGTTTTTCGTGTCGAACTGTGGCTGCACGAAGATGATCTTCACGTTGTCTGCCCTGGCCTTGGCGACCAGGCGTGCCAATTGCCTGGGCGTGGGTGACTTGCCTCCGATCTCAACCGCTTCCTGATTGAGGCCGTACGCGTCGCCGAAGTATCCGAAGGCAGGATGGAACACGTAGAACGACTGGCCCCTGTAAGCCGCCAGGACGTCGTGGACTTGCTGGTGTGTGGCCTGGATGTCTTTCGTCAGTGCAGCAAGGTTTTGCTCGTATACTGCAGTATTTCCGGGGTCGGTCTGCTGCAAAGCTCGCGCGACGTTGCGCGCCATGGTCAATAGCAGCGGAGGCGACAACCAGACGTGCGGGTCGTCGGCCACGGCGTCTGCCGCAGGGCGATGGTCATCTGCTTGTGGGGTGTGTTCGGACGGCTGGGTGTGACTGAGATGATGGCTTGAGGCCATCTTGCGCTTCGTGATGCCCTCGGTCGTATCCGCGACGCTGAGCTTCTGCTGCGCCGAGCGAATCTTGGCAAGCAGGCGAGTCTCGAACGGCAGGCCGATCGCGAGAAACAGCTTCACCCGTCCCAGCGCCATGACCTGCCTGGGCGTGGGCTCGAAGGTGTGCGGCTCCTGGCCGGGCTGGACAAGGACGTGGACCGTCACATATGGTCCGCCGATCCGCTCGACCAGGTAGGCCTGGGGCGGAATGCTGACGAACACCTCGAAGGCGTTGCCGGCGGCCTCACCGGCCGGCGCCCTGCTGTGACCAAGTGCGAGTGAGAGTACGGCAGCAAGCCAACACTCAAGTGAACGTTTCATGCTCTGGCCGCTCCACCCAACGGCACGGCAAGTGTGCCCGAAGGCACCGCGAGGCACCATCGCACGCAGGTCACCGCGATTGAGTCGTATATAAGGTATTACTTGGTATTACCGTTGTCAACTGCGAACTGGTGACCAAGGAGTAGCGACCCTGAGCCCGGGCCTGTGGGTCTGGGCGCCCCGTCACGGCGGCCGTCCGGGTTTGACACGCCGACGGCGGAGAGCTAAGGTGGCGTCGTGCTACTATTTCTAAAAGCGTGCTACTCAAGATAGGGCCACATCGGCTTGGCCGGGAAGGAGATGGTTTGATGCGACGTATGGGGTTGTGGCTGCTGATCGCGATGCAGGCGGTCGCCTGGACGCAGGCGGCATCGGCGGAGACGAACTGGGAAATCCAGGCGGTGGATGCTGACGGCCTGGGGACACATCCCAAGGTGGGTGCGGACGCGAGCGATCCGAGCAACCGTGTGGTCGTTGAAGGGATCGCGCTCAATGCACCGCACGAGTTGCTCGACCCCAACGAGATGTGGCAGGTATTCGTGCAGGGCGAGGGGCCCGACATGGGCGGAACGGCCGCCTGGTCGGGGATGTTCTTCCAGAGCGTGTACTGGCCCGAGTATCCCGATGACATTCAGCCGGGCGACCGTGTGCGGATTACGGGATTCGTCGCCGATAACCTGGGGAAGGCCAACGTCAACGAGCGTCACTCAGCCGATCCGAACATGAATTTCGATGTGGAGGTGTTGCAGCAAGGCGTGGGGATGCCGGCGCCGACGTTGATATCGAGCATCAGCGACTGCAATTACTTCGATCAGACGCGAGCGGGTGGTGGTGAGAAGTACCAGGCGCGCTGGGTGCGGATGAACGACGTGTACGTCGAATCGGGGATATGGGACAACCACGAGCACGTGTACGTCAGTCAGGGCGAGGGGGTGAACTTTCCGCTGCACCTGTCGGGCCAGGGCGACTTCGATAGCGTGCCGGGGCCCGTCGGCGACTTCGACGTGGTCGGTATCTTCGATCAGGAGGCCGGTCTGGGCGCCTGGCCGCCGCCCGACCCGCCCTATATCACCGATTACCGGATCTGGGTGAAGAGTTCCGCGGGCATCATCACGGCGTCGCTGATGTCGAGCGATCCGCCTCCCGACGGAACGCTGCCCAAGACGCAGAACAACGTGATCAGGCTGGTGTTCGACGAGCCGATCCGTTTCGTGGGCAGCGGCGACCCACTGGTGATCGTCGAGCTGGACGGCGGGGCCGACGTCATCGGTGCATTTGTCTGCCACGTGGATCCGAACGATCCTACCGGTTCCACGCTTGTGGCCAGTGAGGATGGTGTGCGGCTTGCGAATCAGACGTGGTACAACGTGTCGCCTTCAACCAGTCTGGCGGTTAGGGCGTTTTCCCTGGACGTTTGCACGCTGGCGGGCGATGCCAACGGCAGCGGGCGGGTGACCACAGCCGACTACAGCACGGTGAAGAGCCATCTGGGCCAGTACACGGACGGTCGTTGCGACCTCGACGGCAGTGGGCGCGTGACGACCGCCGACTACGGCGTCGTCAAAGCCAGTCTCGGCGTTCGTATACCTGCCAAGCCATAAGCTTGCGTCGCGGGAAGCCATGCGTTCGACGCGGGGTTTTTCACTGGTCGAGTTGATGGTGGTCGTAGCCATCATCGCGCTGTTGGCGGGAATTCTGATGCCGGCTCTGGCTCGCGCGCGGATGCAGGCCAAGTTGGTGCGCGTGAAGGCAGACCTGTACCACATCGCGCAGGGTCTGGAGATGTATCTGGATCTGGGGCTGTCGAACGAGCGCGATGGGTGGCGAGACTATCCTCCTGCGCGGGCGTTTTGCATGGGTGGGGGCATGAGCGTGGAGCACTATTACGAGCTGTCACGCGAACTCGAGCAGACCAAGTGCCTGGTCCCACGCCTGGAGGATCTGTTCAATCCCGGACGGCTCTACAAATACGTCGCCCCGGGATGGGGATGGGCCAACAACAATCCCAGCAGGCTGGCGGTCTGGGTGCCGGCCGACTTCCCTCGCGACGACCCCGAGGCCGACCCTAATTCCGCCTGGCAGCAAGACAAGCCGTACTTCAATCAGCGGACTTCACCAGTCAAATGTGCGGTCTGGAGCGTCGGACCGTCTGGACCGAAGCGGTTCTACGAATCGGATTTGCTTCACTACCCGGTGCCGCGTCGAACATGGTATCAGCCCGAAAAGGGCCTGCGGAGCGAGGGGGTGCTTGCCCTGATACGCACGGAGGACGAGTTCATCAGCAGCTTGCCGTGACCCTGCGCAGGGTGGGCGGCAGCCAGCGTGTATGCGATGTTCTGTGACGAGTTGAGCAGATGTCGTCGATCAAACACTGCGTACGTGAACGATCAGTCCAAAGCCAGTAAGCGCTCAGGCTGGATGGGAATCATCTTACATGGACAGAGCAAGACTTCTCTTGGTGACGCTCGGCCTGTTTACGACGTTTGCCCTTGTTGAGTTCGCCCCGGCCGACGAACTGGGCCATGAGCAGCCAATCACGATCGATACCGACCTGGGGCTCGACGATGCAGCTACGCTGGCGATGGCGCTGCAAAACCCCGAAGTACACGTGGAGGCGGTGGTGGCTTGCGGGGGCGCGTGCGACGGCAGCAAGGGTGCTGAGTTCCTGCGTCGAATGCTCCGGGAGTTCAACCGTGTCGACGTGGTGCTGTACGGACCGGCCAACGCCGATCGGCCGATGAAGCCGCCCGCATTTCGCGGCCTCGTCGAAGAAGCTTTGGGCGCAGCCTTGCCGCAGGCCGACAACGATCATCGCCCCCACGCGTTTGCGCCTGACGCCTACGCCGCGCACGAAGGCAAGACCACGATCCTCGCGTTGGGGCCGCTGACCAACCTGGCGGCCGCCCTGCAAGCCAAACCCGAAATCAAGACCGGCATCGAAAGGGTTGTTGTCGCTGGTTGGGCCGATGTCGGTCGGGACTGGAACCTCCAGTACGACCGCGAAGCGTATGAGACCGTTCGGGGATCGGGCATTCCCATGGTCTTCGTCGCGCCGGAGGAAAACGCGGCCAGAAAGCCGGACACGTGGCAAGAGGGCGAATTGAATCTCGGATCCAATACAGCCGTTGGCGAGCAATTCCTTCGACGCCTGCTGGCGCCGCACCACGTTCGCGAACACTACGTGGCCCAGTTGAGCTCGTTCTATGACGAACTGACGTTTCTCTATGTGGTCGAGCCATCGATCTTTAAGCCAGGCAACCGGCAGGACGTGGTGGTGCCGGCGGATGCCGAGGTAGTGGTCGCGTGCTTCACGCGCCTGCTTTCCGAGGGTCGTCAAGGCGAGCGACACGTCGTCTTTACCGATGAGCCGCTTCCGGCGTCGGTCCTTCGGCCGGATGTGCGCCAGAGGCGGGATCACATCATTGCCCGTCACGGTCGTAGGGAGTGGTTCGCACAACTGCTGATGAATGAACTACATCAGCACTTAGGAGCGTACTCCGTGATCGGCGTGAAGATGGGGTTGCGCGCCGCCGAAGTGTTAAACGCACCCCAGCATGGCATGACGGTGGTTTCCCATGTTGACCCCACCCCGCCTGTCAGTTGTCTCAACGACGGGATCATCGTCGCGACAGGCTGCACACCGGGCCGCGCTCTGTTCTCTCAGGGCAAGGCCGACGCGGGCAAGGTGGCGGCGGCGTTTACGTACAACGGGCGTACGGCAACACTCGTGCTCAAGGACACGTACCGCGACCAGGTGCGACGCAGGATTCAGGCCCTCAGGCGGACAAGCTCACTCGAAGATCATGCCTATTGGCAGGGCGTCCGCGAACTGGGCCTGGATATTTGGGAGAACTGGCACCGGGGCGACCTGTTCACGGTCACCGTGACCACGGCGGGAACGGACCTCAATAGGCGCCACGAAAACACTAGAACTGGTATCGACCGTTTTGAACCGCCTCAACCACAGCGTCCACCGCGAGCAGGTCGAGCCGAGCACTCTCACGGCTCAAGTGCTCCGTAGTCGCCGCGGGTGTGCGACCACGTCGTTTGGGCGTCCGCCCGGTGGGCTCGAATGGGGTTGGCTAGGACTCTCGTGCTTGGCTTTCCTGCCAGTAGAGGAACATCTCCGCCGCGTGCCAGGAATGGGGAGTCGCGATTCGATCGGTAACGTACCCAGGATCCACTATTCGCATGGCTTGGTAGTCTGCCTGGCTGGCATGGGCTTCGTAGCTGAGCGGGCAGCCCGGCTGAATCGACGGGGGCGTCGCGTGCACGCCGTAGAAGTGGTCCTCGGCCCAGGCGAGGTAGGGGTACAACTCGCGTTGGCGCGGGCTAAAGTGCGGCTGCTGCGGGTTGTGATCGGTGAAGGCCCACCACACCAGCGGCGAGTAACTGTCCGGCAGGTCGGGCGGGCGGTACGGATCGGCCAGCCCCAACGAGCGCAGGCCGAACTTGAGCCACTTGGTCTGATAGACCGGATGTACCGCGCCGTCCGTGCGGCCGACGATGTGATGCCCTTCGGTGAAACGGCGGGCCTGGCGCAACACGCGACCCACCAGCGGATGCGACGCATCGGCCGTCAGCCAGATCAGATACAGCAGTTGCCCGAGATTGTCGGGCTCCTCGTCGCCGGCGTTGTTGCGGTCGAACGGGTCTGTCAGATGGATGATCCAATCGCGGATAAGGTGCAGATTGCCGGTCTTGGCCAGCACCATGGCGGTCATGGCGGCGTCGCGATACCACGGCTTGCGGTAGGCCAGATGGTTTGGCAGGGGCGCGCCGGCCTCGATCGTCACGAGGATTTCACCCAGCAGGACCCGCAGCAGATGGGCGTGTGGGTGCTCGTCGAAGCGCGGCAGGCGAACCGGGCATTGGCCGATTACTTTGCGTTGTCCCTGCTGATCGATCCACAAGGCATCCTCATCGTCACAGATGGTGACGCGCCGCCCATCGGACAGGTCCAGATCGACCGCGTAGTCGGCGGGTCGGAAGTGTTCGGCCACGACCGGCCATGTCTGTACGCGCGATCGGCGCAAGACGTCCCATACAGAGCCGCTGCGGTAGAGCAGTTTGGGCCGGTCGCCCAGACCGAACAACTGAAATCGTGTCGGCGGCAGCTTCATGAACTTGGCGGGTATTGTGGGCGCCGGCGCGGGCAATCACAAGTGGGGGGCAAACCTGTTGACAGAGCGTAGGCCCATAGGTTACAAAAACTTACGTACAGGAAGGATGCCCGCGCAGGTTCGGAGAACGAGCACGATGTCTACAGCATTGCGTCAGTGGCGGCGGTTTGGCGTGGCCATGATGGCAGGGATTGTGCTGGCGACGGCTGGTTCGTGCGACCAGGGGCAGTTCCTGTTCAACACGATTGCCCGCAGGGGCGATGTGAACATTGCGTTCGTCAACGACACGCCTTACCGGGCGATCTTCAGCTTCGGTACGTACGATCCGCAGGACCAGAACTCGGAGTTGGACTTCCAGCAATTGCGCTTGGAGGGCGAGAGCTTCACTGAGGGCGCGGCGCTGACGTGCCGCCGGGCGGTCAGCGTGGGGGGCGAGGCGCTGCTGGCGCTGGCGGAGGAGATCGAGGTCGAAATCGAGGACGAGGACGCCTTTGTGGTGGGCGTGAGCTTCTCCGATACCGATCCGGAGGACGATCTGGCGGGCAGGCCGACGGTGGGCACGGCCAGCGCGGCAACCATCCGCATCGGGATCGACTTTACCTGCGAGACAGTGGTCATCTTCACTTTTGTGGAAGATAGCAGCCAGTCGGGGGGCTTTCGTGTGGATCTGGCGGTGATACGCTAGTCGTCAGCGGCTGTCGAAGCCGCGTGCCTGGATACCTTACGAACTGCTGTGGGCCCGGACAGGCCAGGGGCGCGACGTCTGCGGGCTTGTGGGTATAATGGTTCCGGTGCGGGTGACCGGCATTTCCATTATTGGGGTCGTTTTTTCGATCGCGTCTGTCGCGGCGGCGGCGGTATGTCTGAGTGGTTGTCGCCGGCAGCCGTCCGGGCCGAGGGTGACTATTGCCGTCTGGGGCGGGGCGGAGGAGATCGACCAGTTTCGATCGCGGGTGCTGACGTTGGTTCGACGGCAGACGCCGAACGTGTCGATCGAGGTCATCTACATCCCTCGCGACTACCACGTGAAACTGGCGACGTTGATGGCGGCCGGGCAGCCGCCGGATCTGTTCTATCTGTCCGACGAGTACGTGCCGCAGTACGCCGAACTCGGGGCGCTGCTGGATTTGACGCGGTGGATCGAAGGCGATGACGATCCGGCGGTTGATCTCTCTGATTACTATCCATCGATTGTATCGAACTATCGCTGGGGCGGCGGGCTGTATGGCCTGCCGTGGATCGCCCAGCCGGTGGTGGTGTTCTGCAACGAGGAATTGTTTGCCGAGGCCGGCGTCGAACTGCCCGACAGACAATGGCAGTGGGTGAATTTCGTCGAAGCCGCCAAGAGATTGACGGCCGACCTGAATGGCGACGGACTGCCCGATCGCTGGGGTTTTGCCATCAATGGCTGGCCCCCGTTTGAGATGTTCGTGTGGCAGAACGGCGGCGACACGCTCAGTGCCGATGGCAAGCATGTTACTCTGGTCGACCCGAAGTGCGTCGAGGCCGCCCAGTTCTACGCCGACCTGATCGATAAGTATCAGGTAGCCCCGCCGCTCGAGGTCGTGACCGAGCAGGGCTTCTCCGAGCTGTTTCGAGCCGGCAAGGTGGCGATGTTCATGGGCGGTGCTGCCGACGAACTCGACAGTGTACCGGGGTTGAACGTGAGCGTTCGCGAGGTGCCGGCCGGGCCCGACGGGGCGCGCGCGACCTTTGCCTGGAACGCCGGGCTATGCGTCAGTCGCAGTACGGCGGACAAGGAGTTGGCGTATCGAACGTGGAAGCTGTTTCTCGACGCGATCCAAAACTGGAAGATTCCCGCGCCGCGCCGAAGCCTGGCGGCTAAATTGGAGACCATCGAGCCACGCAAGGCCCGCGCCGCCGAGGTCATTCGCAATTCGATGACGTATATGAGACCGTTTCGCGTCATCACCCGGCAGCGTCAGTGGGATACGATCATGACCGAGGAATTCGAGGAGCCGCTCTTGCGCGGGGCAGCCGACGCTCGGACGTTGGCCCAGCGGGCGTCGCCTGAACTGCAGATGCTGCTGAGGTAGTGGGCAGCGTCGGTGAACGATCGAGACCGACGGTGTATCGAAACCTGGAACTCTATGGGGCGCCTCTGGCACGATTCGTCGTTGTCGGGGTGGTCATTGCGCTGTGCTGTTGGGGCGTCTATCGGTTGCTGCGCCGCTTTCGGGTTGGCGACGAGGCGGCGTCGGGCTATGCCCTGATCACGCCTTGGCTTTTGGGCCTGCTGATCTTTGCAGCCTATCCCATCCTGTTTTCGCTGGTGTTGAGTTTCACGCGCTACAGCGTCTTGCAGCCGCCGGAGTTCGTCGGTTTGGAGAACTACCGGCGGATCTTCACAGCCGATCCGAACTTCCGCGTGGCGATGAAGGTGACGTTTGCCTTCGCCGCCCTGTCGGTGCCGCTGGGCATGGTCGCTTCCCTGTTGACGGCGATGCTGCTGAACACGAAGGTTCGCCTTGTGGGGGTGTGGCGGACGATCTACTACATGCCGTCGGTCCTGCCGGCGGTTTCGACGGCGTTGCTGTGGCGATGGTTGCTCGTACCTCGCGGAGGTCTGGTGAACACCGTGCTGGGCGGGCTGGGCCTGCCCGAGCCCGGATGGTTTAACGACCCGCAGTGGGTGATCCCGGCGTTCGTGCTGATGAGCCTGCAAGGTGCGGCCGGCAACAACATGGTAATCTTTCTGGCCGCGCTCAAGGGCGTGCCTGCGCAGCTTCACGAAGCCGCTCACATCGATGGGGCCGGATGGTGGGCGCGCTTCCGCCACGTGACGGTGCCGCAGATCAGCCCGGTCATTCTGTACCATCTGATCATGGGCATCATCGGGTCGATGCAGGTCTTCACCCAGCCGATGTTTATCAGGACGCCGGGACGTTCAGGCCTTTTCTACAGTGTCCACATCTATCGCACAGGCTGGGAGTATCTGCAAATGGGGTATGCGTGTGCATTGGCATGGGTGCTGCTGATCGTCATCCTGATTCTGACGTGCCTGGTGCTGCGCGGCTCGCGATCGCTTGTCTACTATGAGGCCGCCAAATGATGCGTACGGCCTTCGGCAAGTGTGTGATCTATTTGCTGCTGGCAGCCGGCGCGGTGTTTTTCCTCGTGCCCTTTGCATGGATGGTGATCACGTCGCTGAAAGGTCCCGAGCAGGCGTATCAGCTCACGCTCGGCCTGAAGCCCACCGAGCTGCGGTGGCAGAACTATCGCGATGCGTGGGCGGCGCTGCCGTTCACCCGATTCCTGTTCAACACGTTGTTCATCACAGTCACTGCGACGGTCGGTCAGGTGTTTTCCGCAACGCTGGTGGCCTATGGGTTTGCCCGATTTCGGTTCCCCGGTCGACGCGTGCTATTCGTAGTCCTGCTGAGCACGATGATGATCCCGTCGGTGGTTACGCTCGTGCCGACCTTCCTGCTGTGGCGTTGGGTGGGCCTGATCGACACGTTCGATCCGCTGATGCTCGGCTCGTGGTTTGGGGGCAATGCATTCTTCATCTTTCTGGCAAGACAGTTCTTCATGGGCATTCCGGTCGAGCTGGAAGAGGCGGCCCGGCTGGAAGGTGCGTCGGCGATGCGTGTGTACTGGCACATCATGCTGCCCCTGGCCAAGCCGCTGATGCTGGCGATGGTGCTGATTGCTTTTGTGGCGCAGTGGAACGACTTCTTGGGCCCGCTGGTGTTCCTCAACGATTTCGACAAGTACACCATGACGTTGGGTCTGCGGTTCTTCGAAGGCTCCTTCATGGGCGAGGCGCCGAAGTGGCATTGGATGATGGCCATGACCACGCTGATGGCCTTGCCGGTGTTGATCATCTTCTTCTTTGCCCAAAGGCGTTTCGTGGAAGGCGTGAGCCTGACGGGCATGAAGGGATGACCTGCTGATCGCCGTTGAGGCCGAAGCAAAACCCACCTGCGCAGCTTCTTTGAACTTGGCCGTCGAAGCCAGCGTGCCTAGAATCAGGGGTCTACGCCGCACGGGCCGACATCGAAAGGCAGGGCGCGATGAAAGCTTCCGACCTTCTTGTCCGCTGTCTCGAGGTCGAGGGAGTCCAGTACGTGTTCGGGCTGCCCGGCGAGGAAAACGAGGATGTGCTCTTCTCGCTGGATAGCTCGCCGATTCAGTTTATCCCCTGCCGGCACGAGCAGGGAGCGGCGTTCATGGCCGACGTGTGGGGACGGCTGACCGGAAAGGCCGGCGTATGCCTGTCCACGCTCGGCCCGGGGGCGACCAACCTGATCACCGGCATCGCCGACGCCCATCTGGACAAGGCCCCGCTGGTAGCCATTACCGGGCAGGGCGACGTGGATCGCCTTCACAAAGAAAGCCATCAGGCGCTCGACATCGTCGACATGCTCAAGCCCGTGGTGAAATGGAACACGTCGATCGCCACGCCCACGGTGATTCCCGAGGTGGTGCGCAAGGCATTCAAACTGGCCGAGATGGAAAAGCCCGGGGCTACTCACATCGAGCTGCCCGAGGACATCGCCAAACTTTCGGTCGACGCCCGGCCGCTCGAGCCGCGCTGGGTGCGTCGCCCCGAGCCCGACTACAAAGCCGTCGACCAGGCGCTGAAGATCATCCGCTCGGCCGCCTTCCCGCTGATCCTGGCGGGCAACGGGGCCATCCGCAAGCTGGCGTCGAAGCACCTGCGCGACTTCGTCGAGTACACGGGCATCCCGGTGGTGTCCACGTTTATGGGCAAGGGAGCCGTCTCCGCCCGTGACGATCGGTATCTGTTCGCGGCCGGCATGACTGCCCGCGATTTTGTCCTCGACGCCTTCGCGTGTGCCGACGTGGTGATTGCGGTCGGGTACGACGTGGCCGAGTACGATCCGAAACAGTGGAACCCCGGCCGGCGCATCCGCATCGTCCATATCGACTTCGAGCCGGCCGAGATCTACACGCACTATCAGCCCGAGGTCGAGGTGGTGTGCGACATTTCGGGCACGTTGTGGACGCTGAACCAGCAGCTTCGCAGCAGCGAGTCGCTGTTTGAAAACTGGACGCTGCCCGTGCGGCGAAGGATGGAGCAGGACCTCGACTCGTATCGACTGCGCGAGGGCCAGCCGTTCACCGTGCCCGGCACGCTGCATCTGTTGCGGCGGGTGATGGCCGACACCGACACGTTGATCTCCGATGTGGGCAGCCACAAGGTCTGGATCGCGCGGAATTTCCCAGCCTACGAGCCGAACACGGTCATCATCTCCAACGGACTGGCAAGTATGGGTCTGTCCTTGCCGGGTGGGGTGGCGGCCAGACTGGCCATGCGCGATCGGCGAGTGGTCTGCGCCATGGGCGACGGCGGCTTCCTGATGAACGCAGCCGAGATCGAGACGGCCACCCGCTGCGGCGTGAGTTTCCCCATCATCGTGTTCAACGACAACGACTATGGGTTGATCCGCTGGAAGCAACATACACACCACGGGCGCAGCGTCGGCACGGTGTTGACCAACCCCGATTACGTCAAGTTCGCCGAGAGTTTCGGCATTCGCGGCTACTCGCCCGCCAGCCTTCGCGAGTTGGAGAATGTGTTGCGCCGGGTGGTGGCTGAGCAGGAAATGTGCATCGTCGAGGTCAAGGTGGACCCGTCGGTCGATCTGGAGCTGACCAGAAAACTGGAAGCGGCTGTGCATCCCGAGCCGGAAACCGCATGAGGTGAATTCATGAAGGCTATCAATCCCGCTACCGGCGAGCTGATTCGAGACTATCCCGAACACGACGCATCGCATGTGAAGCGCCTGTTGCAGCGGGCCGAGCAGGCGTTCCGCTCGTGGCGTGAGGTGTCGTTCGCCGATCGCGCTGCCATGATGAAGCGGGCAGCCCAGGCGCTGCGCGACGGGCTGAAGGAATATGCGTCGGTGATGACGGCCGAGATGGGCAAACCCATCGCCGCCTCCGAAGCCGAGGTCGAGAAGTGTGCACGGGTGTGTGACTTCTACGCCGAGCACGCCGAACGGTTCCTAGCACCCGAACCGGTCGAGACCGACGCGTCGCGCAGTTTCATCCGTTACGACCCGTTGGGACCGGTGCTGGCCGTCATGCCGTGGAATTTTCCGCTCTGGCAGGTGTTCCGCTTTGCCGCGCCCGCGCTGATGGCCGGCAACGTCGGGCTGCTCAAGCATGCGTCGAACGTACCGGGCTGCGCGTTGGCGATCGAGGAAGTTTTTCACCAGGCCGGCGCACCCGAGGGCGCGTTCACCACGTTGCTGATTGCCCCTGCCGCCACCGAAGCCGTCATTGCCGATCCGATCGTTCGGGCGGTAACGCTGACCGGCAGCGAGCCGGCAGGTATGGCAGTGGCTTCTCAGGCCGGCAAGGCGCTCAAGAAGACCGTCCTGGAGCTGGGCGGGTCGGACCCGTTCGTCGTGCTGTCCGACGCCGATCCGATCGCGGCGGCCAAGGCCGCCGCCGTCGCTCGCACCATCAATACCGGTCAGAGCTGCATCGCGGCCAAGCGGTTCATCGTCGATGAGTCCATCGCCGAACCGTTCGAGGCGGCATTCGTCGAGGCCATGAGCAAGTTGAAGATCGGCGATCCGACCGATCGGAGTAACGACCTCGGCCCGATGGCCCGCAAGGACCTGGTCGGCGAACTGCACGACCAGGTGAAGCGCTCCGTCAAAGCCGGCGCCAAGCTTGCCCTTGGCGGTGAGCCGCTGGGCGGGAAGGGCTACTACTTCCCGGCGACGGTGCTGACCCACGTTGAGCCCGGCATGGCTGCCTTCGACGAGGAGACGTTCGGTCCGGTGGCGGCTGTGGTCCGCGCCAAAGACACCGACCACGCCATCGAGTTGGCCAACCTTTCCGACTTCGGCCTGGGCGCTGCCATATGGACGGGCGACGCCCAAAAGGGCGAAGCCCTGGCCGCGCGGATCGAAGCGGGCGCGGTGTTTGTCAACGGCATCGTGAAGTCCGACCCGCGCCTGCCGTTCGGCGGCGTGAAGCGCAGCGGCTATGGCCGCGAACTCGCCGTTGTGGGCATCCGCGAGTTCGTCAACATCAAGTCGGTGTGGGTGAAGTAGGCTCGCCGCGTGACGTCTACGGGGGGCTTTGCCGGACTCTCAGCGTCGCTACGACGCGGCTCGCACGAACTTCCGGGTGACCGTTGGGCCTGCTGTCGCATGGAGCGAGCGACACTGGGGGCTTGGATTCTGCTCGGTAGGTATTACACTAACACGCCGGGGCCCCGGCGGCGGACCGGGACGAGGCGATATGGGGAATCTAGGCTCATTCTTAGGGTGACGGGAGGCAGGGGTACTGGCGATCCTGTCCAGGGGACGATCATGAACAGAGTACATGTGGCGGTTTGTGTGAGTTTGATTTCTCTGACCGCTGCCGGCGAGGGCCTGGCGCAGTGGCAATTACGGCAGCGCCGAGCGGGGCGCGACGACCAAGCGCCGCAGCAAGCCTCCGAACGAGTGAAAGTGCGCGTGCCCAAGGACGTTGAGCCGATGCTGGCTGAGCTGGGGTTTGCTGTCGTGCCAACAGACTATGCCTCGGGTCCGCTGGCGCGAATGTACCGTCTGTGGCGACATCAGCACCTTCCTGTGGTCGTTACCAGCGACGCGGCTCTGCACACGTGGCACCTGCTGTGTGATTGGTATCAGCGGTTTTTGGAAATCGCACATCTGCGAGGAGACCTGATCAATCTTACGGATGCTCTTTGCACGAAGATGATGGGGTTTCACGACCAGGCCGAGCGGCGTCAGGTGAAAGAGGCGGCGTTGGCGAACGTGGCCTACCTGATCGTGGGCAAGCGATTGCTGGAGGGAGGCTCGGTCGAGGAAGCGCCAGAGCCATGGAAGAGCAAGATTGAGGGCGAGTTACGACTCATCCGGGAGGCTGATGGTTTGGCAGTGTCGCCGTTGTTTGGCTACAGGGAGGACTACAGCCAGTACACCCCGCGAGGGCATTACTCGCGCAGCGAGGAGTTCAAGAGTTATTTCCGCGCGATGATGTGGTACGGGCGCATGGCCTTTCGTCTCAAGAGCGAGGATCCGCAGGAAGCGATACGGCAGACGCGTATGGCGCTGTTGATGTGCCAGGCGCTACAGAATTCGAAGGTCAAAGGGGAGGATGCGTTGGCCGTCTGGCGGCGGATTTACGAGACGACTGCTTTCTTCGCCGGCCGGTCGGATGATCTGCTGCCGACAGATTACCTGGCGCTGCTCGGGCAGCGCCCGAAGGGCTACGACGCGGCAGACGACGAGCACGTGGCACAACTGATAGCAGCCGCCAGTCGACTGAGTAAGCCTCGAATACTGTCGACGTGGATGCTGGCTGAAGCAGCGGGCGGGCCGAAATGGCGCGAGAGCACCGCGGGTATGAGGCTATTGGGCACGCGCTATGCTCTGGATTCGGAAGTGATGCAGCGACTGGTGTTTGAGTCGGTAGGGGCGTATCGCGGGGGCGGCGATGGGCCGAAGCCGTTCACGTGCGTCAGGGCGGGTCCGTTGTGGATTCGCGGCTTCCCGCGTGGGCTGGACGTGATGGCTGCGCTGGGCTTCGAGAAGGCCCAGGAATTGCTTCGCGATGACGGGGACGATCGGTATGAACGTTACGCCGCCCAACTGGCCAAGCTCAAGGACGAGATCGCTGCGGCGCCGGAGGAGCAGTGGCGGTCGGATCTGTACGTCATGAGGCTCAGGGCGGCAGCTTTGCTGGCCGACGCGCCGCAAGGCACGTTGCCCACGGCCATGAGTCGGCCGGAATGGTCGCTGAAGCAACTGACCACCGCCCTGGGCTCCTGGACGGAGCTGCGGCACGATACGATCCTGTACACGAAGCAGAGCTACTCCGCTTCGCAGGCGGCGTTGGCGGGAATGACTAAAGGCGGCCCGGCGCCGCCGCCACCCCCTTCCCCACGGGGGTACGTGGAGCCGGTTCCTGCGGTGTACCAAGCGATCCGGGAAGGCGTGGAGGTGCTGCGGGGCAAGATCACCACGTTGGCGTATCCTGAGGACAAGGCTCTGGTCGAGCATCTGAGCCGCTTTGCACTCGACGTGAGCATGCTGGAAGACATATCGAAGAAGGAACTGTCAGGGGATACTCTCACCGAGGAGGAGTACAGATTTATCGAGAACATCGGCGACAGTTTCCGTGTGCCGACATTGGGCTATCGGCACCACCGCGACGTCAGCAAGCCCTTCATGACGGAGACGGACGACGAGATGCCGATCGTGGCGGACGTCCATACGGACGTCAACACGCGACAGGTCCTGGAGGAAGCAGTGGGCTGGCCGTGGGAGCTGCTCATGGTCTGTCCGGTGGACGGCGAGCCGGTGGTGTGCAAGGGCGTGGTGTACTCCTACTACGAATTCAAACAGCCAATGTCGCAGAGGCTGACGGACGAGCGGTGGCGCAAGATGCTGGAGGAGGGCAAGGCGCCGCCCCCGCCAGCCTGGGCAGGTCGTTACTCTGTGGAGCGGAAATAGGGCATGTCGATGCGCACCGTTGCCGCAGGCGCACGAGACGGCTCGGGCGGGTCTTTGTGGGTCCGACCGCTAGTGGAGTTGGTCGTGTGGTGTGGCGTGGGCCTGGGCGGCGCCTATCTGACGTCGTACGTGGCTGGGCGACTGGGATTGGCGACTTCGCGCGGGCTCATCTTTGAGTCAACGTGGTTTGCTCCGTCATGGGCCCACTTTCCGTGGATGGATGCAGCGGGGATGCTGGCCTTCATGTTCTTGCTGCCTTGGTGCTGGGGGCGTTTTCCTGGGGTGAGGATGTGGATGAGCGGCTTGGGCGGCACGCGCCGCGCGCTTATCCTGCTGGCGATAGCGCTTGTGCCGGGAGCGTCGATCTATTTGGCGCGGCATGTAGGCAATGGTGCGTTCAGTCAGACGACCTACATCGGTAGCCTCGTGGTTCTGAGCAGTTACTGGTTTGTGGTTGCCATGGCGGAGGAGGCTTGGTTTCGCGGGGTGTTGCAGGAGCGTCTGGAAGCGGTGGCTGGTCTGCCTGCAGCTTTGGCAGTGGCTACGACAGCGTTCGTTCTGTGGCACGGTGTTGGCGGGTCGGGCGCCACGCTGCTGTTCCGCGCTGCGGCGGGCCTGGGCCTGGGACTGCTTTACCGCGGTAGTCGAAGCCTGGTTCCGCCTATTGTGTGTCACTGGGTCTTGAATATGGCCTTGGCAGCGTAGTGCCAACTGCTCTGGCTGCTAGGACAAGCATCCGACCGTGGAGCCGGCGTTAGTCTTATCGACGTGTGTGAAGAGCACGGGTGTCTTGTCCAGGCAAGCAACGGCGGGCGTCACAAGTTTGCGCGCCCGCGATCGAACAGCAGCGTGGGCAGTGACCGCACCAGCCCGACGGGGTGGTAGAGCATCTCCACCTCGCCGCGGCAGTTGTACCAGCACCTCTGGCAGTCGTTTGCCCTGCCGTCGCGCCGCAATCGGCGAATGAGATCCTGCTCGTCGTCGTCGTACAGATTGCCGACCGGCTGGGCCCGACGCTCGACGCAAATGGTTACTTGGCCGAGCGAATCGATGTTGAAAAACGCCGTGCCCGCACGGCAGCCGGAAACTCCCCCGTTGAGTGCTTCGTCGAACCGCCGCAGGAAGACCTTGTTGCTCAGGAAGTTGCCATAGCGCGATTTCAGATCGAGCAGCCGCTGCGAAACGCCTTCCTGCTGACATCGAAACTGCGGATTGCCCGTCTTGAGCACGCCGTAGGGTTGGACCATCAGGTATGCGCCGTGCCGGGAAGCCAGCTTCAGCAGCGGTTCGATGTGATCCAGATTGTCGTGCAGCAGCACGGTCATCACGTTGATCCGCTGCCAACGGTGGACCCTCGCCGCCTGAAGATAGTTGAGGGCCCGCACGGCCCGGTCGAACGCCCCCTTGACGCCGCGGCGCTTGTCGTGCATGGCTGGATCGGCGTAGTCGATGCTGACCGACACGCCCCACAGCCCCGCCTCGAACAACTGCCGCGCCAGCTCGGGCGTGAGATACCACCCGTTGGTGGTGATGAACGGAATGTGGAACCTCGCCACTCGGCGAACGATGTCGACGATGTTGTCGCGGATGAGCGGCTCGCCGCCGGCCAGCGAGATGAGGGTCGTGCCGAGCTTGTCGAGCTTGCCGCAGGCGCGGTCGATTTGCTCGAGCGTGGGCTCGGGCTCGGTCGACAGGGGGTCGCACCAGTAGCCGCAGAAACCGCACCGGAAGTTGCAGCGATAGGTTACCTGCCACGCGCACCACATGGGGTAGCGCGCCGTCCACTGCCGCAGCAGCCGCCATTTCTTGTTCGTAGCTGAAATCACAGCACAAGGCCTCGCCCGAATCCGCGCTTCCACCGCTTTTGTACAGGGTGATGTGGCGTCCTGGCAACCCCCCAGACGCGCAGCCTCTGGGTGCGATCCCGCCGAGGTGGCCAACGAGCAGAAAACGGGCCGACGCATGGTACGCCTTGGGCGCCGGTGAGTGCGGGCTGCGCAGCCGTCTTGACCGACCCATGCCTGGGCAATTATGCTCTTGAGCAAGTGGTTGTTCGCCGAAGTGGCGGAATTGGCAGACGCGTTGGATTCAAAATCCAATGGGCTTTAAAGCCCGTGGGGGTTCGAGTCCCCCCTTCGGCAGTGATGTCCCTCATGAGTTTCCTGATCAGCGTCGACCAGCTCGCTCGGGCCGGCAGGGGGCTGGCAGTTTGTGCGCCTTGGCCACGGCACACCGCCACCTCGCCCCCCCCACTCGGCCCGTCTGTCGCCTGATCGTCAGGCTGTATTGGATATCGGCCCGGTCTCCCAGCTACGGCACGACGCGGACCGTGTCCGACCCGGCAAAACTCTCGCCGTCCTTCATCACGCCGGTAAGCGTTAGCGTGGCCTCAGGCGGCGCGACAATGGCCTTCACCGCGTCCTCGCTGAACTTGGCCACCAGGTTCCCGCAAGAGTCGGCCTCGGTAGAGACGACGTCCACACCGCTAAGCTGAATGCTGGAACGATCGACCGCGCTAAGGGGAATGGCCGTATGCACGGTTACCGACCCGCCCTGATCCGACCCAAGCAGCAAAGCCTGCGGCGACACGGCCACGCCGAGCGCGTCGTCCGTTCTACTGTTGGACAGGGCCTGACCTACGAGCACCGTTGCGCCCGCAACAACAACTGCTACTGCCACCAACTGCTTCCTCATAAAATCACCTCCATGGTAGGCAAACGCCCCGACCGCCACTCGCTCGCCAAGGTCGGTTGCCCGCACTGTATCCACAATTCGTTCCCACGCATCGCACAAAGTTCCGCAGATGCCACAAACACCGGGCGCGACCGTACTGTTATGGTGCCTGCTTGTTGATGCATTGGGGCGGCCCCGCGCCACGGCAGCAGCCCGGCCCGGCCTTGTCGCAACCGCCTGCGCCCTTGCCACAGCCTTGTCCGCGGCACATGCGCCATCCGACGGCCTGCCGAACGCAGCCCGCGCATACCGACATCAGCTCCCGCTGTTGCGCCGGCGTCAAATGAGGCCGGATCGCCAACACGTGACGCGCAATTCTGCGCTCCAGCTTGTCGTGGGCTTCGATGACCCGTTCAACTTGCTCGAGGATCGGTTCATCCGGCGTGTCGAGGTTTTCGAGCAGCGCGGCCAGCCTGATTCGCTCGTCGACAAGGGTCTGGCGCAACTCAGCCGATTCGGCGGAAAAGTCAGGATCGGCCTGCTCAACGGCCTGCTGCCGCTCGGGCGACAGCTCCAGCCACCGGGCCAGCGACCGACCGCGCCCGGGAGCCTGAACGTCCGCCGGCTCGGTTTGCTGCTGTGGTCCAGCCGCCGCCGGTTGGACCGCACGCGTGGCCAGGAACGAACCTGCACCCGCACCCAACGCCAAAGCCGCAACGATCATCATGTGGCGCGTCATGATGAACCCTCCTGCTCGGATGGCACGGCATCATCAAGGATCAGGTCGGCCCACCCCGTAGCCGAGCCCAACTCCAGCACACCCAGCGGCACGACATCCGCGTCGGTCGACCGAGCCAAACGATCAGCACCAGCCGAAGCGGTGTCCGACGGCGACGGGGCGGTCCAGCGTCCAGCCAGATGCCCAAGTGCCACGGCTACCAGAATGGCAGCGGCTGCACGAAGCAACACCGATGCCCTTCGCTGCCAACGCGCCGGTCGATTCGTTGCTGCCTGATGCTGTCGGCTCGCTGTGCCCTGAACGGCATCGGCCAAGTCTGTCGCTAACGGCTCGACCTGCCAATCGCCCAGCACCTCCCACGTTTGGCTGATCTCCCGTTGCCGATCCCGGCACGGACGGCAGGCCGCAACGTGCTCGTCAACCCGGGCGCGCTGCGGCTGGGGCAACTCGCCGGCGACGTGCTTGATCAGCTCACTGTCTGTGACATGTGGCATGATACGGGCCTCACTAAGTAAACGTCCGTAGACGGCGTTCCCTGCACGCCGGTCTGTCAGTTCTCCATCAAATCCCTAAGTTCTTGTCGAAGCCGGGCGTAGGCGCGGACGAGGCACGACTCGACCGCCGAGACGCTCCATCCGGTAACCTCTGCGATGTCGCGGTGGCTCAACTGCATATAGCGATGGAGCACTACCGCCGTCCGCTGCCGCCCAGGCAAATCGTCTACGGCCCGGCGAACCCGCTGGGCTCGGTCGGCGGCCTCGAGCCGATCACAGTCTGTCGGCGCTTCGGCAGCCGGCCCGTGGGCGGGAAGCTCCCCCGGTGCCCGCTTGGTTCGGCGTTTCACATCGAGACAAAGGTTAACAACAATGCGGTACAACCACGTTGTGAACCTCGCCTCGGGTCGGTATCGCCTCGCCGCCCGATACACGTGGAGGAACGCCTCCTGCGTGACGTCCTCGGCTGCATCCGGTCGGGTAAGAAGCCGGCACGCCAGTGCAAATGCCCTCTTCTCGTGGCGGCGCACCAGTTCCCCCAGCGCCGCCATATCGCTGTCGGCGACCGCGCGCATCAGATCTGCATCGTCACTTGCATCCGCACTCACATCCACCGGCCCTGAACTCTGCTGATTGGCACTATCGCGGGCCGTCCGGGCACAATCAAGTGCGGGGCGCCCGCGGCGGCATGCGTCGATGTGGCATCGCCCACGGCTCGTCGGGGCCAGCATACACGTCAGCCGGCTCACAAGGTCGATGTGTTCACGGCAACGTATGGCACCAGTTGAGGCCGATTTGAGACTGGTGACGGACGGCCTGCCAAATGAAGAACGCAGGAAGAGCAAGCCCGCAACGTTCAACAGGTAAGCATGCTGGTGCTCCGGAGCAAGGGAATGGAGGTAGGTGGCAAGCTGGCGTCCCCATTTCATCGCCGATGCCACCGTCTTGCGGTTGGTGCCCGGCGCGAAGCGTAAGCGCCAGGCCGACGGAAGTGTGTGTTCTTGTTGTGTGGAAAGGAAGGCAGCTGTATGCACCGTTACTTGAACATTCTTTTGGTGGCCCTGTTTGTGGTTGGGCTGGCATCGCTGACGTTTGCCGCAGGTCAACAGCGTGATCGCCAGCACGACCAGACCTGCGTCTGCGACAACTATGTGGACGTCGACGGCGACGGTGTCTGCGACAATTGCGACGGCGTGTGCAACCCTGACGCTCCGGATGATGACGGGGACGGCATCCCCAACGGCCAGGACGACGACTACAGCCCGCCGCAGGATGGCTCGGGCAAGGGAAAGGCCTAGACGAACGGGTTTCAATGACGCGTTAGCAACTGAACCGGGGTTTGGCGACACGGCCCGGCAGCAAGCCGGGCCGTGCCACCCGGTTAATCGCTTTGTGGAGCACGTCGGGCGGTCTTGGCGGCTCGCACACGCACTACCCCTCTCTGTCATCTCGTGCGACATCTTCTGGTAACTGCTCGACGATCAACAACGCTGGCGTGACCCGGCTACCCGGCCTCTTGACGCTCGGGCGCCGTTGGGCCATCGGCGGGCCGTTCACGGCCGAGGACGGCAATCCCGTCGGATGGGGCCGCGTCGACGACAACGAGTCGATCCGCGCAATAGGGCGGGTGCTGGATCTGGGGATCACCTTCTTCGACACAGCCGACGTCTACGGCGGCGGGTCTTGCTGTACGCACGTGGGGCCGGCGGTCTGGCGGATGTCATGTGGCTGAAAGGCCGGCTGCGTTAAGGGCCGCACCGACGGCGGCCTCCTCTCGATCGCTGCGAAGGCGCAGCGGCAGCTCGAACTCCTCTGTAACCATTTGCGCAAGCAGCGAGTTGCGGCGCAGGGCGTTGCCGCTGCCCACGACCTCGCGGCGTTCGGCAAATGCCTCAGGCGGCAGCATGGATTTCAAGTTGCGCACAATGCCCCTGGCCAAGGCCCTGGCCACGCTGCCCAGGCCAAAGTTGTCCAAGTCGATGCTGGAGATGGTGGCCCTTCGCGTCGGGGCGTGGCGTTCGCCCGCAAACAGCGGCTCAAAAAGCAGGCCATCGTCGGCCTGCGCCCCAAGTTCGTTCAGACGGGCGTAGACCGCCGATCCGTCGATGGCCGGCTGGCCCAGATCCTGCTGCCATCTCAGCACGGTCCGCGCCAGCCACGCCCACGCGACCCCGCCCGACAGAGACGCCGCGACAATCGCCAGCCTCTCTCCCGGATACGGGCGATGCTCATAGGGAGAGTCGGCCGCGGGTCTGCTGGGGTGAAATCCTTTCGGCATCACAGCCGAGACCTGGGCACCCGTGCCGATCGTGAGTGCCAACTGATGCTCGCAATCGTCCAGCGTCGCCAACAACGACGCCTGATTGTCGCCGATGCCCACTGCTACGGGCGTGCCGGCCGGCAGCCTCCATTGCTTGGCCGACTTACCCGTCACATCGCCGGCCGCGGCCCCGCAAGGTGTCAGATCCGGCAGCATCCGGATATCAATGCCAACAGACTCGACGGCCCTGCCGTCCCACCCCATCGTCGCCAAATCGAACAACCCCCACGCCGCAGCATCGGTGGGATCGATCATGCTGCGCGACAGTCCGCACAAATGAGCCGCCAGCAGATTGCCGATGGTTGCGCAGGATTTCGCTACCGGCGGCACGTTTCCATGCTCTACCAGCCAGGCCAACGTCGCCAGCCCGAACCCGGTCCTGAGCACATGGCCGGTGCAATGCGCGACGCGACTGAGGAAATCTCCTTCGAGGCAGCGCTGGTCCTGCCAGGTGACAAGCGGCGAGACGGGCTGCCCGGCGGCGTCCAGCAGAACGATGCCGTGCATTTGGCCTGTCACGCCCACAGCCCGAACGGCTGCCCGCAGATCCCCAGGCAACTCCAAAACGCAGGCCCGCGCAACCGCCAACAGCGCCACGGGATCCTGCTCTGACCTGCCAGCCGGCGATTGCATGTCTGCCTGATGGGGCCTCGACACACAGGCGTGAACGCGCCCCGCCGCGTCGATCACGGCGGCGGCAATCTTGGTGGTTCCGATGTCAATGCCCAGTAGCATGATAGGTAGCCCCCGTCGTTGTCAGAAAACCTTGCACGTCAGCCCCAACACACCAGCCAGCACCTTCATGTCCTCAATATGATCGCCATAGACGAACACCACGTGCTCGCGTGAAATGTGCTCGACCAGGCCCGGCAGATCGCGAAACCGAAGCAATGCGGTCGACTCCACGTGCCCGAGCCCCTCATGCCGCGTGGTCTCGCAGAACACGCCGTCAGCCAGCAGGAGCGTCTTGCCATCGAAACACAGTTCGATCGCCGTAAAACGCTCGCCCTCGAGCAGGTCGCCGTCGAGGCCGCAACCCCTGCCGTCTCGCGGAATCTCCAGCGTGCCCACCCAATCGCTCAGAACCGTCTTGCCCGAACGCGTCATCTCCGGCGAGACCACGCCCACGAAACCGCAGTGGCCCAGCCGCGCCAGATTCCGCCAGGTCGATCGATCGAATCGCTCTAGGTCCGGCGACAACGGGTCGGCGAAATGATCCGTCAAGGCCCCCACGTATTGCAGGGGGTACATGTTCGACATCAGGCAAGGCTTATCGGTCAGGTGAGTTGCCATCATCATGCCGGCCATCGTGACGAAGTCGCCGTCGCATGAGGCGATGTACCCGTCTTCGCGCAACAAGAGCTGCGCCAGGCAGGGCACGTCGCGGCCGCCGTCGATCAGCAGGTCACCGAAGCAGTTCACGCCGAAGCCGGCCGCCTGCTCCTCCTGGAGGATCGACCGGATCGCCAGGTAGCTACGAACCGCCTGCCGCAACTCATCAGGTCGAACCGATCGCTCGACGTATCGACCTCTGCGCTGCGCCCAGACGGCGTCCACCTCTTTGTCGCTAAACCCTTCGCACAACCGACGAACGTCTTCCAACGCCCGGACGATCAGCCGAATGCCCAGACTATCAGTCAACAAGTTGCCGACCGCGTGGGCGTTCCAGGGGAAATTCTGCTCGCCGATCAAGAGCAGACTCGAGTTCGCCAGCCATCGTTTCGTCGCCAGCGACTTCAGCAACGTCAGTCCCTGTCGGATGTTGCTGACCAAATACACCGGCACGCCGATGGCCCGCAGCATGTCGGTCGCCGACCAACGCCAGAAGTCCGGCTCGTCGTAGGCCATCAGGGGCCAGAAAACAAACGGCAGCCCTCGCTCGACCAGCACCTGGGGATGCGAGTTCCATACCTCCGTCGGCAACGCAGGGATGCCGATTGGGATCATGCCGTCGATCTCGTCGCCGAGACCTCGCACCACCCGCTGCCAGTGCGACGGTGACTCGATAGCGATCAGCGGTTCGAGAACCGCTACGCTTTCGATCACTCTGGCCAGTTTGCCTACGTCTATGCTTGGCGTGCCCGGTCTGGCCAGGATGGGCTGAATCCTCGCCTTGGGACGACGCAGGTGCGACGCAGGCGCGTCGAGCAGGAACCGTCGAACGTCAGATGGCGCGGACATCTTCGTATGCCTTTCTGTCTTCGGTTACGACCACACCATACGTGTCAGCCGCCGCTATGCGTTTGGCCGGCTGCCTTACATGACGCGGCATGTCGCTCCTTGCCGGCCTGCCGATTGCTCATAGGTGAATCGGCCAAGCGATTGTACGTCGAGCGCGTTACGCACGAAAGCCGATGTCGTGGCACCACCCTCGCCCATGACCGATGTTGGCCGACGGGTGGACGCAGCCGCACGACGTTGAGTATGCTGACTACGCGCCGCCCGAAGTTACGAAGAATTCCGCGGGTGGCGCGATCACCGTCGCTCGCCCGATGCGCACCATGTCGAACTCTGCACCAACGTATGTCGCGCCACCGAAGCGATACTTTAGGCTGTCGGGATTCTGGTTCAAGGGAGAATGATCGTGCAAAACGCAAGGGCATTGGCGTTGGTCGTTCTGCTGGGTAGCTTACAGGCCGCCTGCGGCGACACGGCAGCGGTGGTGGGTCAGACACCGACCGGGCCGACGAGTTCTGCAAACAGTCTGGCAGAGAGTTATCCCATGACGGCACCAGGCACCCTTGACGTTCGTGCGTTCGGCGCGGTCGGCGACGGCTCGACCGACGACACCGCCGCCTTACAGAAAGCCATCGATGCCGCCGCCCAACAGCAGGCCACCGTATATCGCTGTTCCACGCTCAGGCTCCATCCTCACATGGGGCTGCTCGGGCGGCCGGCTTCTCCTATCGGTATCCGTCCGGTGAACCGCATCTTCAATCTGGCGGCTGATTCGGGCACCATGCTTGCGTGATGAAGGGAGGCATGGTGTATGGCGAACGGCACGGCACGACGGAACCTGAAGAAGGAAGCTTTCTGGCGGCGGGTCGTGGCTGGGCAAAGCCGCAGCGGCCTGTCGGGTAAGGCCTGGTGCCGCAAGCAGGGGTTGAGCGAGTCGAGTTTCTACTGGTGGCGTCGGGAACTGGCTCGCCGTACGGCGCAGACGCAGAAGGCAGCGTTTGTGCCGATATGGGTGACCGAGGAGCGGCCGGGGCGGGCCGATCGGCAGATCGAGATCGTGCTGACGGATGGGCGGTGTGTTCGGGTGACCGGCTCGGTGGATCGGCAGGTGCTGGCCGACGTCATCGCGGGACAAGCCGGAGAAGGTGATCAAGGACCCCCGTCTATTGGCCATGCGTGACAAGTTGCGGACAGAGACAGGTCGGCGGCTGTATGCCAGACGCAAGCAGACGATGGAGCCGGTGTTTGGGATCATCAAAGAGGTACTCGGATTCACGCGATTCTTGCTTCCGGGCTTGGCGAAGGCCGAGGGCGAGTGGTCACTGGTGCGCCTGGCGTACAACGTCAAGCGCCTTTGGCGGCTTCAAGCAGCCTGAAGCCATGGATGGTTCCCGCTGCGCGCACCGAAACAGGGTAAGCAAAGCGGCTTTTCGGCCCCACTTGAATCCCGGCGGTCCTGGGTTTGCGAGAAGGCCGTGTTCCCCACGGGGCACGATACCCATCTCTGGCCCGTCATGGTCGAAATCCGGCAAGCTAAGTCCGACAGACTCCTAGGTCAGTGTTGGGATTTCGCGTGCCATTCGACGCGCGGCGCGTCGCCCCACAACAGCTCGAGGTCGTAGTAGGCGCGGCTAGGCTGGTCGAAGAGGTGTACGACGACATCGACGTAATCGATCAGGACCCACGCGGCGTGCTCGTAGCCGCTGCGCCCGTACTGCTTGTGCCCCATGGTGGCGGCCTGCTCGTCGACGGCGTCGGCAATGGCACGTAGCTGCCGGTCGCTTGTGCCGGTGGCGATCAGAAAAAAATCGGTCACCGGACTGAGACCGCGCAGATCGAGGATAACCACATCCTCGCATCGGAGTTCGTCGGCGACGCGCGCGGCAGCGATGGCCAGTTGCTCAGCCGGTTGCCGCGCGTCCTTGGAAGGCTGCGCCGTCCGGTCGCCGCGTCCCGGCGGACGCGAGTTCGATTCAGAAGGCACTGGGTTGGACGGAGAGTCCACGAGCTACCGCATTCCCAGGAATTGGGCCACGGCCGGCGCGAATTTGACGATGAGGCCGGCGAACACGACGCTGACCATGCTCATCAGCTTGATCAGGATGTTCAGACTGGGGCCGCTGGTGTCCTTGAACGGATCGCCCACCGTGTCGCCCACCACGGCGGCCTTATGGTTTTCCGATCCCTTGCCGCCGAGTTGACCGGCCTCGATCCACTTCTTGGCGTTGTCCCACGCGCCGCCGGCGTTGGCCATGAAGACCGCCAGCGCAAAGCCGGAACTGAGCCCACCCACGAGCAGACCCATTACCCCGCCTACGCCGAAGACGAGTCCCACCAGAACCGGAACGATCAGGGCCATCAGAGACGGGAGAATCATTTCGCGCTGTGCCCCGGCTGTGCTGATGGCGACGCACCGCGCGTAGTCCGGCTTGCCGGTACCCTCCATGATGCCGGGGATCTCCTTGAACTGCCGGCGGACCTCGAGCACCATGCGATTAGCGGCTCGTCCCACGGCTTTCATCGTCAGTGCGGAGAACACAAACGCCAGCAACACACCGCTGAAGACACCCGCCAACACGCGCGGGTTCATCAATGTCACGTCATAGAACGTCATGTATTGCGCCATCGACGCCTTGTGAGCCGACACGATGCGAAGCTCGTGGCCGTCTCGTCGGTAGCTTCTGACGTTCCGCTCGTCGGGCACCGACAGGCCGTTAATGCGGCTGCCCACCTTCATGTCGTCGAGCATGCGCTGCCCGTCCAGGGCCATGTAGGCCTGTACGCAGCCTTGGTCGTCCACGCCGGCCAGCTTGTAGTACCCGATGTAGATTGCGCCATCCTGGCCGAGGTCGGCGACTTGACGTGTCGCCACATAGTCCTGAGCCTGGCGGACCTGTCCGACGCGCACCTCTTCGACATACGCAGCCAGCAGCGCCAGCGCCGTCAGCGCCGCCGAGCCGATGGCAAAACCCTTGCCGGTGGCGGCCGTCGTATTGCCCAGCGAGTCGAGTGCGTCGGTGCGCCGGCGGACCTCGGGGTCCTGGTGGGTCATCTCGGCGTTGCCGCCGGCGTTGTCGGCCACCGGTCCGTAGGCGTCGGTCGCGAGGGTAATCCCCAGCGTCGCCAGCATGCCCACCGCGGCGATGCCCACACCGTAGAGGCCGAGCGTGAACTCGCTAAATCCCCCCGGTAGGCCGAATGAAAGCAGGATGGCGATGATGATCGTCATCAGCGCGCCCCAGGTGCTTTTCATGCCCTCGGCCACGCCGGCGATGATGACCGTAGCCGGGCCGGTCTCGGAATGCCTGGCCACATCCTGCGTCGGTTTATAGTCGTAACTGGTGTAGTACTCCGTGAACTGACCGATCACCAAGCCGGCGACGAGCCCGGCCATGATCGAACCCCAAATACCCCAGGCACTGACGCCCTCCACCGGACCAAACAGATACACGCAGAGGATGGCGGCCACGACGGCGATCAGCACCGAGCTGCCCAGCACGCCGGTCATCAGCGCACGAAGCAGTTGCTTCATGGTTGCCCCTTCCCGTGTGCGAACGACGTAGATGCCCAGGATCGACAGCACGATGCCGATGCCTGCCAACACCATCGGCGCGGTAAGGAAGCGCATGGCTGCATCGGTGCCCAGCCCGAGCGAGTAGGCGGCGGCCACTCCCAGCGCCGACGTAGCCAGAATGCTGCCGCAGTAGCTCTCGTACAGGTCGGCCCCCATGCCGGCCACGTCGCCCACGTTGTCGCCCACGTTGTCGGCGATGGTGGCTGGATTGCGCGGGTCGTCCTCGGGAATGCCGGCTTCGACCTTGCCCACCAGGTCGGCTCCCACGTCGGCCGCCTTGGTGAAAATACCCCCGCCGACCCGGGCGAACAGCGCCTGCGAACTGGCCCCCATGCCGAAGCACAACATGACGACGGTGATGGTGGTCAGATCGATGAACACGTGGAAGAACTTCGGCGCGACGTACGCCAGGATCAGGAACCAGCCGGTGATATCCAACAGCCCGAAGCCCACGACGACCAGGCCCATCACCGCGCCGGCGCGAAACGCGACGACCAGCGCTCGGTTGAGGCTCTGCCGGGCGGCGGCCGTCGTGCGGTGGGCGGCGTTGGTGGCGGTGCGCATCCCCAAATACCCGCACAGGCCGCTGAAGAACCCGCCGGTCAGGAAGGCAAATGGCACCAGAGCGTGCTGAACGCGAAAACCGAAGGCCATCACGGCCAACAGGGCACTGACGATCACGAAGAAGATGGCCACCACCTTGTACTGCCGCCTGAGGTAGGTCATCGCGCCCACCCGCACGTGAGCGGCGATCTCCTGCATGGCCGGGTCACCTTCGTCGGCGCGCATGACCTGGCGGTAGAACACGAAGGCGAACACCAGGGCCAGGATCGAGCCGACCGGGGCCAGCCACCACAGCGCGGGGATGGCAATCAACTCATGTGCAGCCGCCTCGGCGTCGGCGGCCTCGGAGGCCGACGCCACCGAACCAATCGCCAGTGTCGCGAGGATGAAACCGAATCCGATGAGTCGCAGTCGCCGTTGCACCTTTGGCTATCTCCACTTCCCCGCGTCAAAGGATATCCCTTGCCGTCAACTCGCCCACGGGCCCGCAAACAGCCCCGGGAGCTCGCCAAGGGCGATACTATACACGGTTGCCGGCCGTTATCCAGGTAGGCCCCCAAGCCGACCGAGCAAAGAGAAAGACCACCAACGCCCGTTTCGGCGCTGGCGGTCCGAAGCCTCGCGCCTGAGTCCGATTAACGCCCGAAGCCCTGCTGCGACTGCACCTTCTGGGCCCGCTTGATCGCTTTGCGCATCTGGCGCCGCCGCCGCTCGCTGGGCTTCTGGTAGTAGCTGGTGCGCTTGATGTCCTTGATCAGCCCCTCCTTCTCGCACATCTTCTTGAACCGGCGGAGCATCTGTTCCACGCTCTCGTTGCCGCGAGCCTTAATCTTGATCATAAAACGCCGAACCTCGTCGTTACAGCCGAACTTGCCACGTTACAGCCCGGGAGACGCCTCAGGCCGCGAACTAACTAGTATATCCGCCGCTGGCCGGCATGCAACCATAACCTCGGTCGGCTCGGCACTTGCGGCGCCGACGGGGGCGTACGCCCGGCGATTGACAGGTGCTTGGGCAAGCCTAGAATCGGCGCAAGTAATTGCGTGACAGAGCCTTGCCTTCGGAGAGGGCAGGCGATTCAACGTTATCGGACCCAACAGCAGAGGACCCCCGTGCCGCGATCAGAGAAGCCGACGAACCTCCCTTCCTGTCAGATCCAGACACGCGTTCGCTACGTGGAGACCGATCGGGCGGGATATCTACACCATTCTTACTATCTCGTGTACTTCGAGATGGGCCGAACCGAACTGCTCCGCCAGATGGGCGTCAGCTACCATGAGTGCGAGCAGCAGGGCATCTTCTACGTGGTCTCAAAGATCCACTGTCAGTTCCTCGGCCCGGCGCGCTATGACGACGTGCTCACGCTGACTACGCGGGTGGTAAGGACCGGACGGGCCCGCATCGACCACGAGTACGAACTCACACGTGACGGGCAGGTGCTCTGCCGGGCCTGGTCGACGCTGGCCTGCGTCGATCGCACCGGTCGGCCGCAGGCCAACCCCGAGTTCATTCTCAACGCGTCGTGACCGCATACCGGCTCGCCCGAGTCGAGCTGCCTGGGTGGCGCATCTGGAAAGTGCTGGTGTACGAGTCGGGTGCGGTTGCAGGCGTCAGGGGGTCATCCGGGCAGCCTTCTTGGCCGGGATCGCAAAGATGATGCCGCATTGACTGCACATGTGGTGCCCGCCGCGAGCCGACTCGGGCAGTCGCAGGACGTGGCGGCAGTTCGGGCAGACCACTCGGATGAAGCCGCTTGCCGGTTTGGCAACCGGTTGGTCTTTCTTGGACTCGACGGAGGAGCCCTGCGACCCACCTGTCGGCGCGAGACTCGGTTGCCGTCCGCGTTGGGTGACCCCCGAGCGCCGGGCGCTGACGCTCTTGCGCTTCTGAATGAGTTCGCGCATCCGCTTGAGGTTGGATTCGCCGTCGGTCGTCGCCTCGTCGCGCCCACGTGGGCCGAGCGTCCTGCCGGTGCCCTGCTGGTAGCAGTAGACAAACAGAAGGGCGAATTCTTCTGCCTGGATGCGCCGGACGAGTTCTTCACCTACCAAATCGAGCTTGCTGGTGCAGGCCTGCTCAAATACGTCGACGAACATGAACGGCTCCCACTGTCCGTCGAGTTCGACGATCTGCTTGAGCCGCTGGAGCAGCGGCCCGCCGTGGGGTCCGATCAGATCCAAGGCGCAGGCCGCAAGTTTCTGGTGGGCCGGATGCCCGTTGAGCTGACGGAAGGCGGCTTTGGCCTGCTCGGCATTGCCGGCCTGGCGTTGCCGAATGCCCTCGAGGTAGGTGCGCTCGTCGGTGCCGGCGGCTTGGCTGTGCATCTGGCAGTCGTCGGGCCAGCCGTTCCACAGATACAGCAAGGCCCGCACGGCGGCCGCCATTGGCTCGTCGGTGATGGCGTCGCGTCCGAATAACTTCGCGCCGTCGATCGCGTCAAGCGTGGTCTTGGCACCCTGGTTCGGACGGGCGTGCCACACCAGGGCCGGCAAAGCCGTCCCCCGGGCCAGCAGTAAGGCCGTCACCTCGGGGGCGAAGTTCAGTCGGGCCAGTTCCGTCACGAGCGGTTTCTCCGAAGCCGACACCAGGGCGGTGCCTCTCCCGCCAGTCACATCGGCCCAAAGGGGGGCCTGCTTGGGTAAACCCCGGCGGAAGTTGCCGCCCGATTGGCCTGTGGGCGGCTCGCCACGAGGGACAGCCTCGCTGCAAGCCCCCTCCACCCGCCTCGAAGGCACACCTTGCGAGCGGCCAGGCGCGGCGGCAAGCTGTGGGTCGGCTGCCATGATGGCGGTGGCAACACCAAGGCGAGATCCGGAGGCGCTGACTTGGGCAGCATGGATCACCACCCTCTAACCGACCGACGGGCACTGGCCGAGGCCTTGCCCGACACGCCGGAGAACGTCATCGCCCGGCACGTCCTGGGCAGGGGCTTGTGCAAGGCGTGGGTGCTTGGTCCGATTAACCGCTTTCGGGCGGCCGTCGTCCAGTACGACTTCCTGCCGGCCGAGCCGACCGGTTTTGGCGACGACGCCGAGGGAATCGTGGAACTGCTGGGCAGCGTCGATGGCTGGGAGTGTGTGTTCCTGCGCTCGTCGCTGGCGCGGGCCGTCGCAGCGATCGTCGAGCGCGAAATGGGTCTGACGAGCCGACTCTACGGCGAGCTTTGTTTCGTGCTGCAGGAACCGGTCGCATCGTTCGAGCACGAGGCGGTGCGGCTGTTGTCGTCGGACGATGTAGCCCTTCTGTCCGAAGCGCCAAGCGAATTGCAGGGCGCCGGCTGGGGCAGCATCGACACCATGCTGGCCGACGGCGTGGCGGGGGCGGGCATTGTGGACGGGCGGGTTGTGGCGATCGCCCATACGTCGGGTCACACAGGACGCTACGCCGACATCGGCGTCTTCACGCACGAGGACTACCGTAATCGCGGCTTGAGCACGGCGGCTGCCTCACTGGTCGCCCGTCGCGCGCAGCAGCTTGGCCTGGCGTCGGTCTGGTCGACCGGCTGCGATAACTTCGCATCGCTCCGCGTCGCACACAAGCTGGGTTTTACCGAGGTCTCGCGCGGGACCTACGTGATTCTCGATCGGCCTCGTCGGCGTCTCGCCCGCTGAGTAGGGCCGTTGGGCAATCCGCGTGCGGTCTTGTCGTCCACACAGGATCGATTTGCCGACGGACTTGAGCCTGTCACTCGGCAAACGCGACCGGGCCGGTCGGCGTGAGAGCCCATACTTTTACCGCTGCGGCTACCGGGTAGGTTGGGGCGAAGCCGGGCATGGCAATCGTGCCGGGCTCCTCGAATTCCCAGCCCGGCAGGATGACGGTGACGCCCGGACCGACCGAGACGGGGAACTGCTGCCGCTTGTACTTGATCGTGACCGTGGTCGGACTGGCGCCGGGCTTGCCCATGCCGGTGAAGATCAGCCGCGTGTACGAGCCCTTCGGCACCACAAATTCGGGCGCCTTGGCTGCCGGCGGCATCGGTCGACCGACTTGCCCGATGGCGACAACCCCGGCGGCCGCCACCAGGGCGACGACCACAACCGCTACGATGACTTTCTGCAATGTGGCCATCATACACCTCCGCGTCAGCACATGTTTCGGGATTCGCTTCCATGCGCCAGATGCGTGCTTGGCCATAGGAAGCGCGTCAGTTGTCGTCCTGGCGGCTGACCAACCACAGATCGACCAGGCGCTCTTGTCTGGTGAATTCCAGCGACGTCTGCTTGCTAAGATTCTCGAGGATCAGGTCGACCTTGGCCCACTTCTGGGCACCTTCGGGCATCCGCTTAAGCTGGCACGACCTGTGGGTGCCCCACGCAAGTATCGTGAGTATCGTGTCGGATGATGGTTCTGTCTCGTCGGCGACCGTGACGTTCAGCTCGGCGCCCACGCGGGTGAGGAACTCGGCGACAGTACCGCGGCCAAGCCCATAGCCCTCGTCAGCGTCCAGCACGTCGGCGAAGATGTGGACCATGTCCGGATCATACGTAGCCCGCCCCGTAAGAGAGCGGAACTGGAACCTGCCTCGTGCGACGATCACCGGGCGTTTGACCTGACGCTGCTGGAACCGTATCGACGCGCCGAGCTCATCTCTGAGGATCGCTTCCAGGGCCGTGAGGCGTTCGCGTGTGGAGGACGCCTTGCGCACAATCCAGTCGCCCGGCACTATCAACTTTAGAAGCTCCGGCGGGGCTTCGTATTCGTTGCGAGCGACCCCCAGGATTGACAGCACCTTGGACAGCGTAACCTCGCCGCAGAATCCGTAGCCGTCAGGAGCCAGACTGCCGGGCCAAAGGAACTTGAAGTAGTCCGGCGGTTCGGGAATCACATCTGCCTGACCACTGAGCGTGGCCAGGTAGTACTGCTTCCGCTCGGGAATGAACGGCGGCGCGATTCGCTTTACCACCTCGCCCGGCTCGAGACGATAGACTGCGTCGAACCGTTGGCGCCAGGGTGCCGAGTCATCGTCGCCTCGTGCTGCCGGCCGGCCGGCAGGTGACGGTTGGACGCCAAGTAGTCGCTCCAGCCTGGCCACAGCGTCCGGGTCCTGGGGGTGAAACTCCTCGAGGACGGTGCCGTCCCGTCCGATCAGGACGCCCGTCGGAAAGCTGGAGATACCGTAGGCGGCCGTCGTCGCGCCTTTCGCCTCGCGATCGGACCCTTCGACCGGCGTGCTCCCGCCGCCGTCCAGGGCCACCAGAAAGGGCAAATCACGGCCACCCCAGTACTTCTTGCGGGTCTGGGCAAGACGATCGTCCATATCCTCGATCGACGCCACCGAATCGTCATGGATGGCGATAATGACCAGGCCCTTGTCGGCGTAGGCGTCGTGCAACTCCATCAGCTTCGGCATGCCCTGGATGCACGGCCCACACCAATGCCCCCAGAAGTCCAGCAGCACGACCTTGCCGCGAAGGTCGGCCAGCTTGACGGGCCCGCCGTTTTTCCATCCCTTGATTCGGCGCAGTTCCGGCGCGGGCTTGCCGATCAACGTCGATATGTGGTCCGCCGGCAGGTCAAGCGTGATCTTCTTCTCTATCTCGCCGGGCTGGATGGTCAGATCCTGCGTGGCGTCGTACGTGTCCGTTCCATATGCACGCACTTTATAGCGGCCCGGCGGCAGCCAGAATTCGAACTCTTGCTCTTTTGACGCGCACTGAACGGGTCGATGACGTTCGTTCCAGTACACATACGTATTGGCCCATTCCAGAGCCTGGCCGATTTCCTGCAAACCGCCGCTCGTCAGCGTGCCCTGGACATGACACGCCGGAGAGAGTGTCACCTGGCGACTGCTGCCGAGATCGGAGAGTCGCACCTCGATCAGTGCTGCACGGGCGCCGGCGGCATCCCATACGAACAGCGCCATGGGCCGATCCGCCGGCCAGCCATCTCGGAAGATCTCCTCCCGCGAGACTGTCACGACACCCGCGCTGTCGGCGACCGGCGTACGGCCTCCCACCGACCGGCCAACCCTGACATAAGGCCGATTGGGGTATTGATGACGAAACGACCAGTCGGCCCTAACGCCGACCTTCGCGCTGCTGACCGGCTTTGCATCGGGGTCCAGGATTCGGAAGGTCAACGCGTCGTTCGGATCGACCGCCGGGCGGGTCGTCGGGCGCGGGGTGGTGCTCTGCCGATGGTTTCCTTTCGGGTTTGACGGCCCTTCGCTGATCGCCGCCGCAATGTCGTCATCAAATCGGGGTTGGAGGCCGGGCCACACATGGCCTGACACCTTACCTTCGCGATCGATGAGGATGGTGTGGTCTCCGGTCGATCCATACACATCGTGCATGAGGCCGCGGGTCTGCCATTTATGGTGAAGACGCCACTCGGTATGGAGTTGGCCGCCGGTGTCCATGCCCACGGGGAACGGTACATCGTCGTGCTTGTCGAGGTGGGACAGTACCTCTGCGCGGAGTTGCTCGGGTGAGTCGATCAGGCCAGCGTACAGCGCTACAACGGCCAGTCCTTCGTCTTTGTGTCGCTGGTACACCTCAATGAGCGAATCCTGGAGGGAGGGGCGCGGACCCATCAGGTGGAGCAGCACCACCTTGCCCCGCAGGTCGGCCAGCCTGACCGACTTGCCGAAGGCCCAGTGTGTGATCCCCTGCAACTCGGGCGCCGGCCGGTCCAGCAGCCGGGTGAACGTGCGGGCCGGCACGTCGATCGTGCCGAGGTCAAGCTCGCGCTGTCCGTGCTTGACCTCGAAGGTTCTGGCGCCTAACTCCGAACCTGATATTGATCCACGGAACTCGTACTGCCCGGGCGGCAGGAGAAACTCCACCGAAAAGGAGCCGCGTCCGCTGAAACAAGACAATACCGGCCAACCGCCAAACCATATGTATCCCCCGGCCCTGTCATCCATCTGGTCGAGCCGCGATAGTTCCGAGCTGACGACGGAGGCTTGCACGCGACATGGCGAGACCATGGTTACGACGACACGCACGGTCTTCTGGTCCCGATGAAACTGACCGACACCGATCAGATTGCGATGCGCGTGCCATGCGTACACGGCTGCGACAGCTTCGTCGGGCGATGTGTATTTGAAGGGTTCAAGGTCGGTCGTACGGACGATGCCGTTTGCGTCCGAGACGAGGGGCCGCTTGATGAGCTTGCCCGATCGCCACCCCACTTTCCAATGGACCCAAGCAGAGGGCTCCGTGCCGTGGCCGACCCACGTACCGATTCGCGCGTCGGCTACCGGCTTGCCCTCGCTGTCCTTCAGCTCGACTACCAGTTCGTCGATCGGAGGCGGCTGCTCGGCAAAGGGAGGCTGCCACGGCGGCGCGGCACCCCACGCGGCGACACACCATGACAGCGTAAGGACGGCGGCCCCGAAAGCCGAAGAGCGATTGCCAGTAGTCGCGCCCAGCGAACCATGGACATTCAGGCGATCGAGAGGGCCTCGCCTTTGAGTTGGAAACATAGCCATAAAGGGACTCCCCAGTTGTTTGCCCAAACCGGGCCGCATGGGCACGGCCCGTCGACACATACCCCTCATCGACGACGCATGGCCCACGCCTGCCCCATTATAGGGCGAGGCCAAGTGTCGGCATACTTCTTGCTACTGCCGTTTTCGGTTGGTCAGTTATGTTTTCTGATGCTGTCATGCAGCATGCCTTGTGACTCGATGTTGACGTTTGTATGAAGTCCAGGTTTTCAGACTGATGTCTCGGGTGCCGTTTCGCCAGTCCAGGTAGCTTTCGATTGCTTCCTGTTGTTCCTCGTGCGTGCGGAAATCTGAGTTATTCAGAGCGAAGTTGCGAAGGGCCGTGAAATGGCATTCGATCCGGTTCAGCCACGAAGCGCTGCTGGGAGTGAAGTAGAACCGGATGCGATGCTCGGCGGCCCAGGCTCGGACTTCCGCCTTCAGGTGAAAGCTCGCGTTATCCAACACGATGTAAAGTATCTCGCCGCTGCGGTAACGCCGACGAAGCCAACGTAGGAAGCTCAGGAATTCAACCCAGTTCTTTTGCCGGGTGAAGATGCCGAACAGCCGATCGGTCTTCAGGTCGTACGCGCCGAACATGTGTCGCACGCCGCCGCACCGGTTGTATGTGGCCCGGTGACGCTCCACCCGCCTGCTCGGACCGGTCAGGCATAGACCGCCCCGCGGCTGAAGGTTCAGCGGTCCGAACTCATCCACGCAGATAACCCGGCCGTTGCGCGATGGATGTTTGTACAGGCGTCGAACGGCCCGATATTTGGGCCAGAACTCCGGGTCGGTGGATTCCTTCCACGTCTTGCTGTGCCGCCATCGCACCTTGCGCTGCCGCAGGATCGCTCGCAGCCAACTGAGGCTAATCGAACCGATGATCTTCTGCTCGATGAGGTACGCCCGCAGCTTCGCCAGCGACCAGCCGTTCATCCCGATTAACGCCTTGGGCGACGAGAGCGCCACCTCGACAACCTGCTCGACGATCTCCGCGAAGAACTTCCGCGGCTCGCCGTGAGCACAATAGTAGGGATACCAACTGATGGCGGGAACCCCACCGTCATTGAATCGGCGGATGATCTGCCGAACCCATACGTCGCTGTATCCGACCCGCCAGGCGATCTCGGCGTTGGACACGCCACCGCCACTCAGCAGAATGACGCGGGCGTGGCGACTGTTGACAGCATTGGTGCACTGGCGTTTCATATGCTGGAGCTTCTGACGCTCGTAAGGATTAGGCCTCCGTGCCTCAACTCGGTCCATTGCGGGTCTCCTTGTGACGAGAACTGCTGTTCCTCAACACTTGGAGACCCTATATATTGTGGATAACCCGATCGCGCAACTACCTATTTTAACAAGAGTTACGAAACCATAACTCTCTGACCGAAAACGGCACTAAATAACCTTGCATGAATCTGTCATTGGTTTCAGGCTGCATGGCGGCCCTTTGCGGCTGCTCTTCGGTTTCGGGTGATGAGGTATCCGCGGACCTCTGCCATGAGTTCCGCCATGCTGCGGCATCGGTGGTTCCGAG
>DATKUK010000060.1:0-2053 GCA_035530655.1 Phycisphaerae bacterium
TCATCGGCGGACGCCAGGGCTCGACGGCTCCAGACTCCTTTTACCGCACGGTGGACGGGACCACGATGAATGGCGCGCACCGAGGGCTACCCACGGTTGCCGGTGACCTCACCACTGTCTGCATCACAAAGGAAGACGCGGTCGCTACGGCGGTGGCGATCTTGGACAATGCCGGAGCTACGGCGTGGGTGAGTCCTTCCACGGCAGCCGCCGCGGGTACAACCTGCTGGGAAGCTGGAGAGGGAACCCCTGCGCTTCCTGTCACGCTTTCCGAAGGTGCCTACTCGATGCGGAATGCCGGGGCTACCGCTACTTCATGGGTCGTCATCATCGCCACGGTGGAGCCGTCCTAGCAGCGAACATCGGCCTTAGCTAAGGCCGATGTACACGAGAGGCATCGATGGCACTCCCCACAATCACGCTCGTTAACCTCACCGGTGGGGCAATCACCCTTGAGCAGCTAGCGGTGACGGTGCCGGCATCGGGGTCGCTCGACGTCACGAACTTCGACCGGCCTGGCGAGGTCCTCAATGACGCCGAGCTTCAAGCGAGCTTAGATGCCGGAGATCTCCGGATCAACATCACGGGCGGTACTCTTAGCGCGGCGGACACGATGAAGACGCTGGCTCAGTCGCAGGCCATCGTCCAGCCCATTCACGACCTCGACATCCAGCACAATCTGGCTGGCACCGTTGCGCCCGGCGTATCAGATGACGAAGACGCTGGCTACGCTGTAGGTTCGGTCTGGGTCGACACCACGGGCTCAACCTACTACGTGTGCATCAGCGCAGCTGCAGGGGCGGCCGTTTGGTCGGCAAACGGTGGCGGCGCTGCCGGATGGGATGCCGTACTTGCTGTTGGTCAGACTTCGGGCGGGACTGACCCGGTCCTCTCTACTGGGGACACGTTTCGAGGGCCTGATGGCGCCTCGAGTTTTGGTGGAACCCCCTTCAACATCCGTGGTGCAAACTCGACGGCCGGCAATGGCCAGCCGATCATCATCACAGGCGGCATCTCGAACAGCGCAGGCGGTGATGCCGGCGGCGTCTCAGTTCTAGGTGGCCAGCCGACCGGAACGGGTAACGCCCAGGGTGGACCGATCCTCATTGCTGGCGGCAACGGCGGTACAGCTGGAAACACTTTTGGTGGTGGCGTCACCATCACGACCGGTAGCGGATTTAACTCCGCCGGACCGGCTGGCGACTTCACAGTTACATGTGGCACTGCGGCCCCTATAGGAACGGGCTCCACCGGTAACATTACGATGACCGCAGGGCCAAACCCCGCCACCGGTCTTTCGAATATCGGCGGTCTGGTGACGATTGATGCCGGCACGTCCTTTGGTCGGACGGGAAGCGCCTTCCTTCGTTCTGGGAACAGCCTTGCCACGAGCAACAGCAGCAATCAGATTGGCAACGTCACAATCGCAACGGGCCTGATGGCCGGGACCGCGACGGCCTGGAACGGGGGGTCAATCTCGATTACGGCAAACGGAGACACGAGCGGCGGCGTAAATAACGTCAACGGTGGTGATGTCTCAATCGCTGCGGGAAACACTGGCGCCGCGAACGCGAATGGCGGCGACATCAATCTTACGGCCGGCAATACCAACGGATTCAATATCATCCAGGCCGGCAACGTCAACATCACGGCCGGCAACCTCCTCAGCACCAACCCCAGTCCAGGTTCTGAGGGCGGTTCGATCGTCCTGTCCCCGGGGGTCCGGTCGGTATCTGACCAGCATGATGGCATGGTCAGGATCGACTCCACCGGCACGCTTCAGATGCTGGAGCGCGCCGCGGTGGTCACAGGTATCACTGGCGGAGAAGGCCGATGGTGGGTTCGGAACGATGCCCCCAACGTCCCGATGTTTACGGACGACACGGGGGTCGACCATGTACTGAACGAGTCGACGACTTTGCAAGAGGCCTACGAGGCTGGCAACACGATTGTCACTGACGCCACCAATGGCCCTCTCGACGTTTCGGGAACCGAAGCCATCAGTCTGGATGCCGGTGCTGCTTCGAACTTCTCGACCTCCGCAGGAACCATG
>DATKUK010000061.1:0-29880 GCA_035530655.1 Phycisphaerae bacterium
CGCCTTGCGTGGTAAGGTGACGCCTTGGACCGAAAACCGCAACCGGCGCCAACGCGGCGTAGACTGGCAGTTCACCACCGCTGACGCCCGAATTAAGCTGAAACGTCTTTACCCACATGTTCAAATGTCATGAAGCACTAGTCACCGAGACGAAAGTCGAGATAGGACGGCGGCGGGATTTCACGCCGAACGCGCTTTTCGAGCTGTTCGTCCAGCGGTATCCCCTCGGCAGCGGCGAGCCGTTTGGCCTGGTACCTATACCAAAGATGCGCCGGACCGTCCTCGCCCTCACGGGCGTCGGTTACCACCAGATCATCCTCCAGAATCGATCCGGCGCGCTCGATATCGTCCAAAGACAGCGCCGCCTGCGCCTCAAGCAAACGCACGCGCCCAATGCTTCGCACGGTTCCATCGAGCTGTTCGAGTAACGTCAGCCACTTCTGGTGCTGGGCGGCCCGCACGAGCGCCTTGCCGCACTCGATGATCAGACGTCCGTAGCCCGGGGCACACTCGACGGCCTGGAGGTACAAGCGCGCCGACTCGTCGTGACGATCTTCAAGCTCGGCCAGAACGGCAAGGTGCCGATACGCCCACGCTGACGGTCGCAGCGACACCGATTTCTCCCACGCGCCGCGGGCCTCGTCATACCGCTTGTGCGCAACGTGCATGATGCCCAGGTGCAGCCAGGCCGACCAATGGTTGCTGCGGCCCGACTCGATGGCGTCTTCGAGCATGGCCCGCCATTGATCTTGAACCATGTAGGACGCCGGTGCCTCGCGCGAGTCGGCCTCCGGGAATGTGCCGGTGCGTAACAGCTCCAGCCACGGCGCCTGCTCCTGCGACAGGCTGTCGTCGTCGAACACGACCGAGGACGGCTCGATGGGCGGCTCGTCGCCGCGCTGCCGCCGAAGCCGCTCCATCGCTCCCCACCCCGAGCCTCGGTGTAGAACCTCGTCCGGTGCCCGCCGCGCCATGGCCTCGGTGCGGGCCAACTCCATGTCCAGGTGCTTTCGAGAGACGGTCGCTTCAATTCGCTTCTGCGCGTCCTTCCAGGCAGCCGACCAATCCTTGCCATGGGCGGTGGCCGGGTCTGCCTCGACCGGGCCGAATGCCTCCACCCATTCCCACTGGGTGTGGGGCGGCATGGGCAGGCACTGCGACTGGATGCGCGTCAGGCCGCCCTGGATTTCGATGTACGCGTGTCCTGGATTGAGGAAGTTCTGCCACTGCCGTCCGCCCGCGCCCATACCGAAGACCCACACCTTCCTCCCGTTCAACTGCTCGTTCGACGCGTGAAAAAAGCCCTTCCCGCCGCCGTCCACCGACGCCACCCAGGGGTACTCGCCTTTGGGAATGCGAAAGAAGAAGTCGGCCGCATGCGGCGATTGGGTCGGGTAGCTTAAATCCCGATCGTCCCTGTAAGGATACGAAGCCAGCGACAGCTTGCCGGCGTAGTTGAACGTCAGGGTCGAGTCGCACGGCGCCAGAACTCGCGTGTCGGCCGTTTCGGTCACCGCAATGTTGGACCACCAGTAGACCGGAACGGTGCGATCGTCGCCGTTGACCAGGCGCACGCGGACGTAGAGCACCGGCGATCCGTCGGGCAGGTAGGCGTCGATCTGGTAGGGCATCTGGCGGACGCGCTCCCACTCCCACATGCGAAGCACGGGCGTTCCGTCGTCCAAAGCGGCACGCCCCGCGAAGAGCGGCGAGCAGGTAAAGGGCGTATGTCCGATCCAGCAGAAGTTCCACTCCACCCCGCCGCTGAACCAGGCGTCGCGAATGCCCAGGTTGGCCGGCTGGAAGATCGAGTTGGCGAAGAGCAGCTCCCGTCCGTCGGGTTTGTGGATCAGCGACCACAGCCGGCCGCCCAATTCAGGCAGGAACGTGGCCCTGAGGATTTCATTCTCCAGAACCGCGGCGCGGAACGACCGGGGACGCCGCTGCCGGTCGTACTCGTCCTGGACCAGGTAGGGCAGACAGCCGTCCACGTACCCATAGCCAACGTGCCTCGCCTCTTCCGGGGGGACGTTGTCGTCGACGGCGTCGACCGTGACGAGGTTGGCGGTGTCGACAACAAACGGCACGAGCGGGCTGGGCGGACCCAAATTGGCCGCCGGCATGACGAACTCTTCCAGACGCAATTCACTCATCTACACCGCTCCAGCGAGCTGTCTGGCCACCGCAAGTGCGGATGTGGATCGCCACAGATCCGTCCGCCTTGCCACCTGCCGCCTCGACTCTGTCCTTTGGGTCGAGCGGCGAGACATCTTAACGCCCCAATCGCCGCAGGCCAGAGCACCCATCGGGCGGGCTTGGCGGACGGGGCTGGCGGTTTGTTGAAGTGGCGGCGATCTGTGGTATCATTCCGCCCTTCTGTACACCCGTGCTGTGAAAGGACACAACGCATGGCCAAGCTGAAGGTAGCGTTTCTCGGTTGCGGTGGCATCGCCGGCAAGCACTCCCGCGCCCTGGCGGCCAGCAACTCCGACACACTCATCGTCGCCGGTTGCGACCTGGCTGAATCCATCGTAGACGTTTGGATCGACAAGACCATCCCGGACTACTCACCGCGGCCGGCCGTCTACACCGACCCGGCCAGAATGTACGCCGACCACCGCCCCGACGCCGTGGTCATCAGCACCCCGCACACGCTCCACTTCGAGCAGGGCACGGCCGCCCTGGAGGCCGGCTGCCACGTCCTGATGGAAAAACCCATGGTCACCTCCACCGACCATGCCTACCGCCTCAGGGACAAGGTCGACCAGACCGGTAAGGTCTTCATGGTCGCCTACAACACCTCGTGCACCCCGGAGTTCTTCTATCTCCGTGAAGTCATCCGCAACGGCACGCTGGGGCGGCTGGAGATGGTGCAGGGCTATCTGTCGCAGGGCTGGCTGAACGGCACCCTCGATACGTGGCGACAGGATCCCAAGCTTTCCGGCGGCGGGCAGGCCTACGATTCGGGGGCTCACCTGCTCAACAGTCTCTGCTGGTCGGTCGAGAGCCCGGTCGAAGAAGTGTGCGCGTACGTCGCCAACTGCGGCGCCCCGGTCGACATCAACTCGGTCTTTATCGTCCGATTTCGCAGCGGCGTCCTGGCCAGCATGCTCGTCAGTGGCAACTGCCCCTCCAACGGCAGCCATATGGTCTTTATCTTCGACAACGGGCGCGTCGAAATCGACGGGTGGGGCGGCAGTTCGATCACCGTGTGGCAAGGCCGCGACAAGGTCAAGTATCCGCCCATCACCGGCAAGCCGCTTCAGCCGGCGGACAACTTCATTGACGCGATCCTGGGGCGCGACCAGGCGCGTACCGGCCCGGTCAACGGCATCATCCACAGCGAGCTGATGGACGCCATCTACGCCTCCGCCCGGACCGGCCAACCCGCCCGACCCGAGTCGCGGTTGTAGTCGAGCGATGCTCCCAGCGGACCGGTCGAGGCCAATCGTGCGCGCCGATCAAACCCGGCTCGGTACTGCTACGTGAAGCTCTGCATTCGTACAGAAATGAAAACTGGGCGATACTGGACTTGAACCAGTGACCTCCTGCATGTCGAGCAGGCGCTCTAGCCAACTGAGCTAATCGCCCTGTCGCCCATTAATAGTCGGCCATCAGAGCGTGTCAATAGACAGTTGTCTCGCGGCGAAGCGGCTTGGCGACCACCTCCCGTGCGGCGCTAGCCGTCCTGGCCGGCGGGCTGGGCGTGGTCGGTTGACACACTCGGATCGGCGTGTTAGCGTTCGTGGTTGCCGTCTGTGCGCGGCGGCTCCTCTGCGTAAGTCTTTACATATAATGGAATTGCAGTCGGTCGCGGAGCCGCCCGAAGCCCAGCGTGGTCGTCGTTGAGGCGTGCCGGGTTACTCCTGCGAGGCGTCGCCTGCCGCGATGTCCGGCGATGGGCCGGTTAGACCGGGACAGGCAAAGTTGCCGACGGGCGGTGAGCGCACAGGGCTAGCAACCCATCGAGCCGGCCGAGGCAAGGCTCCTGGGCGGCGGGTTGCTGTGTCGGGCCAGAGCATGAAGCAGTCTATCGACCCAAGCTACGGGGTGCTGGCGGCGCGGAACATCCGTAAGCAGGCCAAGGCACTCTTGCGTCAAATCGAGGGCACCCGGACGGGCGAGGATGTGGAATGTCTTCATCAGGCGCGGGTGGCGTCGCGACGCCTGCGGGCCGCCTTGAGCACCTTTCGCGATTGCTGGCCGGGCAGGACGTTCAGGAAGTGGCGGAAGCAGATACGGCAGTTCACCGTTGCGCTCGGGTCGGCTCGAGACATGGACGTGCAGGTGCAATACATCCAGCAGATCCTGGCGGAGTTGCCTGAGGAGAGACGGCCCTGCCGAGCGGGGGTGGCGCGCCTTCTGCTTCGGCTGCGGCAACGGCGCGAGGCGCTTCAGCCGCGCGTGATCCGGGGTCTGGACCGCCTGGAAGGCAGCGGCGCGCTTAAGGAGATTCGATCGGTTACCGATCAGGTGTTGGCCGGGCAGGAAGACGGGGTGGCGTTTGCCCCCAGCCCGTTTGCCTTCGCACAGGCTCGCGAGAACATCGTTCGTCGGTTGTATAAGCTAATGGGGTATCAGGGCAGTCTGGCGGATCCCGCCGATCGGCGGCGACACCATCGAATGCGTGTGTCGGCCAAGCGTCTGCGGTACACGATGGAGTTGTTTAAGCCCGTTTACCAAGACACGGTGGATGAGACCGTCACAGCCGTCAAGCAGGTGCAGACACTCCTGGGCGCCATTCATGACAGCGACGTCTGGACCGAGGATTTTCAAAGGTTTCGCGACGAGGAACAGGAGCGTGCGCGGCAATACTTCGGTCACAGTCGGCCCTTCAAACGTCTCGCGCCGGGAATCGACTACCTTCTGGAGCACCAGCAAGAGGTCCGCCAGCAAGCGTTCGCAGAACTGAAGCGGCGCTGGGGCGAGATTCAGGATGCGCAGATCTGGGAGCGATTGATCCAGACACTCGATTCTCACATCGACAAAGCTGAGCAGGGCGAAGAGCCTGGCGGCGAAGCCCAAGAGGATTGTGCGAGTGAGCAAGCCGCTTCCTGACCAGAGCGCGAGTCGGCAGTCTGCCAGACCGGCTTGCCCGAACGACGAACGTGCGGTGCTCGAAGCGGTTCTGGCCTTTGCCGACGAGTGTCAATACGAACGGGGGCACTCACATCAGGTGACACGGTTGGCCCTTTTATTGTTCGACTCGCTGCAGTCGCTGCACAAGATGGGTTCTCGGGAGCGATTCCTGTTGCATTGTGGGGGGCTGTTGCACGACATTGGATGGGCGCATGGCAAGGCCGGTCATCATAAGGCGGCCCTGCGTATGATTCTCCAGGGCGAATCGCTGCCGCTGACGGACCGCGAGCGGCTGCTTGTGGGACTGATCGCACGATACCATCGCAAAGCGCTTCCGCAGGACGGTCATGAGGACTTTGCCCGTCTGGACGGTGAGGACCGGCGGCGGGTGTGGGTGCTGGGCGGAATTCTGCGGGTGGCTGACGGTCTCGATCGCACGCACGTGAACGCTGTGCGTGACCTGCGGTGCGAGGTGTCGGCGGAGCGCGTGGTGATACGTTGCGCAGTCAACGGGCCAGCCGACGAGGAGATACTGGCGGCGAGCGAGAAAGCTGATTTGCTCGAGTCGGTCTTTACCCGGAAAATCATTATCGAGCCTGTTGCAGCGAGACGCTGACGGCGAGGAGCATATTTCGTGGGAGCATCGGAAATCGATCGTGGCGACGGACGTGGCGATGTCCGAGACGACGGTCAAGCCGCCGTGCCGTCAAAAGAACAGCCGGCGAGTATCGTTGCGGCCATTGATATCGGCTCGAACGCCATTCGCATGGCGATCGCCCAGGTCCTGCCGGACGGCGAACTCGAGATTCTGGAGCATTTGCAGCGGGCGGTTCGCCTGGGGCAAGACACGTTCCGGCGTGGGCAGCTTAGCAGGCAGACGGTGCGTGCGGCCGTTGCGATCCTGCGGGATTACCAGCGGGTTCTGCGGACGTACGGCGCCCAGCACGTGCGCGCAGTAGCTACTACCGCGGTGCGCGAAGCGGCGAATGTGGACACGTTTCTGGACCGCGTGCTGATGGCCACGGGTCTGGACGTTGCGGTGATTGACACGTCGGAGGAAAGCCGTCTGACGGTGACGGCCGTGCGGCATGATTTGGGCAGGGGCTTTGGGCTGGCTCGCAGGAGCGCGCTCATTTGCGAGGTGGGCGGCGGGAGCACAGTGCTGACTGTGCTGCGCAAAGGCGAAATTGCCGCGTCTCAGAATCTGAACCTGGGTTCGATCCGTTTGCAGGAGATGCTTTCGACCACGGAAGACTCGCCCGATCGTTCTGCCGAGTTGTTGCGCGATCAGATTGCCAACATTGTCGCCAGCCTTCAGAGTGAGTTGCATCTTAAGAGGATTCGCACGTTTGTTGCGGTCGGGGGAGACGCGCGCTTTGCCGCTCGGCAGGTGGGCAAGTCGACCGGGTCGGGCGACCTCTCCGCCATTGCCCGATCGGACTTCGACAAACTTGTGGCGAAGTGCCAGCGCCATACAACTGAGGAGCTGGCCAAAATGTATGGCCTGCCTTTTGCCGACGCCGAGACGCTTGACCCCGCTCTGGTGGTGTATCAGTCGCTGCTGCATGCAACCGGAGCCGAGCAGATCATCGTCTCGCACGTATCGATGCGTGACGGCCTGTTGCTTGATCTGGTGCGAAGCGTGACGGGACAGGAGGATGAGTCGGTTTCGAAAGGGGTGATCCACTCGGCGACGGCGATTGCGGAGAAATATCGCGTCGACCTGAAGCACGCGCGGCACGTGGCCGACTTGTCTGTTCGTCTGTTTGACGAGTTGCAGGGCGAGCACGGATTGGGTGGCCGGCATCGCCTTCTCTTGCGAACGGCGGGGCTGCTGCATGAGGTGGGCGGGTTTGTCAGCAGTCGGGCGCACCATAAGCACAGCTATTATCTGATTGCGAATTCCGAGGTTTTCGGCCTCACGCGCGACGAACTGCTGGTCGTCGCCCACGTGGCTCGGTACCACCGGCGCGCCTGCCCGAAGCCGACGCACGTTGACTACATGGCCATGCCGCGCGAGACGCGCATGGTCGTGAGCAAACTGGCGGCCTTGCTGCGCGTGGCCGACGCGCTCGACCGGGGTCACGGCCAGCAGGTTCGGGACATCCAGTGCGAGCGACGCGACGAGAATCTGATTCTCTCGGTGGCAGGGGCGGCCGATCTGACGCTCGAGCGAAGGCAGGTCGCGGCCAAAGGCGATCTCTTCGAGGACATTTACGGCTTGAAGGTGCATGTGGAGGAAGCGCAGCCGGCGCGAGCCCGCACGGTGAAGTAGGAGAAGCAGGAGGGACCTGTCGATCGACCAGGGCGATACACGGCCCGGTCGGGTCGGTGGGCGAACGGCTTGCGGAACCCATCAGTCAGTGTAGAGTCGGTGGCAATATGGCTCGCGAAGAGTTCAACTCGCCGGAACTGTTCATCAACCGGGAACTGAGTTGGCTGGAGTTTAACGATCGAGTCCTGCGAGAGGGTCTGTCGGACGACCTGCCGCGGCTGGAACGACTTAAGTTTCTGGCGATCGTCAGCTCGAACCTGGACGAGTTTTTTCTGATTCGTGTTGCCGGCCTCATGCAGCAGCGTGCGGCGGGCGTACGGAGGCGCGACCCGAGCGGGTTGACGGCCGGTCAGCAACTCACGCGCATCTCCGAGCGTGTTCGTCGCATGGCGGATGAGCAAACGGCGGGCATTCGAGAGGTGCTGGCCGCGCTACGGGAACACGGGCTTTGGGTATTGCAGCCGCGCGACTGGACGGCGGCGCAGAGGCGTTTCCTGCGGTCGCACTTCTCGTCGGAGATCTCCGCTGTTCTGACGCCGCTGGCGGTGGAAGAGTTGGACCGCGCGTCGCTGCTGCCGAGTCTGCAACTGAACGTGGCGGCGGTGATCAGGTTTGGCCGTGGCGAGTCGGCGTCGGAGAAGATCGTGGCGGTCCCGGTGCCCGGCCTGCTTCCGCGGTTCATCACCATCCCCGCCGAAGAGGGCGTCAATCTCGTTCCGCTGGAAGACGTCATTGCCGAAAACGTGGGGCTGCTGTGCCCGGAGGGCCGCGTGCTGGCGACGACTGTGTTCCGCGTGACGCGCGACGCCGACGTGGCCATCCAGGAGGACGAGGCCGCCGACCTGCTTCACGCGGTCGAGGAGGCGGTTCTGGCACGCCGGCGCCGTGCAGCGGTTCGGCTGAAGATCTCGGCGAGTCCCGACGGTCGGCTGAGGGACTGGCTGGTTCGATCGCTCGAGCTTCGGCCCGAAGACGTGTACGAGGTTGACGGCCTGCTGGACGCAACCGGTCTGATGGAGATCGCCAATCGTTCAGGATTCGAGTCGCTGAAGATCCCGGAATGGCCGCCACAGCCGCCGCGAGACCTGATCGGCAGCGAAGACCTGTGGGAGACGATTCAGGACCACGACGTGATGCTGTTTCATCCCTACGAGAGCTTCGAGCCGGTGGTAAAGATGGTGAGTCAGGCGGCTGAGGAATCCAACGTGCTGGCGATCAAACAGACGTTGTATCGCACCAGCGGCGACTCCCCGATTGTCCACGCGCTGGAGACGGCGGCAGAGAACGGCAAGGAAGTAACGGTACTGATCGAGTTGAAGGCTCGTTTCGATGAGGCCCGGAACGTCGAGTGGGCGCGCCGGCTCGAGGATGCGGGCTGCCACGTGATCTACGGCATTGCCGGACTGAAGACCCACGCCAAGGCGTTGTTGATCGTGCGGCGAGAGGGTCCTCGCATTCGCCGGTACGTGCATCTGTCGACCGGCAACTACAACGACGGAACGGCAAGGGTCTATTCGGACATCGGCCTGATGACGAGTGACCGCGATCTGGCCGGCGAGGTGGCGGCCTTCTTTAACGTGCTGACCGGCTACTCGGAGGCGGTAGGCTTTTCCTCGCTGACCATCGCGCCAACAGGTCTGCGGAACCGGTTTGTCGATCTGATCGACAGGGAGATCCGGGCTTCGACTCCGGACCAGCCGGGCCTCATCATGGCCAAGGTCAATTCGCTTCAGGACAAGCGCATTTGCCAGGCCTTGTACCGCGCCGGACAGGCGGGCGTGAAGGTCATGCTGAACGTGCGAGGCATCTGCTGTCTCCGCCCGGGCCTGAAGGGTGTGTCGGAGAACATCGAGGTCCGATCGATCGTCGATCGGTTCCTCGAACATGCTCGCGTCTTCTACTTCCGCAACGGCGGCCATGAAGAGGTCTACCTCAGCAGCGCAGACTGGATGGAGCGCAACCTGGATCGGCGATTGGAGTTGCTGTTCCCATTGAAGGATCCACGCCTCGTTCGACGTGCCGTGAGCATCCTGGAGACGTTCTTTGCCGACAACGTCAAGGCCCGCCGTTTGCTGCCGGACGGAACCTACGAAAATGTGCCGCGGAGCGGCAAAGCCGTGCGGGCGCAAGAGGTACTCTACCAGGACGCGATGGAGGCGGCCCGTTCGGCCCAACAGGTCAAGTCACGCTTTCGCCCGTTGACGCGGCCACAGAAGTAGGTGCTGCGGTCTGTGAGACGGCGGCAAAGGCTCCCTGTCCGGGCGACATCACAAGCCCGGCGCTACAGACGTCGTCGAAGGAGTCAGTGGTATGAATTTCAGCGAGCGCTTCATGGTCAAGCCGGGGGGTGACGTGAATCTGAACGAGTGGGAACCGGACGACACAGCGGGCTTCGACCGCAAGAAGCAGGCCAAGCCGGTAATGAAGGAGAACCTCAAGCGACTGTCCGAGCTGCAATACCTGCTCTATGCCGAAAACAAGCGGTCCGTCCTGATCGTGCTTCAGGCGATGGACGCGGCCGGCAAGGACGGCACGATTCGACACGTCATGGGCCCACTGAATCCGCAGAGCTGCCGGGTGGTGTCGTTCAAGGCGCCGAGCGAGGAAGAGCTGGCGCACGATTTCCTCTGGCGGATTCATCGGGCCACGCCGCGCAAGGGCCAGATCGGCATCTTCAATCGATCGCACTATGAGGACGTGCTGATCGTCCGCGTGCGCAAACTCGTCGACGAGTCGCTCTGGTCGCGCCGCTACGAGCAGATCAACGACTTCGAGAAGATGCTGGCCTCGCACGGCGTGCACATTCTCAAGTTCTATCTGCACATCAGCAAGGATGAGCAACTCACACGGTTCCGAGCACGCCTGGAGGATCCCACCAAACATTGGAAGGTGAATCCGCAGGATTTTAAGGAACGGCGGCACTGGAAGGACTACATGAGGGCCTACCAGGACGTGCTGCGTCAATGCAGCACGGCGCACGCTCCCTGGTTCGCTATCCCGTCCAACAGGAAATGGTTCCGCAATCTTGCCGTCTCGCAAATCCTGGTCGAGGTGATGGAAGAGTGGGGCATGGAGTTTCCTGAGGCGATGTGCGACGTCTCGAAGATCAAACTGGAATAGAACCGCTTGTGCGGTACGGGCTACCTGGAGCCGGGGTGTTCGCTCGCATGGGCAATCCGGGCAATGGCTAACACGTGACGTGGATCAAGGCGGCTTTGCGCTGGCGGCAGGCGTTGTAGGCGTCAACCGCCTGGGGGGTGGGCAAGACCTGACAGGCCACGCCGCGGTGACGGAGGTACTGTTCGGCTTCAGGGTTCAGCTCGACGCAACTGGAGTGTCCTGCACCCACGAACAACACTTCAGGTGCGCCTTTGCAGACCTTTGCGGCCTCCTCGGGGCCGATCACGTGGCTGTCGCCGTATAGCCGCTTGGCCAGCTTCTTCTTACGGGGTTTGACCTTGCCGTTCGCGCGGATGTACACGTCGCCGTCATACGTCTTGGTGCCCACGGTGATTCGCCCAAACTCGCATCGATTGATCGAGGGCGAGGCCACGCCTGCCGCCATAGGCCTGCCGAAAGGACTTCGACCAATGTGCTCGCGAGCCAACGCGACGGCGCCCAGGACCCCCGCGTCGTCGCCCAGCGAGGAAAGAACGATCCTGCCGCTCTCCGGCGTACCGGGATAGGGATCGCCGTTCACAATACGTTCCACGAAGGGGAACATGAAGTCGCCACAAGCTTCCATGACCCCGCCGCCGAGCACGAGCACTTCAGGATCGAGCACATGTCGTACCGTCAGGCACGCGTGGCCGAGAACTTCCGCCGCGTGACGGAGGACCTCGCCGACCAACGCGTCTTCGCTGGCCAAGGCGCGCTTCAGGGCACCGCTACGGATGATGCTCAGGTCGCCATCCAGCATCTCGGTCAGCACGGTCGGTCTGCCGGCAGCCACCGCGTCGCGGATGTCGCGCTGGATGGCCGTTCGACTGGCCAGGGCCTCGAGGCAGCCGCAATTGCCGCACCCGCACCGCGGGCCCCGTATCTCCATAATCATGTGGCCGATTTCGGCCCCGAGTTCGCGGTGGCCCCGCCACAGCCCATGTTGCGTAACGAAGCCCCCGCCGATGCCCGTACCGACGAAGATGCCCATGACACTGTCGGCGTCGCGGCCGGCGCCCAGCCACTTCTCGCCGAGTGTGGATAGATTTGTATCGTTGCCGAGGGCGACGGGTATGCCGAAGTGCTCCGCCAGCGGCGGCACGATCACCATACCGCCAAGGTTCATATTGGGAGTGGCGACGATGCGGCCCCGATCCGGGTCGACCACCGCCGCCACGGCAACGCCCATGGCCGCCAGCGCCTTCGGCGCCAGGCCGTGCTCTTGCAGTAGCTCGTCCACCGTCTGGCAGATCGCTTGAAGCGTGGCCTGGGGTTCGGCGTCGCGCGGCGTGCGACAGCGCCGATGTCCTGCGATCGTCCCGGACTCGCGGACCAGCGAAGCCTGAATCTTCGTACCGCCGATGTCGACGCCCACGTACGGATCGTCTTTGGCGAGGGATTCTTGTTTGGCCATGGTTTCAGCCTTGTCTGTCAGACGAATTCACGTGCCGCCCATCTCGCCGCAGGCATAAGGTACCCGCCCTGATGCGTCAGCACCACTTGACGGCGGCAGCCGTCTCAAACTCATTATAGTGGCCAGTGTAGGCGGAGGCACCGCTTCAGGCGATTCTGGTCGAGCGGTCGCCTCATCCCGAAGCTTCTGCTATGGTGAAAGTTGGCCCTAACCTAGACAGATCGGACGTGTAATGGCTAAAAGTAAGAAAAGAAAATGGACGGCCAAGACGGCAGACAGGTACGAGCTTTACGCCAAGGCGGTGCAGGACCCCGAGGCGGAAGTGAGATTTGCCCGCCGGGTGTACCGCAAGCAGAACGGCTCGTGCCCGATCCGGGTCCGCGAGGACTTCTGCGGGACGGCCGCCATCTGTTGTGCATGGGTCCGGTCGGGGCCGGACAACCGGGCGATCGGCGTGGACCTCGATCCGGTGCCGCTCGATTGGGGTCGCCGACACTACTTGGCGAAGCTCCGCCCGAGTCAGGCCGAACGCGTCGAACTGATCCAGCAGGATGTGCTGGCGGTGGCGACGCGGCCTGTGGATGTGATCCTGTCGCTCAATTTCTCGTTCTGCGTGTTCAAGCAGCGTGCTGTGCTTGTGCGGTATCTGCGCCGCTGCCGGCGGTCGCTTGCCGATCGCGGGATCATGGTCATGGACATCTACGGCGGGCCCGACGCGCAGCGGCCCAAGAAGGACCCCACCCGCAAGGAGGGTTTCACCTATGTGTGGGACCAGGCCCGATACAACCCCATCACGAATGAGGCGCTCAACCACATACGGTTTGACTTCCCGGACGGGTCACGGATCAAGCGGGCGTTTACGTATGATTGGCGGCTGTGGACGCTGCCCGAGCTGCGCGACGCCTTGCTGGAGAGTGGCTTTGCCGACGCCCAGGTGTACTGGGAGGGCACCGACGAGGACGGCGAGGGCAACGGCGTGTTTCGGCAACGCGAACGCGTCGAGGTGGAAGACGCCTGGATAGCCTACATTGTCGGCGTCACCAGAAGCGCCTGACCGCGCCGGTGGAGGGCGATCCGGCTGAGCGGGGGGGATAGTGTCGACGCCGAGACTGGCGGATCGGCTACCGGCCTACGCTGACTCGCCACGAAGGTACGATAGAAGAGCCGATGCGACGTAAGAAGGCCGGTCACTCGGCAACAGCGACGGGTTCGGCCATGGACGGGGCGACTGGCTTGGGCCGTTCGGGGGCAATGGGCGGTTCTGAAGTCTTGGCCTTACTGCGGGCCCGCGTCTGGGCCTCACGCCGCTGCTCGCGCTGCCGCACCTGCCAGCGTCGGTGCAGAAGGTCGTCACAGCATTGCTTGGTCTTGCCCAGCAGCGACATGAAGGTCAACGCAGCCAAGCAGCCTGCCGCCGCCAGCAAAGCCCACAACCAGATCAAGCCAATCCCTCTATCGGGCGAGCCGTCCGATGGGTGTATCGACCACTTGGCCATGGGCAATTTAGCGGACCCAATAGGCCAGGCCGATCGGCAGAAGCGAACGAGTGTGATGAAACATTGGCCAAGCCCTTGGCCGGAGCATGTCCCTGACACACAAGTCTTTGTGTTATAATAAGTTAGACATACTTCTGCCGTCAGTGGTTGCTTCAGCTACGCCGTCGATCCGGACGATCCGAGCGGGTCAACGCTGAAGGCGGTTCGGGAAGGGGCCAGGCTGAGCGACCTGACCTGATATGCCATTACGCCTTCAGTTGATTTTCGTGTAGCGGCGTTCTCGCTCGATGTGTGTACGGTGTTCGGTGATGCCAACGGTAGTGGGCGGGTGACTACGGCCGACTACGGGGAAGTGAAGGACCACATGGGACAGTACACAGATGCAAGCTGCGACGTGAATGGCAGCGGCCGCGTCACGACGAGCGATTACCTGGTGGTCAAGGCCAACATGGCTCGCCGCGCCCCGCCCAAGCCGTAGACACGGCTCACGGCGCGGTCCATAGAGGCCAGCCGTCCGGTCCGAAAAGCTCCAGCGCGGGAAGGCCGCCACGGCCCATGCCCAGCGAGACGCGTGTCGCTCCCTTCTCGTCTTGCAGTTCCAGCCCGTCGAAGTGCAGCATGACCCGCGCGTTGTCCTTGTGATACAGGGCAACGAAGGGATACGGATCGATCTTGTCATCGGCCGCGCTGTCGGGGTCTTCGCTGAGGATCGAGAACACACCCAGTTCGATACGGCTCGTGCCGCATTGGCTGCGCAGCACCAGGCGCGGCTGCCCGGCTGCATCGACCGCAAGCGTGGCGAGGGTGTTGCCGGCGTCGTCGGTCAGGGCAAACTGACTGGCGGCGATGGCTGCCGGCCGAGTGGTCGATGCTTGATTGGTCGTGGTGCTTGGGCACACCGGCGCCGATGTTGATGCGAATGATGTTGCCGACCCGGAGACCACCCAGGTCGATGCGACGCCCCCGATGACGCCCGCCACGAGCGCCGGCACCGTGGTTCGAACAAGAGAGTGGTTGAACATCTGCGATCCTTTCACGCTCTGCAAGACGCGTTCGCCGATAGGGCAATCCAACATTGCGGACAATGCCCATTATGCCCGTCCGCCGGCCGGTGTACAGTCTCGGCGGCATGTCGAGGTCGGCCGGAACCTAAGCCCGCGACAGAGTTTGCCCACTGGCACACCATGCGCGAACCGGTCTGGGTCTACAGTAGAGGGCGCGCGGTGATTGCGTAGAGGGGCCGTTTCTGGTATCGTTAGTGGTAGGTGTCGACTGGGGGGTCGGCGCACGTGGAAACCTGACCCGCCTGTGGAGGTGAAAGACATGTTTGCCCGAACCACACTTGGATGTCTGGCGCTCCTTGCTTCAATCGCGACACCGGCCTTCGGTTTCCTGGATCCGAATGATCCGAATGTTTTGACGTTCACGGCCACCAAGGACGCGGGGTTCTCTAGCGTCTCCAGTGAGCAGCTTTTCAATCGAGGCAAGGCCGGCTCGATTCGGTGCAAGAGCAGCCAGGAAATGGTCATTATGGACTTTGACCTGTCGAGTCTGGCCGGCTGGACGATCACCGACGCCGAGCTGCACGTCTGCTCCTCCAGCTCATCGGAGCTGTATGCAGCCGACCTCTGCACGATCAACGTCCCGTGGGAAGAGGGCAACCAGACCAGCGCCTGGACCGATGCCGACGTGGGGGAGTGCTGCTGGCGTTGGCGGCAGCGTCCGGCTGACGAGAACAACCCGGCGTCGGAGGATTGGTGGACGTACCCGGGCAGCGATTTCACGTCGGCCACATACGGCAACAATGGCTCGCTGGCCAGCTATGCTCACCCGGCCGACCAGGGCTTCACGAAGTACACCGCCAGCACGCCCGGGGGGGACAAGACGTTTTATCGCATCGCGGTGGACCCCGACGTGATCCACGGTCTGCTTCTCGATCAGTATGGGCTGACGCTTTCGGACACGCGTGGCTACCGCCTTCAGAACAACACCGTGTACACGCGCGACCAGTGGGGCAGCCCCGGGCCGGTCGCCCCCAAGTTGTATCTGGTCGGGGGCATCACCGACTCGACGCCGCCCGACGCTCTGGCCGGTCTGACGGCCGAGGCGGGCGAATGGAATGGGCAAGTCGTATTGAGTTGGGCCGCACCGGGCGACGGCGGACCGAGCGGCCGCGCATTCGGGTACGACGTGCGCTATTCCGGCAGTGCGATCACCGAGGGCAATTTCGACTCGGCCACGTTGGTGGATCGCTGGCGGATTCCGCGACCGCTATCGTCCGGTGACATGCAGCAGATGCTCGTAGAGGGCCTGACCCCGGCGGCCACGTACCACTTCGCGGTGCGGGCGTACGATCAGGCGGGCAACGACACAGCCATCGTCACAACCTCGCTGACGCTTCCGTCCGCGCAGGCAGTGGTGCCTTTCGAGGACGATGGGTTTGTCGAGCCCGGGCCCGCGGCGCAGGTGCGCTCGGTGCCGGGGGTACTGCGCTACTGGGTGTGCACCGACGACACGAAGGTCAACCCCGTCACCGGAAACCGGATCGAGGACGGCTACACCGGCTCCGGCGCCGACGGCTATAAGAAGGGCAACCCGGCCTGGGATGCGGTCAACAACAAGGTGGCGCTCCGGGCGGCAGCCAACGAAGTGGTGGCTTTCCAACTGATTCTGGAGAAGCTGGTCGGCACGCTCAACAACGTGTCGGTCTCGGTGGGCGACCTGACCGGGCCTGGCGGAGCCACCATCCCATCGTCGCCGAACGTCGAGCTGTTTCGGTGCTGGTACGTGCCGTCCGGCGCCTACTATGCGGACGCGTGCATCCCACTGTTCGATCCGTTCCCCGCGACGTTTACGCTTCCTGACCCCACCAATGCCATCAGCGGCCAGACCAACCAGTCGGTCTGGGTCGACGTCTACGTTCCGCGCGGCGCGTCGGCTGGCACGTACACGGGGGTGGTGACGGTGGATGCCGACGAACTCGGCTCGCCGCTCGCAGTCGACCTGGAGCTTCTCGTGCGCGACTGGGCGCTGCCGGATGAGTTCGGCTTCGTGGTGGATCTGAACGGCTACCACGAGCCGTGGGACTGGGCGGGCAGCGGCGACTGGCCGCGCTATCTGGATATCTCCCTGCGGTACCATCAGCTCGGTCATAAGCATCGGGCCAATGTCAACACCGTGCCGAACAGCCACACGCTCAACTCGGACTTCAGCCCGAGGGTCGACTGGCAGCGGACCCCGACACTTGTCGGGTCGGGTGCGACCACTCACCTCGACCCCAATGGCTGGGATACGTTCGAAAGCCAGTATGCACGGTATCTGGACGGTTCGGCGTTCACTGCGGCGATGGGCTATCACGGTCCGGGCGAGAATACGCCAATCCCCGAGTTCTACCTGCCGGTCTTCGAGTCGTGGCCGCTCAGCTCCTACTTCTGGTTCGACGAGATTCCCGGCGGGCTCGGTGGAGTGTACTGGTACACCCTCTGGCCGGGGGGGGCGGATCCCAACACCGGTTCGACCTATCCGCCGGCCGAGTTTCTGGAAATCGCGCCGGCGCCGGATTCGTACCCGGTGGCCTACGAAACGGGCGTGCGGAACGTCGTGGCCGACTTCGCCCAACGCGCCCAGGCCAGTGGATGGACCGACACTTATTTCCAGATCTACCTGAACAACAAGTATTTCTGGGGCAGTGCGACCAACCCGCACTCTCAGTTTTGGAACCTCGACGAGCCGAGCGAGGGCGAGTGCATGGCGGCGCTGGGGTATTTCCAGCAGATTTACTCCGACGGTGCGGCCGACGCAGCCGCGACGGCGCCGGACGTGAAGTTCCACTTCCGCGTGGACATCTCTACGCGTGTCGGCATGCATCGGGGACAGCTCGATAATCGCATCAACCACTGGGTGTGCAGCCAGGTGACCGAATATCGGGGCATGATTGCTGGACGTCAGCTCAGCTTCCCCGAAGATGACTGGTGGTATTACGGCGGCGGCAACTCGCCGTCCGGCAGCAACCTGACCAACTCGCGGCGGTTCCTTCAGGTCTGGGCGTGGAGAGTCGATGGTGCGCTGCCATACTGGGACAACTTCCAAACCAATTGGTACAACAACCCGCCGCCCAACTATCCGGAGCTGTCAATCGTCTATTCCGGCGAAAGCGTTCCGGGGTACGGTACGTACGACGGGGCGGTCGCCAGCGTGCGTCTGAAGATGATGCGTCGCGGCCAGCAGGACATCGAGTACCTCACGCACCTGGCGGAGCATTTCGCCGATTGGGACCGCGAGGCGGTTACGCGGGCACTTCAGCAGAGATATGCCGATGGCTCAGGTGAGAGCTACTCGGGCATGAGCACGCTTGACTTCTTCCGGCTGCGCGAGGACGTGGCGGCTACGATTGCGGCGGCAACGAACCCGACGTTGCTCCCTGCGCAATGCGACCCACCACCGGACGGCACGCTCGCGAAGGAGCAGTACAACGTGATCAGACTTCTGTTCGATCGAAGCATCGAACTGCCGCCAACCGGCGATCCACTCACCGTCATGACGTTACCTGCCGGGCCCGATGTGGCAAGTTCATTCGACTATGCGATAGACCCGAATGATCCCGCCGGCGCCACGTTGATGGCGACCGAGCGTGGCGCACAGTTGCCAAACGAAATATGGTATCGGATTACGCCCACCGCAACATTCGAGGTCGAGCCCTTCAGTCTTGATGTATGCACGTTTCGCGGTGACGCGAACAACAGCGGTCGAGTTACGACGGGTGACTACTTGGAGGTCAAAAACCACATGGGTGAGTACACCGACGCCCGCTACGACCTCAACGGCGACGGCCGCGTCACGACGGCGGATTACAGTGTCGTAAAGAGCCACATGGGCCAACGGGCGCCAGCCAAGCCTTAGCGAGGGAGTACTGCCGGATAAGTCCCGGAAACTTCGGCGTGAACGGCCGATCTTTCGTATCGGTCACGCAGCCAAGCAGGCGCAGGTATCGGGGGCCGATCGATCGCCGAGGTCAACGCAGGTCGGCGAGAGCATCAGGCTTTGCCCGCAACCCATTCGGCCATGCGTTGGACGCCGACCAGCACGCGCTCGCACCGGTTCTGGGTGAAATCGGGTGGCAACGGCTCGTGTAGCGGGATGTTCTCGCTGGCGGCCAACGCCTGATCGCCGTCGAAGTCGACGTAGGCCAATCGGGCGGCCAGCTCCTCTGGCGGGCGGGCAAAGCAGACGGCGGGCAGAATGGCCACGCCGGTCTCTTCCAGCAGCCGTGTTGTGAGCGTACGGCCCTCGGTAATCCCGCGACTGGCCAACTGTCTGCGCAGCGGTGAGAAGTCGACGTACAGATAAAACGCACCGACCGGCCCGTGCACGCGCAGCCCCACCTGGATGAGGATCTCGGCGCACTGGCGGCCCAAGGCGGCGAGAATCCTCCGCGCGTGCCACAGATACCGCTCGATCCGGACGTCGGCGTGAAAAGCGTGGACCGCTGCATGCTGGATGGGCGCACTGACGGAGGTGTACGTTTCGCTGGCCACCGCCGCCATGGCGTCGCGCAGCCAGTACAGATCGGGCGGGAAGTAGAACGTACCCAGTCGCCAGCCGCCGGCGCCGCACCACTTTGACAAACCTGAACTGACGATCGTCCCTTCCGGGTAGAACCTGGCAATCGAGACGTGCTGGCCTCGATGATGCAGCGGCCCATAGATCTCATCGGACAGGATGATGGCGCGAAAGCGGCGGGCAACTTCGGCGATCTCGTTTAGCTCGTCGGCGGTGTGCGTCTGGCCGGAGGGGTTGTTGGGGTAATTCAGCACCAGCAGCCGAGGCCGGTAGTCGTCGTTGTCGCGCTCGAACGATTCGGTCAGTTGCTCGGCAGTCAGTCGCCACCTATTTCCGAATGACTTGGGAATGATTTTGTCGGTTCGGCCGATGACCCGCGCCTGCGGCAAGTAGGAAACCCAACACGGGCTGGGCACGATGATCTGTCCGTAGTAGGCCAGTTGGACCAGAAACATCAGCTCCTTCGAGCCGGGCCCGATGATCACGCCGTCGGGATGGAAGGGGATCTGGTCGTGCCGGCGATGGAACTCGGCGACCGCCTCGCGCAGCGCGGGCAATCCGAGAACGGGCAGGTAGTCCTTTTCCGGCGCCGCCACTCGCAGGGCTTCCACCACGGGGGCAGGCACGGGAAAAGGGCTTTGGCCCAGGCCGAGCTTGTACACCGTGCGGTCCTGCTGCTGGAGTTGGCGACATCGCTCATTGATATCGAGCGTGGCCGACAGACCCATGCCGCGTACGTTAAGGTTGAGGCTGACCGATCGATCCGGGATCATCGACTGTGATATACTCACTGCATCTCCATCAAAGGCGAAAGCGGCCGGCCCGGGGCGCCAAGGGGACACACAGACGGCTGTTCTATCTGATAAGCATCGGGGCCCTCAAGCGGTATTCTACAGAATCTGCCGAGCCTCCCAAGCCCGGCCGGCAGGCCGCGATCCGCGGCGCCACCCCTTTGCGTGGGCGGCTTTGAGGGCCGAGGGCCTATGGCGGGCCGGCCGGGGGGCCGGGTAGGAGCCGGACAAAAAGAGGCGGCTCGCCCGTGAACTCTCGCCTACCCTATGGTGTCACACCGAGTAGAGGACGCCGAGCGTGCGATCCGACCAGCAGCTTCTGACGGCGATTCAGAACGGGGACGTGGCCGCGTTCGATGCTCTCGTGGCTCGTTTCGAAGCGAGCGTACGGCGTCGAGTGGTTCGGGTCGTCCGAGACCATGGTGTGGCTGAGGACGTGGCACAGGACGTGTTCTTAAGGGTGTGGATGCGCGCCGACCAGTGGTCGGGGAGAGGCACGGTACAGGCATGGTTGCTTCAGATAGCCACAAACCTGGCACTCAACGCCCTGCGGGCGAGGCGGCGCCGACGGCAGCGGGTTCTCGATGGTGGGCATGACCCTGACTGTGAGGACCAGGGAATTGCTGCTCCCGGATGGATGATCGACGAGTCGGCGTTGGGACCGGATGAGGCGGCCGAGCTGGCCGAGCGGCGCGAGCTTTTGCAGCACCTTGTCGGCGAACTGTCCGACCCGATGCGTGAGGTGTGTCGATTGGTCTACGAGGAGCAGATGACCGTGCGACAGGCGTCCGAAGCGCTGGGCATTCCCGAGGGTACGGTCAAGTCGCGGCTTCACTACGCCGTACGGCGGCTGGCTCGCGCTTGGCGGGAGATGGAACCGGATTGGGAGGATGGCTGATGGCTACTCGTTCATCGTCTCCATGGCACAAGGCATCGTTCGAGCAGTTGATGGCAACTCGGTTGCCCGAGCTTCTCGCATCACGCCTGCCGCTCGGGGGGTACACCGTCGAACCGACGGCAGAGCAGACGTGCTGTGTCAGACTCGCTCTGGCGGCCGGCGACGTTGCGGTGACGTACACAGACATACCCAGGCCCGACGACGACGGCGTGTTTCAGATTGAAGATCGGCGGGTTGTCGTGGTTCCGCAAGCGTCCTGCGAGCAACTGGAGGAGGCCGAGATTCGATGTGTAGGCGAACAGCTTTATGACTTCGTCGAGCGACGGCTGGGCGACGCGCCGGACGGGCTGCCCTGGGATGAAGCGTTGGTTCGCTCGTGGCTGCCGCTGAATTCGTGGATCGAGGAATTCTTCGCAGAGGGCGACACGCCGGGCGGCAACGGGGAGGTGATGACGGCCATCGTCCGCGACGACGAGAACTGGCTTGCTCGTCGGGCTCATCTGCGGCGCATTGTGATTCCAGATCGTCAACAGGTGCTCGCGCCAGGTCAGATGGGGCGTACGTGCCCCTTCGAGACTCTCGAAGGCGTGAACATCGGTCGCATCTTGCACGTGGCTACGGGTGCCCAGATCCGGGACGGGCGGCTGTTGGTCGTGGACGATCGGCCCGAAGCAGCGCTTGGCCTGACGGCATCGATGCTGCCGTTCGTGGAGCACGACGATCCGAACCGTCTGTTGATGGGCTGCAACATGATGCGGCAATGGGTCGTGCCTCCCGAGCCGGAACCGGCGCTGGTGCAGAGCGGCAACGAGCCGGATGCTCGCCGGTTCTGGTGCGGGCGGAACCTTCTGACCGCTTTCGTATCGCTTGGGCCGGACACGTACGAGGACGCGATCGTGCTCAGTGAGTCGGCCGTCAAGCGGTTTGGCTTCGAGCATCCCATCGAGCCAGGCGACAAGTTGAGCAACCGTCACGGCACGAAGGGCACGGTCTCGCGCATTCTACCCGATGAAAAGATGCCGCATCTTCCTGACGGCACGCCCGTCGAACTGGTGTTCAACTTCCTCGGCTGCCACACCCGCATGAACTTCGGCCAGATCCGCGAGGCCGTCATGGGGCGCATCGCCCGGGCTGAAGGGCGGGTCGCGATCATGCCACCGTTCCAGGCGCCGAGCGCCGATCAGCTACGCCAGCGCCTTATGGCCGTCGGGCTGGCTGACTGTGGCATGGAGGCGCTTACGCTGAGTCGAGGCGGCAAGGCCCTGCCGCGCCGCAGCACGGTCGGATGGGTCTACTGGGGGGTGACCCATCACCTGGCGCGAGTGAAGATCCACGCCCACGTCTCGCCGCCCGGCGGACAGATAGTCGGGCAGCCGGAAGTCTGGGGACTGCGTGATGCCGAGGCGTTCGACTTTCTGCTGGAGCATATCAACACTCGATCTGCTGAACGCGCCGATGCAGACACGCTTGCGGCGCGGGTTGCGGCTGGTGCCGTCGGCCAGGCCGAGCCGCCGACGCCGGCGTTCGCAAGGCTGAGGAAACAGTTGGCCGTAGCGGGCATCAAGGCGGATTTCGACGGCGAGAGGGTAAGCTTCGGGTTCGAGCAGCCTGAGGGTGACACACTCGATCTGGCCCAGCCGGTCGCACACCCCTGGCATCAAGACTGCAAGCTGAAACGCGTCGGGATGATGCAGGATCTGCCCGAGTATCGACTCCTGGCCGAGGCGAACGACCGTCTGCGGCGTCTGCTTGACACCCGGGCGCCCGATAGCGTTCGCATGCGGGCGGTGCGGCTTTTGGAGGCACGCTTGACGGCCTATCTGGACGCCGTCCTGCCGGCGGGTGGCTTGGCCTGGAGCGGTCGGACACTGTTCACTGGGCGCGCGGTGATCTCCCCTGGGGGTGAACTTCAGATCGACCAGGTCGGCCTGCCCGAGGACATCGCGTGGACGTTGTTCGGCCCGCTGGTCGCGCGGCGGCTGGGCGACGACCGAGAAGTTCACAGCCGCAGCAACGCAGCCACACGCATACTCGACGAGTTGACGGCGGAATATTGGGTGGTCATCCACCGCGCGCCCACGATTCTGCCTACCTCATTTCTGGCGTTTCGTCCGGTGCGAATCCCCGATCGGGTGATCCGCATTCATCCTCTGGCGACGCTGCCGATGAACGCCGATTTCGACGGCGATCAGGCTGCTGTTTTTCTGCCCGTTACCGAGGCCGGCCAGCGAGACGCCCGGGAGCGGCTGTCGTTTGCGGGTCATTTGCAGCGAGACCCGCGCCTCATCAGATGGCTGGCGCTGAATCAGGATGCGGTCTGGGGCCTGGCCTGGCTCAGCCTGACACCGGGCGGCCTTGCGGAAGTGACGGAGCTTGCGGGCACCGAGGTGCGGGCGCCCGATGGGTTCGTCACACGGGCGTCACTCACCGAAGCGATGTCCGGTCTGCTTCGGCGTGACGGGGCGGATAAGACACTGGCGGCTATCGATCGTCTGATGCGCCGCGGTTTTGAAGTGACGCGCGAGTCCGGCGCGTCCATCAGCCCGTTCGCAGGTGAGGGCATCAAGCGTCCGCCGTTTCCCAGGGACGAGGATACTGACCGCTGGCAGCAGTACCGGGCCGAGATCGGCGAGGAACTGGCGGCGCGCACGGACTATGAGGACGACGATCTGGGACCGCAGCTTCTGGCGGTCAAGAGCGAGGCGCGCGGTGCGATCGGCTGGCTCTGCGCGCTGGTTGCCGGGCGGGGTCCCGTGACGGACGCGCGCGGTCAGACGGTCAATGTGCGTCGCGGGCTGGTGGAGGGGCTTTCGCCGCAGGAGCTATACGCCTGCATGGCCAGCGCTCGCCAGGCGCTTGGTCGCGTGGCCATGGATGCCGTCCGGGGCGCGTATGGGATGGGCGAGTGGGATCACCCGAAAGGCTTCAATGTGTTGTCGCGAGCAATGCGATCTGATCGGCCGGGAGCCGTGTTCGCCCGTGCGGCTGCGGCGGGCGAGATCGATCCTCTTCAGCACACCGAGAGCCGCTTGTTTGTGGGGCTGCCGCCCGTCTCGTAGCGGAGGAACCTTGCCACCGGGGGCGGGTTCTGTGAAGATGGCTCCCCGTGGTCATTCCAAGTCTGTCGCCTGTGCGGCGGGTAAGGGGCTGGGAACGCTGTACCGCGTTGCGTTGTATTGTCGACGGGCGGATTGACCGACGGGGGTGGCATATGTTTCAGACGCCAGACCGTAACACTGCGTGTCGCATCGGGGCTGTCGTCGCCGCGGTAGTATTGCTGACCGTCTCGATTCAGGCTGAACAACCCGGCCACAACGACGCTCTCGTATTGACGGGTGGTTTCCAGGACCATTTTGAACCGGTTGAGGCAGGCCAGATCGACTGGGCGAACGGCTACATCCTGGCCGAGGGCATCGGGCGGGCGACGGGTTCGAGCGAACAGGAACGTCTGATGGCCCGGCGGGCAGGCGAGGTGATTGCGGCCCGCAACGCCCTGGCCATGGCCGAGGGCATTCGCATCGACGCAAACGGGCGCGTCGGGCAAGTGCGAGACGGTCTCGTGCGTGTTCGGGGATGGCTGCGCGGGCACAAGGTGGTTGAAACACACTGGCTGGTCGACGCTGATCCGCCGGAGTGCAAGGTGACGCTGCGTGTTCCGTTGTGGGGTGTGGGCGGGTTGTCGTCTCTGTTTCTGTCGAGTCATCGCGCCCGACTCGCCCGTTCGGCGGGTCGTCGACTCGCGCTGGTCGTCAGTACGGCCGACGTGTCGGATTTCGTCCTTGTGCTTGACGCGCGGGGACGTAAGCTGTCGCCCTGTCTTTTCGCTGAGATTCTGGATACCGACGGGAAGGTGCTCTATGACCTGAGCACGCTGTCTCGGGACGTGGCGCAGCGGGGCCCACCCGCGCGATACGTGGAGTCGGCCCTTGATTTTGAGCAGTTGCAGGCGGCTGTAGAGTCGAACAGGCGAGTCTGGTTTATGCTCGCCTCCGCTGCCCCGCAGGAGCCGCCTGGCGACAACCGTGTCGGGCAGCAGGAAGCGACGTCGCAGCCAACAGACGACCCATCTACCGCGCCGAGCAGGCGGCGCGCCAAGCGTCGAATGGCTGTTCGCGTGGCTGAAATCGCTGGCGGGCAGAAGACTCAGCTCGTGCTCACACAAGAGGACGCCCAGCGGCTTCGCAGTTCACCCGAGGCAGCCAGCGCTCTGAAGAACGCCCAAGTTCTGATCGTGGTAGACGCTCCGGCCGCCGGTAGCGAGGGTCGGCTGCCGGTGTCCGACTGGTCGGGCCGAGCCCATGCGCGGGCGCATCCATGAACGGCGCTGACCACGGACCCGAATCGTATCTCCGCGACCGTCCGGTTCTGAGCGCAAGGCAACGACGGACAATCCGTTTTCTCATGCCGCCGCTGCTCGGCGTACTGTGCGCCGTCCCCGTGCTGATCGGCGAGCCGGACGCGCTGGAACGCCTGAGCATCGACTGGCGGTTCCGCTGCCGAGGGCCTCTACAGCCGGATCCTCGGATCGCGATCGTGCATATCAACGAATGCAGCCGCCGAGCGCTGACCCAGCCCGACATGCGTTTCGATCTTCGTGAGCACCTGGACGACGCGATCGATCGGTTGGCCGACGCCGGGGCCATTGCGATTGGCCTGGATTTCTGGCTCCAGGGCCGTGGCGATCCGCAAATCGACCGCCGTCTTGCCGATGTGATCGCCGGGACGAACGTGGTGCTGGGCGTGGCCGTGGCCGACGACGTATACATGCGCGCGCCGCCGGTCTTTCTCGAGGCCGAGTCGGATGAGGGGTCGCTGGCGGTCCAGCCCGATCCGGACGGCGTCCTCCGTCGGCTGCCGGATCTGCCGAACCTGGATCTGCTGGTCGGCGAGGACGGCTCGACCATTCGTATTCCGCACTTCCCGTTTGTGCTGACGTATTTGCTGCTCGCCGAGGAGGCGATGCAGGCTGGTCGGAGCATGCCGGCGCTGGAGTTGCCGGCGACCGGGGCGGCCCGCCTGGGCGATCGTGTGGTCCGGTACGGTCAACTGGTTAACTATGCCGCCGGCCCCGGTGAGGGGTTTGTCACGTACGACTTCGCCGACGTGGTTCGCGGACAGTGCGACCTCGGTCCGGTGGACGGGGCGGTGGTGTTGATCGGCGAGGCGCGGTCGCTCGAGGATCACTTTGCCATGCCTTTCACTGACAGGCACATTCCCGGTGTCTACTACCATGCGAACGTCATCGACATGATCCTTCGGGACCGACCGCTCACCGATTGGGCCTCGCGCCGCGGATCGGTTGCGCTGCTGGTGGTGCTCGTCGCCTCGGCAACCGGCTGGTACTTTTTGAACCTTCGCGACTGGTGGGCGGGGCGCTACGGCTGGGCAGGGCTGGGGGGGTACTTCGTCGCGGGCATTGTGCTGTTTGTGGGCGGGTGGCTGTTCGCGTGTCGGATCAGTTTCCAACGGGCGGCGGTGCTGCCGATGGTACCGCTGCTGGCGACGATCGGGGTGATGACGCTCGTCTCCTTGGGTGTACAGCTTGTGGTCGCGCTGACCAGCGCGCGACGTTTGTCTCAACGTAATCGGCAAATCGAATCGCTCTTCGGGCGAAGCGTTTCATCGCACGTGTTGGCGGCGATCAAGAGCGATCCGGCGAGGATCGCACGCACGGAGGTCCGCGAGGTCTCGGTGCTGTTCTGCGACGTGCGGGGCTTCACCGCCACGTCGACGCAAATGGCCCCCGAAGCTGTGGCCGCCATGCTCAACGAATACTTCGACGCGATCGCCTCGGCCGTGTTCGATTGTGACGGGTTCATCGATAAGTTCGTGGGCGACGAGCTGATGGCTGTCTTCGGCGCTCCGCTGACACAGGAGGACCACGCCGTTCGGGCGGCCGACGCGGCAATGGGCATCAAGCAAGCCTTGAAGCATCTGAACGCGCGGCGCGCGGCGCGCGGGCAGGCGCCCATCGACTGTGGAATCGGCATTCATTGCGGCCCCGCCGCCGCGGGACACATCGGCACCACCCGGCGTGCCAACTACACGGTGGTCGGCGACACCGTCAACATGGCAGCCCGCATCGAGGAGTTCACCAAGCGCGGCGAGATCCTCGTCAGTGACTCTGTGGCCCAAGCTCTACCGGCGTCGTTCAACACGCAACGTTGGCAGACCGTTACCATCCGCGGGATCGACCAGCCGCAGCAGTTGTACGAACTCCGTGCAAACGCTGCGCCTGCCGGCGCCGGCTGCGATGGTTGACCGTCGAGAAGCCGTGTTGCTATTGTGGCGCGTCGCCCACAGACGTGCGATGGGCAAGATCCTATTGGAAGGACGGTTCCATGCCTGCTGTCAGGATTTGCATTATCGGCGGCGGTTCGGCCTACATGACCTCGATGTTCGCCAGCCTGGCCCGCTACGCTCAACAGGGCACGCTGGCCGGCAGCGATGTCGTACTGACCGACGTCAACGAACCGGCGGTCCAGTTGATGTGTGAATGGGGCCGGGCGGGAGCGAAGAATGAGGACATCCCGCTGAACTTCTCGTACACAATGGATCTCGACGAGGCGCTGGCCGGAGCGGATTTCGTGTTGTCGTGCATCCGCCCCGGAGGGCTCGAGGGTCGCTACCTGGACGAGACGATCCCGGAGAAGTATCGCGAACTGGGGATCGAGACGGTCGGGGTGGGCGGCGTGTTCATGGCCTTGCGATGCATTCCCGTGGTCGTGCAGATCGCCGAGGCCATTCGACGGCGCTGCCCGAAGGCGTGGCTGATCAACTACACGAATCCGACCAACATGGTGGTCGATGCGACGCTGCGCGCGGGTCACGACCGCACGCTCGGCCTGTGCGACGGTGTGTGGGGCGTGAAGTGGCTGGCGGCTAAGCTTCTCAAGCTGCCGACCATCCGCGCGGGCGAGATCGAAGCCTACACGGCGGGCGTGAATCATCACACCTGGTGCCTCAAGCTCTATCATGAGGGGCGCGATCTGTACGAGATCATGGACGAGTTGATCGATGCCGTCGATCTGTCGCGGTCATCGGGCTACGAGAACATCGACGGCGACCCGGTTGTGAACACCGTCGAGGCCGACGCCTGCCGGTTGTACCGCTACTACGGCATCCTGCCCGGATCGGTCTACTACGCTCGCTACTACTACAACCTGCGGAAGCTGATGGACCATCACCTCCAGGTGGACTTCGAGCATCGCTCCACGTGGTTGCAGAAGCTCGGCGCCGAAAAACGCGAACAGATACGCCGGCAACTCACTTCAGGAACCGCTTCGATCGCCCCGCACGATGAGGAGGACGCGGCGCACGGCGATCAGGCGATCGGCGCGCTCAACGCGATGGCCAACAACACCGGCATGCTCGAAACCGCCAACGTCGTCAATAACGGTGCCGTGCCCAACCTGCCGGACGATGCGGTGGTGGAGGTCGGGTGCCTTCTGGGCAGCAGCGGTGCGATGCCGGTGGCGGCGGGGCCACTGCCGTTCAGCGTCGAGGGAATGGTGCGCGACGCCTACGCGTTCGGCAAGCTGACCGTCGATGCAGCCATCAGCGGCGATCGCAAGCTCGTGCTTCAGGCGGCGATGGCCCACCCCGCTCATCGAGACCTGGACGTGATCGAGATGGTGATCGACGAACTGTTCGAGGCCCACCGCGCCCACCTGCCGCAGTTCCACCCCGCCGGCTGAGTCGCCGCGCCTGTCACAGCGAACTCGATTGGCTTCATGGCTGCGGGCTTGAGCGATGATCGCTCAGTCGGTTGAGCGCGCCAGGTGGCCTTGCTCGACGGCGTTTCGAACCATGCTCTCGGCGTGACGCCACAGCGCGGGCGAGCCGTCGGCGATGTGGCGGTTCCTGGACAACACCTGATCCTCCGTCACGCCGTGTTCCCGCCAGGCGCGCCCCTGGGTCATGCAGTTGTGCGTCAGAGGCTGAAGCCGGTCCAACGCGGCTGCAAAGCGGGCTTCGGCGCTCGTGGCGGCCTCAAACTCCTCCCAAAGCGCCCGGTACTCCGCGGCCTGGTCAGCAGGAAGCATGTTGAAGATACGGTCAGCCGCGGCGCGTTCGCGCTGAAGCTTGCTCTGTTGGGCAGCTTTGTCGTAGCAGAAGGTGTCGCCCGCGTCGATCTCCACCAGGTCGTGCATCAGCAGCATCTTCAGCACGCGAAGCAGGTCGACGTCCGACTCGGCGGCGTGCTCGCAAAGCACGACGGCCATCAGCGCGATGTGCCACGAGTGCTCGGCGTCGTTCTCCTTGCGCGACTGATCGAGCAGGTACGTTTGCCGATATACCTGTTTGAGTTTGTCGACCTCCAGGAGGAATTGGACCTGTTTGGCCAATCGCTCACTCGCGTCTGTGTCCCGTTCGCCCATGGCCATCCTCGACAGCACTGCGGAGCCGTTCTGACTGCCCGTAACGCCTTTGCTGCGGCCCAGTGTACGCCTGATCTGCCTGAACGGCAAAGTTGCCCATCGTTCGCCCTCGACCTGCAGAGCTGTGCATAGCACCGAACGTTCGGTCACGATACGGGCGCCATGCTGCTCTTGCGGCGTGGATGGGTCACGTTACGATGTCGCATCGGCGCGCAGGGACGCGTGGCGACGGAGCCGCCGACATCGGTCAGGACGATAGTGGTGTTTCCTGCCCGGCGTAAGGCATATGGACGATGTGTCACCGAAGGAGGGCGAAGTGGCGTTGATGCTTCGACCTGACGACGACCGACTCACTTGGCAAGGCGCGATATCGCTGGAGCGCAGCGATGAATGGGTAATGCCGTGGCGCTTGCCGCACGAGCATTTGGCCCTGTTTCCGCCGGAGGCGCTGGCCGAGCGCGCCGCCATGCCGGCCGGCGTACGGATCGCCCTGTACAGCGATACCGACGCGGTGGCCGGGTCGATCGAGCCGGACCCGGAGTTGGCTCCGCTGGACTTGTGCTGCGACGGCAAGCTGTTCCGCTCGACTCCCATGGCCGGCCGCGACGCTTTCTGCTTCGCCCAGCTCCCTGCCGGCAGGAAGTTGATCGAACTATGGCTGCCGCAATTCGGGCGGTTTCGTCTGCGCGAACTAAGAGCGCCTAACAGAATGGCATTGATGTAGCCGATATTGGGCCAGGGGACCTTGTGCATGGAGGCACGGCTATGGCCAAACCGCTGGTAACGGATGAACTATGGGCACTGATCGAACCCTACATTCCGGTCAAA
>DATKUK010000062.1:0-16178 GCA_035530655.1 Phycisphaerae bacterium
CGCCTTGCGTGGTAAGGTGACGCCTTGGACCGAAAACCGCAACCGGCGCCAACGCGGCGTAGACTGGCAGTTCACCACCGCTGACGCCCGAATTAAGCTGAAACGTCTTTACCCACATGTTCAAATGTCATGAAGCACTAGAGGGTGCGTCCAACGTTGCGCCTCCAAGCAAGTTTTCGCAAGCCTTCAGGAGTGAAAGCATGAAACCGGTTCTGCGTCGATGTCCGCGCGTACGATTCGGCCGGCACGCAGCTTGGGCCGTGTGCTCGATTCAACTGGGTATGGTCCTTCTGCTGGGCCTCGCGCGCATCGCGTCGGCCGGCCCTCCCGACACCGACTTACCCAACGTCAAGATGCCGTCGCTGCGGGCCGATCGGCCCAGGCTGATCTTCAGGCCCGACGGATCCAACTGGCCGTGGACGTTCGCCAAGCTGCGGCAGCGATACCAGACCGATGATCGCTTCCGCACGTTGCTGAAGCCCTGGCTGGATGAGCCGGTCTCGAAGGATCCGTCGCCGGCCGCCAGCGCGCTGCGATATCGGCTCACGGGCGACGAAGCCGCCGCCCGACAGGCCATCGAGAAGTTGCAGACTCGCACCATGGAGAAGATCGGCCACGAGTACTACAGCGACGGCTGGGAATACGCCCTGGCCTACGACTGGCTGTACGATCATCCCGACATCACAGATGAAAAGCGCGGCACGATTGAAGGGTTCCTGGTGGCCAACGCCCGCCGCGCGCTCGACCTGCTCAACGATGAGTCGTGGGACCTCGAACCGTCACTGTGGCACGGGCGAACCAAGATCGCCAACCTGGCGACGGTTGTAGCCCTGACGCTTCAAACCGCGCCCGAGGCCGACGCGCTGCGGGCGCAACTCGGCCGCTTCTTTGGCGACGCATGTCGCGCGCTGCGGATCAGTGAAGGCTGGCCCGAGGGATATGCCTACTGGCTGGGGAATCGATCGTTTCCATTCGCGCTGGCGGTCGACTGCTGGCGGACGGCCACCGGCACAAGCACGGTGGCGGGTATCGACCTGGTCGAGATGCTTCGCCGAACCGGTATGTGGCACGTCTACGGCATGAGGCCGGACAACAAGTTCCTCCTCTACGGAGATGTGTTTCAGGGGGTGCTGATCGACTACGGCTATCGTGCCCAGACGATGGACTATTACGCCCGCATCACGCGCGACCCGTACTTGCAGGCCTTCGCTCTGCAAGGCCATGCCAACTCCGACACGCCTTACTTCAGACGCACTCGCTGGGTCGCCGCGTTGGCTTTCGATCCCGACGTGCCTCTGCCGAAAGGTTCCTCGCCAGCCGATCCTTTCGCAGGCCTGAGCGCGCTGCCGAAGTCCGGGCTGTTCGGCCCGGGCGCCTACAACCTGGCCGTGTTTCGCACCGGATGGCAGGCCGACAGCACCATGATCTCCTTTCGAGCGGCTGCGTCGCAGGTGCATCACGCCCACTACAACGCAGGTACCTTCACCGTCTACAAAGACGCTCCGCTGGCGATTCTCTCCGGCGGGTACTTCGGCTTCGGGTCCGAACATCGCGAGAACTATTACGTTCGATCCGTGGCCGCCAACTGCCCGCTGGTCCTCATGCCCGGCGAGCGACTGGCCACGCGGCGCCATTACGATCATCCAACGGCCAGTACCGGCGGTCAGCGGATGACCATTCCAGGCGGTAGCGATATCGCCTCGACGGCGGAGTGGCGCCGACTGTCACAGCCGGGACAGCCGTATGCCGGCGGCCAACTCATCGGCTTTGACCACCAACCGAAAGTGTTCGGCTATGTGGCGGCCGATCTGACCGCTGCCTACAACAGCACGCTGTTTGCCTGGCCCGAGCAGAAGCCCAAGATCCGGCGGGCCGTACGCGGGCTGCTCTACCTGCCTGGCTCGGAGACCCTCGTGGTGTACGATCGGATCACGGCTACCTCGTCCGACTATCAAAAGAAGTGGCTGCTGCACACGATCAACAAGCCTGCCTGCTCTGACACGACCGTTCTGAAAGGCGAGCAAGACGACGGAATTCTTGCGACGACAGCAAAGGACCTGCGGGTGACCAACGGCACCGGCGCCATGACCGTTCGCGCTTTACTGCCCGCCCCGTCGCGGTGGCTGCTGATCGGCGGGCCCAATCACCGGTTCTACATCGAAGATGACGGTGACCAGTCGGATGGCTTTGACGGCCGAAACGCTGTCGGTGGGATGGAAGAACGGTCGAAGCGATCCTACTTCGATCTGGGCAACTGGCGGGCCGAACTCGAGCCCACCGAGCCGGGCGAATCGCACGACTTCCTCGTAGCCATGTCCCTCGGCCGAGAAGGTGGGCCTGTTGCGGCCGGGGTCGATCTCGTCGGGCGAGGCCCGGACTATGCTGCCTGCCAGGTGGGCGAGACGATCGTCGTCTTCGCCGACGTTGCGAAGCTCGCCCGTCCAGCACTCGTGCAGGTCGTCCCCACCCAAGCCGCCTCGCAGGTCATCGCGTGCGCACTAGCCGAGCCCCAGCCGATCGGTGCAGCGCGGTTCGAGCCGGTCGCTCCGCTGCGATGCACCGCCACGTTCAGGCCAAAGCTGGCCCTGCCGGCGGAACGTTCCGTCCGCATCGCGCTGGATGCAACGAAACTCAACCGGATGACGATCAGCCTCAGCAACACGGCGCCCGGCGACTGAGGTCGACCGCGCCGCGGTCGTCTCTCGTCCGATCGCTTACGTGAGTCAGCCGGTAGGACGACTACTCGTCGGGAAACACATTCGCGCGTGGTGGCGCCTGCCAATGACCGGGATCGTCCCCGGCTGGACCGGCTGGGTTCAGTGAGATGAAGCTATCTTGCACCCCAGCCAACGTCTCAGGGCGATGGTCCCACCAAGTGCGAACAGAATGACTGTCGAAGGCTGCGGCGTTGTCCCGGCCCCGTCGGGTTCCTCCGTCCCTGTGATCGATACGGAGTCGAACCCCAGGCTCTGCTCAACCCTGCTTTTCGAACCGGTCAATACCAAGGCGAGGTAACCGTACGATGCGGCGTCAGTTGGCGAGATTGCGAAATCCGCAGAGAAAGTATGCCATTGGCCATCGGCCTCTTTCCGCTTTACGCGCCCTTTGTCGACCTTCCTGATGTGCCCGCCTGACCCACCGTCCAGTGGGTTGCCCGTCAACGAGAGTTCCGCACTATCGTCCAGCAGCAGGACCTGCCAGGAAGCGACCTGAGTGGCGTAATCGCTCACTTGTGCGAGCAGTTCCAGCAGATAGGTTCCCGGTGGTGGCATGAAACAGACCTGCACCAGTGAGCGCTGATCTTGCTCCTGCTGCTGACGATTCCCACCCGAGCCGACAAAGGTCAGTTCCGCATAGCCGGCGGCGTTGGAATAGTCCATGCCCTGCCAGACGCCTGTTGCGTCGATGCCCGCGGTCCACACCGACGCCGATGTGATCGGACTGCTGAGACTGCCGTCAACGATGACGTTAGCGCCGAGCGGCTCAGGCAGAACCGGCGCCGCCGAAGCGATTGACGCCAGCACGGCTATCAGCGCAGTGGACGCAAGTGCCCGTGCCATTTTATTGCTCCTTCCGCGAGAAGGTCCTGTCGGCGAGGTCCCCTTCTGCGGGCGCTCTGGGGCCTTGAGGCCCGGTAACGCCCCTTTCGCGCGCTTCCTGCACTTCGGGCACGAAGCCGCGTAGAGCTGTCGCTCGGCAGCCCGTCGACGCGCGACGGATGGCCGACTACTCATTCAGATACGATTCGTTCCAAGCCCCGTCAAAGTAGCCGTACGAAGACCTGGGCTGATCCTGCCTCACGACACTCCGGTGTGCGACGATATGGCGTTATCGGTCGGCATGGAGCGGACAAAACCGACGATCGGATGTTGCAGTCCGCCGTCCTCACAGGTACAGTGCGCCCGGCCGGTGACGGGCGGGCAGTCTGCTCATAGGCGTCGGATTAACACGGATCGAAAGCAGATGACCTACTATGGGGGCGCAAAGCGCCCTCAGCAACGTAGCCATCGCCCCCACCCATCTGGATGCAGATTACGGCTGCACCTCGAATGTGACGGTCTTGTCGGCGCCGGTAAGGATCTCGGTCAGCCGCACCGTCCACTCGCCCTGCGGATCGCTTAGCGCCAGCGGAATCGATAGTCGTCCGCCTTCCGCCTCGCATGCCCAGTTGGTGGTGTACAGTTCGTGCACCTGTCCGTCGGGCTGGACGACCTCCGCGTGATACACAAACTCGTCAGCCAGGTCCGAGCCGGGCTTGATTGCAATCTCGCACGGCTGGCCGGCGCGAACTTGCCCGGGCAGCGTCGCCGTGAAAGACCCAGGTTCGGACGGCCACACCGAGAGGATGGTCGGTTCGTGCGGGCCCACACGAACCTGAACGGTCGGCCCCTCGCCAACGCGTCGGCCCTCGCGCATCTCGTAGTACACAAAGCTGCGGTCCTGGCCGGGCAGATTCGCATGGACCGTGACGTCGATCGGCGTCGCCAGCCCCTCGATCGACTGGTATTCCTGCGGACCTAGCTCGCTGATACGCAATTGCAGGTTGCGTTGCAGGGCGACAATCCGCACCTGACCAACATCCTTTACGGTCGTCTCGACGGCCAGCGCCACCTGTCCGTCGGCCGCCACCACCTTGGGCGTGCGGCGCTGCTGGCTGACGGCCTCGAGGATGACCGGCATCAGCAGTTGCCTGGCTGGGGCCTCCTCACCCGGGCGCAAACGCCAGCGATGGTAGTCAATCAGGTCGAGATTGACGTACACACTCTGCCCCTCGCCCATGGTCCTGCGCAACATCGCCCGAGGCGCCTGAGCGTTGGTGGCGGCGGCCGAGGTGGGCTTTAACTGCTCCTCCAGCAGTGTGAGCGTGTCGATTCCGGACGCGGCGCTGCCGGTCTCGGCGATTGCGTACTCACCAGGCCGCTCGACCCCGAGCAAATCGTCAAGCTGTCCGGTCTTGAGTCGCTTGCCGTGCTCGTCGAACAGACCGACCTGACCGTCGGCGATCACCGTGCCACCGGCCTCCACGAAATCCCGGATGGCTTCAGCCTCTTCCGACGACAGCGCGATGATTCGCGGCATGACCAGCAGCTTGACGCCCTCTTTGGTGTCCGGATCATACGCCCTCAACCCGCCTTCTCGAACCTGCTCCGCAGCGAGCATCTTGTATTGCAGGCCGCTGTCCTCCACCAGTTTGATCCACGACTCGCGTACGCGCGAATAGGGGTTGTCGACCCGCTCGTGGTAGCTGTAGCGATCGATCCATTTCTCGCCGCCAGGCCGCACGTGCAGCACCCAATGTACGCGCAGCGATGGTTGCGAGTGATAGATCGCCACCGGATCGTCAATCCGCGGAGTGAACATGTATTGTCTAGCCAGCCCGCCGGTCAGCTCGGCCAGCCACTTCATGCACGTCTTGGCCCGCTCGTTGTAGTTGCCCTCGTCGTCCACAAACGTCGAATCGTCGTCCCACAGCATGGCTCCATGATCGCCGTGAACGAACAGATACCATCGCTTGTAGCGTGCCTCGACGTCGGCCTGGCCGTTGATCGAAATCAGATGCATCTTCGGGTTGAAGCTGCGGAGCATCTCGTAGTTGTTCGCGATGTAGTACGGCTCCATGCAGTCAAACACCTGACAGAGCTTCCAGAAGTCCCATCCCCCGACCGCCATCGGACCTTGTGCGCCTCCGATGGCCACGAACGTGCCGGGATCGAAGCGCTTGATCGTGTCGGCGCCCATCTGGTACGCCTTCATCAGCACGTCGTCCATGAAATCCTTGTGATCGCACCACGGACTGAAGTTGTCGCCCGGGCGGGCAAACGTCTGGTCGGTCGTCAGGGCGATCACGTCTTCCCAGCGGCCGAAATCGGTGCCCCACTCCGCGTTCAATGCAGCCACGTCGGCGTATCGCTCCTTGAGCCATTCGCGGAACGCGTCGCGGCACGCAGGTGCGAAACAGAAATCCGACGCGCCTGCCTGCCCGCCGATGCCCGGCTCGTCCGCCAGGCTGTACCAGAACGGTCGATAGTCGCGCCACTGCCGAGTCGGGTTCAGCATGAACCTTTCGATAAGCCAGCTCGTTACGTGGTCCGACAGGCATGGCGACCGTTGCAGGCGGATCAGGTTGCCTCGGTCGGCCTTAACCTGCTCCTTGTGCAGCGTGAAGTAGTGCTCCACCTTCTTGTCGGGGAACCATCGGTGGTAGGGCGCGTAGATCGAGGTGGCCGTGCCCTCCACGTACCACCGATAGTTGGCGTCAACGAAGTGCTCAGGCACGTAGTCGCTCGCCCCTGGCCAGATACTGCCGTGGATGTTGGCCTTTTTCAGGTAGCCCAGACGTTTGGCGTTGTGGCGCTGCCACATGATCACGCGGTAGTCGTGCCACCCGGGCCGCGGACGGAAGATGACCGGCTCCTGCGCATAGTGGGTCTGCCCGTTGGCGTCGGTGACCGCCACGCCCAGCCAGTGTCGCATCACCAACACGCCGGGTACGTGGACTCGGACGCTCACGCTGGTGCACGTTGCCTCCGCCCCCGGCAGCGGCTCGCTGTGACGGACCAGCACCCGCCCGAAGGAATCGGTGACCTGCGTAGAGAGCGTGGCCCCCTCGCGAGCCACCGGCACGGGCAGTTGGAGTTCCGCTTCGATGGGTTCGCCCTGCTCATACGCCGGACTGGTCAATACCAGTTTGGCCTGACCGGCAACGGCTTCAGCTCTCACCGGGCCATGACAGATCGTCACCATCACGCAACTCAAGAGCAGCAACGCCGTTCGCTGATTCATCTTTAATCTCCCGTCAGACCGGCTTCGAACGTGCGAGTATCGAACCGAGACGCAACTCTACCGCAGCGTTTTGGGGTCGTCAAAGCCGCGAGGATCGCCGCCGGCAGCAGGCCCCGTTTGGCTCGCCGCCTTGACCGATGGTGGGTGGCTTGATACCGTCAGAGCTTGCGGCGGGCGTCTGCGTTTCGCCGGACGGGGCTCGGCCCGTGCGGCCCGGCGCAAAGACGCATTGTACCGTGCTTTGGAGAGGTGTCCGAGCGGCTGAAGGAGACGGTCTCGAAAACCGTTAGACCCCTTTGGGTCTCGGGGGTTCGAATCCCCCCCTCTCCGGGATGGCTTGCTTGCTCGAGCCCTGCCGGAGAGGGGGCCTTCGGTTGCCCGGGGGCCGCCAGCGTGGCATTCGGAGAGGTGTCCGAGTGGCCTAAGGAGCACGCTTGGAAAGCGTGTGTACCCCTCGGGGTACCGCGGGTTCGAATCCCGCCCTCTCCGGGGTGGCTCGGCCTGAGGTTCCCCGGAGTGGGCGGATGAAGTCTGGCATCGGGTTTGCCAACCCAGTGTCCTCGCTTGCACCGTGCGGTCGCTGGGCGGGTACAAGGTTGAGTCAAGGTCCGCCGGCTGGGCTTGGCGTCCAGGGTGTACTACGCCTTTTGGCAGTGGCTGCCAGACCCGGCGGGTGACGGCCGGAGGAACCACGGCGTGTCCTGTTCATATCTGCTGTTGGTCGTTGCGGTCCTGGCCAGTCAGACTACCCAACCGGCGCCTCTGCCGACCGTGCCCTTCGAGCACGTCCAGCCGGAGTTGCGGACGGCCCGCACAACCGTAAACGCCGGGCAGCCGGTCTGGGTTGAGTTCGTCCTCCGCAATACGTCCGATCAGCCCGTGGAAATCAGCGTGCCGGGCGCCGTGCCGTCCGCTGTGTCTGCTTCGGCCATGGGCTTGCCTGTCGAGCACGTCTTCAGCGGCGCGTCGTGGCAGGCTTTGGCTATTACAGATGGTGTCAGGCGCCGACTGGGCGACGACGTGAGGCGGCCTCCTGATACCGCGGTGCCCGTCATCCTCCTGGCCGCGCACTGCAGTGTAGGGGTCACGTTGGACGCGGCGAGGTGGTACCCCACGCTTCGCCAGCCGGGACGCTACACGTTGACGTGGAGGCCCTATGGCGGGCTGGTCAAGAGTGACCCGCTCATCATCAAGATCGAAACACTCAAGCAAGTGACTATTCAGACTAATCTGGGTGATATGACCGTTCGCCTGCTATACGACGAAGCCCCCCAACATGTGGCCAACTTTCTGGAACTGGCAGGACAGGGGTTCTACAACGGCACGGTGTTCTGGCGCGTGGTGCGCGGCGCGCTGATCCAGGGCGGCGATCCGAAGGGCGACGGAACGAGCCTGCGCCCGGACGGCAGAACGTTCGAGCCGGAATTCAGCGAAACGCCCTTTGGGGCCGGCACGCTGGGCATGGCGCTGACACCGAATGATCCTGATTCTGGAAGTTGTCAATTTTTCGTCTGTTTGCGTCGGATGCCGGTGTTCGACGGCCAATTTACGGCCTTCGGACAACTCGTGGGTGACCAATCGCTTGAGACGCTCGCTCGCATCGGGTCGGTGGAAACCGACCAGGCGGACAGGCCGACGCGCCCGGTGACGATCAAGTCGGTAATCGTCCGCCCGATGCCCGTGCGGCAGGAGGAATGGTCCCGCGAATGATATGGATAGTAGGCCGTGCTAGGTGGGGCGCTGCCGGTGCCTTCGGCCCGCTTTGGCGGGCTGCCCGAAATCCGGCTATGCGGGGCCGAACGCTCTTTGAGGTCCGGTTAGCTGTGGCCGCTGCGCCGCTCGGAGGCGTCGACGGTCGGGTCCCATGCAATGGGGCCTGTGGGCAACGGGTCAGGCCTTGACGGGAGCAGCCCACCCACCGAGGTCTCAGGTGCCGTGGGGCAACCTGGCCTGAGCCGACCGATCGGCGGATGCTGCGGCGAGCCGAATCGAGGAGAGCTGCACGGCCCATTTATTTTCCTGCTCGTATGGATTTGTGATTGGCAGGACGGCGATCCACCGCGAGGTGAAAGATGTCGTACACAGTGCTGGCCAGGAAGTATCGCAGCCGCACGTTCGACGAGGTGATCGGTCAGGAGGCGATCGCACGCACGCTCAAAAATGCCGTGGCCAACGGGCGGGTGCACCACGGCTATCTGTTCTGCGGCACGCGCGGCGTGGGCAAGACATCCATGGCCCGCATCCTCGCCAAGGCCCTCAACTGCCTCGCGACCGACACGCCCACAACCGATCCGTGCGGCGCCTGCGAAGCCTGTCAGGCCATCGCCGTCGGCCAGGATCTCGATGTCATCGAGATCGACGCGGCCAGCAATACGGGTGTGGACAACATCCGCGAGTTGAGGAGCAACGTCCAATACCGTCCCTCGCGCTGCCGGTTCAAAGTGTACATCATCGACGAAGTACACATGCTCAGCACCGGGGCCTTCAACGCCCTGCTCAAGACTCTGGAAGAACCGCCCTCGCACGTGAAGTTCATCTTCTGCACAACAGAACCCCATCGTGTGCCGCCCACCGTCCAAAGCCGCTGTCAGCGGTTTGACTTCCGAAGTATCCCGACCGATCAGATCGCCGGGCAGTTGACGTCCATCTTGCAGGCCGAATCGGTCGACGCCGACGAGGCCCTGATTCGTCGCATCGCCAGACTCGCCGACGGCTCGATGCGCGACGCCCTGTCTCTTCTCGATCAGCTTCTTTCCCTGGGGCAGGACCATTTGGCGGCTGACTTGGTCGACGAGATCCTGCCCCGCGCCGGTGACGAGCTGATGCTCGAACTGACGAATGCTCTGGCCGGCAACGACGCAGCCGCTGCCCTCTCCTGCACCGAACGGTGCCTGGCAGCCGGGCTGGGTTTCGAGCGGTTTGCGGTCTCGCTGATTGACCACCTGCGTTGCCTGATGTTGCTGCGCGTCTGTGGGGCCGACACCGACCTCGTCGAGGTCCCTGCGGGCGTAAGGCAGGAGATGGCTGCCCAGTGCGAGCGGTTTGACGCGGCGGCGTACGTGTACATGATCAGCCTGTTGGAACAACTCAGGCGAAACGTGAGATTCAGCACCTGCGGGCGGGCGCTGGTGGATGCGGCTGTCGTGCGCCTTGCCGATGCGGACAAGTTCAGCTCGATCGAGTCGTTGCTGGCTGAGTTGGACGGCGTTGAGTCGGGTCAGGCCAAGGCTGAACGAACGCCCCGGGGGACAGTCGATACGGCCACGAAAATCGGCGCCGACTCGTCGAGGTCAGCGACGCCCGGCAAAACCGCTCGCAATCGTCAACGCGCCCCCGCCGAGCGTGCCACCAAGCGGACGACTCCCCCTCCCGCCCCGTCCGCACGGGCCGACATGCCTGCGCCCAGCAGCGGCCAGGTCCAGGCGGCCCTGCGAGACCCGCTCGTGCAGAGAGCCATGGAGGTTTTCCAGGGCAGACCGATCGACGTCAAGCGGATTTACGGAAGACACTAGCTTCCCGCAGAGCGCTATGATTGCAGTGAGGTGAGCGTATGGGTTTGCTGGGTAACCTGGGCCAACTTGGCGGGCTGCTGAAGCAAGCGCAGCAGATGCAGCAGAAGATGCAGCAGTTGCAGGAAGTGCTGGCGGAACAGCGATTCGAGGCCGAGGCCGGCGCCGGTCTGGTGAAGGCCACCGTTAACGGCCGCGGAGACCTTGTGCGCATCAAGCTCAAGCCAGACGCCCTTAGTCCGAGTGAGGCGGAAATGCTGGAAGAGCTGATAAAGTCTGCCGTTTGTGCGGCCTCAGATAAGGCCCAGCAGTGTTACCGCCAGGAGATCGGCAAAGTGACGGGCGGACTGAACCTGCCTGGGCTCAGCGAGATGTTGGGCCTGGGCGCGCTGCCGGAACCGGAGGCCACTCAGTGACGACGGGTTCGGGGTCAGAGCCACTGTCGGAGCTGATCAGCCTGCTCACCAGGCTGCCGGGCATAGGTCCTCGCAGTGCTGAGAGGCTGGCGTTCCATCTGCTCAAGGCCGATAAGCAGGAGGTCTTCGAGTTGGCCAGGGCGCTGCGGGATATCAAAGAGCGCCTTGCTTATTGTTCGGTATGCTATAATCTCACAGAGATCGATCCCTGTCGGATCTGTGCAGATCCGCGGCGCGATCGGTCGCAAATCGTCGTTGTCGAGCAGCCCAAGGACTTGGCTGCACTGGAACAGACTGGACTGGTCCGGGGTGTCTATCACGTGTTGCTGGGTCACATTGCCCCGTTGGATGGGGTTGAGCCCGGCGACCTGACCATCGAGGCGCTGAAGCAGCGCGTAAGTAAAGGCGACGTTAGAGAAGTGGTTCTGGCCATGAACCCAACCATGGAAGGTGACGGGACGGCGCTGTATATCCACAGTGTTCTCGGTCCTCTCGGGGTCAGGGTTACCAGGCCCGCACGCGGACTGCCCAGCGGATCGCAACTGGAGTACGTGCCCAAGGCAGTGCTTCAGGACGCTTTGTCGGGTCGGCAGCCGATGTAAGTGGAAAGTTGATGCCGATGAGAGACGATGTAGTTTACATGAGAGTCAGGGCGGGTGGAAAAGGCGCCCTGCGTTGACGAAGCGATACAGGTCGGAATGCTAGGATAGCCATGCGCCTGGATACGTCACAAACCATGCGGCTCGAGCAGAAGATGAAGCTCGCGCCGCGCATGATCCAGTCGATGGAGATCCTTCAGCTCCCGATCCTGGCCTTGCAGGAGCGCATTGACCAGGAGCTGGAGAGCAACCCTGTCCTGGAAATCCAGGAACCGAGTGCGTCGGAGTCGGACACGCAGGCCGAATCCTCCGACGAGGACACACCAGCCGACGGCGAGCGCGACCTGGTCGTCAGCACCGATAAAGATCGGGCTGCTGATTTCGAGCGGCTCGGCAAAATGGGCGACGACGACGGGTTCGGCGAGTACATGGGACGGGCCTGGCGTGTCGGCGTGCGGCGCCACATGGGCGAGCGAGATCGCAAGCTCGACGCCATGCTCAATACCGCTGCTCGCGAGGAGTGTCTCAACGATTTCCTGCACTGGCAGTGGTCCTTCGCCGAGGCCGACGAAAACGTCATACGCGCAGGCGAGATGATTATCGACCACATCGACGAGGACGGATACCTGCGAACGCCTCTGGATGCCCTGGTCGAAACCCAACTGCCCTGGGCGCGTAGGGAGTACCTCGAAGCCGCCCTTCGTCTGATCCAGCAGCTCGATCCTGCCGGCGTGGGCGCCCGTGACATCCAGGAGTGTCTGCTGATCCAGTTGGAGCAGTTGCCGGGCGATCATAACCTCGAGAAGCGCCTGGTCACCGAATACTTGCGGGACATCGAGTTGAATCGCTTGCCCGAGGTCGTCCGCAAGACCGGGCATAGCATCGATCGCATCAAAGAGGCCCTGGTGTTTCTCGGCCGACTCAGCCGTCGGCCGGGATATCTGGTGGGCGACCGGTCGGTTCCCTATGTGATTCCCGATGTCATCATCGAGTACGGCGAAGACGGGCAATACCAACTGCGACTGACCGACGAACAGTTGCCGCGGCTACAGATTTCCGGGATGTATCGCCGGATGCTCCGAGACGGCGCCGTCGACGTCAACACGCGGCAGTTCATCCAGAACAACATGCGCAGCGCGCGGTGGTTGATGGAGTCGATCCAACAGCGCCGAAGCACGCTGCTGCGTGTGGTCGAAGCCGTGCTGCGCCACCAGCGCGAGTTTCTGGAGCGCGGCCCCAAGCACCTCAAGCCGCTGCCGATGGTGCACGTGGCCGATGAACTCGGCATCCACGTCGGCACGGTCAGCCGCGCCGTTGCGGGCAAATACATGCAGACGCCACGCGGCATCTGGCCCTTGCGCCACTTCTTCTGCGGGGGAACCGAAACTTCCGAAGGCGAGAGCATCAGTTGGGACGGCATCAAGCTCAAGTTGAAAGACATCATCGACCACGAGGACAAAACCTCGCCCTTCAGCGATGACCAGATCGTCGATCGCCTTCGCGCCGAGGGGCTGGCACTGGCCCGCCGCACCGTAGCCAAATACCGCAAGCTGTTGAGCATCCCGCCCGCCCGCCAGCGCCGCCAGTACTAGCGATCTGGCTGATGATCCCCGTGCGGTCTCTGCGCGAGTTGCTGGTAAAGGGCGCAAATCAGTTCGAAGCGGGCACCCTCCACGACAAATGAAAAAAAGCCGCCGATCCGCAACGGACGCCTTCAGGCGAACTTAACCAAACAGCGGGCGATGGGATTCGAACCCACGACGTCCAGCTTGGGAAGCCTGTCGTCGGCGCATAAGTGCCTCACAAATAGGCACTTAAGGGCCTTTTTCTGGGTCAAAACGAGGGTTACAGGTGGTCAACAAGTCACTGAGCAGTCAATCGCAGGCCCGTGCCACGTGGCGACTGACCCACTTCTTGACCCACTCTTGCGATTACCACAACGTCCTGTGTGCTTCCCGCAGCTTGCGGGTGATCTGCTCAGGACTGTGTCGCTTCCGTTCCATCAAGAGCCTCCTCCACCGGCAGCGGCAAAGCCGCTGCCGGCCAAAGGACTCTCATGACACATGGATCAGTTCTTGGGGAGCAGGCCATCGCCGAGCGGCCCCCGCAATTCCTCAGGCTCGATGACAAAGCGGTTCAGGGATTCGAGCCACAGCACGCTAAGCTGTCCGAACTCGGTCTGGCTATCTGTGAACCACAAGACGGCGAACCGAAGGGCGCGGAATGGTTCGTCTGGAAGCCGCTCCGTCCGGTGCTGCGGAGCTGGCTCAAGATGGTTGTCGGGCGACGGTCCGACAGGTTCAGAGCGCGGCAAGGCCGGCCGTCTCTGCGACCGACCGGCTAGAAGTCCTAAGCGCCTGACTCTCGGTTACGGGAACGGCTTTGGCGACGGGAGGGCCTCAAGGTGCCCAGCAAACAACCCAAACGTGGACGATTATGGCTGAACGACGACTCCTGCGTGCGATTGCGGCCCCGGCGCGAGGACCACGTCTGGGCTTACGACATCATGCACGACCGAACCCACGACGGCCGGCCGTTGCGGATCCTGACGCTGGTGGATGAGTACACGCGGGAGTGTCTGGCGATCAACGTAGCCCGTCGGATGACCCCCGAGGACGTGCTCGACCAGCTGGCCGAGCTGTTCATCCGTCGGGCCGTGCCAGCGATCGCAGGACACCAAAGACGTGCGGGCGCTGCCCCCGGCCTCTTTCCCCTGGCACGAAGAGCTAGATCAGCCCCACCCGCCAGGCTTGTAAGAAGTGGACGATGGACTACAATCAGCATTGCTATCATTGATGGGAGCCAGGTCAGGTCGCCCTCAAGCCGTGCCCCGGACGCGATGGCGACCCCAGAGAGGTGTATTATGAAAGTCTCGTATTGGATTGCATCCATCCTTTCCATGACTGTCATTTTAGGGATAGTACTCTGGTACACATTAAGAGGCACTCAGTCTTTAGATCAAAGAACAACATTTTCTAACAGAGTGGCAAACACAGTCAAGGATAATACAAACCCAGCACACAATCAGGACAATAAGATAGTCGAGAATGATATGAGTTCGGCAGACAACCAAGGTACGTCGGCCGCAGAGGAATCTACAGAACTGGATATGTCGGCTTTTGTGGATCCTGAAATAAGTGAGGAAGGTGACGCAGAAGGCGCACTTGTCCTACTACAAGCAGACCACGTTTGGAAAGCGCAAGATCAAGTCATGGATAAGTGGCCTGAGTATTCGGATGTCCAAGAGGCACTACAAGAGGAACTTCTTGCAGAGATAGATCCAAATGTGCTCTCAGACGATGAAATCGTCCAGATAGCCTCGGAGCTTCGTGAGAAGTTTTGGCATGCAGGCGGCGGACTCTCGTACACTTCGTATGTCAATGCGTACAAGGCCAGAGTTCTTCTAGAGTTAGTTCATAATAGAAATCCCAAGAATATGGTGATAACTGATGAGTTAGTGGAAACCATACAAACAGCCCAGCTGCTCGGCAAATTTGACCTTAAGGAAAAGAGACATGAAAGAAACGATGATATTGTAGAGGTGCTTCTGCAGCTTCGGGCCAAGCAGTATGAGCAACTTCGTGACGAAATTGCACAAGGACGCGAACCTACGATGGCAGACTTTGTCCGCAGCGTAGATCTAGCATTTCTTTGTCAGAGCACGCCCGAGCACATACCATTAGCAAAGGAAACTGTGCACTGGCTACGCAGCAATGCAAATCGGGGAGGCTGGGCTCAATATGATGAGGCTTTGTCTGGTTGGGAAAAAGCCTTTGACGCTGGCTACGCATATGGCTTTAACATTTATGTGCCCACCGAAGCTGGAAAGCCCAAAGATGTGTTTAGATATGGTAGACGTTTGCCATCCTTTCTTGGTCCCAAAGAACGTGGCAGAGGTTTTCTTACTGAGACTCCAGGGGTCCGAGTTTACAGAAAAACGTTCACGATGAATCCCGCCGGTAAGTAATCGACCGCCCGCTGAGCGGGTGGCTTTAGGAGGCCCCGGCGGACGAAGGGGCCGTAGGAGCTACTCCAAGAGGGGAAAGATAGTCTGTGCACTCCGATCCTTTTCATGGTGACAACATACTGATACGGCATGCAGCAAGAGGGGACAAAACGGCCTTCGCCAAACTGTATGTTCAGTATGCACAGATTGTTAGAGATCTTCTGGCGTCTAGAACAGATGACCTGCAGTCATCTGAAGATATGACCCAGGAAGTTTTCGCCCGGGCCTGGCAAGGGGCTAGACGATTCAGAGGTGATTCGAGTGTAAAGACATACTTGATTGCTATTGCCAAGAATGTTCTTCGTGAACATAATGAGGCTCTTCGTAAACGGGCAAACACCCCCGCCCTTCAGCCCGCACTTGATTTCCCAAATGATCCTGCTAAATCGGATTGCCCGTGCACCTGCGAAGATTGTCCAGGTTTAACGGGGCAGGAAGCCATATCATGCCAGGAAGACCTAAGACGTATATGCGTCACAGCAATCGAATCTGTGCCCCCAAAAGCTAGAGAAGCTATTGCATTGGCCATCATGCATCAATTGAATTCCGCCGAAGCCGCCGCTAGAGCCGGTTGCTCGACCAAAACCTTCCGAGAACGCCTCTATAGAGGTCTAAAAAAACTACGATCCTCAATCGCCGATTGCAAAGAGAATTCCAAGGATATCCGCCAATAAGCTTCTTACAAATGATTCTGGATGCACATGAGGAAGCCTAATGGCAGAAGATTAGCACTACAGCGCCGCTTAGGCTCAAGTGATTGGGCGGCGTGCGCCGATGAAGTCTTCCAAGTAACTATTACTGGAGGACTTACGGCATGGACGCAGAACAGATCAGTGCGCTGGGGAACCGGCTGATGGATTTCTTG
>DATKUK010000063.1:0-132030 GCA_035530655.1 Phycisphaerae bacterium
AACGTCATCCTGCTCACATTTGACAATCCGATCGAATTGCCGAGCGGTCCGCCTCTGAGTGTCGCCCCCATCGGCGGTGGTCAAGATGAGGGGGACTGGTTCCTCTGCTCGGTAGAGCCGGATGGGGTCACCCTCAAAGCCATCGAGGACGGGCCAGTTCTGCTCGACCGCACATGGTACCGGATCGCCCCAACACCCGATCTTGAGGTCGGGCCCTTCACCATTGACCTCTGCACGCTCCAAGGTGATGCAAACGGCAGCGGGCGTGTGACCACGGCCGACTATGTTGAAGTGAAGGCCCATATGGGCGAATACACTGACGCCCGATACGACCTCAACGGCACCGGTCGCGTGACAACCGCCGATTACACCGTCGTCAAGGGCCACATGGGCAACCGCGCGCCGGCGAAGCCGCCCACTGGTATGGTCCTTGTCCCCGCCGGCGAGTTCCAGATGGGCGATACGTTCAACGAGGGCGACGGCGACGAACTACCGGTCCACACGGTTTACCTCAGCCCGTACCACATCGACACCTACGAGGTGACCAACCAGCAGTACGCCGACGGGCTCAACTGGGCGTTGGGCCAAGGGGGGCTCATCGCCGTCACCAACGGCGTGGTCTACCAGGCCGGCAGCGGCACGAGCTATCCGTACTGCAACACGACGACCGTGACGTTGTACAGCCGGATCACCTGGAACGGCGGCACGTTTGGCGTGGTCGAGGGCAAGGAAGACCATCCGATGGTGTCGGTGAGCTGGTACGGTGTGGTGGCGTACTGCAACTGGCGTGGCGCGATGGAGAGTAAGCCGCTTTGCTATGACCTTTCCACCTGGGAGTGCAACTGGGGCAGCGGCTACCGATTGCCCACCGAGGCGGAGTGGGAGAAGGCCGCCCGGGGCGGTGCGGCCGGGCATCGATTCCCCTGGTCGGACACGGACACGATCCAGCACGCCCGCGCGAACTACTATAGCTCGGCCAGCTACAGCTATGACACGAGTCCCACCGAAGGTTATCACCCGTTGTGGGGCGTCGGAGCTTGGCCATACACAAGCCCAGTAGGCTTCTTTACCGGGGCGCTTCGGTACAAGGCGGATTGGGGCTGGCCCGGTGAGCCGACGAGCTATCAGACCGCCAACGGCGCGAACGGCTACGGCCTGTACGACATGGCCGGGAACGTGATGGACTGGTGCTACGACTGGCATGCTTGGGGCTACTACAGCGACCCGGAGGCGACCCAGCCCAATCCGGATGGGCCTGGCAGTGGCACCTACCGTGTTCTGCGGGGCGGCAGCTGGAGCGCCAATCCGTACCCCCGCTGCGCGGATCGCTACTGCAGCTCGCCTGGCAACCGCTACGGCTACGGGTTTCGTTGTTCGGCGGGGACTCCGTAATGCTTTGTTCTTTTGACCTTTGGCCCTTTTCGCGGCCCGTAGGGCCTTGGGGCGGGCAAAAACGGCAAGAGATGAGTTGCTCGCCATCGCCCTGACATACGATCTGCACAAGTCTTTCGGCGGGCGCCTGGACCAGTTCCCATGCTCGCACCGCTACGGGCAGGACCCGTCGATCGATCTGTTGGGCAATGGCTCGGCCACGCCCGTCGACGGCGGTAGTGCCAGAGCACCTGACGGGCCAACGCCGAGGTACCGACCGTCAGCTTCGTCAACAGCATCAAGGGTTAATCGTGTCCGGCTGCACCCGCCCCCGGCGCCCCCGCCCGTCAAAGCCCGTCAGGCATTCCCAACACCCCCTTGCATCCCGATGGGCTTGGTAGTAGACTCGGCCTAACGGCTGGGCCGGGAACCAGCCGTGCCGTACACCATGCTGTCTGGGGAGCGAGAGAGGCGTCGGAAGGCGTGCTCTCTTGTTCATGTCCGCCCGTGCGTGACGACCGACGGGGGCACGAGGCAAGCACGTCTTGGAAAAGGAGGCGGCTGACATGTGGTGGGCAAGACTGTCACTCATAGCGATTGCGATGATGCTCGGGGCGCCCAACTGGCTGGCGGTGATCGGACTAGCGGAGCCGACTCTGTTGTCCAGCGAACCACCGGGCGACGGTACGCTGCCCAAGACACAGTCAAACGTCATCCTGCTCACATTTGACAATCCGATCGAATTGCCGAGTGGTCCGCCCCTGAGCGTCGCCCCCATCGGCGGTGGTCAAGATGAAGGAGACTGGTTCCTCTGCTCGGTAGAGCCGGATGGGGTCACCCTCAAAGCCATCGAGGACGGGGCAGTTCTGCTCGACCGCACATGGTACCGGATCACGCCCTCGGCATCTTTCGCGGTCGAGCCTTTCGTCCTGGATGTTTGCACGCTTCGAGGCGATGCCAACGGCAGCGGGCGTGTGACCACAGCCGACTATGTTGAAGTGAAGGCCCATATGGGCGAATACACCGACGCCCGTTACGACCTCAACTGCACTGGTCGCGTGACGACCGCCGACTACACCGTCGTCAAGGGCCACATGGGCAACCGCGCGCCGGCGAAGCCGCCCTCTGCCATGGTCCTTGTCCCCGCCGGCGAGTTCCAGATGGGCGATACGTTCAACGAGGGCGACACCAGCGAGCTGCCGGTCCACACCGTGTACCTCAGCCACTACTACATCGACACCTACGAGGTGACCAACCAGCAGTACGCCGACGGGCTGAATTGGGCCTGGAGCCAGGGCGGGCTGATCGAGGTGACCGGCGGGGTCTACCAGTACGGCAGCGGCACGCCCTACTGCGACACGACGACTAGTAATTCGTACAGCCGGATCACCTGGAACGGCAGCACGTTCGGCGTAGTTGCCGGGAAAGAAGACCATCCGATGCTGAGGGTGAGCTGGTACGGCGCGGTAGCCTACTGCAACTGGCGTGGCGCGATGGAGAGTAAGCCGCTGTGCTATGACCTCTCCACCTGGGAGTGCAACTTCGGCGTTGCCGGTTACCGTCTGCCCACCGAGGCGGAGTGGGAGAAGGCCGCCCGGGGCGGTACGCCCGGGCACCGATTCCCCTGGTCGGACACGGACACGATCCAGCACGCCCGGGCGAACTACTATAGCTCGGCCAGCTTCAGCTATGACACGAGTGCGACACGGGGTTATCACCCGTTGTGGGGCGTCGGAGATTATCCATACACAAGCCCTGTAGGCTTCTTTACCGGGGCGCTTCGGTACAAGGCGGATTTCGGGTGGCCGGGCGAGCCGACGAGCTATCAGACCGTCAACGGGGCGAACGGCTACGGCCTCTACGACATGGCCGGCAACGTGTGGGAGTGGTGCTACGACTGGTATGCTTCGGCCTACTACAGCGACCCGGAGGCGACCCAGCCCAATCCGGATGGCCCTGGCAGTGGCACCTACCGTGTTTTGCGCGGTGGCGGTTGGTACCTCAATCCGCTCACCTGCCGCTCTGCGTATCGCCCCAGCCTCGGGCCCGTCACCCGCGACTTCAACGGCGGGTTTCGTTGTGCGGTGGGGACTCCGTAATGCTTTGCTCTTTCGACCTCTGACCCCTTGGCGGCCCGAAGGGCCGCGCGGCGCGGCAAAAACGGCAAGAGATGAGTTGCCCGCCACCGACCGGACGTACGATCTGCACAAGTGTTTCGGCGGGCGCCTGGAGGAATTCCCTCGCTCGCGCCGCTACGGGCAGGACCCGTCGATCGATCTGTCGGGCAATGGCTTGGCCACGCCCGTCGGTCGCCCAGGGTGAAGCTGAAGGGGGGTGACGGCCGACGAAACCCCCTCCGCCTGACGCCTGTCCAAACGTGGAGGGGGCAAGCAATGGCACGTCCGGGTCAACGGCCGGGATGCCGGGCAAATCGTGTTTGCGTCTTGACCGGGCCAGCAATGGGTTGTAGGATGAGGGTTTCGTGAGGCCGATTAGGCGGCAGGCGGTTCAGATGGTCCGGGAAGTCCAGACAGCACGCACGGCGAGTGAATCCAGAGGCAGGCTGGGGCTGTTGCTGCGCCTTCGGGGCGCATAGGGCCTGGACCGGCTAGCAGTCATCGGAGTTGACGGTTAATCCAGGCCCTACGCTGACGGAAGCGTGGGGCTTGTTCGTTTCGAGGCGAAGCGATGAGGACGAGGCGGTTTCGATCACGAATAAGCCTGTACCTGTGAGGGGCTGGATGCGCCGCGGTCGGACGGCGGGTCCAGCCCGGACGAGACGGTGTGGGGCAACAGAGGATCAGCAGACTTCACAGGAGAACCGCCGAGCAGGCGGAAGGATCGACAGATGAGTGATTCAGAACAAACCGATGCGTCAATGGTTCGGATATTCGACACGACACTTCGCGACGGCGAGCAGAGTCCCGGCGCGTCGCTGAACACGGCTGAGAAGCTCCAGGTGGCTCGGGCGCTGGAGCAGTTGAACGTGGATATCATCGAGGCGGGCTTCCCGATCAGCAGCCCGGACGATTTCGAGGCCGTCCGCGCGGTGGCGGGCGAGATTGCCGGGTGCACCATTGCGGGCCTGGCCCGCTGCGTGGAGGGCGACATCAAGCGAGCGGCCGACGCGGTGAAGGGCGCGGCGAACCCCCGTATCCACGTTTTCTGCGCGACCAGCGCGATTCACCGCAAGTACAAGCTGAAGCGTGCCCAGGAAGAGATCGTCAAGATGAGCGTGGAGGGGGTGCAACTGGCCAGGAGCTTCGTGGACGACGTGGAGTTCAGTCCGGAGGACGCGTCGCGGACGGAGATCGAGTTTCTGGCCGAAGTGGTGGAGGCGTGCATTGCGGCCGGGGCGACGACGATCAACGTCCCCGACACGGTGGGCTATGCGACGCCGGAGCATTTTTACCAGATCATCGCCGAGCTGCGCAAGCGGGTGCCGAACATCGACAAGGCGATTTTGAGCGTACACTGCCACAACGATCTGGGGCTTGCGGTGGCCAACTCGCTTGCGGCGGTGCGAGCCGGGGCCCGGCAGGTGGAGTGCACGATGAACGGCCTTGGCGAGCGGGCGGGCAATTGCAGCCTGGAAGAGGTGGTGATGGGGCTGAAGGTCCGACAGGACCAGTACGGCGCGCAGACACGGATCAACACGAAGCGGATCTATCCGACGTCGCGTCTGGTGAGCACGCTGACGGGCATGTCGGTGCAGCGAAACAAGGCAATCGTGGGCGAGAACGCGTTCGCGCACGAGGCGGGGATTCACCAGCATGGCATGTTGCAACATGCGACGACGTACGAGATCATGAATCCGCAGGACGTGGGGATTCCGTCGAGCCGTCTGGTGTTGGGCAAACACTCGGGTCGGCATGCGTTCCGCGATCGTCTGGAGCAACTGGGCCACACGATGTCGGACGCGCAGATCGACGAAGCGTTTACGCGTTTCAAGGTGCTGGCCGACCGCAAGAAAGAGGTTTTCGACGAAGACCTGGAAGCGATCGTGGACGACATGGTCTCGAAGGTGCCGGCGGTGTGGGTTCTGGACGCTCTTCAGACGTCGGCCGGCTCGGGCGTGATCGCGACGGCCACGGTTCGCATGAGGAACGAGCAGAGTGGGCAGATCGTGGAGGATGCGGCGACGGGCGACGGGCCGGTCGACGCGGCGTACTCGGCGATTCAGCGTATCACGGGCGTGACGCTGAAGCTGACGGACTATCAGTTACGGGCGATCACGGGCGGTCGCGATGCGCAGGGCGAGGTCAGCATCGAGGTGACGCACGACGGGATGAAGATTCGCGGCCGATCGTACAGCACGGATATCATCGAGGCGTCGGCGAACGCGTTCGTGAACGCGGTGAACAAAGTGGTGGCGATCAGCACCGAGCCACGGACGGAGTCGACCGGGCCGTAGGGGCGGCGCGGGATTCGGCATCCGGCTCGACGAGGTGGCTGATCGCGCGACGAGGCACGGATGACGCGGCTGACAGTTTCACTCATCGAGCCGGACCTGGAGGCGACCCGCCGAGCCGCAGACCGCGCGCTGGGTGGTGGTGCCGACCTGGTTGAGTTGCGGATCGATCACTTGCAGTCGATCGACGTGGGGTCGATCGGCCGGTTGGTAGACCGTCTGCCACCGGGGCGGGCGATCGTAACCTGTCGCTCGCGCAGTCAGGGGGGACGTTACACCGACAGCGAGAGCGAGCGGATTGAGGTGCTGGCGCGTGTCGCGTCGGGCCGCGACGTGCTGGTCGATCTGGAGTTTGACACCTGGCAGGCAAGCGAGCCGGTGCGCCAGCGGATTGGCGGCGTTCTGGGCGGGGATTTGTCGCGGCTGATTCTGTCTGATCACGACTTTGAAGGTCGGCCGGCGTCGCCCGGCGGACGGCTGGCCGAGATTCGTCAAGCCAACCCGGCGGGTGTTGCCAAGCTGGCGTGGACGGGGGCAGATGCGGCCGACAGTCTCGATGCGCTGGAGCTGATGCGTTCGGGCGGGGGGCGGACGATTGCCGTCTGCATGGGACAGGCGGGCGTTGCGTCGCGGGTGCTGGCGGGCAAGTTCGGTGGGTTTCTGACGTATTGCAGCCTTTCGACGAGGACGGAAGCGGCGCCCGGACAGGTGGACCTGGCGGGCATGAAGCACCTGTACCGGTGGTCACACCTCGGCGCCGCGACGCAGGTGCTGGGTGTGGTTGCGTGGCCCGTGGGGCATTCGCTGAGTCCGTTGGTTCACAACGCGGCCCTGGCCGAGCTCGGGATTGACGCGGTCTACGTGCCGCTGCCGATCCAGCCGAGCTACGAGGCGTTTGCCGGGTTCGTGCAGCGTGCGAGGGCGTGTGCGGGACTGCATCTGCGGGGGTTGAGCGTGACGATACCGCACAAGTCGCATGCGTTGCGGCTGGCGGGTGAGGTTGAGCGGCTGGCGGAGCGGATCGGTGCAGCCAACACGTTGATCTTCGATCCGGCTGACGCAGATGCTGCGGCGCGGGCGATGAACACCGACTATGCCGGGGCGCTGGGCGCGCTGGTGTCTGGGGCAGGCTGGCGACGGGAGGAGCTGGCCGAACGTCGATGTGCGGTCTTGGGGGCGGGCGGCGCGGCACGTGCGGTGGTGGCTGGGTTGGCGGACTGCGGGTGTGACGTGACGGTGTACAACCGGACCGAAGCGCGGGCTCGGGCGCTGGCGGAGGAATTCGGTTGTACGTGGCGGCCGTTCGAAAAGCGAGACCGGCTCGATGCTGAGGCGGTGGTGAACACGACCAGCGTTGGGATGCACCCGAACGTGGACGAGTCGCCGCTGCCGGCTGACGCTTTGCGGAAGGGCATGGTGGTTTTCGAGACCATCTACAACCCGCTGGAGACGCTGCTGCTGAAGCAAGCGAAGCGGGCTGGGTGTTGCGTTATTGACGGAGTGGGAATGTTCGTCGAGCAGGCGGCGCTTCAGTTTGAGGCGTGGACGGGTCGTTCGTCCCCGCGTGAGTTGATGCGTCGGGTGGTTGTCGAGCGGTTGGCGGGGAGGTAGGTTGTCATGATGGCTGCGGCATTCGGGTATCAGGCAGTGACTGGAGTCCTCGTTCGGCGCAGTGTCGGCCGAAGGGAGCGGCTTGTGATTCGTCGGCAGCGATTCAGATTGGCGGGAAGGCAGTTGGTTTGGGGACGGCACGGTTGAAGGGAATCGTCGAGGTTTGAGACGTTGTGGCCGGATCGGCAGGTTCGGCCGAACGATGGAAATGGTGATTTATGGCGCAGGCGCGGAAGATCAAAAAGGTTGTATTGGCGTATAGCGGCGGTCTGGACACGAGCGTGATTCTGCCGTGGATCAAGGAGAACTACGGTTGCTCGGTGGTGGCGTTCGTGTGCGACATTGGTCAGGGCGATGAGGAGATGAAAGGCATCGCGGCGAAGGCGAAGGCCAGTGGGGCCAGCAAGTGCGTCATTCGCAATTGCCAGAAGATGTTTGTCGAGGAGTACCTGTGGCCGCTGTTGAAGAGCGGAGCGGTATACGAGGGTCGATATCTTCTTGGCACGTCGGTAGCGCGGCCGCTGATTGCCCAAGAACAGGTGCGGGTGGCGCACGAGGAGAAGGCCGACGCGGTGGCGCACGGGGCGACGGGCAAGGGCAACGATCAGGTGCGGTTCGAGACGAGCTTTATGGCGTTGGATCCGGACCTGAAGGTGATTGCGCCGTGGCGGGAGGCGCGCTTCCGCGAGGAGATTCATAGCCGCGAGGCGGCGCTGCAATACGCGCAGGAGCGGAAGATTCCGGTGGATGCGAGCAAGAAGAGCATCTACTCGCGCGACCGGAACCTGTGGCACCTTTCGCACGAGGGGGCGGAGCTGGAGAGCCCGTGGAACGAGCCCCAGGACCGCATGCTGGTGCTGAGCAAGCCGATCGAGAAGGCGCCGAACCGCCCGGAGTACGTGCAACTCGAGTTTGAGCAGGGGGTTCCGGTGTCGCTGGACGGGCGGCGGATGGACGGGGTGAAGCTGATTGCCAAACTCAACACGATCGGGGGCAAGCACGGGGTAGGTCAGGCCGATCTGACGGAGAACCGGCTGGTGGGCATAAAGTCGCGTGGGGTCTACGAGACGCCGGGCGGGACGATTCTATACGAAGCCCACCGCGCCCTGGAGGCGTTGTGCCTGGATCGTGAGACGCTGCACTACAAGCAACAGGTGGCATTGCGGTATGCGGAGCTGGTGTATGACGGGCGGTGGTTCACGGCGCTTCGAGAGGCGATCGACGCTTTTGTAAATCGGACGCAGCGGAACGTCACCGGGACCGTGCGCGTGAAGTTGTACAAGGGCAATTGCGTGGCTGTGGGGGCCCGCAGTCCGTACTCGCAGCACGTGGAGGCGTTGGCGAGCTTCGCGATGGGGGCCGAATATGCCCCGGAAGATGCTGGGGGATTCATCAGCTTGCTTGGCCTGCCCATGCGAGTTGCCGGCACGATTGAGCGTCAGCAGCAGAAAGGCGGGCGGGGCAAGAAGACCGCCAAGTAGGTCCGAATGGGGTGGTACGGGTCGCCGAGGCCGAGGGTGGTGGCACAGGAGGCCAGGCCATCTATAATTGCGTGCAGCTATTGGAGCCCCGCGACGTTGCGCGGTTCGGATCGGGGCTCGCAGGACAGAGGGGTCGGAGCGGATATCCGATAATTTTGGTCGTTTTGCCTGCGTGCGGCATGCGTCCAACGCGGCAGGAGTCGTACGACCTGCATGAGGATTTTATTCACCAGCGACCTGCACGGTCAGAGGCATCTGTTTGACCAACTGGCAGAGCTGGCTGTGGCGGTTCGGCCGGAGGGCCTGATTCTGGGCGGCGACATGCTGCCTGACAGCAGGCCGGAAGAGGCTGAGGACGTCCAGGTCGGTTTCGTGTCAACGGTGGTTCGTGATCTGCTGGTGCGTCTGCGGGACGAGCTTGGAGAGTTGCGGGCGGCGATGATCTTTGGGAATCACGAGGTTCGTTGCGCCGAGGCGGCGGTCGCGCGCCTCGAAGATGAGGGCCTGGTCACGTTTCTAGACCCCAATAAGATGGCTGTGTGGGGTGAGGTGAGCCTGGTGGGTTATTCTTGTGCGCCGCCGTGTCCATACTGGGCGAAGGACTACGAGCGTCTGGATCGCCGGGGCGACGAGAGCACGTTTGAGGAAGGCTACGTGTGGGAGACGGACGCGGGCGAGTTCCGTCGGATCAACGCGGCGGAGCATTTACGAACGCTGGCGACGATGGAGGAAGATCTGGCATCGGTGGGGCCTGTCGAGCGGCCATGGATTCTGGTGGCCCACTCGCCGCCTGCAGGGCTGAAGTTGGATCGGTTGGCGTGCGGGCTGGACGTCGGGTCGGAGGCGGTGGCGGCGTTCATTCGACGGCGCCAGCCGGACGTGTCGCTGCACGGGCACGTACACGAGGCTCCCCAGATGACGGGGCAGTACCGACGGCAGGTAGGGCGGACACTGGTGGTGAACCCCGGGCAGGGGGAGCAGAAACTGGCGGCTGTTCATTTCAGCATGGCTGATCCGGCGGGGACGTTGATGGCGTGCAACGTGGCGTGCTGTCGATAGGTGGTTGCGTGACGACGCTGCTTGGTTTGGGGGCAGAAGAGGACGTCTCGTTTTGCCGGGTGCGTTGATCTGGCTGATCTTCGCTGCGTTGTTGGGGGCTTGTGTAGGCAGCTTCCTCAACGTGGTGATATACCGGCTGCCGCGGGATTTGTCGCCCTCGGCACCGGCGCGGTCGTTCTGTCCGGCGTGCGAGCGTCGGATCGAGTGGTACGACAACATTCCAGTCGTCAGTTGGCTGGTTCTTTCGGGTCGATGCCGGCGATGTGGGTCGAGGATTTCCGTAAGCTATCCGATTGTCGAGCTTCTGTCGGCGGCCGCGACGGTGGTTTTGTTCGACGCCTTGTTTCTGTCGCGGCTGCGTGCGGGCATCGGCCCGGTCGTCGACGACTGGCCGATCGGTGTGGCGTATGCGGCATTGGTGTGGGGGCTGATCGCGGCTTCGGCGATCGACATCGAACATTACAGCATCGACCTACGGATCACCTGGCTGGTAGTGGGTGTCGGTGTCGTGATGCACACGCTGTGGGCGTCGAACGAGAGACTTGTGTATCCACTGTATCCACGTCCGTGGGACAGCACGGCGTTGGCGGGCGTGTGTGCCGTTGTGGGGCTGGTCGTTGTGTGGATGCTACGGCGATGGAAGTATCGCGCCGAGCCAGCCGTTGAGGCGACGAGTGAAGCGACGGCGCCTGTTCGTCCAGGGGGTGGTGGCCCACGGCGGGATCCGGCACCGGGTGTGGGGCAGTGGATTGCCGTCGTGGGGGGTGCCGCCATTCTGGTGGCGCTGGTGGCGGTGGGTGCGGTGGAGGAGGCGACGGGTCGAGTGGGTGCGGACTTCGGGATGCGCGCGCTGCTCAGCGTGGTTTTGGGGTTTGCGGCCATCGTGGGGGCGGGGATGACCTGGCGCCAGGCGGACCAGGAGATCGTCGAGGCGATCGAACAGGAACGGCACGATGCCCGCCGGCGAATGCTGGGGGAGCTGGCGATGCTTGCCCCGGCGATCGTGCTGGCGGTGGTGGCGGCTGTACTGATGGGGTGGTCGGCGGGTGTGAGTCGCTGGTGGTCGGGCGTATTGGATTGGGCACCGATTGGGTCTTGGCGGCCGATATTTGGGGCGTGCACGAGTCTATCGGGCTTCGCCGCAGCGGGGGCGATCGGATGGGCGGTGCGGATCCTGTTCACGCTGGCGCTGGGCAAGGAGGCGTTTGGGATGGGGGACGTACACCTGATGGCGGCGGCGGGTGCGGTGGTTGGGTGGCCGACGGTGCTGATAGGGTTCTTCCTGGCCTCGCCGCTGGCGCTGGGGGGGGTGCTGATCCTGCTGGTCCGCAAGCGGACCCGGGCGATTCCGTTCGGCCCGTGGTTGAGCCTGGGCGTATGGATTGCGGCGCTGTATCATGATCGCATCGTGGGCTGGGCGGCGCCGTTCCTGGCGTCGGGCGAGACGGTTTTGGTCTATTGGGCCGGGTGACAGGCGGCTGACGATGGGTCTTGCGGTTCGGCGAATCAAGATATACGCTAAGCTGACGGCCATTGTTGCGGTGGTATTGGTCGTGATTCTGGTAGTCTTGCTCAACCGCAACAAGACGGCTTCGGTCTGGTTTTTCGGCACGTTCGAAGAGGTCAACGTCCTGTGGCTCATCGTGGTGACGGCGTGTGGCTCGATCGTTGGGTTCTGGATCGTGTCGAAGGTGTGGCGGACGTGGCGTGAGTTGAGGCATCTTCAGCGAGACGAGCAGTCTCAGGCGTCGCAGGCGCGGCAGCGCGAGATGCTCGAGCGGGTCGAGCGCAAGGAACGCGAGATCGACCGCAAGCTGCGTGAGGCCATAGAGAAAGAAAAGGACGACTGACCGGCCCGGGGCGTCCCGGCGTCTTGCATGGTAGTGTGACCGGTAAGCGGAAGGAGGAATCGACGATGAGACGATCGCTGCAGGTGGGCACACGACTGATCATAGCGGGATGCGCTATGCTGGCGGTCGGATGCAAGTGCGAGGAAGACCTGAAGCTGTGCCGGGAGGAGAACGACCGGCTGGTGGGCGAGATGGACGGTCTGCGTGCGGAGCTTGCGCAGGCGCAGGACCAGGTGGATCAGGCGAAGGCGTCTTCGGCGGGGTATCAGACGCGGATCTCCGAGCTTCAGGACGCGCTGTCCAAGGCCGGCACGGGGGGCGCAAAGGAAGGCGAGTTCACGGTGCTGGGCCCGGGCCTGGCGTGGCTGTCGCTGCCGGGCAGCGTGCTGTTCGACTCGGGCAAGGCCAAGTTGAAGGACTCTCCGAAGACGAGGCTGAACACCATAGCGGGGCAGATCAGTTCGCAGTACGGCGGCCGGGACGTGTTCGTGATCGGGCACACGGATACCGATCGGATCAAGGTGAGCGGCTGGGACGACAACTATGAGCTGAGCTGTCAGCGTGCATTGTCGGTGGCGCGTTACCTGATCAAGCAGGGTGTGCCGGCAAGTCGGGTGGTGGCGGCCGGGTGCGGGGAGCATCGCCCGGTAGCCGACAACCGCAGCGCCGCGGGCAAGAGCCGCAACCGGCGGGTAGAGGTCTTCGCCGTCAGCAGGTCGTTCGGCGGCGGCGACTAGCGCCGTGCCATCGCGGACTGTATCGCACGGGCAATGATAGCCATCGTTGACTACGGGATGGGGAACCTTCGCAGTGTCCAGAAGGGCCTGGAGAAGGTGGGGGCAGAGAGTGCGATCATCGACTCGGCTGAGTCGATCGGATCGGCGGACAAGCTGGTGCTGCCGGGCGTGGGGGGATTCGGGCAGGCGATCGACCATTTGCGGACGGCGGGGCTGGTCGAGCCGATCCTGCGGTTCATCGAGACGGGAAGGCCTTTCCTGGGCATTTGTCTGGGCTATCAGCTTCTATTCGATCGCAGCAGTGAGGAGGGCGACCACACGGGGCTTGGGGTGTTCGCCGGCGACATCGTGCGATTCGACTTTTCGCAGATGCCGGAGGCGGCGGACCTGAAGGTGCCGCACATGGGCTGGAACCAGCTTTGGTGGGACCGTGAGTGCCCACTACTGGAGGGGTTGGAGTCAGGCACGTACTTCTATTTCGTGCACTCGTACTATGCCCGGCCGACGGACCCGCATGTGAACCGCGCCCTTTGCGACTACGGTATTCGGTTCGCGGCAATGACCTGGCGGGATCATGTTTTCGCAACACAGTTTCACCCGGAGAAGAGCCAGCGTGACGGTCTGCGCGTGCTGGCGAACTTTGCGGCGTTGTGACCAGGGGGCTGTAAGATGGACATCTATCCGGCGATCGACATTCGCGACGGCAAGTGTGTGCGGCTGATTCAGGGCGACTACGGCCGGCAGTTGGACTATGCCGACGATCCGGTGGCGGTGGCAGTTGGGTTCGCCGAGATCGGCGCGAAATGGCTGCACGTGATCGATCTGGACGCGGCGAAGGAGGGTCGGCCGAAGAACCTGGGGGTGATCCGAAAGATCGTGGAAGCGACGCGCTTGCCCGTGCAGGTAGGCGGGGGCCTGCGGACGGACGAGGCGGTGTCGGAGGTGTTGGGCTGTGGTGCGCAGCGGGCCATCATCGGCACGGCGGCGTTGGAGAACTGGTCGTGGTTCGTCGAGCTGGTTGGCAGGCGCGAGTATGAGGGTCGGATCGCCCTGTCGCTGGACGCCCGAGGGGGAATGCTTGCGGTGAAGGGCTGGACGGAGACGACAAGCCGCAGGGCGGTTGACGTGGCGCGGCTGTTGGCAGGTGAGTCGTTGTCGGCGATTGTGTACACCGACATCGAGCGGGACGGGATGCTGGGTGGTCCCAACGTGGCGGCGACGACGGAGTTGGCGGCGGCGACCTCCGTGCCGGTGATTGCTGCAGGAGGCGTGGGCAGCCTGGAGCACGTGCGCGAGCTGATGGGGACACAGGTGGCGGGCGTGGTGATCGGTCGCGCTCTCTACGAGCAGACGGTTGACCTGGGGGCGGCGCTGGCGTTAGTGAGTGGGTAGGCGATGTACGTGGTGCGGGCAGGGAGCGGATGATTGTGTCTGCGGGTGTACGAGCCGAACGGGGGGCCGACGAGAGCCGACGCGCGTGTCGCTTGGTGCGTTTCACGAAGCAGTGGGCGCCAGCGATCGTCCGTTGGGTGCAGTCGGATCAGGAGTTGTTCTGGCTGGCGCCGGCGACGGCGCCTCCTTTGACGGTTGAGAAGGTCCTGGCGTGGCTGCGGGAGGACCGGCACGCGTATTTACTTTGGCTGGGCGAGGCGGATCAGCCCATCGGCTACGCGGAGCTGGGTTTGATGCCAGGTGAGCCGAGCCAGATGTGGCTGGGTCATTGCCTGATTGCGCCATCGCATCGGGATCGGGGTTTCGGGCGGCAGTTTGTGGGGCTACTGTCGCGGGCGGCGCGGAGGCGGCACGCGGCGGGGCGATTGGTACTGGTGGTATTTCCGGACAATACAGCAGCAATTCGGTGCTACCAGCAGGAGGGATTCAGCATGCGGGGGTATGAGCGCCGGTATTTCGAGACCACGGGCCGGCGGCATCGTCTGCTGCGGATGGCGCTGGATCTGCAAGCCGACCAAGCCGGCCCGGACGGCTAGGCCGGTGATAGGTGGGCAAGCCCGTGCAAATGGGGTGCGAGCGTGTCCGATTTCCATCGCCTATGCCCACGCCGGACACGCTCGCTACGCTGAGGAACGTTCTGCCTGTGCGGAACTCGCCGGTCGGGCGCGGCGCCCTAAGGCGAGTGGGGTTGTGTGTCTACGTGCCCTATTCGGAGGCACTGGCTGCGCCTTCGGCGCTGGCGGCGCCGCTATCCGGGTAGAAGAGGGCAAAGAGCCCATCGATCAGGCCGCCTGTCAGTGTCTTCAGGCCCGAGGACAGCGAGTCGGTCGCAGCGGCCCGGAACGTGTCCGACACGTCGCCGGTGCAGCCGCCCTGGAGGACTACGCCCGACATCATCATACTGACCAGGATGAGGCAAGCAGATATTCGACGTCCAAGTTTTGACATGCGGATGACTCCTACTTCTTCGGCCCGCCTGTTCCGTCAAGCAGGCTCCTCACGAGCGGTTCAGATCGCATGAACCGTTGCCCATGGTCTATCGGCCACAATCGGACCCCACATTCAGTTGGATTCGCCCCATAACGGCGTGATTGGGCGGGGAGGGCTCCATTTGACGCCTGCCCGGGCGGGCGGTACTTTGGGATCGCTTGTCCGATAACAGTACTGTCGGGCGGTGCGGACCGCAGGGCGTGGTGGGTCCGGTTAAGGGGTGAGCTTGATTCGGTTTCTGCTGAAGAATTTCCTGCTGATCGGGATTGTGTTGGGCGGCTGCACCGGCCTGCTTTGGCCGGGTCCGGGCAGCGTGTTGAAGGATACGGGCCTGGTATCAGTCCTGATCGGGGTGATTTTCGTCTGTAGCGGGCTCCAGATGCGGACCGGGTCGTTTCTGAAGGAGCTGCGCAACGCCCGGGCACTGGTATTTGCGCTGGTTTCGGTGAATGTGACGTTTCCACTGGTCGCCATCCTGCTGGCGAAGGTATTGGGCATCCGTGGGGATGCTTTTATCGGTCTTTTGGTAATCGCTACGGCGCCGCCGACGCTGGCCAGCGGGATCATCATCACCACGCTGGCGGGGGGCTCGACGGCGTTGGCGATTCTGTTGACGATCGCGGGCAGCATTTCGGCGGTCATCCTGATGCCGGTGGGACTGGACTTTGCGCTGAGTCTTACCACTTCGATCGAGCTGCCGGTTCTGAGCATGCTGGCCAAGCTGTTTTACCTGATCGTGCTACCGACGTTTGTCGGCCAGTTGCTGCGGGCCCTCAGGACCGATCTGGCAGAGCGCTACCGGGCGGGCATCTCGTTTGTGCCAAGTGTGGCGATCGTGATCATCGTGTTCATGCTGGTCAGCTCGGGCAGCGCGCGGATTCGGGAGCAAGCAACCGATCTGATGGTGGTTGCGGTGGCGTCGGTGACGTTGCACGTGGTTATGCTGGGGGTCAACCGTTTGGGTGCGGGGGTGCTGCGTCTGGACCTGGCTGCGAGCAAGGCGCTGACGATCGTGGCGAGCCAGAAGACTCTTCCGGTCAGTGCGTTTGTGGTAGCCCAGGCGTTCGGTGACCGTCCGGCGGCGATTGTGCCCTGCATCGTGTTCCATATTCTTCAGATTCTGTTGGATACGGTTCTGGCACACCGTTGGTCACAACGGTCTGAGTGAACGTGATTGGCCGCTTTTTTTCGGACGTTGCCGACCAACGGAGGGTTCGCACGGCTGGGGCGGGTGCGCAGCCAAGCCAGGCCGGCCAGCAGGCGTAAAGTGACGGCGGGGGCACACCGATAACCCTATTGATGTGGAGACCGTCTGCTGCCGTTAGGCGGGCGGCGACGTAACCCAAGACCCCGGACATGGTCGGGAGTTTGTGATGACGAAGCACGGCATTCGGAAAGGTATGTTATTTCGTTTTTCGACGATGACGGCGCTGCTGGCAGGCCTGACGGCCATGGCGCTGACGGCAAGTTGCGGCACGCGCCAGCTCACGAACGACACCACCGGACAGGAGACGTCCGGCAGCACGGAACAGACGTCGGATGCGGATTTGGCGTACGATCGGGCGGCGCTGATGGCTGCGATGGCCAACTACATCGAATACGGCCCGGACAACCAGCCGTTGGCCTACACATTCGCATTGCTGTTCGTGTGGCAGAACCACATCAGCGCAGCATGCGCCTTCGATGTGGAGGTGAATGGGGAGTTCGTTGAACGGCGGGTCGTGGAGGCGGGCACGCAGGAGATTGTGGCAATCACGAACGAGATGGTTCGTGATACGGAGGCCATTATGGGCGTGGTCAGTGAGGACATCCCGCTGCTGGGCAGGCCCACGCCGTTTGTCGTGCGTCTGACGAACTTTGTGTGTGACGACGATCACATCATCCAGGACATGAACATGATCCTGTCGCCGCTGAACGCGTTCACGACGAACTGGCGGCCGATCACCAAGGACGTGCCGGAAATCATTCTTGGGCCGCACTACGTCTCGCCGGCGGTACTCGCGTTCGTGGTCGAGAAGACCCGCATTCAGGTTATTGAGGTAGACCGCGAGGACATGCCCGACGAGCCGGATGAAAACGAGGCGTTGGAGCCGGAGGAGATAAAGTGGCCTGAGCTATGCACGCTGTTCTACCTGACGGAGCAGGAGAACGTGCTGGCCGCATTAGGCTACGGCGCGTTGATACCGAGCTCGATTTGCCAGTAGTGCCCAGCCTGGCGACACGTTAGAAAACCTGGGGCGGCCTGCATGACAGCGGGTCGCCCTTTTTTCTTCTGGCGAGATGAGCGGACATGCGTCCAGCGGTTTGGTCTGCCGAGGCGCTACCGTTCGCCTCGCGTGGCCGATTTGAAGTCTTCCACCAACTGTTGCGTGATCGGGCCGGGCTTGCCGTCGCCGATCTGTCGGCCATCGATCCCAGTAATGGGAACGACCTCGGCGGCGGTGCCGGTGAGGAAGCACTCGTCGGCCACGTAGAGGTCGTATCGCAGGAGTTGCTTTTCCTGCACTTCGATGCCACGTTCCGCGGCCAATCGCATGACGACGGCGCGGGTGATACCGGGCAGGATTCCCGCATCGCTGGAGGGGGTCTGGAGGCGGCCTTGCCGGACGATGAAGACGTTGTCGCCGGTGCATTCGGCGACCAGGCCGTCGACGTTGAGCATGATGGCTTCCAGGACACCGGCGTCGACACCCTCGATCTTGGCCAGGATGTTGTTGAGGTAGTTGAGCGATTTGATGGGCGGGGGCACGGCGTTGGGGTGGTTGCGTACGGTGCTGACGGTGATGATGCTCATGCCGTCGCGGTAGAGTTCGGGCGGATAGAGCTCGATCTGGTCGGTGATGACGAAGACCGACGGGTTGGCGGTCCTGGTGGGGGCCAGGCCCAGATATCCCACGCCGCGAGTGACCACGAGGCGGATGTAGGCGTCTTTGAGCCCGTTGGCTTCCAGTGTGCGGTGGATGGCGTCCTTGATCTGCTGGGCCGACATGGGGATGGTCAGGCGGATGGCTTTGGCCGAGTCGAAGAGGCGCTGCACGTGTGCATCGAGTTCGAAGACGCGGCCATCGTAGCTGCGAATGCCTTCGAACACCCCATCGCCATACAACAAGCCGTGGTCGAACACACTGATCGTGGCTTGTTCTACGGGTACGATCTGCCCATCGAGGAACACTTTCAGGTCCGGTCTGGGGGCGAAAGGATTGTCACTCATACCTGTCTCCGACGCTGGCAGTCTCGCGCTAAGGGCTCTGGCGGGCGTCCGGGCCGCCGAAACTAGCGCGAGCGGAGTTTACCATCTGCCAACTCGACCTTGGTATCGGCCATCTTGGCTACGGCCGGGTCGTGCGTCACCATGACGATGGTTTGGCCGTTGCGGTTAAGCTCCTGCAAGGCGGCCAGGATGTCTCGCCCGGTACGCGCGTCAAGGTTACCGGTCGGCTCATCGGCCAGCAAGATGGTGGGGTTGTTGACCAGTGCGCGGGCAATGGCCACCCGCTGGCGCTCGCCGCCGGACAATTCGTTGGGTCGGTGGCGAATGCGTTCGCCGAGGCCGACGAGTTCGATGGCTTGGCGGGCGGCGGACTGGGCGTCTTGGCGGCCGGCGACCCAGCGGGCCACCGAGGCGCCGACCATTCGCGGCAGCATGACGTTTTCGAGGACGTCGAATTCGGGCAGCAGGTGATAGAACTGGAAGACGAAGCCAAAGACCTCGTTTCGCAGGCGATCACAGCGGGCGCCGGTGGTGGGATGCCGGCTGCGTCCGCCGTCGTTCGGGCGGCCCGGCACGTGCCGGGAGGATTCGGGCTCGAAGATGGGTTCGGCACGGAAGTACACCTGCCCGCGCTGGGGCACGTCGAGGGCGCCGAGTATGTGGAGCAGTGTACTTTTGCCCGAGCCGCTGGAGCCCTGGATGGCCAGGAACTGCCCTTCCTCGACGGCTAGAGAGCAGCCTCGCAGGACATGCAGCTCGCTGCGGCCGAGGTAGTAGCTTTTGTGGAGCGATTGCGCTTCGAGAATGACTGAGTTCATGCCCATGCTCGGCCTATTCGTACCGCAGGGTTTCGGCGGGCCAGGTTCGGGCGGCCCGCCAAGCGGGGATCGCCGCTCCGACGACGGCGGCCAGGATGGCGACCACGACGATGACCATTACGTCGGCTGGTTTGACCTCGTTGGGGATGCGGTCGAAGACGTAGACCTCGGCCGACCAGACTCGCAGGCTGGGGTGGATGCTGGCGAGCCATTCCTGAAGCTCGTTGATATATCGGACGAACAGCGTGCCGACGACGGCGCCCAGCAGCGAGCCGACCGCGCCGATGGCGGCCCCGTATCCGAGGAAGATGCCCGCGACGCCGGCGGACGAGCCGCCGATGCTCTTGATGATGCCGATGTCGCGAGTTTTTTCCTGTACGATCATGTAGAAAATGCAGAGCACGAGAAAGACGGCCACCAGGCTGATCACGCCGAACAGCACGGTGACGAGGATTTTTTCCTTTTCGACGGCAGCGATGTAGACGGCCTGCATCTCTTCCCAGGTGTAGACGCCGGCGTTGGCCATGAGCGACTGCTCGAACGGGTCAGCGGAGACGGTGGCCATGTGCTCCTGCCAGGCCTGGGCGATGCGGGTGCGGAGGGCCAGCGGATCGGCTTGGGGGGAGAGCTTGATCTGGACCTGGGAGCATCGTGCCGAGGTCATGCCGCCGCCGTCCTCCGGCGTTCGCTCGGCCGGTCCCATCAGCAGCAGGTCCTGGAGCAAGTCGAAGTCGACGTAGACGCAGAATGAGTCGATTTCGTGCACGCCGGTGTGGGAATCGTCGACGTAGCGGCCGTACGTGCGTTTCGGGCCTTCCACGCCCTCTCCAAGCAGGAGCGAGCCCTTGGGGGTGACGGGCACGACGGTCAGATCGACCCTGCACCCGCGGGGGTATACGGAGTACCTTCGGTAGTGGCCGCCGGCTGCGCGTTCGGCGATCAGATCGGCACCGATGATGATGCCCGGCAGCTTGGGTCCCTCATGCCGGGGGTTGTCGAGAAACTCCCGTAACTGATCCAGGACGCCTTCGAGGATTTGCCAGGCCTGGTTCTGGAGTTGTTCGGCCTCGGCGGCACGTCCGGAGTCGAGCTGGTCGGCGGCGGCGGCGAGCATGCCTGCGCCCCGCGTCATGTCGCCGCGGGCTTGGTCGAACTGAGGATCTTCGGGCAGTTGAGGGGCGGCCTGTCGGATGGTGTCGGCGATCTCGCGCTGCAGGGATATCCACTCGTTGGAAAGCGGAGATTTGTCCTGCTGGGGCTGGGCGTCGCGCAGATCGGCGCGGAGGCGCGACAGATCGGTGAGGCTCATGGCGGCGTCCCAAACAGGCTGACCGAGCCTGCCCTCACGGGTGGAGGCATAGACACCCGGTCCGGGGAAGGATCGGAACGGCCTGACCTGCCGGTTGGCGTACTCGGGGGGCAGCGGCCCGCGGTTGCACAAGGCCTGCTGGAGTTCGAGCGGCAGGACGTACTGACCGTCCTGCACTCCCCAGAGAGGCTGTTCGATCGCGTCGAGCGTGGTAGTATTCGGATACCATTCTTCGTAGAAAAGGGAATTCCGGAAGTCGTTGACCTGGTAGGTTTCGTGCAGACGGATGCCGACGATACGGACGGCGCGGGTGTAGTTGGTGGGATGCATCCGCATGACGCCATAGCTGTAGATCAGCGGCGTGGCGGTTTCGACCTCGGGCCATTGTACGATCTTTTCGATGAACTCCTGGTAGAACGGCACGCCCTGGAGGGGATTGCCCGGATCGATGACCAGATCGCCGAGCAATCCGCGCGAGCGTGCCCGCACCATATCGAGGAAGCCGCCCATGACGCTGACGACGATCAGCACCATGGCCACGCAGAGGGTGACGGCGCCGACGGAGAAGAAGGCAATCCGTCGTCGCTGTAGCAGGCGGGCGGCGATGAAGGCACTGTAGAAGCGAGCCAGGCCGGGTGATCCGAGCAGCTTGGCGCCGAGGCGATAGAGCAGGACCAGTAGCCCGAGGGCGATCAGCACGCCGGCGACGATCAAGGCTGCGCGATCCGCGGGGCCCATCCCGGCGACGAAGCTCGCGGCGGCGGCCGCTGCCGTGGCGCCGACCCGTAGCAGGAACCCCGTCGCTCGAAGCGACGTGCTGTCGGCGGCCGACAATCCGGGCCAGCGAATGAGCAGCACAAGCCCCAGGAGCAACGTGCCCCAGAGGATGTCACAGTCACCGACCCCTTCGGTAAGCCACTCAGGTGGGTGGTAGTAGTCGGGCAGGCCCGTCAGGAATCGTTGGTAGCGTTCGGGCATTGCGGCGTACAGGGCGAAATCATCGGCCAGTTCGCCGATCATGCCCGCCCGTTCGGGGTCGCTCATCGACTGCTGTTGAAGCCGCGCGATCAGCTTGCTGCGCCGCTGCTGCATCCAGTTGGGCAGTTCGCCAAGGCGCAAGTCGTCGCGGGCGGCCCGTAGATGGGCCTGCAGGCCGGGCACATCGCGTCCGAAGACAGCCCACCCGGTGGGCGGACTGAGGCAGGCGAGCACCAGCCACACGAGAAGTGCCGTCCAAGCAGCGCCGGCCAGAGCCGACCACGCGCCGCCGAGCGCCGACTGCCATCGGCCGGCGCGGGCGACGGACCGTCCGAGCCCGACGACCAGCCAGAGGGCCAGTTGGATCGCCAGGGCCAGCGGCGAGAGGGCGATGACCAGGGGTGCGAGAGCGTAGATCGCCCAACGTGAGAGGCTGACAGGACGGCCGACGAGCCGGTCGAGCCCGCAGGTAAGGGTGAGGTAATAGCAGGCGGCGGTGACGAAGGCGGCCGCCTGGATCAGCAGGTAGATCGGTACGGCGACGGGCGAGAGGATGATCAGGATCTTTCGGCGCAAGGCGTTGGGTACCTTCCTGTCGATTCGGCGCTGGCCTCAAGCGCGACGATTCAACCTTTGGACCGCTGTAGCGGGAAGAGGATGACGTCGCGGATGCTTGTCGAGTTGGTCAGCAGCATCACGAGACGGTCGATGCCGATCCCGATACCGCCGGCGGGCGGCATGCCGTATTCCAGGGCCCGCAGGAAGTCCTCGTCCATCACGCGCATGGTTTCGTCGCCCTCGCCGCGAAGCTGCTGGCTGAGGGTTTGTCGCTGAATGTCCGGGTCGTTGAGCTCGGTGTAGGCATTGGCCAGCTCGATCCCGCTGACGTACAACTCGAACCGCAGGGCAAGGCGCGGGTCATCCGGATGCCGACGGGTCAGCGGGCAGAGCGACGCAGGAAAGTCGAGCACGAAGGTGGGGTCGACCAGGTTGGGTTCGACGTTCCGTTCGAACAGCGCCTGGACGACAAGGTCGTCGGCCATGTCGGCGTGGTCGATCTGTTGTTGGTCGGCGGCGCGGCGTACGGCGGGATGGTCGAACATGTCGACACCTACGTGGGTGGCGAACAGCTCGGCGAAGGTAGCTCGCCGCCAGGGCGGTGCGAAGTCGATGGTCTTCGGGCCGAACGGTCGCTGATATCCGCCGCCCAAACGGTCGATGGCGGTGACGGTGACGCCCTCGGCCAGGTCCATCATATCGTGGTAGTCACCGTAGGCCTGGTAGGCCTCGAGCATGGTGAACTCGGGGTAGTGTTCGGTGTCGATACCCTCGTTGCGGAAGTTGCGGCTGATCTCGAACACCCGCTCCATGCCGCCGACCATAAGTCGCTTGAGATACAGTTCGGGACTGATTCGAAGGTAGAGGTCGATATCCAGGGTGTTGTGGTGGGTGGTAAAGGGCCGGGCAGCGGCACCGCCGTAGATGGGCTGGAGGGTCGGCGTCTCGACCTCGACAAAGTTGCGCTCGCGCAGCCACTGGCGGACGGTTTCGATAATGACGAGTCGCTGCTGAAAGACGCGCATGACGTCAGGGTTGGCGAAGAGGTCGACGTATCGCTGTCGGTAGCGGAGTTCGACGTCCTGAAGCCCATGCCACTTTTCCGGCAGGGGACGGAGCGATTTGCAGAGTACACAAAACGAATCGACCCAGAGGGTGATCTCACCGGTCTTGGTGCGGCCCAGTCGGCCCTCGGCGCCGACCAGATCGCCCAGATCGAGCAGCTTGACCGCCTGCCACGCATCGGAGCCGACGGCCTTTTGGGAGATACCCAACTGGAGGTCGCCGCTGGAGTCGCGAATGGTCATGAAGCAGAGCCGGCCCATGTCGCGCAGCAAGACGATGCGGCCGGCGGCGCGGGCGCGATCGGCGTCGGAAGACTGTCCGGGCTCCAGGCCAAGTCGCTCTACCTTGTTGCGGACGTACTGATTCGGCAAGACGCCGCCGAAGCGTGCGCCGTAGGGATCCGTGCCCAGGTCGCGCAGCCCCTGGAGCTTTCGACGGCGCTGGTCAACGTACTGGTCGGACATCGGCCACCTGGTCGCTGGTTGTTTGGTCCCATGCGGGCCCGTAACGAGGGCGGACATCCGCATATTGCCTTGAGATCCGCAAGATCTCGACGCACCGGTGACCGAATGCTAGCAGCAGCGGGTCGGGGCATCAACAGCCGAAGCCGCCACCGGCTGTTGCCCGATTTAGCAGCCGGTGCGCCGTGCGGTGGAACGGTGAGGCCGTTGACAGTGGCCGGACGATGGCGTTGGATAGAGTTTTATGTCGGGTAGCTGGAAGGAGTTTTGCCATGGCGCGGTTTTGTCCGCCGTTCGCGTCGGTTGAGCAATTCGAAGAGACGCGCGACGAGTTGGTGTCGGCGTATCGTGCTTGTCTGGGCAGCATGCCGGAGCCGTGTGCGCTGCAACCGCGTACGCTGGAGCGTGAGGATCGAGGCGATTACATCCGGGAGAAACTCGAATACAGGGTCGAGCCGGGCGAAGCTGCGGTGCCGGCGTATGTGCTGATTCCCAGAGGGGTGAAGCTGCCCCGGCCAGGGGTGGTTTGCCTGCACCAGCACGGCGGGCAGTTTGCGCTGGGCAAGAGTGAGCAGGTGGGTCGGATCGGATCGCCGCTGCAACAGGTGGCGTTGGAGCTGGTGCGGCTGGGGTATGTGACGATAGCAGCCGACTCGCGGTGCTTTGAGCAGCGTAGCAAGTACTGGGACGGCGACGGGATCTACGCCCACAGTCTGTTGATTCAGGGGCGAACGCTGGCGGGGGCGTTCGCGTGGGATATTCAGCGTGAGATCGACTACTTCTGCTCGCGCGAGGAGGTCGACAGCGAGCGGATCGGCGTGATCGGGCACTCGATGGGGTCGATGCAGGCGGCGCTGATGCTGCCGATTGAGCCTCGGATCAAGGTGGCGGTCGCCAGCCAGGGGACCAAGCTGTACGAGAAGATGGTCGAGCGTGGCGACAACTTCCCGTGGGCGTATCAGCTACCGGGCTTCTACAACCACGCCGACCTGGACGCGCTGTATTGGCTGGGCGCCCCGCGTCCGCTGATGCTGACGGGGCGTCGGCAGGACTCGGTGAGCCACCTGGCCGACCAGGAGGAGGTCGAGCGTCGGGTTCGCAGCGTTTACGCTCTGGTCGGGGCGGAGGAGAAGTTCACGTACGTTCGGGAGGACGGGGGGCACGGCTTTGGTGATGACTTGCGGCGGCAGGCGTATGCGTGGCTGAACAGGTGGCTGTAGTCGGCGCGCAGGGGAAGGACACGCTCGCCGCGAAAGGTTTGGATTTGGCACGCTCCCCTTCGGGTCGCCGCTAAACGTGCCGTTCCACCGGAGGGAGGTGCGCCAAACACGCTCGCCTGACGGGTCGCCGCTAAACGTGCTGCTCCACTCGCCGCTGAACGTACTTGCAGGAATTCGGGGTTGGCATTATCTTCCACCGCTTCGTCGCGCAGCCGGTCCGCGAAAGGGCAGCGGACCGGCTTGAATTGGGCTGGACCAGACAGACGACCCAGGCACAAGGCAAGGAAAAGGAACTATGTTCGACACATTGGAGATGGCCCCGGCGGATCCGATTCTTGGTTTGACCGAGGCGTTCAAGGCGGACCCGAACCCGGACAAGATCAACCTCAGCGTTGGCGTGTACCTGGACGGCGGCGGCCGAACGCCGATTCTGTCATCGGTCAAGAAGGCCGAGAAGAAGCTGCTGGAGACGGAAAAGTCGAAGTCGTATCTGCCGATGACCGGTTCGCCGGAGTTCGCGTCGGCCGTGCAGGAACTGCTGTTCGGTACGGGCAGTGAGGTGATTGCGTCCAAACGTGTGGTGACGGCCCAGACTCCCGGGGGCACGGGCGGGCTCCGCGTGGCGGGTGATTTGTTCAAGGCCGTCTATCCGGGTGCGCGGATCTGGCTGAGCGATCCGACTTGGGCGAACCATAACGGCATTTTCACGGCGGCGGGTCTGGAGATCGCCACCTACCCGTATTACGACACGAAGCAGAAGTGCCTGGCGTTCGACAAGATGATGGCCGCGATCAATCAGATTCCCGAAGGCGACATCGTGCTGTTGCACGGCTGCTGCCACAATCCTACCGGGATGGATCCCACGGTGGATCAGTGGAAGCACGTTGCCGCGGTGCTGACGGAGCGCAAGCTGGTGGCGATGGTGGACTTCGCCTACCAGGGCCTGGCTGAGGGGCTCGAACAGGACGCGGCCAGCGTGCGTGTGTTGTGCGAGCCCGGTCGCGAGGTCGTTATTGCCAGCTCGTTCTCGAAGAACTTTGGGCTGTACAGCGAGCGGGTCGGGGCGGTGACGATCGTGTGCGGTTCGGCGGAGGTGGCGCAGAAGGCGGCGAGCCATCTGAAGCTGTCGATCCGACGCAACTACTCGAACCCGCCGTCGCACGGCGGGGCCATCGTGGCTGCGGTGCTGAGTGATCCACAGTTGCGCAAGGAATGGGAAGGCGAAGTGGCGGTCATTCGGGACCGGATCCACGAGATGCGCCGTCTTCTGGTAGACACGCTCAAGGCCAAGGGCGTCAAGCAGGACTTCTCGTTCATCGTGGGGCAGAACGGGATGTTCTCGTTCTCGGGTCTGACCAAGGATCAGGTCGACACGCTGCGGAAGAAGAATGCGATCTATATTGTCAGCTCTGGACGCATCAACGTGGCCGGTCTGACCAAGGCCAGCATGGCCCGGTTCTGCGAGGCCGTGGCCGCGGTCCTGTAGGGTCGATCCGCGGACGATCGGCGCTAACCACCGACGCCTGCGACACGACGTTGCGGGCGTCTTTTTTTTGGCTGTTCGACGGGGGCAAGTTGGGACGGGAGGTGGCAGGAGTTGCCGGCAGGAGCGATCTCAGGCGACCAGCACCCGCTGCCAGAAATGCCGGGCCAGCCCGGGCGGGAAGCGTCCTGAACCGGCGGGGATGACGGGGATCACCTCTGCCAGCTCGGGACGCTGGAGGCAGACACTGATGTATTGCTCGGTTTCGGCGAGTATGCGATGGCGGATGGCCAACCAGCGATCTTCATTACGTCGCGCCGAACTCATGACAGGACCGAACGGCCGAGATGCGAGGGGGAGCACTTGGCGCTCTTTTCCCCACAACGTACTTGCGGCCAGCACTTTACCAACGCCGGCCAGACCTTGCTTTATACCCATTATTACCCGGCCGCGAGGGAGGATCAAGCCCGGGCGGACCAAGGAATCACCTACAAAGAGAGACGGACGGATCGCGCTGCCTGGCGAGACATGGCGCGGTCTGCGGGCGTGGGTCGTCCCGGGTGGACTTGTTGTCGACGAAAGTCAGGCAAGATCAGTCGACGGAGGTCATCGCCATCCGTGCGCCGGTCCAGGTTCCGGCGATGGCGCCGGCCACGCCGGCCGACAGATACTCCACCGGCAGAGCACGACATGCGAAGTTGGGCATGATGTGGGCGAGTTGGCGGTAGTCATTAACAACCGCGGCAGTCGGCCACTGGCTGCCGGCGAGATATCCAAGCAGCGAGACCAGCAGGACAGCCAGTAGCGGCCAGATGACTAGCCTGGTCCGACTGACGGTTACACTCAGCAATGTGGCGAGGTAGAACCCGGCCGCCAATGAGAAACACACTTGTCCTTTGTGTATGACCGTAACGAGGGAACCGCCCATGGTCCGGATCAGCAGTGCGGCGCAGACGGCGCACAGGAGCAGGGCCAGCAGCCCGCTGCCGGCCCCGCGCCCGCTTATCGGCGTCTCCTTAGCGCGGGCAGGTGGCGTTTGGGCGGAGCGAGGTGCGTCGCCCGCGTCGACGCCGAGCCAGGTGTCGACCATTCGTGTAGCAACCACGCCGACGGCGATTACCACCGCCCATGCGACCACCTCTGCGGCCAGCAGGGCGAAGAGGGCACTGCGAGACGTGCCCGCGGGCGGGAATCGGACCAGGTAGTCGGCCGAGGAACCTCGGGTGGCCATGATGGCCAGGCCGACCGCCACGGAGAACGTGGCGGCGTAGGGGAGTCGGCCGCGCAACAGGACCGCTGCCAGGCCGGCCACTACCGCCGCCAAGCCGCAAAGCTCTGCCACCGCGACGACGGGTGAGGCGGTATTGAGCAGCGAGACGGCGCCAAAGGGATCGACCGGGCGGACGACCATCCAGCCAACGCTATAGAACAGACCGGCAGAGACGACACAGAGCAGCAGAAGGACGAGTTTGTCGAACGAGCCCTGACGGGCGCTGGATGCGTCGGCTGCGGACATAGCAGCAAACTAGCAGAGGCCTGTGGCAGCGTCAATCGAGGGGGATGAAGTAGATCACCAAGGCGCGTGGCGGTTAGCGGCGTGATTCCAGTCGTTTCTGCGCGTCGGCCATTTGCTCGGCTGTGGGTGCCCTGCCGCCGGTCATCATGTCCACGAAGCAGTCGAACAGGTACGAGGCATCGTGCGGACCGGGCGAGGCCTCGGGGTGATACTGGACGCTGAACAGGGGCACGTCGGGATGGGTGAAGCCTTCGAGCGTCTGGTCATTGAGGTTGACGTGAGTCGGCACGCCGCCGACCTTGCGGAGCGAGTCGGTGTCGATGGCATAGCAGTGGTTTTGGGCGGTGATCTCGACGCGTCCGGTGGCCAGGTTCTTGACCGGCTGGTTGCCGCCGTGGTGCCCGAATTTGAGCTTATAGCGATCGGCCCCCAGGGCCATGCCGAGCAACTGGTGTCCCAGGCAGATGCCGAAGATGGGCACTTTGCCGACGAGTTGGGCGATCGTTTCACGTGCGTAGCGGACGGGCTCCGGATCGCCGGGTCCGTTGCTGAGGAAGACGCCGTCGGGTGTGCGTTGCAGGATGGCCTGAGCCGATTCGGTGGGGGGCACGACGAGCACGCGGCAGCCGGCCTCGACCAGGTTGCGCAGGATGTTTTGCTTGATGCCGAAGTCGAGGGCCACCACGGTGAACCGTGCCTGGGCGTTGCGTGGCTGCATGGCGAAGGGGCTTTCGAAGCCTCGTTTCCAGTCGAACGCGTGGCTGGGCGCGACCGATTTGACCATATCCTTGCCGACGATGTCCGGCGACTCGGCGGCCACGCGGACCAGGTCGACGTCGCCATGGGTTTCGGTGGAGATCACGCCTTTGAGTGAGCCCTTGAGCCGGAGGCGGCGCGTGAGGGCGCGGGTGTCGATCCCTTCGATGCTGATCACGCCATGCCGGGCGAGGTAGTCTTCGAGGGGCTCACCGGCGCGGAAGTTGGAGTGTCGGCGTGCGAGTTCCTTGACGGCGAAGCCCTCGACCCAGGGCTTGGTGCTCTCGACATCTTCGTCGGTAACGCCGTAGTTGCCGATCTGTGGGCAGGTCATGACCACGATTTGCCCGCGATAGGATGGGTCGGTGAGGATCTCCTGGTAGCCCATCATGGAGGTGTTGAAGACGACTTCGCCGAAGCGCGTGCCCCGTCCGCCAAAGGACGTTCCGACAAAGACGGTTCCGTCCTCCAGAGCAAGTTTGCAGAGGAGCTTATCTTTGCTGGTCATGGCCCGATAATTCCGTCGCCTCAAGCAAACCGGTGCCCGTGTGCGCGGCACGACCGACACGTTAAAGCGATCGGTGATTCCTGACGATATAAAGGGCGAGGCTGTGGGTCTCCGCTCGCTAGAGCGGACAGCCTGGCTTGGAGGGTCCGGGTAACGGCGAGCTCGGATCCTCTTTTTTGCGCCCCAATACGGGCTGCGATCCGCACGCTCCAGCCGGGCTTTTGCCTCGCCCACGCAAAGTCTAATCGCCGCGCCCGGTAAAATCAACGCAAAAGTTGCGCTTTCGGGCACGATGTGCGCGATGGGGCGCCGTCTTGGGGGACGCTTTGGCGGTGCAGGTGCAGGAGGGTGATTTCAGGCGGACAGTTGATCCGCACATCGAATGGGCCTGTCGTGCCGACGCCGGCGGTCACGTGGAGCCATACACCGTTCACGTTGTTCAGTCCGTAGGCCTTGGTGGGATGGATGGCGTCGTGCGGAAAGACGCAGCCCAGCCAGGGAAAACGCACCTGCCCACCGTGTGTGTGGCCGGACAGGACCAAATCGGGTCGGTAAGGACGAACATGCCGGACGGTGGAGGGGTAGTGGGTCAGCACAATGGTGGGGGCGTGGGGATCGCGGCGGCCCATGGTCTTGTCCAGCAGGTCGCGTCGTTTTCGGCCGTTGACACCCACACCGACGAGATTGAGGGCCGCGCCGTTCGCTTGCACCGTGCAAACCTGCCCGTCGATCAACTGGAGCGGCGTATCGGCCATGTGCACTTCCATACACGGCGGGTCGTGGTTGCCCAGGACGCCGAAGATCCCCAACGGGGCGTGCAGGGGCATGAAGAAACGCCTGACCAGTTCGACCGAGATCTTGAACGACCGACGGGACATGCAGAAGTCGCCGGTGGCGGCGATCAGGTCGCACGGCAAGTGGGCGAGCGTCTGCTGCGCCTGCTCGATGGCCGAGTTCCACCTCAGAAAGTGCAGATCGGAGACGTGGGCGATCCGCAGCCCGTCCAGCGGACCGGGCCACTTCGGCAGGCAGACCCGACGCTCGCGGACGATCAGGTCGCCGTTGACGCTCTGCTGCATTCGCTTCAGCCAGGAGGGCATCGTTGAAGCCAGTCGTGTCTCCCTAAACTGCGTCCCGTAATCGCGTCAATCGGTCAGGCTTTGCATCGGCCCGCCGGTGGCCCAGAGCCGTCATCGCTTGCGGGCATCGATCCGGTTTGACACTCGGCCGCGCGGACCGACGCGCTATGGCTCCAGGCCATGCCACACAAGGGCGAGCGATTGTATTCAGCGGCCCTGAGCGGGGCAATGCGTGCCACGCGTGGTATGGTGCTCAGCCCGGTGCCGGCAAGCCGCGAGCCGATGCGGTTCTGTGCCGGAAGCGGTTGACGCACGCCCATCGGTTGCATCCGTCGACCGGTTTGGCTAGATACATGAGGCGAAAGGCGTTGGAGCAGCCCGGAAGGTGTTTGCCTTTGGGGTACGAGCAGCCATTTCGAATTTTGCGGAGGCGGATCATGAATACGTTGAGAGTTTTTGCCGCAGTCGTTCTGACCAGTTCACTCGCTTATGCGGGCGCTTCGCCGCTGACGGTAATCAAAGTGATGGGTCCGAATCGGCTGGCGGCCGGCGAGAGGTTTTCCGGCTCGGTTGTGCTGGCGGGGGCGGACGCGGCCGATCGGGAGGTGGTGGTGCAGTGGCGCGACACGTATGGCCGGATTGGCGGTCAGCAGCGTTACGCCCTGCCGGCCGGCGAGGATCGTCTGACGTACGAGTTGACGCTGTCGGACCCGCTTGCCCGGCGAGGGCGGATCGAGGCGGTGGTGGACGGCGTGCTCCAGGTCGAACACGTCAAGTTCGACGTGGTGATGCCGCCTCCGACGTGGGACGACTACGTCGCCTTTGCCTGGGCGCACTATCCGCACGGGTACTACGAGAAGCTGCGCGACTATGGCATCACCGGCGGGATGTTGTATCGGGCAGGTGAGGGCGACCACTATCACGACAACAACTTCCCGGTGTACATCGATCAGATGGGCTGGGAGATCTTCGCGTATTACCACAAGCGCAGGAGCATCTGGGACCACACGATCGAGGACTACGGGCGCAACCCGCGCGACTGGAGTCTGGTGATGCGTCGGCCGTGCCTGGCCGACGAGGGCAGCTTCCTGAAGCTGCGACAGCTTTACGGGGACATGGTCAGCAAGCAGCGTTTCTGCCGGCCGCTGTTCTACAACCTGGCCGACGAGATCGGCCTGGGCGACCAGAGCGGCGCGAACGACTTCTGCTGGGAGTACGTCTCGCGCGACGGTTTTCGTGACTTTTTGATGTATAAATATGGTCACAGCGTCGCGCGCCTTAACGAGCAGTGGGGCAGCGACTACCGCTCGTGGTCCCACGTGCGGACGTTCCATCCAACGACCTACTCGCAGTACGACAGGCTGCACCGAGAGATCTATCTGCCGCGGGACTTCGGAACGCCCGACAGCGACAAGTTCGTCGAGACGTTCGGGTCGAGCTTTCCGTCATTTGATAAAGCGATTGAGCTCTACGCATCCATTCGGACGAGCGATCCGGTTGATGAGGCCTACCTGCTAAAGCTGTTCGCTGCCCGATCGAAGGAACCGGAGAAGGAAAAGGACAGGATCGTCAAACAACTCAACAAGACCTACGGATGCGGTTTTGACTCGCTGGCGGACGTGGTGGCGTTCAACAAGGCCTACGACGAGTGGTCGTTCGGCCTGACGGTGGATCGGGATCGGCCCGAGGACATGAAGGGGTGGAACCTGTCGCCCTGGGTGGATTTTCGCACGTACATGGACCGTCAGATGGCCGACGGCATGCGTCGGGCGGTGGCGATCGGCAAGGAGTTTGATCCGGACGGGCGGTTCGGCTTCACGGGCTCGCATCATCCCGGCGCGTTCAACGCGCACAACTACGCGCTGCTGTGCCCGATCGTGGGTCTGATCGTTCCGTACAACATCGGGGGCGCGCCGGAGATCATCCGCTCGCTGAACCCCGAGACGTGCTATCAGATCCTGCCGTCGTGGAAAACGGGCGACGTAGGCGTTCGCGATATATGGACGCGTCTGTTGCAGGGCGATCGGGGCATCATTTTCTGGGATAACGAGGAGCCGAAGAACAAGTTCCTCAACCAGCCGGACAAGACGCCGACCGAACGGGCCACGAGTCTGGGGCCGACGCTGGTGGAGATAGAGTCGGGCATCGCCAAGCAGTTGATTGCGTCTCGGCGCGACAACAACGGGATCGCGATCTACTATTCGCATCCGACGATTCGCGTGGATTACTGGCGGAGCAACCTGCAACAGGGGCGGCGCTGGGTGGGGCTGCGAAGCTGGCATTTGTATCCGACGAACCGGCGGAATCTGTTGCGGACGACCTGGTTCCGGGTCATCGAGGATTTGAACTTACAGTACGACGTCATCTCGGCGGAGAAGGCCCTTCAGGGGCATCTGGAGACGGGCGAGTACAAGGTGCTGATCCTGCCGGAAGTAATCGCGATCAGCGAGGCGGAGGCCGATGCGATTCGCCGTTTCGTCGAGGCGGGCGGAGTGGTGATAGCCGACCGGTTCTGCGGTCTGACCGACGAACATGGCAAGTGGCTGGCCCAGCCGCGACTGGCGGACCTGTGGACGCATGGCAACGCGCACGTGTTGAACGTCAACGTCGAGCCGTACATGGTCGAACGCACCGAGCCCGGGGCGAAGCTGGAACTTGGCAAGCGTGTCGGCGCGATTCTGGCGGAGGCGGGGATCGCGCCGGCTGTCCGCGTGAAGTCGAGCCAGACCGACGTGCGGCTGCCTGCGGCGGAGGTGCACGTTTTCCACGCCGGAGGCGGTGTGCGGGTGGTGGGGATCACGCGCAACATCAGCCTGGCGCACCGAGGGATCGGCGGGACGGAGGAGGTGGACAACGCGGTCTTCGAGAAGAAGGAACAGGTGAATCTGGAGTTCGACCGGCCGGTGCATGTCTACGATCAGCGGGCGGGCAAGGCACTGGGGCAGATGGAAAGCCACTCGATGCATTTGGACCCGTGGTCGGCTCCTGTGCTGGTGCTGGCCGACGAACCGCTGCCGCCCGTCAAGGCTAAGGCCCGTCAGGACGGTGACCGCGTGACGATTACGTTGAGCAGTGCGGCTGGGGAGGTAGTGCGGGCCGTCCATGTAGAGGTGCGTGATCCGCAGGGCCGGTCGCTGCGACACTACAGCGGCAATGCATTGATCCGAGCGGGTTCGGGCGAATGGCTCATCCCGCTGGCGGCGAACGACCCGGCCGGCACGTACGTGGTTTCGTGCCGAGACGTGCTGACCGGCCAGATCGTGGAGGTACAGGTGCAGCGGGGCGAGGGCTAGGCCGCCGGACACCCGCAGGACCGTTGCCAAGCGACGAACGCCGCTGAGATGCCGTTTGCGTCTACGTCGGTGCGGGTGGCCTGCCGCTGGGGCTGAGGCGTCGTGTCCGGCTCAAGCTCAAACTGCAAGCCGTAGATGAAACCGTTGAGCGTCCTGGCTCGGGTGACGACCTTGGCCGGCACGCCGACGTTCTGGCCGGACAGGCATACGACGACGCGCCTGCGGACCTCGAGCCGTTGGCGGCAGTGGAGAGTCAGATCGGTCTGGCTGATGTCACATGCGGTGGCTGCGACCAGGCAGGAATCGAGATGGAGGTCGAGCGGCGCCGTCCAGTAGTATCGCGGCCCTGTCGAGCGTAGACCTCTGCCCGCAGACGGTCCGAAGGCGGTGGCCTCTTGGAGCCACCGATCGACCAGTTCCTTCCCGGCAAGTCTATTGCTCTTTGGCGTCTGCATTGCTCTTCTCCCCTTCCCGTCCTTCGGCGAATCATCTGGCGACGTCGGGTGGGCTCATTGAGCAAAGGATGTGCCAGTTGTGTGGCTGTGTGAATAAGCGCGAGGACGTAGCAGTATTACCCAAATGCGGCTGCATCCGCGTGGGATTACCCACTTCGGGAGTCCCATAACGCATGAGTGGGCAGCCATTCGGCCAGAGCAGGCGCCAACGGACCTTTCCCGCGAAGAAGTTGCTGCCTGGTGCCCTTCCACCCGCGACGGGGCAACACCCGCTATAATGGCCTCTCGCGGTAACGAACCCGACAAGTCGAGACGGCTCGACGGAGCCGTTTGGAGGTGGCAGACATGAGCATGATGCGAAGCTTTCGGTTGGCGGTGGCCCAGTTTGAGCCCGTGGTTGCGGACAGGAAAGCCAACCTGGTCAAGATTGCCGAGTTGACGGCGCAGGCGGCCAGGCAGGGGGCACACGTGGTGTGTTTCCAGGAGCAGGCGGTCTGCGGCTATCAGTTCCGCGATCCGGACCACGAGAAGATCGGGACGATTGAGGGCGACGCCGGGCGCATCTCGCCGGCATGGGGGGTGGTAGCCGACTGGCAGTACGAGATGGCTGAGCCCGTGCCGGAGGGCCCGACCACGCAGGAGTTGGTGCGAATCGCGCGCGAGAACAACGTGGTGGTCACGGCCGGGATGCACGAGCTTGCCGAGAGCAACGACGTGTTCAACGCCTATCTGTTGGTGGGACCGAATGGGCTGATCGGGCGCTATCACAAGGTGCATCTGGTTCCCGGGGGCGAGCACGTGTACTTCAAGGCGGGGCAGGGGTTTCCGGTGCACGATATCGGGCCGTGCCGGGCGGGGACGTTGATCTGCTACGACAACCACCATCCCGAGGCCCATCGGATTCTGGCGCTGAAAGGCGCGCACCTGATTCTCATGCCGCACGTGACGACCGGGCGGAACCTCTGGAAAGAGTTGAGCATCCCCGACGCGCAGCAGCAGGCGCGTAATTGGATTCTGACGTGGCTGCGGGCGCGGGCGTTCGACAATGCGGTCTACTGCGCGTTCGTCAATCAGGGCAGCAACAGCGGCGAGGACGCCTTGGGGTGCTCGATGGTGGTCAATCCGGACGGGCACGTGATCGCGCAAACGACCAAGACCGGCGAGGACTTGGCGGTGGCCGACATCGACGCCGACCTGTTCTATACAGTGCGGCGCCGGACTCATCACTATCAGCGCTATCGCCGGCCGGAGTTGTACGGCCCGCTGACCGATCCGACGTTCGGAGCCGAGTGGTGAAATTGGATGCTGCGCCGCCTTCGCGGGCGGCGATCAATTAGATTGTGCGACCATCACGTCAGCGTTAAACTGCTTCTGGTATCGGCTGCTGCGATTCAATACTGCTATCTGTGGACTCACCCATGGGAACGGCAGTTGAGAAGCTGCTGAAGCAGGCTCAGGCCGGCGATCGTGTTGCGTTGGGTCGTCTGCTTGTGGCGTACGACCAGCGTCTGCGCCGATACCTCTCACAGCGTATCAGCGCCAACTTTAGGGCTACTGTGTCGGTGGACGATCTGCTACAGGACACCTACACCGAAGCGTATAGTCATATCGATCGGTTTGACTACCGGGGTGCGAATTCCTTTTACCACTGGCTGGCCAAGATCGCCGACCACAAGCTACTGGATGCCGTCAAGTCGCAACGGGCGGCCAAACGTATGCCGGCAGGCGGCGTTCGACGCATCGGCGAGGACCGCTCGGAATCCCTACTCGGTCTGGTGCGGCTGATCGATTCGAAGGGCAAGACTCCCAGCAAGGTTGTGGCACGGCGGGAAGCTGTGCGGGAAATGCAGGTGGCTCTGGCGTCGTTGCCGGAGGACTGCCGGCGCGCTGTCTGGCTGCGTCACATCGAAGGCAGGCCCGCGCGAGAGGTAGCGGGTCTTCTGGGCAGGACGGAGCACGCCGTTCACCAGCTCTGCTATCGCGGTCTGCTGCGGCTGCGGGAGGCGATGGGCACACGGGGCAAGTTCTTGAGCGATTCCTGGTGATCGCCACGGTGCCGACGCTTTTTCTGTGCATTTCAGCGTGAACTGCCGTACGGTTTGTCGTTGATTGACAGTAGAGGGAAGGCCAGCGCGGGGGTTGGATGGACCGCTGCAATACGTTGGAGGTGGCCGATGGTCGAGGCGGGCGGGCAGGACCATGAAAGCGAGCGGGATCGGACGAAGCGTCTTCAGCGGGTGTTGGATGACGTTCTGCGTCTCCGGGCCGCCGGTGAGGCGTTACCTGACGACGTGGTGGCGGCCGAGCATCCGGACCTGATGCCGGAGCTAGGCGAGCGTCTAAAGGCTCTGCACGTGATCGAGCAGGCCCAGTGGCGGGCCAACGGCAATGCCAACGGGTCCTCCGCCGACGCCGATCATATCCAAGGCCGCTGCCCCAAGTGCAGCGGCCACTGGCGTGTCCGCGCCAGCCAGGCCGGCCGGCGTTTCCGTTGCAGGAAGTGTGGGGCGACGTTCACGGCCGACGCCCCGTCGCACACGTCGAACCCAGCCACCGACGGGCAGGCCGCGCAGGGGCAACACGTGACGATCCCGGGCTATCAGATTGAATCAGAATTAGGTCGGGGTGGGATGGGTCGGGTGTACCTGGCGCGGGAATTGGCGACCAAGCGCCAGGTGGCGTTGAAGGTGATGTTGGAGGATCGCTATGCGGACGAGCGACACCGCCAGCGGTTCGAGCGTGAGGTCGCCATCGCCGCGTCATTGGAGCATCCGCACATCGCCCGGCTGTACGCCTCGGGGCTGTACGAGGGTCACCACTGGTTCGCGATGGAGTACGTGCCCGGGGCGGCGTTGGATGAGCACATCGCTGAGGCGCAGCTTGGCCTGAGGGACATCCTTAGCCTGTTCGTGCCAATCTGCCAGGCCGTTGGTCACGCTCATCAGCGAGGCGTGATCCACCGGGACCTCAAGCCGTCGAACGTGCTGATTGGCCAGGACGGCCAGCCGCGCGTAGTGGACTTTGGGTTGGCCAAGTCGTTCGCCCAGAATCGAGACGACATGAACATCTCGATCGAGGGGGAGATCGCGGGCACCCCGGCGTACATGTCACCGGAGCAGGCGGCTGGCCGCACAGACCAGTTGGACACCCGAACGGATGTGTACAGTCTGGGTGTCATGCTCTACCGGCTGGTCACGGGGCAATCACCGCACGATCTGAGCGGCACGCAGTACGAGGTGTTATCTCGGATCGCCGAGCAGGATGTCCGTCGGCCCAGGCAGCTCAGCAAACGGGTGGACGCGGAGTTGGAGGCTGTGCTGCTCAAGGCGCTGGCGCACGAGCCGGATGAGCGATACGGTACGGCAGCCGAGCTGGGAGGCGATATCGAGAACTACCTCGGGGGTGAGCCGTTGACGGCCAGGAGGGCGACGACGGGGTACTTCCTGCGCAAGAAGCTGCGGAAATACCGTGTGCAGGCGGGTGTGGCGGCGACCGTGTTGGTGGCCCTCGTTGGGACGGGTTTGACTGGTTACGGCAAGGTCATCCAGGAACGTACCAAGGTTCGGATTGCCGAGCAAGAGGCGGCGCTTCACGCCCGGGCGGCGGAACTGGCCCGAGCCGAGGGCGTGCAGGCCAGCGAGCAGGCCGACGCCGAGGCGGCCAAAGCCCAGTGGGCGCGCCTGGAGGCGTTGGTCCTCGGCGAGAAGGAGGAAGAAGCTCGCGCTGCCCTGCGCGCCTTGCGGGACCAGTACGTAGTGGCACAAGCGGAAGCGGGGAGGGTGGACCAGCTGGAGCAAGATCTGGCGGCGGTGAAGGCCCAGATCGCTGGGCTGAAAACGGGGCAGCCAGCCAGGCGCGTGCTGTACGTCAGCGCGTCGGCTCGCGGGGCAGGCACGGGCGTGCGTTGGGCAGATGCCTACACGGACCTTCAGGATGCTTTGAAGGCGGCCAAGCCTGGCACGGAGATCTGGGTGGCGACGGGTGTCTACAGACCGGACCGAGGCACGGGCGATCGGCTGGCGACGTTCGAGTTGAGGAGGGATGTGGCGATGTACGGCGGGTTTGCTGGCCGCGAGACGCATCGCGAGCAGCGTGACTGGCGAGCGAACCAAACGGTGCTCAATGGGGATCTGGCGGGCAACGATGGGCCGGATTTCGCCGGCAATGCCGAGAACAGTTACCACGTGGTTACAGGCAAAGGGGTGAACGCAGCAACAGTGCTTGATGGGTTTCTGGTGGAAGGAGGAAACGCGAACGGGGGTGCACCGCTTGATCATGGGGGCGGTCTCTATAACAACAGCAGCAGCCCGACGGTGACCAACTGCGTGTTCTCCAAGTGCTGGGCAAAGGCCGGCGGCGGTGGCATCGGAAATATGGATAAAAGCGGGCCGAAAATTGTGGAGTGTGTCTTTACCGAGAACTTCGGCGGCTGGGGAGGAGGCGGTATGGCCAACGCTCAGGATAGCAACGTGACCGTGGCTCGGTGTTGGTTCGTGAGGAACAGAGCAGGCAATGAAGGTGGCGCCGTAATCAACGGCCAAAGTCCTGTTGAACTCGTGAACTGCCTGTTTATCGCGAACCAGGCTTTACGCGGCGGTGCCCTCAAGAACGGCGGCTCTGAAACGCGTGTCGTCAACTGCGTTTTGAGCGGCAACCGTGCGGGCACGGGCGGGGGGGTCATCAGTTCCTACGGGAGCGCACTGCGTTTGACCAACTGCTCTTTTTTCTGCAACTCGGCAACCAATGGTTCGGCGGCCGCCTGCGTTTCAAACGGCCCGAACAGAAGCGGGCTTACGGTGGAGAACTGCGTCTTGTGGGATGGCGGCAACGAGATCTGGAGCGATGAGGCGTCTGACACGATGGTTACCAAGAGCTGTGTCCAAGGATGGATGAGAGGCGGCTCCGGGAACATCAGGGACGATCCAATGTTTGTCGATGCCGACGGGGCAGACGACACGCCTGGCACGGAGGACGACGATTTGCGGCTGCACGCTGGCTCGCCGTGCATCAACTCGGGCGACAAAGTCTACCTCCCATCTGACACTACGGACCAGGATGCCGACGATGATCGATCCGAGCCGCTTCCCCAGGACCTCCAAGGCCGTGCCCGCATGGCTAATGGCATGGTGGACATGGGCGCCTACGAAACCGAGATTGCCGGTGAGGGCGTGTCGCCGATCGTGGTCGGGTATGACACCACACGGATCTTCGCCCCGCTGCGTCCGGACGGGACGGTTGACTACCTGGCAGCAGTGAACCGGCGCTTCAGTGAAGGCGTAACACCGAGCAACAATGCCGTGGTATTGCTGTTTGAGGCCTTCGGCGTTTCCGGACAAGCGTCATGGATCGGCGACGAAATCCGGGACAGGGCCCTCGAGCGCCTGGGCATCACCGCCCCGACCAACCGGCAGTACTTCGTGCCTCTCAAGGGATACCCGGGCGTCGATCCGGCGGATGAGCAGGCGGTGTTGGACGGACCTTGGCAGCGGGCGCAACATCCGGCGGTCGTCGAATGGCTGGCCCGAAACACTACACCCCTGTCACTAATAGTCGAGGCAGCCGGTCGGCCTCGTTACTACTGCCCCCTGCTGACTCCGGGGCAAGACGACCCGACGGTTAGTGCGCTCCTCCCGGACCTAGCCAGAATAAGATGGTCAGCCAAGGGCCTGACGATACGCGCGAATCTGGCGATCACCGAAAAGCGGTTTGAAGAAGCTTGGCGAGACATTATGGCGACGTACCGGCTTGGTGCCCTGCTAACGGAGGCGCCGACACTGGTCGACCGATTGACTGGGGTCGCGGTGGCTCGCTTGGCATGCGAGACCACGTGGCAGATGGCTACGTCGCGCCGCTTGTCGTCAGAGGATTCACGTCAGATGCTGCAAGACCTTACCGCCCTGCCGCCGGCGGCAACGGCTGTCTCGTCCGCGGACATCCTGGTCTATGGCGAGCGTCTCTGGAATCTGGATGCTGTTGTGTACTTGTCGCGGCATCCACGGGAACTGCCCACGCTCTTCGGGTACACATCTTCAATAGATGCGGATAAGGATCCGGCAAGTACGGACGGGGCCGATCCGAGGGCTCGTCTGGCGATCCAGGGCCTCGAGTCGGGCAAGATCGACTGCAATGCGGTGTTGCGGCGGGTCAATCGGCTGTGGGACAAGATGGCCGAGGTCTGGGTCAAGCCTCCCGCCCAGCCCGGCCCGGCGGGCGAGAAGGTTGAACAGGAGTTGATACAGCTTAAGGAATCGACCACGCGCCTGCCCGATCCGGACTCGCCAGAGGACCTGACGGAGTGGTTTGCGGCCTTGTTCCTGTCGATCTATACCCCGAACCTGTTGCGAGCCGGAACAGTTATAAACTCGGGAGCCTCCACTCGGGACCTAGCGGTCCTGTCGGTCGCGCTGGCGGCGTATCGGGCTGAGCGCGGAGGGTATCCGACGCGTCTAGCTGCGCTGGCGCCGGACTTCGTATTCAAGGTTCCCCTCGACATCTGCAGCGGCAAGCCGTACGTCTATAAGCAGACCGGCGAGGGCTACATTCTGTACGCCGTCGGCATTAACATGAAGGACGACGGCGGGCGGACCAAAGACGAAGGCGGCGACGATATTGTGGTTAGAGCTCCGTTCAAATGGTAGCGGCGAGCACGGGGGCTGAAGGTCGGCCGTCCACCACTGTGCGAATCGGGAGTTACGTGTGTCGGCCGCACTATTGACGATCGTTGACAACGAAGGTGGCGTCCGCGAGACCCCGCTTGAGCCGGGCGGGACGGTGATCGGTCGAGGTCGGACCAGCGACGTCGTGCTCGACAGTCCCCGCGTGTCGCGGCACCACGCTCGCATCTTTGCCGATCCCTTCGGCCGCTGGATCATTGAGGACCTCGGCAGCCGCAACGGTGTGCGCATTGACGATCGGAGGGTCGAAGCCAGCGTCATCGAGCCGGGCCAGAAGGCGTACATCGGTCCATTCATGCTGATCGTGTCCGAGCCCTACCAGCGCCCGATCGCCCGTGACCCTTCGGCACCGGCAACCACGACCCTTGTCAACGGCCCGGCGACCGAGTCCGTCGAGCATGTGGACACCTCGCCCGATCAGCCGCTATCCCATCCCCGGCTGCGGCAGCTTAACGAGATCACCGATCGGTTGGCCCGACTGACGAACCCGAAGGAGCTTTATCCAGAGCTGTGCCAGTGCCTGGCGCGGCGGCAGCAGTCGGCGGCCCTGGTTGTCCGGCTGCCGAACGCCACGCTACCACTCGCGGGGGCGGTGGAGATACTTGCCTGCCACCTGAGCGATGATCCCAGCGGCGGAAGCGCCACGCCCGAGGCATCCAGCGTGCATCTATCCCGCCGTGTCCTTGAGGCCGTCCGCAGAGACAAAGGCGCTGTGATGGGCAGGAGTCGACACGCTACCGACGAGCAGATCAGCCTGACGCTGGTCGACGCCCGCCAACCGCGGGCCGTGCTCTGTGCGCCGATCACGGAGATGGCCGAAACCATGGACGTGATCTACTTGGACCTGCCGTGGGGCGAGACGCTAGGTGATGCCATGGACTTCGTCACGGCCGTTGCCCGGCAAGTGAACCTGACGCGGCAGAGTCTGCTGTTGGCCGAGGCAAGGGCCGAACGCCGTGTGCTTGACCATCAGTTGGCCGTGGCTCGGGAAATCCAGGGCAGATTAACGCCGACTGAGCCGAAGGACATTCCTGGCCTCGACGTCGCCATCCACTACCAGCCGGCGATGTGGGTAGGAGGCGATTACTGCGACGTTTGGCAGTTGGGCGACGGGCGTGTTGCGTTTGCGGTCGGCGATGTGTCCGGCAAGGGGCTACCCGCGGCCATGGTGATGGCGAACCTGCAGGCGGCGTTACGGTCGGCTGTATCCTTGTGCCCGGACTTGCCGCGGGCGATTGCTCACGTCAATGGACACCTCAGGCAAAGCGTGCCGGACCGCATGTTTGTTACTCTTTTCGTCGGTATTATTGACTGCGAGGACGGGACGCTTCGGTACGTTAATGCCGGTCATGAAGATGTTCTTGTGGTGCGCCCCCATGGCGCTGTGTCGGCCCTCGCGCGACCGCCGAGCCCGTTGCTTGGGGTCTTCGATGAGCCGTTTCAAGTGGGCATTGAGCAGATCGGCGCCGGTTCCGCGTTGGTCATGGTTACCGACGGGATCACCGAAGCGATGTCACCGACTTCCGATCTATTCGGACTCGACGGTGTAAAAAAGACGCTGGAGGCAGTCAGGCTTCGCAGCGCCCAGGAGATGGTGTCCGCTGTAACGAAGGCGACATCCAGCTTCCGCCACACGCGCCCCCAGCACGACGATCTTACTGCCATGGCAATCGTCTACGGTGGTACGGCCGAACCAGAAATGGGTCCATCGCGCACGACAGGGACGCGGGCGACGGGCTCGCCGCCGCTGCCGTGACACTATCCACTGCATAACGGGTGCCCTCAGATGCTGCCTCGTGCACGTGGCTGGGTGGTGACACGCCGCTTGAGGTCGGGTGTAGTTCTGGGAGACGAACAAGGGCTCGTCAAGACATCGCCATTGGAGATAGCCAATTGCCGAGCTTGGCTGCATCACCGCGCCGAGACCATGTAGGCAAGAGGGTGTAATGCCGTGGGCTTTCCTGGACCGGCAAGACCAAGGAGTCCGACGCTAACCTGGCGGTATGAATGGACCGGCGTTTTCGAACATGCGTGGAAGCCCGTTTGAGGCGGACGCTGAGGTGCCTGTTGAATACCCCGGCGCTTGCTGTTAGATTGCTCGGTTGAGGTACATGTATGTCGCAGAAGAATCTTTGGGCTCCGTGGCGGATGGAGTACATTCGTTCGCTGGAGGCTGAGCAGGCGGAGGGGTGCTTCCTTTGTCGTTATTGGTCAGCGCCTGAGGGGGGGGACCGGGAGAACCTGGTGGTCTGGCGTGGTGCGGCGACGATGGTCGTGCTGAATCGGTTTCCCTATAACAGCGGGCATGTCCTGGTGGCGCCGGCGGCGCATGTCGCGGATCTTGACGGTCTGGACGGGTCTGGGCTGGTCGAACTGCTCGCCATGACGCGCGACGTGCAGCAACTGTTGAGCGACGTGGTGCGCCCGCAGGGCTTTAATGTGGGAATGAACTTTGGTCGCTGCGCCGGGGCGGGGTTGCCCGATCACATGCACATCCACGTCGTGCCGCGGTGGGAGGGCGACACGAATTTCATGGCGGTGCTTGGGCACGTCCGGGTGATTCCTGAGGCGCTCGAGAAGCTTTACGCCCTGCTGACGGAGCGCTCGGCGCAACTGAAGCTTCCGCGGGTGGAGCCCTTGCCTGGCCGATGAGCAGACCGAAGGAGCCATTGGACCGTTCTGGTGACGCAGAGTTGGCGGCGTATGCACTGCCGTCGCGTTGCTGCGGCGGCCGCGAGCACCCCGACCGGTGGGCCGACGATGAGTCCGAGGGGGGGGCTTTGGCCGTGGACCGACACCGCGTGGTGCACAGCGCTGCGTTCAGGCGGCTTCAGTACAAGACGCAGGTTTTTCTGACCAGTGAGGGAGACCATTTCCGCACACGTTTGACGCACACGCTGGAGGTCGCTCACGTCGCGCGTCGGCTATGCCGGCGGCTGGGCCTGAACGCCGACCTGGCAGAGGTCATCGCGCTGGTGCATGACCTTGGACATTCGCCGTTCGGCCATGCCGGTGAAGCGGCGCTAAACGAGTTGATGAAAGAGCACGGGGGCTTCGACCACAACGGTCATTCGCTGCGCGTCGTGGAGTACCTGGAGCATCCGTATCCGTCCTTTCGGGGCTTGAATATGACGCTTCATGTGCGTCAGGCGGTCGCGCGGCACCGCAGCCGGTACGATCGACCCTGCGACCATCCTTTGGCCGACGGCAGGTACGGACCGCTGGAAGGACAGGTAGCCAGTCTGGCGGACCGGCTGGCTTACGACATGCACGATCTGGAGGACGCGATTGGGGCGGGGTTGGTCAGCGGCGATCAGCTCGCCCTTATCGATCTGTGGCGTGAGGCCATCGAGCCGCTGCGGGCCGAGTTTAGCGGATTGTCGACGGCGGCTGTGCGTCGGCCCGTGTTGGATCGTATAGCAGATGCCCTACTGGACGACGTAACGGAGCACACGCGTCGGCACATCGACGTGTTGGGCATCGCGGGCCTCGGTGACGTGGAGGCGGCTGTCGAGCCGATTGTAGGCTCGGGGAGCGAGCGGGCGAGGCAATGGAATCAGATCGAGACGTTCCTGCGCGATCGCGTCTACTTGCACGATCGCCTGACGCGGATGGATGCCCAGGCGCGGCGGTGGGTTGCGGCGTTGTTCGAGGCGTATGCGGGGCGGCCACGGCTTCTGCCGGATCGCTTCGCCGGGCGCATCGACGATCAGGGCGTTTATCGTGTGGTTTGCGACTACGTCGCCGGCATGACAGACCGATTCTGCCAGGACGAATGCAGGCGGCTGTTCGAACCTGCCGAAGGGACGTAAGCGCCTCTGTGGGACGTCCGGTCAGAGCGTGCCGGGGGCTGTCATGCGTGGTTTCGACTTCGGCGTCGACTCGGTCTTTCGGGCGGTGGGGTGCCTTCGATTCGCCCGAAAATCATCCGGCCGGCCGAGGTTTGCAGCACGCTGGTCACGAGGATATCGACATTTTCGTTGATTTTGCTGCGGCCCTGTTCGACCACGACCATGGTTCCATCTTCGAGGTAGCCGACGCCCTGGCCCGGCTCTTCGCCAGCCTTGATGATTTGGACCCCCATGCGTTCGCCTGGCAGCACAACGGGTTTGATGGCGTTGGCCAGGTCGTTGATGTTGATGACCTGCACGCCGCGCAACTGGGCAATCTTGTTGAGGTTGTAGTCGTTGGTGACGAGGCGGCCATCCAGTTCCCGTCCCAAGGCGACCAGCTTCTGGTCGACCCCTTCGCCCGGTCGATCGATCACAGGAGAGGGATCGAGCATCTGCACCTCGACATGGGTGCTGCCCTGTAGCTTCTTGAGCATGTCGAGGCCCCGGCGTCCGCGGTTGCGCTTAAGGCGGTCGGCCGAATCGGCGATGCTGTGCAACTCCTGGAGGACGAAGCGGGGGACGATGAGGGGCGAGTCGATGATGTGGGTCTCGCAGATGTCTGCGATCCGGCCGTCGATGATGACCGACGTATCCAGCACCAGCGGCCTGGTGCCTTTGACCTGCTTGGAGAATTCGACGTAGGGGATGACGAATCGCACGTCGTCCTTGGTCTGGAGGATGAAGCTGACGACCAGATAGCAGACGATTATGCCCAGAAGAAGCTTCAATGCGGCGATAAACGATGTGTCTCGATAACCCACGATCTCGTCCTGAAGCTCCTTGGTTACCTTCCCGAAGGGGCCTTCCACCCTGGTGACGACTTCCTCGACGACGGGCTGTCTGAGCCCCGGGGCAAGCGAGTCGATCATCAGGTTGACGATCAGGCAGAGGGCGTACGTCACCACGAGCCCGACAATCAGGCCGAAGAACAGTCCCGAGATGGCCATGAGTGACTTGCGTGGGATCAGGACGTCCACGGCCAGGACCGCCAGCGCCAACCCCATGGCGCCCAGAAGCACGGCATCACGGTGGTAGAAGAGGAGTTTTGATTCGGACGGCTGATCGGTACCGCCGGTGATATAGATCATGGCGACCGCCAGCACGAGCAGGATGAAGATGGTACGCAGAATGTGTAGCAGCATGGACAACTCCTTACGAAACTATGATGACGAAGACAATCTGATCTGGCCCCCAGCTTCCCGGCTCGGGGCGGTCAGGCTGCCCGACGCTGGGACCCGGGGCATCCAATAACGTCTCCAGGATACCTCCTGGAGGCGGCTTCGCCAAGCGCCGTGTACGGCGCGAGTGGCTCGGTCGGCATGGCTGGTGGGCGTGCGGCGAACTCCTATAATAGGGCCTGTCAGATGATCCCATGCGAAAGGGGGCTAGCCGTATGTCCGTCGGTGGCCTGTCATTGCTACCAAGCCCGCAACGTATTCGCCCGGGCCGGGGCAGCGTGCGACGAAAGGCCGGTTGGACCTTGCGGATTCGCAGCGACGCGGGGCACGCAACTCGACGAGTCGCTGCCTCGCTGGCCAAGGAACTCGGCGTGAGGCTGACAGAGGTCGCGGGGCACGGTGTGCGGCCGTTCCATCTCGTGTGGGGGCCGGCTGGCACGAAGCGAATTGTGAAGCTCGAACGCCCCGTCCGCAGACCCGAGGGTTACAGTTTGCAGATCGCCAGGGACGGCGTGACCGTTTGCGGCGCCGACGAGGCAGGTCTGTTCTATGGCAGCCGCACGCTTCTGCAATTGGTCAGGCAGCAGAGCAGGCTGCTCATGCTTCGGATCGACGATTGGCCTGCGACGCGACTACGGGCGGTCCACCTCGATTTCAAAGGCCTGATGCCTACCTTGCCGAACCTGCGACGGCTGATCGATCGTCTGGCGGATCTGAAGTTCAACGCGGTGGTAGCTGAGTGGGAGGACAAGCTCGCCTTCGACGCACACCCGGCGGTAGCGTCGCGATTGGCGCTGAGCAAGCGACAGGTTCGGTCGCTCGTACGGTATGCGGCGGCTCGCCATGTCCGCGTCATTCCGCTGCAGCAGACGCTGGGGCACCTGGAGTACGTGCTGAAGCATGCGCGATACGCACGGTTTCGCGAAGCGGGGCTGGTCAATGAGATCGATCCGCTGGATCCACGTGCTGTGGAACTGATCGCCGACCTGATCGATGAGATGGTCGCGTTGCATCCGGACCGTGACTTCCACATCGGCGCCGACGAGGCATGGGGTTTGGGCAGCGGGAGCCAGGGTCGGCGGTTCGTCGCCCGGCACGGCAAGGACGAGTTGCTTCTGCGGCACATCGAGACCATCAGCGGGCACGTGCGGAGCCATGATCGTCGGCCTCTGATATGGGATGACATGTTTCGTCGGCAGAGTCGTTCGGACCTTCGTCGAGTTCGCAAGTTGGGCGCGCTGGTCTGCTGGCTGTACGGGTACGACGATCCGCGTCGTGTGGCTGAGCAGGCGCCGATGCTGGCCCGCTACCGTGACGCCGGGATCCAGGTGATCGGCGCGTCGGCCATCAAGGGCGCCGGGCGGTCGAGCCATACCAACGCGGCTGACTACGTCCGGCGTTGCGGCAATGTGGACTTCTGGGCGGAGGCCGCCCGCAAGTATGACCTGGAGGGCGTGATTGCGACGGCTTGGTCGCGCTATGCCTCACTGATGCCGATGTGCGATCCGTGGGAGGGAGCATGGCTGAGCTGCTGCTACGCGGCCGAGCGTGCCTGGGCGGGGCCAAGCAGTAGCCGGGAGCAGTTTGACTGCAGTTTCAGCCGGCTTGAGCTCGGGTTGGATCAGGACCCGCAGGCCGTGGTCGGACGCATGGCGGCGGTGTCTGGCGACCCGGAGCCGGGTGTGATCGAGGATTTGTCCACGTTTGCCCAACAGACGAAGGACGTCTGGGGGCGGCGAGTTCTATCGTATCACGCTGTTGCCGCCGCGCTGAACGCGTGGCTGAGGCAGACTTCCTCGGCGGCGGCGTTGGTGGGGGCTCGCTGGCCGTACCTGAGCGCAGGGCAGACCCATCATGAGCCGCATAGCGCCCGACGCTTCGAAAGCCTGATCGAGGCGAGCGCAAGCCTGACGAAGCGGTTGACGACATTGCTGGCGCGGACATACGGGCCGGAGCAGGCGCAGGAGTTCGTCGAATCGCGCTTTGCCGGCCCCTTGCTGTTACTGCGATGGGCAAACGCGCGAACGCTTGGGGGGCGCCGGGGAGCGGTCACCGACCGTCGGCGATCTTGAGTCCAAGAGCGGCCAACTGGTAGCGCGAGTCCGGGCACGGTGCTGCTCTGTCGTCGATGGGAGGTCGCCAGTGTGGGTCAAGCCCCATAACCGGCCCCTGTCATTTCTACCTTCACTTCTAACTGCTCTTGCCGGCCCGCCAGTTCGATAGAACACAGCAACGACAGCCAAAAGCTGGCCGTCCGCGGCCGGTCCGATAAAGGAGGCGCCTGCACTATGCATCCGCTGAAGATTGGAAACGTCATCACCGTCGATGGTGACGGTATTGAAGTGCTGCTGACCAAAAGCGAGACGTCGATCGAGCACGAGGGGCAGACGTACCGCCTTGGTCGGATCGGGTCGTACGTCACGATCCCCATGGACGACAAGACGGTGATCGGCTTCGTCACGCGTGTGGGTCGCCAGGACACCACCACGGTGGATGTGGAGCCCGAGATGATCATGTCGGTCATGCTTTTGGGCACGATTCAGAACCGGCGGTTCACGGGTGGGGTGAACGAGTATCCGGTAATCGGCGACGACGTGTGGCTGGCCATTCAGAAGGACTTCGAGTTGATCTTCGGCAGCTTCGATCAACTGCTGTCCGGCTCGGACCACCCTGCATCCTTCTCCCTGGGGCACTTTGCCCTCAACCCGGATTTCGAGGTTCGCGTCCTGGGCAAGGAGTTCTTCAGCAAGCACGCCGCCATCCTCGGCAACAGCGGCTCGGGCAAGAGTTGCACGATCGCCAAGATCCTCCAGGAGACCATGCAGCTGAACAACGCTCAAGTCATTTTGTTCGATCTGCATGGCGAGTATGCCGCGGCGTTCAGCGACGAGGACGGCGAGATGGATCGGAACGTCGTCTATCTGGGCGAGCACGATCTGGTGCTGCCGTACTGGATGTTGCGCTATGCGGAGTTGGAGCGGATCTTCGTCGACCATTCGGATCAGAAGGCGGCCAGCAGTCAGGTCGCCTTCCTGAAGATGGCGCTGCAACGTTTGAAGTCGGAAGCCGCAGAAGAGCTTGGTCTGTCAGAGGTTTTCAGCATCGATACGCCGATCTACTTCTCACTCGAGCGGCTTCTCGACGTAGCGAACAACTTCAACGAGGCCCGATACGTGATCAACACCGAGCGGCTGGCCTTCGTCAAGCTGGCGGAGCGCTCCCTTGAGCCGGCTGAGCAGGATCAGTTGATGTGGTCGAAGCGATGTCGCTTCAATCAGGGCAATGCGGAAGGTGAGGTGCCACACCAGCACTTCAACAGCAAGATTCAGGGGCTGATCACGCAGATCGAGACCCGCCTGAACGATCGGCGGTTCGACTTCATGCTCAGGCCGATGGAGCAGGCCAAGCGGTCGCCCTATTTCTGGGACCTGATCAACAAGGAGCGCACTCCGGCCGAGCTGTCCCACGTGGTCGGACGTCTGATCGAGTTGATGACGGGCCGCACAGAGCCCCAGGCGAATCTGGTCATTGTCGATCTGTCGGGTATTCCCTTCGAGGTCGTCGATATTTGCGTGGCCGTCCTGACGCGGATGGTCTTCGACTTCAATTTCTGGTGCAGCACGTCGCAAAGACACCCGGTGGTGCTGGCGTACGAAGAGGCCCACAACTACATCCCACGTCGTCCGGACTCGTCGCATTTTGCCTGTGAGGCGGTCGAGCGCGTGGCGAAGGAGGGTCGCAAGTACGGTGTCAGCGCCGTCGTCGTCTCGCAGAGACCTTCGGAGTTGTCGGAGACGGTGCTGAGTCAGTGCAACAACATGATCGTCATGCGCATGAACAATCCCGACGACCAGGACTACATCCTGCGCGTGGTGAGCGATCAGTTTTCCAGCCTCATGCGGATGCTGCCGATTCTTCGGCCGGGCGAGGGCTTTGTTGTGGGGGACAGCGTCCTGATGCCGTTACGGACGTTGATCGAGCTCCCGTTGCGACAACCCAGCAGCGGCGACGTCGACTTCTTCGCACGGTGGTCGCGCGATACGCCGCCGTGCCAAGTCAATCAGGTGCTCGATCGCTGGTGGCGCCAGGAGCGGAGCGACAACGGCGACAAGGACGCCGAAGCAAAGGGGCAGGCTGAACTGGCGGGTGCGGCCGCGGAGTGACGCGAGCGCTCTGGGGCCGCGCCATTACCGTCCGGGCTCCATCACGATCTTGACATGTCGATCGCGCTGGCACTCGAGCATCTCGTATGCCTGTTGCGCCTGGGAGATCGGGATGCGGTCGGTGATCAGCAGGTCGGGGCTGACCCGTCCGCGCTGCATCAGATCGATGGCGCGGGGAAATTCGCCGCGGTTGACACGACTGGCAATCAGTTCGGCCTCCTTCCACACGAACAGCTTGCTCATCAATTGCGCCGGCTCGTCGGCCTGACCCACCGCCACCAGACGACCGGCTGAACGAAGCATCTTGACCGCCTGGACCATGGGTTCGTCGCGCCCGGGCACCGGATCATAGTGGCCGACCACCTCGATGACCCGTTCGGCGCCGCGTCCGTCGGTCAGTTCCATGACTCGCTGAACGGGGTCGACATCCCGCGCGTTGATCAGCTCGACCTGGTCGTGGATCCTGCGCGCTCGTTCCAGCCTTGCGTCGATGATGTCCACGATGGCGACGGTCAAGGCCGCGGTCTCCTTCATGACATCCAGGATAGCCATGCCCACCTTGCCCGAGCCAAGGATCACGACACAATCGCCCGGGTCCACCCGGGCCCGACGGGTCACATGCACAGCCACTGAATACAGCTCGACCAGCGACCCGTGCTCGTCCGGAATGGAGTCGGGCAGCCTGAAGCACTTCTCCTGGTCGGCGCACACGAACTCTGCGAACCCGCCAGCCAGATCGATTCCCAGCAGCTTGAGAGTGGAGCAGGCCGAATAACAGCCCTCCAGACAGGCCCGACAGCGATTGCACCAGATCAGTGGATCGACCGCCACGCGATCGCCCGGTGTCAGTGATTCGACGCCCTCGCCGACCTTCTCCACGCGTCCGAAGAACTCATGCCCGCCGATGTGCGGGTACCTGACGCGTCCGGCGAACTCGCCTTTGAACACGTGCTGATCGGAGCCGCAGATGCTGGTTCCCAGCGACCGGACCAGGACCTGCCCCCTGCCCGGCGAGGGCTCGTCGACGTCGAGGAACTGAACCTTCCGATCCGCTACCTGTACTGCCGCTTTCATGCGCTGCTCCCAGTAAGGCGCCTTTGCCGGTCACGCCGTGGAAAGATCGAACCGGCACAGAGCATAGACCTGCCAGTCGGGCAGTTCAAACCGGACCGAGTCCGCGTGCGTCTGGCCGGTGACCTCCTGCCACTCGCCGTCGAGGGTGCGAAACGCCATGCTTTTGATCGGCCAGAACGATCGCCACACATTTAGAATGGTGGCGGTTGGCGGGGTGTCGAGGTAATTCAGCAGCGACAGCAGGTATCCGTCCCGGCTAGAGAGGGGAAAACTGACGACCCACGGCGGTGCCGCCACGCGGTAAGGCGCGACAGAGGGATGCGCGTTCCGCAGCTTTGCAGCCCACGCGCGGGCATCGGCCGATATGGCAGCCGCCGGCGCGCCGTGCAAGGAGCCCTGCAATTCGCGGGGGAATGTCTGGACCGCTCCGGTCGCGGCCAATCGGTCGATCACCTTGCGCGTCGAGGAGCCAAGCCGCGCCGCTTGGGCAACGATGGTCACGTCAAATTCATCGGCCTCCAAGGCATCACTCAAGACAAGACGATAGGGTATGTGTTCGGCTGCCAGGACGGCGTCGATACTCAGCATGCACGTCATGGCCGTCTCGAAGTCTTGCGCGAACCATTCGGTTGGGTGCACCACCGCCACGCGTGCCCAGGGCTTGGCCTCGGTCAGCAGGGCGCCGACCGATCGGCCGAAGCGATAGCATGCCGCCAGCGCCTCGCTTACGGGCGCATGATGCAGGTACACATCCTGCGGCCCGCGTCGGTCATTGGCACGTTCGTCGAGAGGGCGCAGCGCCCACGGAGGGCACATCACGTGGCCGCCGAACGCCAGCGGTTCGAGCAGGTATCGCCGCAACGGGTACGGCTGCTCGGGCAGCGACATGTCGGGCATCCAGGCCGACAGTACCGCAAGCGTGCCGGTCGCGTCGGCCATTCGGTAGGCGTAGGAAGACGCGATCAGCGTCGCGTCCGCCACGCGCGGGAAGCACTTGTTCTCGATGAAGAACGCGTCGGTGGCCGAGGCGAGTCGCACGATGTCGACGCCCGCCGCCTGGACGTTCTGCGCCCGCGGCCAGGCTGGGTTCGTCATGACCGCGCATTGGGGGTTGACGGCCTTTACTGTGTTGGCCACCGTCTCCACGAGGTGCATCGTCGTCTCGATGCGGAACTGCATCGTCCGCGGGGTTGCCGCGTCGGCAGCCAGATCGGCCGATGGGTCGTCGGCAAACGTCCGATAGGCCTCCTGCGACACATCGCAACAGCATTCGTTGTGGTTGATGTTGTCCAGCAGGACGCCGTCGGCCCCAGTCTCGGCAGCGGCTTGGGCGGTCTGACGCACATAGTCGACCCACTGCGGGTGGTGCAGGCACGCCACGGGTCTGAAGTCGCTCGCCCCGTAGTGGATCACGTTGCCGGCCGCATCGCGGGCCAGCCACGCGCGCGCTTCCGGCGTCTCGGCCAGTAGCGTCTCCTCAATGAAATTGGAGGGCTGGACGTAGAGCACGGTACGAATTTCGCGCTGGGCACACTGGGCGACGAGGCTGGCGGTGCGGTGCATCTCCGCCGCCTCATATTCCAGGCCGAAACCCTTGAAGAAATTCAGGTAGAGGCAGTTGACACCCAGTTCAGCCAACTCATCGAGCAGTGCCGGGCTGCGACAGAGGTCGTACCATTGCACCAACCACGGCGCGCTGGGATCGACGCCCGCCAGCTTGCGACCTCGAGTCCACTCGCCTCGCGTCTGCGTATGGGCCAGCAGGCGATAGAAATAAAGGGGCTCGTGGAGGTGTCCGCCCCAGAAGACCCGTCCGCGCTTGAGCCAGTCGGCCCGTTGGCATCGTCGCGTGACCATACGGAGTTTCTCGGACAGGCGGCCCTACCGGGCCCGTGGCCGCTCGGCCCTCGGTGCGTCAGTCGGCCGCCGGCCCGGCGCCCGGCGGCAGCGAGTAGTAGACCATGTAGTTGCTCTGGTTGGCACGTGGGCGAATCGGTCGGTAGCGCTTGGCATTGCTGGGTAGACGCGACGGACCGTAGACGAACATCTGCTTCTTGTCCCAGACGATGATCTGATCGACGCCCTCACCCAGCACATCGCGGGCCTCGGCGCAGAGGCTCGGACGATCGCGCCCCGGCAGCGGTACAACGCGGTTGAACTCGCCATCGTAGAGGCCGCCGCAGTGCAGGGCGGGCGTGAGGAGGATCAGGTCCTGGCCGTCGGCCGTCCAGTTGACCGGCTGGCAGACCGAGCCCAGACCGACGCCCTCCAGCGTTCGCAGTTCGCGGCCGTCGGGGTCGCACAGGTAAATGATCCCCGGGTTGCCCCAATACAGCACGGCGACCAGCTCCAGTCCGTCGCGGTCCGGCAGGAAGTTGCCGACGGAGAGGTGTTGCACGTGGCCGAGCTTACGTTCGATGACGTAGCCGCGTGAGTCCTCGATAATCAGACCTTCTTCACCGGCGGGGTGATAGCGTCGTATAACGCCGCCGGGCAGCTTCTGTGCGAAGCACGCGTCCGGGTGATCGGACAGCACCAATCGACCGGTGAGGTTGCCTTTGAAGTCCAACCGCGAATAGCCGGCGACGATCTCGTCGTGGCCATCGCGGTCGAGGTCGGCCGTGTAGAGGTAGTGGCCGGTCACGCAACGGTGGATCCAGCGCAGTTTCAGGCGGTTGTCGAGGGCATAGATGCAGTGGTAGCGGTCCTTCAGCAGGATGTCGCCGAAGGGGCGTTTGCCCGTCAGGTTGCAGAGTCGGATCGAGTCGGGCAGCAGGCGAGGCAGGTCGTCGCCTGGTCCGTCGCCCCAAAACTGGGAAAGCTCATTCCAGTAAGGCTCCATCTTCGGCGGCTTGGGCGTTTTGATCATCCGCCGCGTTTTTCCGGTTCGGCCGTCGATGATGTGCAGTTCGTCACCGAAGGCGGCGATGACGTCGGCCCGGCCTCGGTTGTCGATGTCGGCCGCCTGGAACGGCACGTCTCGCGTAACCGGTTCGGGATTGGACACCGGTTTTCCTCGCCGCCACAGCACGTTGCCATCGAGATCGACCGCGGTGAGGCATCCGACCGTGTAGTACTTCCACTGCCGGCCCATCACCGGTGTGGGGTGGGCGAAGACCATCTCCTCGCGGCCATCGCCGGTAAGGTCGGCGAAGCGTACCTGCCGGCCCGCACTGGCGTCACCAAGATCGACGCGGCAGCGCAGCTCGGCGGGCGCATAGCGGGAAGAGCGTTTGGGCCGTGCCGACAACGGCGTGGGTTTGAACCCGTCGGCCCGCACGACCAACCTGCGGAACGTGCACACACCGTTGGCCATAAGCCCGACCTTGCCCAACCCCGCCCGGGCCAACTCTGTCTTGATAACCGCCTTACCATTGAGTGCGACGCGAACCGACGTGTTGGAAGTGGTCACCGCCAGGCGTCGCCACGATTTCGAGGCGCTGACCTTTGTGCTGGCGAGGATTTTCTGGACGGACTGCTCGAAGACCACCAGATCGAGTCTCGTGCCATGCAGCAAGGCGGCGGCGAATTGACGGCTATGCTGATAGTTGAACACGACGCCGCATTCGCGCGGAGTGCCGGTTTTGAGTTCGGCCTCGACTGTGGCGGGGCCGACCTGCTTCTCGCCCATCACGAGCAGGTAGGCTTCGTGCTTGGCCTTGGCGCCGATCGTCTGAGCGAGCACTTGCCGGCTGCCGACCTTGCGAATGCACCAGGAACTCTGGTCGAGCTTGAGTCGTCCGGCCCGGCCGCCCGTGTGGTTGATCGGATCGTACCAGCCGTTGGGGCAGGTGGGGTGAAGGAGGCAATAGTACTCGCCCTGTGCGGTGAAGTCGGCGAACAGATGTCCGACTTCGAAAGCAGAGAACTCCTCGTCCACGAGCTTGCGCATGCCAGCCATTGTCATCAGCCTTTCACACTGCCAAGCGTCAGCCCGGCAATGATCTGCTTCTGAAGCACCAGGAAGATACTGAAGGTCGGAGCAAACAGAATCACGATTCCGGCGAACAGCGCGGGCCATTCGGCGGCGTATTGCTGGGTCACCGTCAGGTAGTACAGACCTACCGGTAGGGTCTTTAATTCCGGATTGGTAATGAAAACCAGGGCGAAGTTGTACTCGTTCCAGATGCCGATGAAGTTGAAGATGGCGGCGGTGGTCAGTCCGGGCGCCGCCAACGGAAAGTAGATTTTGCGGAATGTAGCCATCTCACCACAGCCGTCGATTGCGGCCGACTCGGACAGCTCGCCGGGCAGCGAACGGAAGAACCCGGTCAGCAGGAAGATCGTGAACGGCAGAGATCCCGCCGCGTAGATGACGGTCAGCCCGAAGCGCGAGTCCATGAAGACGAAATCGATGGCCTCGATTCGCCAGGTACGCAGCATCAGATAGAGCGGCACGAGGGTTAACTGCCCGGGAATCGCCAGGGCGGCGATAAAGCTGTAGAGCACAGCCTCTCGGCCGGGAAACTCCAGGCGCGTCAGCGCGTAGGCTGCCATCGATGCGACCAACATGATCAACCCGACCGCCCCGACGCTGATGAGCGCGCTATTGACCATGTAGTCGCCCATGCGCGCGATCGACCAGGCACGCGAGTAGTTGACCGCCCATCGGTCGAACCCGTTTGCGTGGGCAGCGGTCAGAACGACGACGACGGCGGCTGTGCCCATAGCGATGCGAACTACCACACTGATTCGACGTGCGGTTTGGGCTTGCTCGCTCAGTCGGCCGGTCCAGCAACTCAGAGCGATGATCCCGCCGACCAGCAGCATCGCCGCGACGGCGGCCGCGATCGCCAACGGACAGTTCGGATCGACGAACTGCGTCAGGGCACGACCGGGGTGCTGCACGAAGTCGGCGCTGGTGCCCATGCTGGAGATCACGACCCACAGAAACGCCAGGGCCGAGAAGCTCACCCATAGCGTCTTGACCACGTACAGCACGGCGAGGCGGGTCCACTCGGCCGCGGCCAGGATCACCACTCCCACCGTAAACCACACCAGGATCATGAAGGGGGCTTCGATCGTTCTGGTCGCTGCCAGGATGAGCTGTTCGGTTGCCGCCATCGCCGCTCGATTCGCGCTAGAACTCCAGCTCGTCGCGCCCGCGCAGGTTGCGCAGGGCCATAGCCAGGATGACAATCAGCAACAGCAGCACCACCGCCATCGCAGTGGCAAAGCCCATCTGGTAGATGTTGTCGCGGTTGCTGAACGCCAACTCGTACTGTCTGACGCTGATGACGCTGCTCTTCTCATCATGGGTGATGGCAAAGGCCTGCACCAGGCCAAACACTTTCAAGCTGCCGATGACCCACAGCGTCAGGGTGATCATGATCACCTCTTTGATCATGGGCAGCGTGATGTGTAGGAAGACGTGCCGCTCGGTCGCGCCGTCGACCCGTGCGGCTTCGAAATAGGTGGGCGGAATCCGCTGCATGCCCGCCACCAGGAGAATCATCTGCGACCCGACGCCGGCCCACACGCCCGCGCTGATGATGGCGTAGAACATGTGATCGGCGCTGAGCCACTCGATCGGTTCGATGGAGAGGGCCTGAAGCAGCGAATTGAGCAGGCCGTTGCGGACGTCGTACATTCGCTGCCACAGCACGGCCACGCCCACCACGGAGATGAACGAGGGGAAGAAGATCATCGTCCGGTAAAACTTTTTGCCCCGCAGGCTCGGAAGGTTCAGCGCACCGGCGAACAGGAACGCGTAGAGGAAGTGAAAAACGCCGCCGACGACCATGTACATGAAGTTGTTCTTCACGCACGCCCGAAAGAAGCTGTCGCCGTCGGTCACCGCGTAAAGCCACCAGAACAGGACGCCGGCCAGCACAACCAGGAGCGGCATCCAGGCCCAGCTTCGAATTCGCCCAAGCCAGCGTCGCGAAAGGCCGAGCGGGTTAAAGCGTGGAAGGAAGAACTGGCAAATCAAACCCACCGCCGCGCCCAGGGCGATCACGCCCGCGATCCCCCACGCCTGCTCGAAGACGGTGTCACCAAACAGCAGGCGGAAGTTCTGCAAGCCCACCCACTCGGCTCGAGGCGCGAACCCGGTCCACGTATGCAGAGCGATCCAGAACGCCCGTAGAGCCGGCCAGCCCACGAACGTGACGAACAGGACCACTGCCGGCGCCAACAGCATCGCCGCCACCGCGCCCTGACGCAAACGTGCGTGTCTACCGCGTACGATCAACTCACGTCCCCCTGCCGATCTTGCGGTAGTGTTCCTGCGACCGCCGCTCGAGTTCCTCGACGAACTCCTCGGGTGAGGAATTGTCGCTGCGGATCACGAAGAACCTGTTCGCCGTTTCGGTGAAAACGAACTTGGACCACTTGGGCGAATACCACGGCGGACCCTCGCTGACGAAATCGTCCGCCGAGGCGTTGACCATTCTCGACTCGATGTCCCGCAGAGCCGCGGGGAACGCTACACCCTTCACGGCCGGCATGTAGTTGAGCTTCTCGACCATCGGCTTCTGGGAGCGTGCCGTCAGGTAGCGCAGCAGCAACACGGCGCCCTCGTGTTCGTCGCCGTCGCGTGGCACGGCGTAGCCCTGAACGTGGCAGCTCATCTTGTACGGATCGCCCGTGCCGCCCTCCACGGTTGGGAAGAAGAAGCAGCCCAGATCGAAGACCTCGGGGTCCCAGCTTCGCGTCCCGGCGATTTCGGTGGGCAGCCACGTGCCGGTGTGCAGGAACGTGCATCGGCCCGTACCGAAGTCGCGCTGTGCCCCGGGCCACTTGCTGGCCGAAAAGCCCTTCATCCAGAAGTTTTCGCCGCGCCAGCGTCGTAGCCGCTGGGCAATTTCGAGATATCGTGGGTCCGCGTCGGCCCCGGCGAAGCGAGGCAGCCCGCCGATCACGCTCTGGCGATACACGTCATCGCCGATGATGCGGGTGACCAGCTCGCCCCACCAGTCGGTGACGTAGGTCATCCCATCCTGGGCGATGGGTTCCTTGCCGGCGGCGAGGACCTGCCGGCAGATCTGCTCGAACTCGCCGTTTGTTTCGGGGATGTCGTCGGGGTCTCGGCCGATCATCTTGAAATGGGCCCGGTTGTAGTACACGACCGCCGTCTGCGCCATGCGCGGCATGAGATACAGGACCGGTTGGCCCACTGGATAGGGATTGCCGCTGACGTCGCGGTCCTCGGGTGTGATCTCGTAGCGGGCGCGATCGATCACCCAGTCGTAAAACTCGCTCCTGAAAGTGCGATCCGGATCGTCGTAGGCCTTTTCGCCGTCGAGGATGCCCTTCTGTACCCACTCGGGCTTGATGCCGCGTCCCGGCGGCAGGGCCCGGTCGAGCGCCAGTGCCAGGTTCTCGCGCATCAGAATGCGCAGCTCGGCCTGCGAGCCGGTGATCAGGTCGGGCACGTCCGACCCGGTGAGGAAACGTCCTCGATTGGCCGACAATACCCATCGTCCATCCCATCGTTGCGCGACCGCGTAGTCAGGGTGGAGGCGCTCAAAATCCTCGAAGGCGCCGATCGTGTAGGCTGGGTGCAGACGCTCGAAGGTCAGGATCATCTCCGTTTCGAACTGGGGGTGTGCCCGGGCAAAGGCGTGGTAGAGGCTCAATCGACTGCTTCGGTCCAAGCGACCCAGCGCGGAAGCAAGCCGACGGGCATAGTCCGGCTTCAGACCGCGGTATTGCTCGACGAGCTGCGGATCGGGGTCATCCAGCGGGGGCAAAGGTCTACCGAAGCATTCCCGATAGCCTGTCACTAAAGCCGCCTCGACCTCGGGCCACGCCGTCCGCAGCGCGTGCCAGTGCTCGACGGCGTCCGGGCCAAACGGATGCTCCGGGGCCACGTTGGCGGGCGGCCCGGCGTAGAACAACTGCATCGGCTCGCCCGGTCCGAACATGCCTGCATAGATGATTACCTTCTTACCGGGATAGGTAAGCTTCTCCTGCACCAAGTCCCACAGCAGGATCCCTGACAGGATCACGACGACAACGGCAATCAACCCATTAAACAGGCGCATCAGTCAGCTCCGCTGGGTACGAAGTTCGACGAGTATAGCCGCCAGGGCGCGCGGTCGCCAGCGTGCACGCGGGGCGCGTTCGCTGCCTCGTGTCATATAGGAAGCCGTGGTAGGGCGAATACTGTTCAGCTAGGATGGTTTCTGCCGGAGATGCAAACGGGCAGATGCCGAGGACGGCCTTTCTGATGTTTGGCGCCAGTGTGCGGAACGGGTCGGCTGTGCTGCTGTGCGGGTGGCTGATGGGGTCGGCCGCGGGCTGCGATCAGTGCGAGCCCCCGGTCAGCTCCGTCGAGCTTCCCGTCGATCAGGCGAAGCTTTCGCCCGTCTGGTCGGATCCTTCGCACACACGGATCAGTGTGGTGGCAACGGAACGTCCCTATCGGTTCTCCTCCGAGGTGGTGGATTGGCTTGTGTATGTGTTGCGCGAGCAGATGGGCCTTGAGGTGGAGGTCCTGCACGGCGGCGATTCCGGTTTGCCCGCCGACGAACGGCTGACCACGGATGAAATCATCGCGGCCGGTCTCGCCCTGGCACCGAACACCACCAACCCGGCAGCAGTGTTGATCAAGGTCGGTCAGTTCACCGTTCCCGATGCGACGTTCGGCTTTGTCCATTACGAGAATGCTTCCCGACCGGTCGCCGTGGTGTGCGTCAGCCAGCAAGCCACGCTCGACTGGCAGATCGGCCCGATCACGCCGGACGTAATCGAGGCCATGACGCTGGTGCACGAGGTAGGCCATTGGCTCGAGGTGCCGGCGCGGGACCATCACCTCTCCCGCGTCGACCACCAGCACTGCACGCATGCCCGGTGTGTGATGTACAAAGGCAGCCGTGTGGGGCTTTGCGCGGTCTTTGCGAACCTTCCAACAGGCCCGCCGCTGGGATTCTGCGCAGATTGTGCCGAGGAGTTGGCGGAGACGGCCAGACGACGGTTGGCTCTCGGCCCCTAAAAACCCGGCATGCTCGCAATCACGCCGTGATGCCGGCCAATTCAGCCGCGTTGACCTTCAACGGGCTGACGCACTCAATGATCGGCAGATCGGCGAACAACCGTCGCGCTTCGGCAGCAAGGTTCCTGACCGCTCCCGGTGAAAGCGATCCGACGACGATCGCCTCGGGTCGCCCTCGGTCGGCATCGTCCAAACTCACCACTGTTCGGTCGTGCCAGGCCTGACCTGCGCCGGATGGGTCGATGACCGTCGGAACACTGATTCGCAGGTCGTCGAGACAATCGAGAATCTGTTCAGCCCCCTTACCGCGGCCGTACAGCGCCACCCTGTGCAGGGATAGCTGGCGGGCGCGCTGTGCAAGAACATGTTCCGCCTCGTTCATGCCGAACATCGCCCGAAACTGCTGTTCGGAGAGCGGCTGCCGCCCGGCGCCGGCGTTGTTGATCCAGTCGCGTCCCTCTCGCAGGCCGTGCTCGTAACCCACCATCGCGCCTTCATTGCGTGCGATTCGGCCGTATCGCTCCACGGTCTGTTCGATCACCGCCCGGCGCCGTCGCTCGGGTGCGTATCGGTCCCACAGCCTGATGTTGTTACGCGTGAGAAACCGCAGCATTCGATTGGTGTCACGCCCGCTTTGGGCTCGCTGGTGCGTCACCCTGATATCGTCGAACCATACAACCGTCTGCCCCGCATGCCAGAGACGGCAGCACAGATCATACTCCTCTCCGTAGTAGCCGAAGTCCTCCGGGTACCCCCCAAGATCGAGCATCAAATCACGTTTGATGGCCGCGCCGCAGCCAATGAAGACTCCGGGCAATCCTCCCGTCTCATACGACGGGGCCTCTGTGGTCGCGCCCTTCCCGCGCGAAGCAGGCCGCTCTGCTCGGCAGACGAGGCATCCGAACGCACCCAGATTCGGCCAGAGGTCAAACGCAGCCGGGATCGCCTGAAGACTCGTGCGGTCGATGAAGCTGTCGTCGTCGAGCATGACAAGATAAGGCGCCCGCGCGGTGTCGGCGCCCGCGTTCCGCGCAGCCGCGTAGCAATTGTGGTCCAACTCGACCAGACGCACCTGCGGGAAACGGCCAGCCACAGCCTTGGCTGTACCGTCCTCGCTGGCGTTGTCGACGACGATGATCTCGGCCAATCCCTCAGCAGCCGATGACATGGCCTCAAGATCGGCCAGCAGGACGTCCTTGCGATTTCGTGTAGCAATGATGATGGAGCATGTTGGATCGTTCATGAGACTCTCCCTTTGCGGCGACTATGTGGCCGACGCCGCACTTACTACGGACGGGGGCGCCCGTCTTGGCCGGGCGGGACGTGCCGCCTCGGTCAACTCGTCACGGTTTTGGAGCCAATCGAACAGGCTGGACGCGCCCACCGGCAGGTTTCCAAGGCGCGACAGCTCGATCGCAGCGGCAGCGCTGCCCAAGTAGGCTGCCTGCGCCAGGCTTGCCCCCGATGCGAGGGCCAGCGTCGCCGTGGCCAGCAAGGCGTCGCCACAACCCAATCGGTCGATCGTTCGATCGGAAAGGGCGGGCACGTGTTCGCTCAGCAGGCGGTCGCTCCAGGCGCGGGAAGCCGGGTCCTGGCTCTGGCGGTCGAAGGTAACCAGGCCCCGCTTGCCCAACGTCACCAGCAGCCTGCGCGCCTGGGTTTGCTGCATGCACTGCCATGCCACAGTGGACAGCCCACCGTCAAAGTCATTCAATGAAGATCGAAGCTCCCGTTCGGTCGGGCAGAGCAGGTCGGCGTTGGCGAACCTGAGCAAATCCCCGCGTGTGCCGCTCACGTCGGCTGAGACAATGGCGGTCTTGCGTCCCACCTCGGCGGCCACGCGGCCCCACAACGCGTCGGAGACCATCCCGTAGCCGAAGTCACACCAGATGACAGCATCGGCCTGGCGCGCCTGCTGGACAATGATCGAAGCCGCCTCTCGTTCTGCCCGGCTGTCCAGCGGATGGGGATGCCCTTCGTCCAGCTTGAACAGCTTGGTCTCATCGACCAGGAAGCGGGTCTTGGTGACCAGCGAAGGCCTTACCCGCATTAGCTGATGCGCCATGCCGGTGGCGGCGAGAGTCTCGGCCAGCCTTTCGGAAGGGGCGTCATCCCCGATCGCCGTCACCAGGCAGGGGGACGCGCCCATGGCCGCCACATGCTGAGCTACGATCGCCGCACCGCCCAGGTAAGTGCGATCTTCCAACCGGGTCAGACACACCATCGGGGCTTCACCGGCCAGGTCCTGGGCGTCGCAGAAGACGTAGCGGTCGACGATAGTGTCGCCGATCACCAACACCCGTGCATCGGCAAACCGCTGCACCAGAGCGAAGAGCGAGGAACTGCTGATTTCATGTCGGGCGCAGAATGAGGCCAGGCGGTGATACTCCATGCTGGCGGTCTGGCCGAACTGCTCAATCAGACGCGTCGAGGAGAAGACCACCTCGCCGCTGCTGAAGATTACGCGGCCGCCCCCGCGCTCGACGGCTTCGCGTTCGCGCAGGAAGTTCGGATCGGATGAACTCTGGTACTCGTGGCCCTTCACGTAGACGTCGGGATGGATGACTGAGATCAGTTCGGTCGCCGTCGGATACGGATCGATATGCACGTAGTCAACCAGCTCCAAGGCGGCCAGGTTCTCCGCTCGAAGCTCCTGGGGGACGTAAGGCCGCGAGGGCCCTTTGTCAATCTGGGAATCGCCGGTAAGCGAGACCACCAGCAGGTCGCCCTGGCGGCGGGCAAACTGAAGGTAGCGGATGTGCCCGGGGTGAACGATATCGAAGCATCCGTGGCAATGGACGACCGTCTTGCCTGCCTGCCGTGCAGTCTGCACCGCCTGGCGCAGGGCCGGCAGATCAACGATCTTGCGGTGCAAGTCGGTCGGTTCGAAGCGCGCGGAGGTCTGGCCGCCCGGCGGGTCCATAACCCTGTTATCGGCCGCTCGTCGGCCAGCCCTACAGGTGGGATCAACTTCCCGGATCAGGAAACCCGAGAACCCGCTAAGGTTCTACCGGAAAGAGACTTGCGGTTGGATTTAGAGGATCGGGCTCTGCCGGGGCGTGTTGCGGCTGACGGCGTCGACTGGGCTACCGCCGATGGCACGGGGGGGGAGGTTGCCGGACAGGTTCCGACAGCCGAGACGGCAAGCGGTCAGCGACTGCCGGCGATGACGTCGGGCTTGCGAAACGCTCGCTGGATAATCTCGTCGTGCTGGCTGACGTCTTTGGGAGCGGTCTGCTGGCGCCACTTCTCGGGCAGCCGGGCGAAGTATTCGTAACCCTTGGCCATGTACATCGCATCGAGGATCGCCGCTGCCACCATCGCCTCGGCCACGGGGTAGATCCGCGGGCAGATGGTGACGTCTCGCCGGGTGATCGCCGCCAGCTCGGCCTGCTCCATCCTGGCCATGTCGACCGAGGCCTGCTTCTTGGAGATCGTGGGTGTGGGCTTGACGGTCAACCGGATGCGGATCTCGTCGCCATTGCTGATCCCGCCGAGCATGCCCCCTGCATAATTGGTACGGAAGCGCACTATCCCGTTCTCGTCGAGGTAAGGCTCATCGTTCCACTCGCTGCCGCACATGGCCGACGCCGCCGTGCCCCCGCCGATTTCCAGCGCCGTCACCGCCCCAATGCTCATGATCCCGTGGGCAATGGAAGCGCGCAGCTTGTCGTAGACCGGTTCGCCCAACCCGCCGGGCACACCACGTGCGACTACCTCGATGGCCCCGCCGCACGTGTCGCCGTTTTCGCGGACCTTAAGCAGATCCTTGATCATGGTCTCGGCCGCCGTCAGATCGCAGCAGTTCAGATCGTTCTTGCGGTAGTTGTCGGCCACCTGCTCGAACGTGAGTGGTGCAGCCTTGATCCCGTGCGATTCCACGACATGCCCGAGCACTTCGATGCCCTCACGGGCGAGGATCTGCTTGGCTACCGCCCCGCCCGCGACGCGCGCACAGGTTTCGCGTCCGCTGGCCCGGCCGGCGCCGCACCAATCGGCCCATTCGCCGTACTTGAGGAAGAAGGTGTGCTCGGCGTGGCCTGGCCGGATGAGGTCCTTCACCGCCCGGTATTGGTCGACGTGAATCTGCTGCGTATCCACGTTGTAGATGATCATGCCGACCGGCGCGCCGGTGGTCACGCCCTCCAGCAGTCCCGCGAAGACCTCGACGTGGTCGGTTTCCTTGCGCGGTGAGTCAAGCTTGCTCTGGCCCGGTCGCCGCTTGTCCAGTTCGGCCTGGATGTGCTCGACGTTCAGCTTCATGCCCGGCGGCACACCGTCGGCAATACAGGCAAGTCCTCGGCCGTACGACTCGCCGCAAGTTGTGATGCGAAACAGGCGTCCGAACGTGTTGCCCATCATGATGGGGTATCCTCCAACAAGTGCTATTCGATCAGTTCCAGGTCGGCGCCGAGGTCCTGCATTAACGAGGTGAACTGGGGAAACGTCACGCCTGCGGACTCGGCGGTATCGACAATGACAGGCTCCTTGGCGGCCAGACCGGCGACGACCATGGCCATGACTACTCGGTGGTCATCATGTCCGTGCACCGATCCTCCCCGAATCGGTGAATGTTCGATGATCAATCCGTCCGGCAGCTCTTTGCAGGACACCCCCAGCCTGGCCAGCTCACCAGCCATCACGGCAATTCGGTCGGTTTCCTTCACTCGTGCCTGCGGCACGTTAGTCAGCCTGGTGGTGCCCTCTGCCACGGCGCCGACGACGGCCATTGCGGGTAGTGCGTCAGGCGTGGCGTTCAGATCGAGCTGGACGCCGCGAAGCGATCCACCTCGGACGCGGACGCAGGTTGGCGTGACGTCGATTTCTGCACCCATCTGCCGCAGGTAGTCGACAACGGCCTTGTCGCCCTGGGCATCGCTGAAGTCCAGACCCAGGATTTCCACATCGGCGTCGGTAATCGCCGCCGCGCAAAGGAAGAAGGTAGCCGACGAGAAGTCGGCCGGTATACGGTACGAAAAGCCCCGGTAGCGCTGACCGGGCTCGATGGCAAACCGCTGGAAGTGTTCGTTCTTATAACGGATGCCTTGCCGATCGAGCCAATCGAGCGTCATCTGCACGTAGGGCTGTTCGTTGAGCTTCGTCACGACAATCTCGGTGGGCTCGGTCGCCAACGGGCAGTTGATGAGCAGGCTGGACAGATACTGGCTGGTGACCGCTTCGATGCTCGTGCGTCCGCCACGGAGTTGTCCGCCGATTACGGCCGGGGCGCAGCCGTTGTTCCGTGTGCTGACCGCGGACGCCCCGAGCTGCCGAAGGCTCGCCAGAAGCGGCTCGAGAGGCCGGCGTCGGATCTGCTCGTCGCCGGTAAACACGGTGCAGCCGGCGTGGGCGGGTAGCAGGGCCGCGGACGATACAGCGATCCGAAGCGTGGTTCCAGAATTGCCCACGTTGACCACGTCTGACGGCGGCGACGGCTGCCCACCCGTTCCGCTGACGCGCCAGGTTCCCGCATCTTCGACGCGGATCCTCGCCCCCAAAGCCCGGTAACACTCAACGGCCGCCCGCGTATCGAGTGAATCCAGCGGGGAGGCAATCTGGGAGGTACCCTCCGCCAGCGAGGCGATGGCTACCGCACGGATAGTGTGCGACTTGGAGCCGGGGATCGCCACCGATCCCCGCAGTCGGGATGGGCAGGAACGCAGTTTCATGGCTAGACATCAGCAAACAGCGGGGCCGAACTCCGCTGATACGCCCGTTGCGGCCATTCTAGCGGAATGCCACCCGCAGGATCAACGCGGCAGTGATGCCGGCCGAGCCGCTGCCTCGGTCACTGGCCCGTCAGTACGCGTAGCTGAGAAGCAGGTCTTTGCTGCGCAAGACGCCCTCGTGGTCGTCGCTCTTGCCCTCGTACTCGATACCGAAGGGATTGGCGTAGCCGGCCTGCCGGAAGATCTCCATTGCGCTGGCAGCGTTGATCTCGTTGCACTCGCCCTGTGCGTCGAAGCTGAGGAACTTGGCGTGAGTGGCGTATGCGTACGGTGCGATCTTGGCCAGCGACGCAAGTTTGTCCAACTCGTCCGGCCAGTTGAGAAAGTCGGCCAGCAGCCGGAAGTGCTCTGAGCCGACCGCCTCGGCGATTTGCACCATGACGTCAGGGTCCTGGCTTATGCCCCAATGGTTCTCCATCAGGACGACCAGGTCGTACGCCTCGGCCCGTCCGGCCAACTCGGCAAAGCTTTCGGTGCAGGCCTTGATGGCGTCCGGATCGTCGTGCCGATCCCGCCCGCCCGAATTGGCCCGGAAACACCGGGCACCCAGCGCCGCGCAAACGTCGAACCACTTGCGGTGGTTCTCGACCGCCTGCTTCCGCTCGCCCTTGTCCAACGCCGCCAGGTCGCCGTGCCCATCGACCGCTATGCCCAGAACCGAGCAGCGAACGTCCGCAGCGGCCTTCCGCAGGTCGCGGACGTAACCGTCCGAGATGCTGCTCTTGGCGGGCGCGTCCGGATCGCGGTACACGAAGAACGGTGAGTTGAGCTCGATCATGTCGATCCCGAATTCCTCGACCGCCAAGCGGGGGAATTCGACCAGCTCGAGCGGCTTGTCCTCGCAAAGGAACCGACGGTGGATGCTCCATCCTGCCAGCGAGATTTGCATGTCGCACCTACGTGCCGAACGGCCCCGCAACAGGGCCGTCCGGTCTTCTATACGGTTATGGTCGCCGACAGACAGCGCCGGCTGGGTTGCCCATGGCTACGCCAGGACCCGATCCATTTCGCGACTACAGCGCTTGACGACCTTGGGGTCGTCATTGAGGTTCAGCCACTCGTACGTAACCGGGCCCTTGTAGCCGACCTTCTTGAGAGCCGTAAGCACGGCCGGGTAATCCACATGCCCCTTGCCGAGCGGCACCTCGAAGCCCTCGGGGAAACCCGTCCAGGTCACGCTGCCGTCGGGATTGCGCTTCTTCAGATACTCCTTGAAGTGCACACGCTTGATGGCTTTGCCCAGGATGCGGACCCAGTCGGCGCTGACCCCGTACGGGACGTTGTTGGCCACGTCGTAGTACGAGCCGACCCAGGGGCTCTGGAACCCACGAATGAAGTCACGCATCTCCAGCGGGCTGAGCAGGAACTTATTCCACACGTTCTCGACGCAGATGGCCGCCCGGTACTTTCTGGCGGTCGGCAGGGCTGCGCGGATCTGCGCCCGGGAGGTCTTGTAGGCCTCATCGTAGGGCACCTGGGGGCAGTTCGGAATGAAATCGGCATGGACACAGCCCGGCACCACCAGCAGGGCCCCGGCCTTGAGCTGCCCGGTGACGCGCAGGGCGTCCTTGAGAAACGCCAGCGATTGGCGCCGGACGCTGGCCTTCGCATCCGTCAGCGACATGCCCCACCACGCCCCGCTGGCAACCGAGACGATCTTAATGCCCGCCTTCCGCGCGGCGGCCCGGATCTGGTCGCACCGCTTCTCGCTGGTGCGATGGGTCAACTCGCCTTCCGGTGCGATACACAGTTCGATGCCCTCGAAGCCTGCCTTGGCGGCCTCGACCAAGGCGTCCTCGATGCTCTTCTTGCCGGCCATTCCGCCGGGGAACGCCCAATAACTAATCGACTTGATCATGTTTCGGTCTCCTGTGTGTCCACTGCGTCCGGTCGCACGGATCCGGATGCCCTTCCACCGCCGGTGCAGCCGCGGGTCATTGTCGCCGTGGTCAGGGCTCCGTCAACTTGGCTCTGAGGATTTGCTGGGCCTTGGCTCCGTCGACCCGACCTGGATAAGCCTTGGTCAACAGCCCCATGGCCTGGCCCATCTGCTTGGGGCTGGTCAGGCCGTGCTCGGTCAGTAGCCGGTCGACGGCCTCGACCAACTCCTGCTCGCCCATCACCTGGGGCAGGAACTCTTCCACAATGGCCAGTTCCTGACGCAGACCGTCGATACGATCGGCCGCACCGACCTGCTGGTATTCCTCGATCGATCTGGTCAGGCGCTTCGCGTAGCGCCGCAGCACCGAGACATCGTCCGCTCGCTTACCGGACTGCAAATCCTCGTTTTTCAGCTCGTTTAGGAGCATGCGCACCGTGCTCAATCGCTGTTTGCTACCGGCCTTGAGGGCGGCTTTCATCTGCTCGCTCAATTCCTGGCGGAGGTCCATAACGCTCTCCCGTGTCCAAGCGTAGATAACCGACGGTTTTACCGGCACCCTCGGCAAGGGGTGCCCTTTGAGTGTGCCGATACAGGACCGTTAATGCAAGGGCTCAGGGCGCCGACGGGGAGCCCGAGTCGCCAACCCCGCGATCACAACGATTTTCTCAGACGAATTTGCCCAGCGTCCTTTTGTATCTTAAGTTCCCCGTGAATCTCTTTGTATTCGCCAAGACTGTGAGAAGGAGAGACACGATGGGGCTTACCGTTTTCAATGCCAACACGCTGAGTCTACTGAACCAGATCAACCAGATTACCACGGCGCAGAGCCTGTCCATGACCCGCCTGTCCACCGGCTCAAGAATCAATACCGGTGCGGACGACCCGGCGGGCATGATCGCGCTGCAAGGACTGAACGCCGAACTGAAGGCGACCGAGGCGGCCATCGACAATGGCCAGCGCGCTGACGCCATGCTGGGCGTGGCCGATGCGTCTATGGGTGAGGTCAGCACGCTGCTGAACGAGATCGTCTCGCTGGCATCGGCTTCGACCAGCTCGGGCGGTCTGAGCCGGGCGGAGATCGCGGCCAACCAGGCCCAGATCGACCAGGCCATCGGCGCGATCGACCGAATCGTTCGCACCACGCAGTTCAACGGCAAGAAGCTGTTGGACGGCTCGCAGGCCATCCGCACGTCGGTGACAGCCGGAGCCGGCAACGTCAGCGACGTTCACGTCTACAGCCGAAGCAGCAATCAGTCCAGCAGCACGGTTCAGGTGGAGGTTGACACCGCGGCGGCCAAGGCCCAGCAAGACAGCTACGCCACCACCTCGGCCAGCACCGCGACGACCATCCTGGTCACGGGTGAATTGGGAACGGCCACGATTGACATCGCGGCTGGCGAGAAGCTCTCCTCGGTGGCTGCGTCGATCAACGCGGTGACCACCGAGACCGGCGTTGTGGCGTCGGCTGCGGCCGCTAACGACAGTCTGCACCTGATCAGTCAGGAGTACGGCAGCGACTCGTTCCTGTCGGTGCAGAACCTCAGTGGCGACTCGACCAACTTCGGCGATCAGGCCCGAACCGAGGGCACCGATGCGGTCGTCACGGTCAACGGCTCGCAGGTTACCGGCGACGGGCTTGATATCTCGGTCAACACGAACGGGATCAGTGGCTCGTTCAGTATCACCAGCGCCGGAAACGACGTCGACGACACGGCGACGATCAGCATCTCAGGCGGTGGTGCGACGTTCCAGCTTGGGACCCAGTCGAGCACGCGGGCGACGATCGGCATTGAGTCACCGATGAGCTACAAGCTGGGCACCGCGACGCTGGGTTACCTCTCCAGCCTCAAGAGCGGCGGGAGCAACTCGCTGACCAGCGACGCCAATCAGGCGCTGACCATAGCCCGCGAGGCGGTCAGCCAGGTAGCCGTCGCCCGGGGACGCGTCGGCGCGTTCCAGAGCTTGCAGGTGAGAACTTCGGTCAACAGTCTCAGCGCGATGAAGACCGCGCTGGGTTCGGCACGAAGCCAGATCGCCGACGTGGACTATGCCGAGGAGACCGCAGAACTCGGCCGACAGAACATCCTCCTCCAGTCGGCGATGGCCTTGCTCGGTGTGGCCAACCAACAGACGGCCTCCATCCTGTCGCTTCTCTAGGCGACAGAGCCGGCTCTACGGGGACCAGCGCAATCAAGAGGGATCGGGGCTCATCATGCCCCGGTCCCTTGCTTTTTTGTGCGGGGGTTGAACGGGTGACTTGCCAGCAGGCAACGGTGTCGATACATGCTGGTGCATGACGCAGGGCGCCGAACGATTCAGCCTCAAAGCCACGTTGTGCCTGATTGGTGCGGTCCTGTGCTGGAGCGCCGTGCCGCTGTTTCTGAAGCATTTCACCGCCTTCATTGACGGCTGGACGGCCAACGGGCTGCGCTATCCGCTGGCCATGCTCGTGTGGCTTCCCTGGCTGGTCGCCCTGCTCCGCCAAGGCCGCCGGGCGAGTGGCTTTTACGTACGGGCGCTGGTACCTACATCGGTGAACTTGGCAGGCCAATGTTTGTGGGCGTGGGCGCCCTACTACATCGATCCGGGACTGATCGCATTTGTGATTCGCCTGAATGTCATCTGGGCGATCATCGCCGCTATGCTCATCTTCACCGACGAGCGAGGCCTGATAGGCAGCAGACGCTTCTGGCTGGGAATGACGCTGGCGATGAGCGGTTTCGTGGGGGTAAGCATCTACGGCGGCGCCCTGGAGGGCGGGGCCACCCTGGTCGGCGTTCTGCTTACGCTGGCGTGCAGCCTGATGTGGGGGCTCTATAGCGTGACCGTGCGATGGTCGACGCGCGACGTGGATGCGCGGTCGGCCTTTGCCCTGATAGGGTGCTACACGGCCGTGGGAACCTTGATTCTGATGTTCGTCCTGGGCGAACCGGGTCAGGCGAAGACCATGCCGTTGGGTAGTTTCCTGCTCTTGGTGATCTCGGCGCTGGTGGGAATCTCGACGGCACACGTGCTGTTCTATGCGGCGCTGGCCCGACTGGGCGTGACCATTTGCAGCGGTGCCAGTCTGGCGTCGGCATTCATCACGGCCACTGTTTCCTGGCAAATCTACGACGAGCGGCCTGCGCCGCAACAGTGGGTCAGCGGGATAGCCCTGATCTGCGGCGCGGCTGTGCTGATATGGGCACAGCAACACCTTTCAACGCCCGTGCGCACGACGACGAACGGTGGCAAGACAGAGCAGCCGGACGACCGTGCTCCGCCCGAAGCCGTCCCCCAAAGCGAGCAAAGGCGATGATCGACGTACCGATCGGCCCGGCAGCGGATCACACCTGTCCGATCCGACGCAGGAATTCGGCCTCGTCGATGACCTCGACACCGAGCTTGCGGGCCTTGTCGAGTTTGCTTCCCGGATCGGCGCCGGCGAGCACGAAATCCGTCTTCTTAGTGACCGACCCGGTGGCCTTGCCGCCGAGCTTCTCGATCAGGTCCTGCACGACTTTGCGGCCGAACCCTTCGAGCGTTCCGGTGACGACGACGGTCTTGCCGGCCAGCGGCTGGTTGCCCACCGCCCGGCGCCGCGGCTGCTTCATGTTCACGCCGGCCGCTTCGAGATGCTCGATCGTACGCTTGCCAGCCGGACTCGCGAACCACTCGTGAATCGTCCGGGCCATGACCGGCCCGATCTCCGGAATCGCCTCCAACTCCTCGACGCCGGCTGCTGCGATACGGTCCATCGTGCCAAAGTGCTCGGCCAGAATCTGGGCCGCCCGCGTTCCCACGTGTCGGATGTTCAGCGCCGCCACGACGCGGGACAGCTCGCGCAAACGACTGTCGTCGATGCCGGCAAGCAGGTTGTCGGCGCTCTTGGCAGCCATGCGCTCAAGCTTCAGTAGTTCCTCTCGTCGGTCGGCCAGACCGTACAGATCGGCAAATTCAGCTACCAGCCCGCTATCGACGAGCTGATCGACCAGCGCCGGGCCGACCCCCTCGATGTCCATCTGATCCCGAGCGCAGAAGTAGATCAGACGCTCCTTCAACTGGGCCGGGCACGATGGATTGATGCACCGCAGGAACACGCCGCCCTCGTCCTTGACCACCTGCCCTTTGCAGACGGGGCACTGCTTCGGCGGACGAATGGGCTTGGCATCGCGCGGGCGCTTGGCCTCGACCACGCCGACGACCTGGGGGATGATCTCGCCCGCCTTTTCGACCGTCACGAAGTCGCCCACCATCACACCAAGCCGTTGGATCTGTTCGTAATTGTGCAGGCTCGCGTGCCGCACCGTGGTGCCGGAAAGTTGCATCGGTTCCATCACCGCCCGCGGCGTGAGCGTGCCGAGCTTGCCGACCTGCCACTGGACCTCGAGCAGCTTGCTCTGGGCCTGCTCGGCGGCGAACTTGAACGCGATACACCAGCGCGGGTACCTGCTGGTGGCGCCCAGCGCGTCGCGCTGGTCGAACCGGTCGACCTTGATCACCAGGCCGTCGGTGGCGAAGTCGAGGTCGTGTCTCTTCGAGTCCCACTCGTGGCAGAGCGCAAGGACCTGCTCGACGTCCCGGCAAAGCCGTCGCTGCGGCATGACCGGGATTCCCCACTTCTCGACCATGTTGCATAGGGCGCTTTGCGTCTCGGCCCCGAGCGGCTCGACCTGCCCGAAGCCGTGGGCCATGAAGCGCAGCCCGCGTTGGGCGACGATGCGGCTATCGAGCAGTTTCAGCGTGCCGGCGGTGGCGTTTCTCGGGTTGGCGAACATCGGTTCGCCGGCCGCTTCGCGTTGGGTGTTGAACGCCTCGAAGTCGGCCCGGGGCCAGTAGACCTCGCCGCGAACCTCCAGCACGTCAGGCCACTCCTGATCCATCAGACAGATGGGTACACCGCGAACGGTCCGAACGTTCTGCGTCACATCGTCGCCGGTAACCCCGTCGCCTCGGGTGGCTGCCAGGACCAGACGCCCCTGCTCGTACCGCAACGACACCGCCACGCCGTCAATCTTCAGGTCGACCAAGTACGCATATTCGTCGCCGCCCAACCCCTTGTGCACGCGTTGATCGAACTCGCGCAACTCCTGCTCGTTGTAGGTGTTGTCGATGCTGAGCATCGGTACGGCGTGACGGACCGACGCGAACTGCTCCAGCGGTTCGCCCCCCACGCGCTGGGTGGGCGAGTCGGGCGTGACCAGCTCGGGATGATCGGCCTCGAGCTGCTTGAGCTGCTCCATCAGCCCGTCGTATTGGCGGTCGGTAATCTCCGGCCGGGCCAGCACATAGTAGAGGTAGTCGTGCCGACGGATATCGTCGCGCAACTGCTCGATCTGTTTGGCGACGTCTTTGGCCATCGCCTCTCTCACCGGTTGCAGAATGCCGACAGGCCGCCGAACGCCCGCGGCGGATGACTCACTTGCACTGCTCGGGAGCCGGTATTAGGCAGATGAACTCCAGAGGCTGGTCCGATTCGTTGCGAAACTGGTGCATCTGGTTAGCCGGTACGAACGCCACGTCGGCTGCCTGAATCGGCTTGTCGCCCTCGGTCGTACGGGCAACGCCCTTACCGGCCAGACAGAGGATCTCGTGCTCGTAATCGTGCTGGTGGTGGGGCGTACACCCGCCCGGTGCGATCTCGAACTGCCGCATATGGAAGTTCTCGGCGCCGTCGTCCGGTCCGATCAGAATGCGGATCTTCGCCTGCTGCGCCCCTTCCATCTGAACGGGCGCCTGGGTATGTGACGCGATCGATTGAATCTTCATGGTCTGGCTCCCTGGGTCGGCGACGGGATCATGTTAGCACAACCACGCCAACGCGGCACCAACGTGACAGCACACGTCACCCGTATCGCGTCGCATGGGCAACCAGGCGCACGCGACGACTATTGCCCGACATCCGTTGCGCCGGTTAGCGCTTCCTGGCGGCCAGGATTTCGCGAACCAGCGCATCCCGGATGCTGGCCAGGCTGGCGGCGTGGACGTCGGCGAAGCTGGTCTGGCCGGGATCGTCGGCGTTGCGCGCCTGCGTTTCGGAGGCCAGGTTGATGGCAGCCGCCACCGCTCGGGCGACGCGGTTGCGCGACCAGCCCGACTCAGCAGCCAGCATGTTCATCAGCTCGATGTCCTGCTGGGCTCGACGCTGGGCCTTCAGCCGCGTGGTGCCTACCGGCATGTTGTAGCCGTGGCCACCGGTCAGGTGCACGACGGCCAATGCGTCGGGCTTGTCCCAGGCTTCCTGACCGGCAAAGCTCCTCCAGTAGGCCAACCCGCCATCGGCGCCGAGCGTCCAGTTCTTGTAGTACAACGCGACCAGTGCGGCATTGTCGCTGTCGGGCCCCCGCCCGCCGCCGTACCTCCAGTAGCGGTCGCCGTGCAACACCCTTCGCCGCTGGATGATCGGTTGATACTGATAGAACGCGTCGGAGACCACGCACAGGTCGTTCACACCGTCGAGGCGATCTCCCTGCCATTGCGGCCGCGATACATCGCCGCGACAGACGATGTCGAGCGGCTCGCCGGCCAGCACGGGCTTGAAGACATTGTAGATATAACCCAACGCGCGGAAGTCACGGCCATAGCTCGGCTCATCCAGCGTCCACAGTGAAGTGGCCTTCTTGTATCCTTCCGACTTGCCATCCGGCTTGCGAAAATTGTTTTTGTCGTTGCAAAAGATCTGAAACTGGGTGTCCGTCCAGCCCTTGGCCACCAGGTGATCACGCCACTGACGGGCGACGACGACCGCCGCCTGATGCCACGTGCGATCGAACGCCCGAGCAATGTCCACATCGTGCTCGGACATGTAATCTTGCCACCCCTCGTAATCGAACTTGCCGTCCTCGCCCTTGGGCCGATCGAGGAAAAAGTCGGGGCGCGCGTAGTGGCCGTTAATTCTGGCCGGGTAGTTCTCGTGGAACGGCAAATAAAAGTGAGGGATGGCGGCGGGCAAACGTGGCAGCCCCTCGAACGCCGATCCGTCGAGCAGGGGACCCATCCAACGGTCCCACTCGCTCCAATCGACGATACGCGTGTGGAACCCGTCGCCGGCAAGCTTGGGCAGGAAGCCGAACTTGACGCTCTCGGAGTGCCCGTACGACAGTACGTTGTAGCCGACACGGTGCAGGTGCGCCAGCCGATGCATGGCGTGGAACTGCTCGATTTCGCCCCAAAAACCGTATGAATTCAGTTCGATCACAAAGCTGAGCTTGCTCGGCATGTCGAGATCGACCACGTTCAACTCGACGTTGACCGTGTCGGAGTCGGCTGAGCAGGACACCTGGAGTTTGCCGCGGTACGTGCCCGCCGGAATGCCGCACGGCACATAGAGATCGACGTAGACCGACTGGTTCCGCTGGCCGGGCACCTCGTTGTCGTGCGAGGGGATGTGCAGCGGTCGGTCGAGAGGCGGTGCGGCTTCGGGGAAGTAGCGATCCTCGCTCTTGAGATACCACAGTCGATGCAACATCAACTGCTTGACGGGAATGACAGCTCCTTCAGGCCCGGTCAGCGCAGCCGGCTGGATGCGGATGTCGGTCAGCCCCGCGTCGGTCAGCGCCTCGATCACCAGGTTGAACGCCGCAATCTCGCCGCGCAGAGCCTGCAACCTAATGGTCTTGGTCTTGCCGTCCCAAACGTACGAGCCGCTGCGCACGTCGTTGCTGACGTAGTCCGCACCGTCCAGCACGTCGCCGTTGATCGGATCGACCTTGGTCAGTTCGTCGACGGCCCACACCGCCATGGCGCCGGTTGGTTCGACCGCATCGGCCACCTTGCCTGTAACGTCTTTGAGAAACTGAAGACGAGGTGGCGGTGTGGGGCCGGGCAACGCAGCCGGATCGGTAGATGTGATCTCCGATCGGTTGCCGGACTGATCGTAAGCGACCACTGCGAAGCTGTGCGTTTCGCCGGGCTTCAGGTCTGTAATCCATGCGCGGACCGCCTCGCCCGGCGCGCCGGGGCGAGGCGTTTGCCAGCGCGGGACCACGGTGGCGCGATCCCAGTTGTCCTTCGTAACGCGCTCTGCCTGGAGGCAGCGAATGTGGTAGCCCAGGGCCCGGCCGCGGTTGCCGTCGTCGCCCCCGGCGGCGAATGTCATGAGCACCTGCCCGTCGTCGAGGCCGTCGGTGTCGATCTTGAGGTCGCTCACGGCCGAGGGCGCTTCGGTGTCCGGCTGGCCCCACGTGACGGTCAGTGTGGGCGCAGATTCCTTCGACTCCCTGGCGTAAACGAATATGTTGCTCCGGTCGGCCCGAAACCAGCCTGTTTCCTCCTGCACCGCCAGAGCGAACGAGTCGGCCCGCAGCGCCGCGACGAGGCGCGGGTCAACGTCGATGGCCCACCAGTCGTCGGCCTCGGGACGGGCGAAGGTGTAGTGCGAGAGGGTCCCACCGTTGCCCGCGATCACGTCACACACGGTCGAGCCCGGTCCCGCCCAGGTGGCCGTTCGTGGGCCGGGCCACGCAAAACAGCAGTCGTCGTGCTCGCCGTCGGCCGCACCCGAGCCTTCGGTCCACGGGGTGCTGACGGTGGAGACACCCACTTGGCGGAGTATGAATTTGGGATCCGTAACCCTCAGCCGCAGCGTAGCCGACGAGATGGTCGCCTCTGACGGCACGGCCGACAGGTCGAAGTTCAGAAGCAGGAAATTCTCGCGATGTTTGATCTTCAGCCTATCGCGTCCTCCGGCGTTCTGCCTCACCTCGCTGGAATAGCAGGCCACCGAGTTGTCGGCCACGCACGGACACACCGCCTGCCCGGCCAACGCCAACTGGGGCCACGCGAGAACCGCACCTGTGAGAGATAAGAGCCATGAACCGGCGCGCATGATCGAGTCTCCTGTGAAATGCGTCTTTGCCCGTACACGGGAATCAAGTTCCATCCATCGTGTGCTACGGCAAGGGCCCGGCGTCTGCTTCGACGCCTACCGCCGAGTCTTGGTGTCGGGCTTGGCAGGCAGCTTGGCGGTCGGCTGCGCGATGTTGCGGTCGGCGAGCGTGTTCTTGCCGTCCAACTTCACATCGCACCCGAAGCATACGTTGTCGCGAATGATGTTGTCCTGAGCGTCGTCCTTTTCCTCGATACCTAGACTCTGATGGCGACAGTCGGGGCTTTCGAGGCACTGATTGCCGGCGACCACGTTCAAGCGCGTCTTGGTGAGGAGGATGCCCGGCCACTTGCCGGGCTTCGCCCGCGAGTTGGCTCGACAGATGTTGTTCACGACCGTGTTGCTGCCGCCGCCATCCATCTCAATCCCGGCACCCGCGTTGCCCACACACTGATTGGCAGAGACCAGGTTCCGTCGATCCTCGCCGCCGCCCAGCCCGCCCACGCCATGACGACCGTTGTCGGCCAGTACGCTATTGGCGCAGATGCTGTCGCGGACGCGGGCGCAGAAGTAGAGCCCGTCCGTGCCGTTATGGGCAGCGATGTTGCTGGACCACAGAGTCTGGCGCGTGCCCGTGCCCGGGTGAAAGCCGTGACCACAGCAGTCGCGTACGTGGCAGTCGGTGACGCTCACGCGACCGCCCATTTGCACCGAGATGCCGTCGTGAGGCCAGCCGATCACGCGGCAACGCGCAATCTGACTGTCGCAGCAGCGTACCAGGTGAATGGCCGAAGCGGTGAAGTCGGGTCGCAGCGCCAGGCGATCGGGCGTGCCCTCGATCGTCAGATCCGTCAGGTAGATCTCATGCTGCATGAAGGCCCGTACCATGGGGAACCAGTGCACCGCCAGCGCCTCGTCGGCGGCCTTGTAGTCGTTCCACAACGGGCGCGACAGGCGCAATATGTTGCCCTCGATGCCCGCCAGAATCGCGTGCGTGCTGTTCCAGCCACGCTGAGTGTGCGACGTCACCATGATCTCATCACCGACGGCGAAGCCCGACGCATCGGCCACCGTAACGGCATCGGAGCCCTCGCCGACGTCACCCGTCAGTCGGGATGCGTATGCAGGCGGTGCGACGAATATGGCTCGGCCGCCCTCGCCGATCAGCGTGACGCTGGCGGAGAGCTCGATACCGCGGCGCAGCACGTACCTCCCCGCCGGTATCGTAACCGTCCCGCCCGGCGGGCCGAGCGAATCAATCGCCTGCTGAAGCCCGCATGTAGGACTGTTCTCGTCGATGAAGCGGCTTGCGCATACAGCCGTCGGAGGGCACGGAACCGCCTTACCATCGGCAGGTGCGATCGGGCCGGCCGCCAACTGGCGCACTTGCTCGTCGTTCAGTGTCGAGTCAAAAACGGCTAGTTCGTCGACGGCACACGGTACGAAATGAGGCTGGAGCCCTCCGATCAGCATGTATTGCTCGTGACCTCGGCCGAGGGGTAGGCCTTGCGTGGCCTTTGGGTCGTTGGCGACCACTCGGCCATCGAGATACAGGCTTGCGCCGCCGGGCCCGAAGCTTACAGCCACGTGATGCCAACGTCCCGGCTCGAGCGTCTGGTCGCAGATGAGCCGAACTGATCCGAGCGACGCGCTCAGCCCCTGGCCGGGCTCGGGTTGGACGACGATCTTCAACTGCTCCTGCAAGCTGAAAACCGTTGTGTTGCGCCCGGGCCGGTCCATCCGCAACCCCATGCTCATGGCGCCCGCTTCAAGAGCGCCCACCGCCGGGCCGCGCGCGTAGTCAAACCGATGTCGAAACGCCAAACCTCTACTGAAGCGCCCCGCACAGCCGACGGCTCCGTGAACCTGCAACGGCCGTCCGTTGCTCACGGCGTTGGGAATCAGCAGACCTTCAGACTTGTCGAAGTGCCATACTGCAATCGGACCAGCTTGCATCACACGTCCTGGTTTGCCTGGCAGAATCGTTTCAGGCCACAACAGATGACCGATCATACCGCGTGGGGATGACTGCACAAGTCAGGCCGGACCGGCTACGACAAGCCCAGCCAACGCGCGAAGCGCTGCCGGTTGCGGAACAACTTGCCGACTATGCGGATCTGTTTTGGGCGATCGTATTGCCAGCGAGCCGCGCGCCATAGCATGTCGGGACTCACCTGGGGGCCCCACCACGCCTCCAGCCGCTCCACGTCTGGCGGGCCCATCGGGTCAGAGGCGTCGTCGAATGTCGTCTCGCATCCGCCATGGCTCTCGATGACAGGGACGCAGACATCGCGCAACGTGCGGGACGCCAACAGGCGGATCTTTGAATCCGACGAACGAGCCAGTTCAAAAAGAGTCGAGGCTGCATCCGGGCGACCTCGCCGCAGCGCCCCATACGCGGCTGCCAGTTGCGACCATGGTTCGGGCTCGTGTGCCCACCGCTCAAGCTGGGTATCTCCGTTCGGCCAAACCAGGTCCGACCACTGCTGCATCATGGCGAGTCGAGTGTAGGCATGCGTCTCGGCCTCGGCCGCTGCGAGAAGCACTTCGGCGAGATTCATGAATTGCCGGCGAGCGATCGCGCGGCTGGCGCTCCGCCGCACCGACGGCGCGGGATCGGCCAGCGAGGCAGCCAGCAGTTCCGGCACGCGCCGATCGTTAGAGTAACGGAGTTGATCGACCGCTTCGCGCCGCAACTCGGCTCGAGATGACCCAAGCTCGGCCACCGTCCGTCGAAACGACCATTTCGGGAGGGTTAGCAGCAACCCGGCAATGCACGCCACCCCCACGGCAATCGCAACAACCACCGTTTCCCGGCGTCTCATCCGCTGACTCCACCGCCGGTGCTCTTACTGGACACTGCCGTCAGGCCACGGCGTGTGTAGTGCGCACCGGCTACAACGAACGCAACACAGCGGCATGATGCCACCCGCAGGAGAGCATCCTGCGCATTCCGGCCAGGAAGGCCACCTGCCTGACGATCATACAGCGTGACCGTCGCACGAATCAAAAGATGCTCTGCCCACCCACTCCGGACGGAAATGCCGCACACACGATCACTCGCCGCGAAAGCGATCGTTTGGCTTACGATTCCTTTTCGGGGCCCTGCTCGTTTTGCTCGGGTTGCGGGGTGGGATGCGTGCCGCTGGCCGCCAGCGCCTCCAGCGCGCTGATGGGGTCCATCTCCTCGCCGGACAGGTCGGTCCGACCGAGATTGGTATCACCCGACGGCGCAGCCATGCTGGCCGCTCGTGGGCGGTGCTCGAGGCGCGTCCGCACGGGCTTCATCTCGCTCGGCTCGCCATCGATCTGTACGCTGAAGACCACCGGCCCGATTACTACATGGTCACCCGGTTGAAGCTGTAGCTCGGCCACGCGCTTGTTGTTGACATACGTCCCGTTGCTGCTGCCGAGATCCTGCAAAACGACGCGGTCCGAATGGAGCACGAACTGGCAATGCTTGCGCGACACTTCCGCCAGCGGGATCCTCAGGTCGCAGTCTTCCTTCCGTCCGACGGTGGTAATCTCGGAGGCCAGGGCAAAGTCTTTCTGCTGCCCGCTCTCCTTAAACATGATCAGTTTGACTTCCATCGGCCGATTCCTGCCTTTCTCGCCGAACGCCTGCCCCCAACTCGGCGTCAAGACATGCTCATCCAGCCTTTCGCCACGGCTCGCCCGAATACCCTATTCCGTTGCCAAGCAACAGTTTAACGATGCCAGGCAAGTCGATCAAGTCTGCCGGATCGCTCCGCCGAGGTCGCGCGGGCCCAGTAGGCCCAGGCGATCCCTAAGTGCCTGTACCTGGTGAACTTGACATCGCCGGCCGTCGGCAATTACACTCGGTGGTAGAGTCGGCGGGGCGTGGCGCAGCCTGGTTAGCGCGCTTGACTGGGGGTCAAGAGGTCGCTGGTTCAAATCCAGTCGCCCCGAGTTCGTCAGGGCGGTCGGCGTGAAGGTCCGGCGGTCCCCCCGCTTCTTGTCTGTAAACAGATGTCATCTCAAGTTGCACGCCGGGTGTGCCTTGAACGGACAGGTGATATTGGGCCTTGGTAGTTGGCTCAGCCGCTCCGCGCCCGGAGCAACCCAACGAGCAGACGAGAGCGAGCGTCAGTCCAGGAGCAACAGTATGCTTCCATCTCAACATGTTGTGCCCTCTTCCGCGAGTTGTGTGTTCCCGAGTTCCTCCTAGGACCTCGGGAACCAGCCGCAACGGCATACCCGTGCGCAGGACATAAACGATCCCCGTCAGGCACGCCCGATCGGGTACCCGCGGACGGCCGCCTTTGGGCTTGGGTGGCTCCGCCGGCAGAAGCGGTTTGATCTCGTTTCAAAGACGATCGGAAACCAATGTGAATGCCATGGCGTCGCCTCCATGCTATCCCTGGCATCCTGATCATCGGCACAATCATGGGTTTTGAAACAGCCCTTAAATTCGACTTTCGCACTTATGCGGCCTGTTTGACCGCGTGGATTAAGGACTTCAGGACGTTTCGGCTACCCCGGCCGGTCAGCGGGAGCGCCGAAACCTGCTGGCGAACGCTTTCCTGCCGCAGGGTGGCCAGCATGTCGGCGAACGACGGGCGCGCCTTGCTGCGATACCACGGACGCAGGATGGGACGGTAACAGCGATGCCCTACCGACGCGAACCACAACATGATCAGGCTGTACAACAACATTGCCGTCGGCGCCGTTCGCTCGACCGCGCGCCGTGTCCAGCCTTGCGGCTGCTCGAAGCCGAGATGCCCTTTGCTGTGCTGGAACGCTTCCTCGATCGACCAACGCAGGGCATACCACGTCAGCACATCGGTGGCCGAGGCTTCGTGGCACGTCGAGTAAAACGCCTGAACCGTCCGTCCGCCGGTCAGCGGCTCGACGGCCACCGCGCGCACGGGTCGCTCCGGCATCGCATACAGGTACGCGACGCGATCGACCAGGCGCACACGATCTTTGCGCCCATAGATATTCAACGTCAGGCGTCGTCCGCGGGTCTGCAGCATCTCGCGCGGCGACGGCAAGCGCGCCCCCCGTCGGCGCGGCCGACCGGGCGTACCCGGCTTGCGGGCGGGGGCGGGCTCATGCAGTCGCGCGTCCAGATCGAGCCGACTGGTCAGATCACAGTTGTCCGGCAGGTTCCGATAGACGCTCTTGCCGCCGTAGGCCGAGTCCGCCATCGCATGAAAGCGTCGATTCTCGCGGTAGGGGCACAGAAGCTGAAGCATCTCGACCGCCAGCTCGGGGCGGGTGCGATAGACCAGCCGTTTTTTCGTGGCCGTCTTCTTGTTGACGTACAGGCGAAACAGAATCGGCAGGCAGAAGTACCGATCCGGACAGAAGGGCAAGCGAACGATCACCCCGAGCACCACCCAACTGTGCCCCCAGCTGGTCAGGGCGACCTTGCGCGTGCTGAGCAGAGGGTCATGGTGCATGCCCACGCCAAAGATTTTCAACCCCCGCTTGCGAGCCAGCGTGTCGTCGAGGGCCAACAGGACCGGCCCCTTACCGAGCCAGGGCAGGATCAGGTCAAAGACCGCCAGCCCGAGTGCATCCAGAGACCATCGGGCGGTGGCAAAGACCCGGTGGAAGGCGGAATGGTGCTTGCTGTTCACCGCGTCGGCGGCCAGGATCATGCCCGTGATCGTTCGCCGGCGGGCGAACACCCAGCCCGTCACAATCGTCACGAAGCTGACGAAGGTCGGGGCGGTCATCACGCAAGAAACCTGTTGCAGAAGTTCCTGGAAAGACGATACAAGAGTCACGGCGAGCCTCCTTGCTCCATGCGTTGTCCCTACAACCAACGCATCGGCCAGGAGGCTTGTTTTTGCTTAAACCACGATCATTCATCACCTTCCGAAAGTGCGAAAGTCGAACTCAGAACTCATCCAAGAACGCCCCCCGCAAACAGAACACCGAGGTTCGACTCCCCCCGCCAGTCGCGCAGGGCAGGGTGTTCTGTCCCGCGGATGATGTCGGCCGCACCACTCTCGACTTTCGAAAAACACAGGATTTGAGAGGGTTCGGCAATGCTCAGGATAACGGGCGAGTGGGTCGCCAGAAGGATCTGTGCGTCGTATACGGATGACAAGGACTGGAAAACGGTCTCAACTGCCCGCGGGTGGACACCGTTCTCCGGTTCCTCAATCAGATAGACCCCCGTTAACTTGCTCAGATAGGCGATGAGCGTCAGGGCCAGCAGACGCAGAGTTCCGTCCGATGCGGTCCAGGAAGGCACCTCCAGCTTGTCGCGGTAACAGATTACCAGATATCGGCTTCGATCTTCCGGACGCTCAATGGTCTTTACGTCTTCAATGTCGGGCAAAGCTGTTCGGACGTGCGAGACCCACTCGGCATGTTTGGCGGGATCATCTGTCTTCAGCCGTTCTATCACCCAAGGCAAGTTCGCTCCGTCCGGGCGGAATTTTCTTGGCTGACCGGGGGGGCTCGGGTTGCGCATGAGGGTGCTGTTGAGGATCAGCCTTTGTACGCCCTCCATCAACACGCCCTTCAGCCATGTCGCTACCGGGAACTTGGACTCATCTTCAGGCAGGTTCGCCAACGCAGAACGCCGAGGACCGAGCTTGAACGCATGATCCCAGCCGCGGCCGGTCTCATCATAGAAATTGTCATTGCCACCAGCGACCTTATTCACGATGGTCTTCGTGCCGCGCGTAGTCTTGGGGCTTATGAGCGTTTCCGGAGCAGTGGGCTCAGCGGGGAAGAGCGTCCTCTGCATAGGAGATCTTCCTTCCGGCGGCTTCAGCAGTACCTTTTCCTCGAGAATGCCCACCTCGCCAGACTGCGGGTCGGTTCCCACTGCCACTTCGTAGCGGACGAGCGACCATGTTTGGCGCTCCAGCAACTTGCGGCGCTCGTTTGGAATCTCCAGTTCGACGGCCAGCTCTATCCGGCCATCAGTGCGCCGCCACACCATGTCACGAAAATCCTGCGTTCGCTCGCTGATCGCCTTTTCCAAACCTTCGGATACCAGATCGCCCAGGAATGCCAACGCGTCCAGGAAAGTAGTCTTGCCGCTGGCATTGGGTCCGACCAGGACGTGGAAGTCGTCGAGACGCTGGCTGACATACCGCAGGCAGCGGTAGTTGAGTGCCTCAACCAAACGGATCATCTGATAACCTCCGCGTGCTCCGGACCGGTGCGACCCGCGCGTTTCGCGATTGGATCGTCAATGACCAAGGCTGCACCCATGATACTTGAGGAGAGTGTACAGATCGAGCAGGCGGAAGTTGCTCCTCCATACCGCCTTCCCGGGTGTGTACCATACAATGGTGCTCTTCCGCACGGCCACTTTAAGCGGGCTTTTCGATCTGATACTTCTTGATCCGATACCGCAGATTATCGCGGCTGATGCCCAGGGCGCGGGCGGCTTTGGATTGGTTCCACTTCGCGTCGGTCAGGGCCTTGACGATCAGGGCCTTTTCGTAGTCCCACAGGCTGGCGGGGTCGCCCGTGGCCGAGGCGGGCGGCTGCGTGGCGGCCAGCTCGCGCGGCAGGTGCTCGGGCTCGATAACCTGCCCGTCGGCCAGCAGGACGGCCCGTTCCACGATGTTCTGAAGCTCGCGGATGTTGCCCGGCCACTGGTGCGCGGTCAGGGCGGCCATCGCATCGTCGCTTACCTTAGGCACGGGCACGGCCAACTGCCCGGCCGCGTGGCCGATGAAGTGCTCGATCAGCGGCGGCACGTCTTCCAGTCGATGTCGCAGCGGCGGCAGGTCGATCGGGAACACGTTCAGCCGATAGTACAGATCCTGGCGGAAGTCGCCGCCCTCGATGGCCTGCTGGAGGTTGCGGTTGGTGGCGGCGATCACGCGAACGTCGCTTACCACCGTCTGCGTGCCGCCTACGCGGACGAACTGCCGCTCCTGAAGCACGCGAAGCAGCTTGATCTGGATGGCTGGTGAGATGTCGCCGATCTCGTCGAGAAAGATCGTACCCCCATCGGCCAGCTCGAAGCGACCGACCTTCTGCGACACCGCGCCGGTGAACGCGCCCTTCTCGTGGCCGAACAGTTCCGACTCGAGCAGCGTCTCGGGCAGCGCGGCGCAGTTGACGGCGATGAAGGCCGACTCGTTCCGCGGCGACACGTGATGGATGTAGCGGGCGATCAATTCCTTGCCCGTGCCGGTCTCGCCCAGCAGCAGCACGGTGGCGTTGCTGGCGGCCACCCGCCGGGCCAGGTTGAGCACCTGCTGAAGCGCGGGGCTCTGCCCGACGATCTTCTCCTCGCCGGCCACCACGGTCCGCAGGGCGGTGGCTTCGTTTTTGAGCTTGTGATGGGCCTGGGCGTGGGTGGCGCCGCTGGCGGCGAGGTTGGCGAACACCTGAAGCAGCGACAGCTCGGCGTCGGAAAACTCGCTCCCGTCGGCCTTGTTCATCACCTCGACCACGCCGATGACCTGCTCGTTGTGGATCATGGGCGCGGCGATCAGGCTGCGGGTGGGGAACTGCACCTTCTCGGAGATCTTGCTGAACCAGTCCTGCTCGTGGTGTACGTCGGTGACGCGGACGGGCTTGCCGGTGCTCACGACGCGGCCCCCCAGGCCGAGGTCGGCGTCGAACTCCTCGTTGAGCAGCACGTCGCCACCGCCGCCGTGCGCGGCCTTGAAGATCAACTTGCTGCGGCGCTTGTCGAGCAGCAGCACCGAGGAAGCCTCGGCCTGCATGACGGCCGCCGCCGAGCGGGCGATGGCCGCCAGCGTCTGCGGCAAGTCGAGGGTGTCGTTGATGGCCGCCGACGCCTCGATCAGCGCCGAGAGCGCCTCGGCAGGCAGACTTGCCGGCAGGATGGAGGTTTTCGGTTGCGGCATGGTCGTTTCAACCCGCCGATCTGGCGCGGCCTTGCGACCGGGCGCTACGTTGCGGGGTATTTTGCCACGTCGGCAGCGGTCTGGCCAGCGACTTCGCTCTGCGGCGAGCCCGCCGTGTACCCGCCCGACCGCGTTGGCCGGCCAGAAGAACGTATCGGCAGTGCAAAATACGCCCTACAATGCGGCCCAGGCGATACTTGGCGCTGTGTGGCGAGACGAGTGTTCATGTCGGGATCCGACGACCAGAGCGGCAAGACCCCCAGCGACGAGCAACTGCTGGCAGGACACCTAGCGGGCGAGCCGGGCCGGTTCGAGCAATTGGTCAGGCGCCATAATCGCGAGTTGTACCACTTCCTGGCGCGGTTCACCGGTAACCAAGCTGCGGCTGAGGACCTGGTGCAGGAGGCGTTCCTCCAGGTGCACGTGTCGGCGGCGGGGTTCGACCCGTCGCGTCGGTTTCGCCCGTGGCTTTTCGCGATTGCGGCCAATAAGGCGCGGGACATGATGCGGTGGCGGTCGCGCCGCCCCGAGCTGCCTCTCGAGGGCGGGTCGGGCAGCTCGGACGAGCCCGGCGGCAGTCTGCTGGAGTTGCTGAGCGGCCAGGAACATGATCCGAGCGACCGTCTGGCCGAGCGGGAGCAGCAGCAGCTCGTTCGCGAGGTGGTCGAGCAGATGCCGGATCATCTGCGGGAGGCCTTGATCCTGGGCTATTACCACCGGCTGGCCTACAAGGAGATTGCCGAGGTGCTGGCGATCCCGCTCGGGACGGTCAAGAGCCGGCTTCACGCGGCGGTGGGGCACTTCGCCCGCGAGTGGCGCGACCGCGTCGAGCAGCGAACCAGCGGCGGGTCGGAGCCGTAGCATGTTTGGTGGACCAATCGATTGTTGCACTCGGAGCGTTGCTGAGGGAGCGGAAGCAGGCGGATTGTAACGATTATGCCGGATATACCGGAAAATCTTGAGCAGTGGCTGCTCGACTATCACTTGGGCCAGCTCGACCCGGAGCAGGCCCGGCGGGTGTCGCGCCTGATCGGCGAGGACGCCGAAGTCGCCGCCCAGAGCCGACGCGTAGAGCGTCTGGTGGGCCGACTGGACGGTTACACGGCGCCTGAGCCGCCGGCGGACCTGGCTGACAAGGTGCTGGCGCGGGTGGAGTCGTTCAAGGCCACGACGGTCCGGCTGGAAGAGGCGGGCTCACCCGCGGCGGGAGGCGAGGCGGGCAGCGGCGAATCGGGCTGGCGGCTGTGGTCGGTGCGCGAGTTGGTGGTGATGGCTGCGGCTTTGGCGGTGATTGTGGGGGTGTTCTTTCCGGCGGCGTATCGGGTGCGGTCGGTTGCTCGGCGCGATCAATGCCAGGCGAACCTGGCACAATTGGGTTACTCGATGGCGGGTTATGCAGCCGATCACGATGAGGCCTTGCCCTACGCGGGTCACGTGCCCGGCACGGTGTGGTTGCGGGCCGGCGAGCCCAACCGGCCGGTGGCTGCCAACACGCGGCACCTCTACCGGCTGGTGAAGGACGGGCGTGTCAGGAGGATGCGGCTGTTTGTCTGTCCGTCCTCCAGGGACGACAGGCCGATGGAGGTGGACGATCCGACGGCGATGGATGACTTTGCCGATGCCTCCAATGTCAGTTACAGCTTCCAAAACCAGGGCAAACGGCCTTTGCGTATCAACCTGCGGGTGCATTTGCCTATTCTGGCGGATCGCAATCCGTTCATCCGAGGGGGGCAGTTCCGTGTGGGAAGGCGCACGGACGTGAACTCCGACGCGCACGGTCGCGGCAAGGGCCAGAATGTGCTGTACTGGGACGGCAGCGTTCTTTGGCGTGACAGCGCGGCCGCCGGTCCGGAGGGCGACAACATCTGGTTGGCGGGGCAGCAGCGGCAGTACCAGGGCACCGAAGAGCCGCTGAGCGAGACCGACGCATTTCTGATTCCGTAACCTCTCAAACTTGGCCTGTGTGGATGGCGGACAAGCCGCTAGTGGGATTTGTGGCACGCCGGGACCCGTGGCACGTAGTGGCACGGGGCAGGGCGGGGTGATATAAGCAGGTGCGCGGGACCGATCTTGGAGCCGCAAGTCGGCAGGGGCTCAAGCTGAGGGAGGCGGGGTCATGGCGGAGACCTCCAGCGCAGGGCGCGTCGGGTGGGCGGTTTTGGGGTGTGGGCGGGTGGCGGATCGGCGGATCGCGCCGGCCATCCTTGGGGCCGACAATGCCGAGTTGGTGGCGTTCTGCTCGCGGTCGCTTGATCGGGCCAGCGAGTACATGGAGCGCCACGAGGCGGAACTGGCGTTCGACAATCTGGACGAGATGCTTGCCGAGCCCGCTGTGGAGGCGGTGTACGTGGCTACGCCCAATGCGCTTCACGTCGAAGGGGCGGTTGCCGCACTGGAGGCGGGCAAGCACGTTCTGGTCGACAAGCCGCTGGCCACCACACTGGACGATGCGCGGCAGATCGCCGAGGCGGCTCAGCGGGCGCGGCGGACGCTGTCGGTGATGTTTCAGATGCGGTACCACCCGGCCAACGAGCAGGTCAAGCAGATGATCGAGGAGGGGGCGCTGGGCAGGTTGAGCGTGGTGCGGGCGCAGATCGGTTTCTGGTTCGCACCGGCCGACGTGTGGCGGCACGATGTGGAGTTGGCCGGCGGCGGGCCGGGGATGGACCTGGCCCCTCATGCGATCGATCTGTTGCGGTCGTTGGCGGGCGACGTGACGGCCGTTCAGGCGACGACGGGGAACGTGCAGTTTCACTACAACGTGGAGGACCTGGCGCTGGCGACGCTGTGGTTCGCGTCGGGTGCGATGGGGCGGTTGGACGTGTCGTATTGCACGCACGAGTACGGCGGGCGTGTGGAGGTGCACGGCAGCGAGGCCAGCGCGGTGATCGACGGCTCGCTTCAGCAAATCGGCGGATATCGGATCTGGTACCGACGGGGCAAGCCGGACGAGCCGGTGCAGATCGTGGAGGGGCAGACGAGCAACTGCTACGAAGCGGCGATCGAGGAGTTTTCCGACGCGGTGCTTCAGGGGCGTCAGCCGGCGATCACGGCTACGGATGGGCTGCGGAACCTGGAGGTGATCGAGGCGATGTACGAGTCGGCCCGGACCGAGCGGCGTGTGTCGCTGGAGGGATGACGCCGATAGGGCGGCGTGACGCGTGTGGGGGAACCAAGCAGGCTCATTCAGGTTTTTTTCGTTGGGAGGTGATCATGGCGCGACGGATTGGGCCTGAGGATTTGTGGCGGTTGCGGACGCCGACGGGGCTGGCGATCTCGTCGGAGGGTGAGAGGGTGGCCTATACGATGGACGAGCCCAGCGCCGACGCCGGCAAATGGCTCAGCCACATCTTCGTTTCGCCGTTGGGCGGGCGCGACGGGCAGGCGGTGCAGGTGACGCGAGCCGGTGAGAAGAACGTCGAGCCGCGGTGGTGGCCCGACGGGCGGTGGCTGGCGTTTCGCAGCAATCGCGAAGGCGAGCGGTTCCAGGTCTTCCGTATTCCCGCTGCACTCGGCGAGCCGGAGAAGATCACCGACGTCGAGGGCGACGTTCAGGGCTATCAGATCGCGCCGGACGCATCGGGTTTGCTGTTGCGCGTGAAGGAGCCCAAGAGCGACGACCAGAAGCAGCGCGACGAGAAACATCAGGACGTTCGCGTGGCGGATGAGGACTATCGGCACATTCATCTGTGGTGGCTCGATCTGGAGTCGGGCAAGACGCGACCGCTGACGCGCGGGAAGTTCTCGGTCTCGACGGCGACGCTCTCGCCCGACGGTCGGTACGTGGCGCTGACCTGGTCGGACGCGCCCCAATGGGACAGCCAATACTTCCGCACGCGGCTGGCGGTGTTGAATCTGAAGACCGGGAAGCGCAAGGAACTGGCTGGTGAACTTGGGCGAGTCTCCATGTTCGACGCGCCGCAGTTCTCGCCCGACTGCAAGCAGATCGTCTTCGGCAGCGAGTTTGGCGACGACGCACTGTTGCACCCGGTGGTTTTCCTTGTCGGGCGCAATGGGGGTCGCGCCAGGCTGGTAGCGCCGAAGCTGAATAGGCCGCAGCGCGCGCCGACGTTCACGCCCGATGGTCGCAGCGTGGCGATGATCGTGGAAGAGGGCGTCAACCAGGCTCCGGTTCGATGTCGGCTGCGCGATGGTCAATGCGAAACGATCGGCCCCGCGCGTGGTACGGTAGGCGAGTTTGCGGTGGTGCCGCGGGGCAGACGGATGGTCTTTACCCACTCGCGAGGCGATCAGGCATGTGAGCTTTACGTATCGGGTCTGAATGGTAGGGGCCGGCGGCGCGTGGGTCGCGTCAACGAGCATTTCGACGACATTCGCATTCATCCGGCGCGGGTGGTTCGGTGGCGTCACGACGCGTGGACGATTGAGGGACTGTTGTGGGAGCCGCGCGGTCGTGGTCCGCATCCGATGATCGTCAACCCGCACGGAGGCCCGCAGGGGGCCAGCAACGACGCATTCGCGCCGCACCTGCAATTGCTGATCGAGGGCGGGTACGCGGTGCTTCAGCCGAACTTCCGCGGCAGCACGGGCTACGGGCGCGAGTTCGTGGCCCGCATTCTGAACGACTGGGGCGACGGGCCGATGAGCGACATCGTGGCGGGCGTGGATTGGTGCGTAGCTCGCGGCATCGCTGACCCCAAGAGGCTGGGCGTGTACGGCGGCAGCTATGGCGGATACATGACGTCTTGGTTGATCGGCCATACGCGGCGTTTTCGGGCGGCCGTAGCGCAGTGCGCCGTGACCGACCAGGTGAGCATGTACGGGACGACAGACATCCCGACGTTCCTGGCGAAGTGTCTAGGCGGCAGTCCGGCCCAGCAGTACGAGCGATATTGGCAGCAGTCGCCGGTAGCGCATGTGCCCAACATTCGGACGCCGACGCTGATTATCACGGGCGAGGCCGACGAGCGCGTGCCGCCGAGTCAGTCGTGGGAGCTGTATCACCAGCTTAAGGCGGCGGGCGTGCGGACCGAGTTGGTGCTGTATCCGCGCGAGCCCCACAGCGTGGGCGAGCCGCACCATCGGTTGGACAATCTTGATCGGGTGTTAAACTGGTTCGATCGCTATCTTCGTCCGGGGCGATGAGGGTCGGGCGTGTGGAGATCGAGGATGAATGACATGCGCGGGTCGGCGGGGGTTTCGGCGGTGGTGGCAGCGATGTTGCTGGCCGGTGTAGTCCGGGCGGCCGATCCGCCAATCGGCTCGCAGGCGCCGGAGGTGGGTGCCCGGGAGTGGTTGAACGCGCGGGGGCCGACGACGCTGGCGGAGCTGCGGGGCAAGGTGGTCGTGGTGGAATTCTGGGCGACGTGGTGCGGGCCGTGCCGCCAGAGCATTCCTTACATCAACGCCTTGGCCGAGAAGTGGGCCGACAAGGGCCTGACGGTGTTAAGCCTGACGCGCGAGGGTCGTTCAACGGTCGAGCGGTTTTTCCGTCGGCAGAAACTCAAGGTGAACTATACCATTGGCTGTGGAAGCGACTCGTTGTCGGCGTATGGCGTGCGGGGCATTCCACGTGCCTTTTTGATCGATCCTAAGGGCGCGGTGGTGTGGGCGGGGCATCCCCTGTCGGGGCTGGGCGAGGCGGTTGAGAAAGCATTGGTTTCGGTCGGTGCGCCGACGACAGGGCCGACGACCGATCCGAACGACGCCGAACTGTCGGCTGCGACGGAGGCCCTTAGTCAGGCGGAATACGCCAAAGCGCTGGCGATCCTGGAAGACGTTTTGAAATCATCGGAGGACGAAGCACGGATCCAACGGGCGAGCCACCTGATGGCTCAAGCGATGGAAGTCGGCAACGGCAAGGTGGACGACGCCAACGCACTGGTTAAGGAAAAGAAGTATGTCGAGGCGGCTGAGTTGTTGCGCGGGCTGGCCGAGCAGTTCGCCGACACGGAAGTGGGGCGCAAGGCCAGGTTGCGATTGATGGGGTTGCGCCGCAGACCCCAAGTTTCGGCCGCCATTCAGCAGGAACAGTGGCAGCGAGAGGCCGAGGCGATGCTTGCGCGGGCGGATGAACTGGCCGGGCAGAAGCGCTATGCGCTTGCTCTGGATCGCTACCAACTGGTGACGACGCTGTACGGTCGGACCGACGCGGGCGCGAAGGCGCGGCAGAAGATGCGGCAATTGGAGGGGGATGAGCAGATCGCCGCACAGATCAGGGAGCAGAAGGCCACGCGGCAGGCTGTGGGTTGGCTGAGCATCGCGCGGAGTTACGCGCGGATCGGGCGCGACGCCCGCGCAAGCACGTTCTACAAGAAGGTCGTTGAGGCGTACCCGGACACCCGTTACGCCGAATCCGCCCGCCAGGAGATGCAGAACCTGCCGCGGTAGCCGGCGCCTGTGAAAAGCTACGGGGGATTTCGGCAAGTCGCGACGGCGTCAAGGATAGCACTCGGGCGACGAAACAAATCACAGGCTGCGCGGAAGCGGTGGGGGCTGGCTGCCCAATTAGCTGTTGTTGTGGGCGCTGAGGCAAAGCGCTAAGATGCCCGGCGCGTTGGGTGTTTGGTCGGAGCGAGCGAATGAAGCGGTGGCTCGACAAGATTGTGTGCGGCGACTGCCTGAAGGTTTTGGCCAGGTTGAAGAAGGACCGGGTCAAGGCTGCCGAAAAAGCCGGTGTGGTATACGAGGGCGTGGCCGACCTGGTATTTGCCGACCCGCCGTTCAACATCGGCTACGAGTACGACCAGTACCGCGACAACGTGGGCGAGAAGAAGTATGCGGAATGGACCCACAAGTGGATGCGCGCATGTATCGACGTGCTCAAGCCCGATGGCTCATTCTACGTGGCCATCGGCGATGAGTTTGCCGCTCATGTCTGGATGATCGGGCGCGAGTTGGGGCTGCACCTGCGCAACTGGATCGTCTGGTACTACACGTTCGGGCAGAGCACGACGCGCAAGTTTGCCCGGTCGCACACCCACATCTTCTACTTCGTGCGGGACAGCCGGAAGTTTTACTTCGACGAAAAGTCGATACGCGTGTTGTCGGATCGGCAGAAGGAATACAACGACCGTCGGGCGAACGCGGCCGGCAAGGTGCCCGACGACGTGTGGACGCAGTTTCCGCGGGTGTGCGGCACGTTTCGCGAGCGGCTGGGGGATCATCCCTGTCAGATGCCCGAGTCGCTTCTGGTGCGGATTATCCGCACCAGTTGTCCGCCGGCGGGTCTGGTGATCGATCCGTTCGCCGGCAGCGGCACGACGCTGGTGGCAGCCAAGAAGCTCGGGCGGCGGTACCTGGGGATTGAGCTGTCGCAGGGCTACGTGCGGGCCGCAGAGAGCCGACTCAAGCTAACACGCGCGGGTACAGGGGAGACCGTCTCTCGCGCCAAGTGGGCAGAGCTTCATCGGGAGGAACTCAAGCGCCTGTACCAGGAGAATGAGGTGCCTAGCGACCAACTTGATCGAAATCCGCAACTGCTAGCGGCCTTCACGCAACAGTTCAACGCGCGCATTGAGCCCAATAGCTACGATGGTGACCAGATTATGGCGCAGCTTGTGTCGCTTCGGAAAAAGGGCGAGCTTCCTAGAGTCCGGGCGCATGTTCGAGAAAACGATAACGGGGCATCACGGAAGTCGGGTCGCGAGCCACAGTTGTTTGATCGGGAGTAGGTGATGACAGGATGGTCAGAGCAACACGTCGAAACCCTTAAGACGTTGTACGAGGAAAACGATGTGCCCAGCGACTCTTTGATCGGCGACGGCACGGCGCTGTCACGGTTTACCCAGGAGCTGAATCGGCGTCTCGGGGATGCAGCTTTCTCGGATGAGGAAGTCGCCGACGAGTTGTTTCGGCTACGCAAAGACGGGAAGCTTCCGCGTCTGAGAAGGTGAACGCAGCGCTGGGGAGCGTCTCTTGTTGCGTCCTGGTCGGTCTGGGGCCTAACGGGCAATGATCGAGATTGACGGCTCATATGGCGAGGGGGGCGGTCAGATCGTCCGCACATCGCTGACGCTGTCGGCGGCGACGGGTGTGGCGGTGCGGCTGGTGAAGATGCGGGCCAACCGCCACCCGCCAGGGCTTCGTCCGCAGCACGTGGCGGCGGTGCGGGCGGCGGCCGACATCTGCGGGGCCAGCATCGCGCGTCTGGAGCCGGGTATCGATGAGTTGGTGTTCGAGCCCGGGCCGGTGCAGCCGGGTGAGTACTCGTGGCAGATCGGCACGGCCGGCTCGGCGTCTCTGGTGCTTCAGACGGTTGCGGTGCCTTTGGCGATGGCGGACGGGGCGAGCCGCGTCGAGATCGTGGGCGGCACGCATAACCCCAAAGCGCCGTGCTTTGAATACCTCGATCAGGTCTGGCGCGTGTGGCTGGAGCGGATCGGGGTGGGCGTTGAATTGGCGATGGACTCGGCGGGCTTTTACCCGAAGGGCGGCGGAAGGATTGTAGCGCACATCGCCGGTGGCGTGAGGCCGGACCGCATCCGAGCGCTGCACCTCCAGCAGCGTGGCGAGCTGGTTGGGATGACCGGCGTTTCCGCGGTGGCGAACCTGCCGGATCACATCGCCCAGCGGCAGCGAGCGCGGGCGGTGGCCGACCTGAAGCGCCTCGGCATCGAGGCGCGGATCGACACGGCGGAGTTGGCCAGCATCGGCAAGGGCACGGTCTGTTTTCTGCGGGCCGAGTTCGAGCATTCGATTGCCGGGTTTTTCGCACTGGGTGCGTTGGGCAAGAAGGCCGAGCTGGTGGGTCATGAGGCGGCGGAGGCGGCGCGCAAGTTCTGCACCGAGCGCAGCGGGGCGGCGGTCGATCCGCACGCAGCCGATCAGTTGATTGTGGCGCTCGTGCTGGCGGCGAGGGCAAGTCGTTACCGTACAACTGCGCTGACCGAACACACAAGCACCAATGCGGCCGTCGCGTCGCAGATCACCGGTCGGGAGGTGCGGATCGAGGGTAAGCGAGGCGATGCGGGCGAGGTGGTGATCGAGTAAGCATGCGATGTGTATCGAGCATTGCACAGGGTCGCTGCGCTTGACTGGGCCCTGTGGCGGCCTATGCTTGGACGAGCCGAACGGGCTCAAGAAAGGGAGTCAACAGATGGCCATTTTCACCGGCGACGAGATCTTCCGCATTTCCATCGAGTTGGAGAAGAAGGGCGAGGAATTTTACGAGGCGCTGGCCGAGAAGGCAGGCGATCAGAAGGTGGCTGAGCTGTGCAGGGACCTGGCCGCGCAGGAGCAGCAGCATGCCAGGTTGTTTGAGGATCTGCGTGTCAAGACGACGTCGCGAGCGGCGTCGCGCCCGCTATCGTGGGACGAGCTGCACTTCGCCCAGATGCTGGTCGAGGAGCGCGTGCTGCCCGATCCGGATGAGGCCCGGGAAGTGGTCGACAAGGAAGGGGTGGCTGCGGCGCTGACTATGGCGATTCAGTTCGAGAAGGACTCGGTGCTGTTCTTCCAGGAGTTGCTGCCGGCTGTGGACGAACAGGACCGCCAGGCGGTCTCCGCCATTGTCGAGCAGGAAAAACAGCACGCGGAGAAGCTGGCGAAGGTCAAGCGGGAGTTGGCAAGCTAGCGCGTCGCGGTGTCTGTCACAATTGTCACTCACAACGCGTACTGGTTCCAGGCGGCGCCGACACTGTGGCCCGAGGAGCGGGCGGCGGCGCGGCCCGAGGTGATTGACCGGCTGGTCAAGCTCTATGCCGGCCTTGCGCCGGATCTGCTGTGTTTACAGGAAGTGCCCGATGAGCAAGTTGCAGCCGAGCTGGCTGGGCATTTGGCGATGCATTTCTGCTTTGCACCGGGGGGCAAGCTTAAGGCGTACGGGGCGGCGATCTTCAGCAAACCTGACACGGGTGGGCTGCGGAACTTGACCGAGCAGGTTGGCCCGGCCGAGCGGACGTGTCTGCACGCGGCGATCCGTGGCGAGCGCCGTGTACTGAGCGTGCTGGCGGTGCACCTGCCGTCCAACCGCTACGCGCCGTTCGAGCAGGCCGAGCGCCAGCGGGTGGCTGAGTTGACGGCGGCGTTGGACCTGGCTGGCGAGGTCGACGTGGTGGTGGGTGATTTCAACAGCGAACCGAGCAGCGCCCCGTATCGCTTCATGATGGAACGCGGGTTCCGCGACGCGGCCGAGATGGGCAACTGCACCGATCGGCTCACCGGGGCCAAACATCGGGTTGACTACATCTGGCTGGGGCCGCGGGTGGCCACGGCATTCAGCGGTTTTCGGGTTCTTGGCCCGGAGGGCTTTGCGGTCGAGCTGGGTGGTCGTAAGCGGATGTTGAGCGACCACTATCCGCTGTTACTGGAGTTGGACTAGGCTCTCTCCCCCCCAAACAGGCTTCGGTTGGCTGTGCACCGTTCGGGCCCTGGTGGACCAGCCGCCAGTGGCACGCGCGTGACCACTATCCGCTGGTATGGAGCTTGAGGAGACGGTCGGTTCGCCGGGGTGACGGAGGGGCTCAGTTCTGGTCCGGTGCAAGGAACAGGGGCTGCTCTTCGAGTTCGTCCATGGCCAGATCGAGGGCGACGTTAAGGGCGGCGGGCACGTCGTAGGTCTCGTCGGCCAGTCGTTGCTGGATGCGGATGATCTTGTCCACGCGCACGTCGGGCAGTTGACAGGCCAACGCCATCCAGACCGATAACTGCGGCGGTCGTGATCGCGCACCAGGGCTACCGAACACGGCCCAGAGGCGGTGAGTCGCGTGCTGATCGTGTGTGCTGAATCGATCTGATTTTGCCCAGTTCATTGCGTTTCCGGCCAACGGCTGCGGCGGCCAGTCTAATTATCGAGTGTGGTGACGGGGTGCATTGATGGAATCGCTGAAAAAACCGTTACGGTCCGTTTTGCCGGGGCGTGTGGCGTTTTATCGGACAAGGTGTGCGGCTGTTCATGGGTGACTGGACGATCCTGACGTCGGGGGCAATGTCGAGACGGTGGAAGGTCGGTCTTGGCGTGATCGGTGGGAATTGGACGAGACTACACGAGGGCGTTGAGGCGGGCCTTCAGTTCGGCCGGGTGGAAGTTGCGCCCGGGACAGAGCGTCTTGCCGGTGATCTCGCGATGCGTGTGGATCTGTATCAGGGAGATGTCACACTGATTCGTGAGGTAATGGCACAACCGCGCGAGCGAATGCATCTGTGCGGGCGTGGGGTATGATTGCTCGAAGTTGCCGATCAGGCAGACGCCGATGCCGTGGTCGTTGTAGAAGTTGTCGGGTGTCTTGCAGTGGGCGCCGTGCTTCTGCTTGGTCCAGCGCGGGCCGATGAACACTTTGCCGTCGGGGTAGGCGATCCCGTTGCCAATGACCCAATGGTACCCCAGTTCGTCCCACCCGTTGTGATCGCGGTGGTAGCGGTCCATGGCGTAGGGGCTGGCGTCGTCGTTGGCGGAATGGTGCACCACAATGCATTCCCAGCGCGACGACATACCCAGCGAGGGCATCCACCCATTCGCGCCGTGCGTGACCGGCTTGGGTGTGGGACGGGGCGGAGGGGCGATCGGCACGGGTCGGCGCGGCGACCGCACGTGCACGATCGGATCGGGCAGCTCATCCAGCAGTTTGAATTGCTTCTGCCCGCATCCGCCGCAGACCAGTAGTAGTCCGTACTTGAGTACTTCGCGTCGATCCATGGGGTAACCCGCAACCTACCGAGAAGACCTACGCCCAGGCTCCGCGGTTGTCAACCGCCTATATATATCGGGCTGACGGATCGAGTTCGTCAATGCAATTCGCCACTGAGCCCGGTGCCGGCGGCTGTCGAAATGGGGCCGGCAGGCCCTGGCGGGATCTGCGGATCGCCACGAGCGGAGGCTGGACTTTTCTTAGTGTACCATATACACTTACTCAAGTGCGGCGTTTGGGCCATTGGCTGCTACAAGAGGAAGGTTGATTCTGCCCCCATGTCCGGTGCGGGCCGAACAGTCCGGATGCAACAGAGCCGACCCGCAGGCGGCGAGGATCGGTCAGAAGGGCGTTACACGTACCGCCATCCGCGTCCGTCGGTGGCGGCGGACATGATCGTTTTCCGCATGGTCGACGAGCGGCTGTGCGTGCTGCTGGTGCGGCGGGGGCGCGAGCCGTTTGTCGGGCACTGGGCGCTGCCGGGTGGGTTCGTGAACATCGATGAGTCGCTCGAAGATGCCGCCCGGCGGGAGCTGGCAGAGGAGACGGCCGTAACCGACGTGTGGCTGGAGCAGCTCTACACGTTTGGCTGTCCGGACCGCGATCCGCGCGGGCGGGTAATTTCGGTGGCGTACTATGCGCTAATTCCTGCCGATCGGCCGGTGCAGCCCGAGGCGGGCGACGACGCAGACCAGGTACGCTGGGCGCCCGCCGATGATCCGCCGGCGCTGGCCTTCGATCACAACGAGGTGTTGCGGTGTGCTGTGGGGCGGCTTCGGACCAAGCTGGAGTACACCACGGCCGGCTTTGCCCTGCTGCCGTCGACGTTCACCCTCTCACAGTTGCAGCGGGTGTACGAGGCGGTGCTGGGTCGCACGCTCGACAAGCGCAACTTCCGTCGGAAGGTGCTGATGCTGAACATTCTCAAGCCGACCGATCGAACGCACAGGGACGGGCGGCATCGTCCGGCCCGGCTGTATCGGCTGGCGCAGAGGCGTTTTGAGAACTTAAAAGATCGGGGAATTCTGTTTCCGTTTTGATCGCGGCCGGGCTGGGCCGCAGGATGGATAGACATGGCCATGTTATACCAACCGCCGCTGCCCGATGCGTACGCGGGGATAGCTGAGCCGGAGTTGCTCGAGCGGATTCGTCGGCACAAGGAGCGGTTCGGCTCGCGGCTGGTGATTCTGGGTCATCACTATCAGGCTGACGACGTGGTGCAGTTCGCCGACTTTACCGGCGACAGCCTGAAGCTATCGCAGCTTGCAGCCGAGCAGAAGCAGGCGGAGTTTGTGGTTTTCTGCGGCGTACACTTTATGGCGGAGTCGGCCGACATTCTGAGCGACGATCGTGTGAAGGTGATCCTGCCCGACCTGTCGGCCGGTTGCAGCATGGCCGACATGGCCGAGATCGACCAGGTGGACGAGGCGTGGACGTTCCTGAGGTCGGCGACGGGCGAGACGATTATCCCGATCACGTACGTGAACTCGGCCGCCAGCATCAAGGCGTTCTGCGGGCGCCAAGGAGGGGCGTGCTGCACGTCGGGCAACGCGCGGGCGGTGCTGGAGTGGGCGATGGGACAGGGGGAGAAGGTGCTTTTCCTTCCGGACCAGCACCTGGGCCGCAACACGGCGTATGCGATGGGTTGGCCGTTGGAGTCGATGGTGGTGTACGACCCGGTGCTGCCCGAGGGCGGAGTGACCGAGCAGCAGGTGCGCGACGCCAAGTTCGTCCTGTGGCAGGGGTACTGTAGCGTGCACATGCTGTTTACGGTGGAGCACTGCCGGCAGATTCGTCGGCTCGACGATGCGTTCCAGATCATCGTTCATCCGGAGTGCACGTGGGAAGTGGTGCAGGAGGCCGACCTGGCCGGCAGCACCGAATACATCATCCGGGCGCTGTCCGAGGCGCCGGCCGGCAGCAAGTGGGCGGTTGGCACGGAGGTTAACCTGGTGAGTCGTCTGGCCAAGCGGCACGCGCCGGACAAGACCGTGCGAAGCCTGAGCGACATTCAGTGTCTGTGCACGACGATGTACCGCATCGACCCGCGGCATCTGCTGTGGTCGCTTGATGAGTTGGCGGCTGGGCGCGTGGTCAATCAGATCCGGGTCGATCCGCAGACGAAGCGCGAGGCGATTGTGGCGTTGGAGCGGATGCTGTCGAACGTACCGTCGGCGCCGGCGGCGATTGCGGGAGCGAGGTAACTGCGGCGAGCGGCGTGCCCGATCCCAGCACTCGTAGGGCGCGCAAGTTGCTTGCAGGCGCTCGGGGGCTGTGGCTGGTGGTGGGGGCAGCGCTCACCCACTGCCCACCCTTGCTGCGGAACGCTGTTGCTTCGCAGGGATGGGACACCCAAGCGAGTTGCACAATCTTCATCCTATCGCGTCGCGTCGGTTTGCTGCTAGACTGGGGCGTGCCAGGCAGGTGGGAGTGCGTGTCATGCAGGCGACGATGATCGGCGATTACGGCGAGTGGGCGGCGGGATTGGTGGGCGACGGGCCGGCGAAGCTCAGCTTTCGGCGCGACGAGTTCGTTGACGTCGAGGACTGGCGGCGACGGGCGCGGCAGCGTGTGATCGAGCGTCTGGCCCCGCCGACATTGCAGACGCCGAAGGACATCGAACTCGTCGAATCGGGCCGTCACGACGGGCTGGACGTGGAGTTGCTTCGCTGGCACGTGGGCTACGGTCGTGCGACCGAGGCGGTGCTGCTGAAACCCACCGGCCAGAAGGGTCCGCTGCCGGGTGTGCTGGCGTTACACGATCACAGCGGCAAGAAGTACTTTGGCCGTCGAAAGATCGCTCGCTGGGCGCAGCGGCACCCGCTGATGGCCGAGCACCACGAGCACTACTACGGCGGCCGGGCGTGGGCGAACGAACTGGCCAAACGGGGTTATGTGGTGTTGGTACACGACTGCTTCGGCTTCGCCAGTCGTCGGGTGCGGCCAAGCGAGTGTACCGAGCCGGTGTGCGGCGTTGCGGTGGATCCGAGCGACGACGATCACGACTCGATCGCTGCCTACAACCGCTGGGCCGCCGGACACGAGCACATCATGGCCAAGTCGCTGTTCTGCGCGGGCACGACCTGGCCGGGGGCGTTCTGGCAGGAGGATCGCGTGGCGCTGGACATTCTGGCGGCCCGCGACGACGTGGATGCGGGGCGATTGGGTTGCGGCGGCCTGTCGGGCGGTGGACTGCGGACGTGTTTTCTGGCGGGGTTGGACGAGCGGATCGGCTGTGCGGTGTGTGCCGGGTTTATGAGCACGTGGCGTGACTTTCTACTGCGCAAGGTTCATACGCACACCTGGATGACGTATGTGCCGTTGCTGCCGGCGGAGTTGGACTTCCCGGAGATTCTGGGTTTGCGGGCGCCTGCACCAACCATGGTGATGCACTGTACGGAAGATCGGCTGTTCTCCAACAAAGCGGTGCGCGACAGCGAAGTCGTGCTGGGGGCGATCTTCGCCAAGGCTGGGGGTGCAAACAACTTGCGGTTCGAGTATTATCCGGGCGGTCACAAGTTCGATGTGACGATGCAGCGCGAGGCCTTCGATTTCTTCGATCGGCATCTGGGCTGTGGCGATTGACGCACCGGTCCTGGGAGGTGAAGTCAGCGGCGCGTTTTGCATGCACGGCGGTGGTCGGCTGTTTTGTGCCTCGTGGGCATGCAGGCGCTTGTAGGAGATATGAACGATGCAGGAGCCTATTCGGATTATGCCGCATCATTTTGTGGATATTGTTCGGGCCCATTTTTCGACGGGGCAGGTTCCCTCGTCGGGTAAACTCGGTCACGACGTAGATCGCGTCGTCGCACGGTTACTGGACGACAGGGACGCCGTGCTGGAGATCGCTCTTGGGTCGGATGACATCTGCACGCCGTGTGCGTACTTCGCGGGCGGGCGATGCAACAACACAATCGACACCAGCGTCCGCAAGGGCGCGCCGCCGTTGATGTCCAATTACAACCTGCTGATCGACGAAAGATGGTGCCGGCGCCTGGACCTGTCAGAGGGCGATCAACTGACGGCCCGACAATTCTGTCGGCGGTTGCAGGACCATGTCGGCGATATAGGGTCGATCTACACTGAAACGCCGGCTGCAACGAGGACGCAGTGGGCTGAAGGGCTTGAGAAGGGGATTGCCGCCTATCTCGCATGACGGGTTGGTGCCGGGGGAGAATCAGGCACCCTTGCTGTAGGTTCGCCACGGTCGTAGGCTTGTGCAGCCGACCGGCAGTTCCGCCGGCCGCTGTGACGGTGCAGCGGCTGAGGGCCGGCTATGCGCGTAAGAGGAGTCGAAGATGTCGGATTCTAAGGCGCGGGCCAGACAGGCTGTGCTGCATGCAGCAGACTGGTACGTCAACTCGCAGGTGACGTTCGCCAAGCCCTGTTGGGACGCGAACCATGGGCGGTTCGTTTACACCTATCACATGCCCAGCAAACAGGTGGTGCTGGGGATAAGCTGGACGCAGGCCCGGGCGATCATGATTCTACTGGGCGCCCACGAAATGACGGGCGAGCAGAAGTATATGACGGCGGCGCGGCTGGGCGGCGAGTACATCCGCAACCTTCAGATCCTCGACGCCCGCGTCCCGCGCTGCTACGGGGCGATCCGCGAGGAGGTGCCCACGTCGTGGTACGTCAACGTTCGTGACAGCATGGAGGCAGCCGCGGGACTGATGCATCTATACCGCGCGACGCGTGACGAGGAGTACCTGTATCGCGCGCGGCTGTGGGCGGCGTGGTACTTCGGCAACTGCCTCATGCCGGACGGGTGGCCGCAAGGCAAGTTCTATCTTTACGGGCAGCAGCCGGATGACTTCGCCGGCAAGTTTTTCCAGGCCGGCGGGGCACACGTGTTCTACTACCTGTGGAAGGCGACCGGGTGGGCGGAGTATCTGGACAAGGGTGCCCTGACGCTGGTCGACGGGTTGCTCAAGCGCTTCGTGCGCGAGGATGGGGTGATTGTCACCGGGTCGGACGATCCTCACCACGGCACCAAGGCCGCGCGAGAGGCAGGCGTGGCGGTCAACGACGACGGTGCGGGCACCGCGATCCTGGTGGCCTACGCAGCCACGGGCGAGCAGCGATATCTCGACGCGGCCGTTCGCTACGGTGAGTACCTGATCAGGCAGGACGTGCCCGAGCTTTGGGCGGCTCTGGGTGGGCGAATGCTGTTTCTATACGACCTGGCGAGGGTGGCGGGCGACAACCGATTCGCCAAGTGGGCGGACGGTCAGATCGAGACGTTGCTCGAGCGTCAGCAGCTCGATACGGACGATCCCTTGGCGCGCGGTGGATTCATCGGCGAGGACGAGCCGACGGATGGTTACTTCGGCGGCCAGGGAGCTGAGTATGTGGTTAACCGCGCGACGGCGTACAGCGCATTGGCGCTGATGCGGTACCTCGGCGAGATCACCGGCCCGTATTACGGCGCCGACCGCTGGGACGTGTCGATCGAGACCCCGGCTGAAAGTCCGGCCGTGTGGGGCATCATTTCTGAATAGGCGCCTGCGCTTCGGGCGTCGGAATGGCGCGTTTGACCATAGTGCAGCGTAAGGCGTAAGCGAGTTCGCCGGACGCGCGTGGCGGTTCGTCACTGCGATCACGCGTCGCCGCTAGTGAGTCGCGCTGCTTCAATCTGAATGAAGCTTCGCAGGTCTATGTCGAGGCGGCTGCTCAGGCGGCGCTCGTAGTCTTTCTCCGCATCGAGATTGAGGCTGAGCGGATCGTCGACGGATTTCTTCTCCAGGAAAATGTAGCGGCAACCTTGTTCGCCTGCGACGACATTGTGCGCGACGCCGTTGGGGTAGATCAGCACGTCGCCGGGACCGATTTGGAGCGTCTCAATGTCGTCGACGGTTCGGCCGATGTCCACTCGCGCCGTTCCTTCCCACACGTAGTAGGCCTGCCAGGCGTGTCGGACGTCGGGCGGCAGGCCCAGGGCGTGATGGCTGTGGCAGGGCACGATGTGGTGCGGCGGAATGGTCAGCTCCTGGGCGAGCACGTCGCGGCTGCTGCCCCACAGCTTGTCGACGTAGGTGATGCCCTGCGGATTGAACTTCGAGAAGTCGCTGCCCCAGCCGTGGCTCGAGCCGCGGTACTGCGTGCGGATGTAGCCATTGGCCCGACCCTTGGGCACCAGGATCGGACCGATGGCCAAGTCGGGCGCGTCGCCCACCGGGGCGTACTCGCACACGAGCAGCAGGCCCTCGGTCTGATAGGGTAGGGCCTTGGGCTCGCCGGGCGGCAGGTAGAGGAAATCCTCCTGATCGACTCGGACGCCGCCCACCTCGGCGTGGCCGCGGATGCCGTTGATCGTCACGGATCGGCCGCGAAGCTCGATCCGGCCCTCGCCCTCCAGGGCGACCAATTCCATGGCCTCGGCGGTCTGCCGGTAGGAAAAAACGGTGCCTGGCCGACGGACTTTCGTAAGGAGTTCCCCGTAGCCCATTCCTTTGCTCCTTGGCTGGCGGTTTTCTGCCCGGGATCCGTGTGTCGCGGGCGGCCGCATGATGTCCCGCAGTGGACCGGCGGCCTGCGGTCGGCGACGGGCGGCTATCCTGCTGTCGCGAGCGGCGGCGGTCAAGTTTCTGGGGTGTTTTGCAGAGGGTTGTGGCGAGGAAGGCAGGTTACCGGACTGGTATGGGCTCGGCGACTGTGGGCTGGGTTGACACGTCTGGGGCAGGCGAAGCGGATTGGCTGGTTGCTAGTGCGGCACCTGGAGCCCTTGACGGGGCCCGGCGGTGGGGGCAAAAATTTGCTTGGCAGGGGTGGACGTATTGTGCTGGTGTTGCTAGACTACCAGTGCTGGAACCCCGAGCGAAGCCGAACGTTTGCTCACATCGGCTTCTGAGTTACCGCCTTATTGGCCATGGCTTCACGGTTTCTCGGCGCTGAGCCAAGTGGCCACGTACATATGTGAGCGTAGGGTGGCCCAGTACCCGGCGGGGCGTGGCCGCTTGCCACGGCCGGGCGCACCGACAGACTCCGGGCGTGATCGTGCGATCGAGCACACGGGCTGGTTGCTCCGGTGGGCAGCGTGGCCGGGGCGGCGAGCGGCGTCTGGGCACGGGCTGCGAGGGCGAAAGCAGCCAGGCTGTGCCGCGTGGCAGGTCGTCCGGTGATTTGAAATGAGCGGATTCGGATTTCGGCGTATCGCAGCAGGGCGGGCGGTTGCTGGGTGGCTCAGGTCGGCGGTTTCCGGTTGCGTCAAGCGAGGCGGGGTGTGATCGATCACAAGCCTATCGTTGGTCTGGCAGGAGGCGTCGGCTCGGGTAAAAGCCGGGTGGCGGCCGAGATGGCCAAGCTTGGTGCGACGGTAATCGATTCGGACCAGCTTTCGCAGCAAGAGCTTGAGACGCAAGAGGTTAAGGAAGTGCTTCAAGAGTGGTTCGGACCGTCGGTGTTCACTCCGGATGGATTGGTGGATCGCCAGAAGCTGGCGGCGGTGATCTTCGGCGATTCTGCACAGCGTCTGCGGGTGGAGCGGCTTTTGCATCCGCGTGTGGCCCGGCGCCGTGCCGAACTGATGGAGCAGGCACGAGTGGACGACTCGGTGGCGGCGGTTGTGCTGGACAGCCCGCTGTTGTTTGAGGTGGACCTGGACCTCCAATGTGACGTGGTGGTTTTCGTGGCCACGGCAGAGTCGACGCGTCTGGCGAGGCTGGCACGCTTGCGGGGGTGGGACGTTCAGGAGCTAAAGCGACGCGAAAAATGGCACAAAACGCTGGACTTTAAGAGGGCTCGGTCCGACTATATAATAGATAACGATTCGAGCATCGACTCGCTCTGCCGCCAGGTGGAGAAAACCTTTTCCAAGATAATCTCCTCGGTACAAGCCGCCAAAACGCCCAGAGGAACGTGCGGAACTGACCTGGGAGCAGCCGATACGTAGCACCGGCGGGGCCATCGGTGTGAAGTGCCTCGACCCCGTAGAACAACTGATCGACCTTCCCCGTCGGAGGGTCTCAAGTAGGAGGATGGTTTGATGGCCAAGGCTAGCAGCAGTCGTTCAAAGACGACCAGGAGAAAGACGACTACCAAGTCGGCTGCGAACAAGCCTGCCAGGTCGAGAACGAGGACCGACGAGAGCGGCACCCCCCCGTCCGAAGGCGCGGAAAAGGCTTCGCAGCAGACGGCTGTCGCCGTCGAGAACGGCGAGCCGTCCGCGGCGACCGCGCCGCAGGAGGACGTGCAGGCCCGAGTCGACCGCGAGACCCACGAGAAGTACGAGAAGGTCAAGCGGGGCGAGTTGCAGTTGACCGTCTTGCAGCGGATGACGGTTCCTGAGTTGCACGACTTGGCCAAGGACGAAGGCCTCAGCGACTACATGTCGCTGAAGAAGCAGGATCTGATTTTCAAGATCCTCAAAGAGCGGATTCAGCGGAACGGGCTGATGTACGGGGAAGGGGTGCTGGAGATCCTTCCCGACGGGTTCGGGTTCCTTCGATCGCCGGAATACAACTACTTGGCGGGTCCGGATGACATCTACGTCAGTCCGTCGCAGATCCGTCGATTCGGTCTGCGGACCGGTCATGTCGTAGCCGGGCAGATACGCCCGCCGAAGGAGTCGGAGCGTTACTTCGCACTGCTGCGCGTCGAGGCGATCAATTACGAAGAGCCGAACAAGGTCATCGACAGGACCAACTTCGAAGACCTCACCCCCCTGCACCCGGACGGGCGTTTTCTGCTGGAGACCTCGCCCGATGAGACCAACATGCGGATCGTTGATCTGGTCACGCCGATCGGCAAGGGCCAGCGCATGTTGATCGTAGCGCCGCCACGTACGGGCAAGACCGTACTGCTGAAGAAGATGGCCAACGCGATCTCGGCCAACCATTCGGAGGCCTTCGTGATCATCCTGTTGATCAACGAGCGCCCGGAAGAGGTGACCGAGTTGGAGCGCGAGACGTCGGCGGAGGTGATCAGTGCCACGTTCGATGAGCCGGCCAGTCGGCACGTGCAGGTGGCCGAGATGGTCATCGAGAAGGCCCGGCGGATGGTGGAGTACGGGCGCGACGTGGTGATTCTGCTCGACTCGATTACGCGTCTGGCGCGGGCCTACAACACCGAGGTGCCGCACTCGGGCAAGATTCTGACCGGCGGCGTGGACTCCAACGCACTGGAGAAGCCCAAGAAGTTCTTCGGCTCGGCCCGTAACATCGAAGAGGGCGGCTCGCTGACGATCATCGGGACGGCCCTGGTCGATACCGGCAGCAAGATGGACGAGGTGATCTTCGAGGAGTTCAAGGGTACGGGCAACAGCGAGTTGCACCTCGATCGCCGACTGGTGGACAAGCGGGTCTGGCCGGCCATCGACATCGCCGCCTCGGGCACGCGGAAGGAAGAGCTGCTGCTGCACCCGGACGAGCTGGAGAAGGTGTACATGCTGCGCCGTGTCCTGAGCGACATGAACCCGGTGGAGTCGGTCGAGTTGCTGCGCAACCGCCTGGCCAAGGTCAAGACCAACGCCGAGTTCCTGATGACGCTTAACCTGGCGTGAGACAGGCACGACGATAGGCGTCTCTGTGTGATAAGCGATTACGCGGGCAGGCTTTGTGTCGGCCCGCGTTCTGCTTCCTGTGCCTGCTGTGCGTCTTTTTGGGGGCGGCTGCTTGCCCGGACGGTCATCCCGGTAGAGAATACATGGCGACTGGGGGATGCCGGCCTCGGTGCGGGCTGTGCAACGGGGGCTACTGTATCCGGTATAAAGGGGCAGCGGAGGCAGAGCCATGGCTGTGGCGATGACCATTGCCGGTTCCGACCCTTCGGGTGGGGCGGGTATCCAGGCCGATCTGAAGACCTTCCACCAGCACGGCGTCTACGGCATGAGTGTGCTGACGCTGCTGACCGTGCAGAACACGCGCGGTGTGTCCGCCGTCGAGGTGCTCGAGCCGGACTTCGTGGCCGCCCAGCTTGAGGCCGTACTTACGGACATCCCGCCCGCCGCAGCCAAGACCGGCGCTTTGGGCAACGCGGCGGTGATTGAGCGCCTGGCGGAGTATGCGGCGCGTTTCTCGTTTCCGCTGGTTGTCGACCCGGTGATGATCAGCAAACACGGCGCCAGACTGCTGACGGCTGATGCATGCGAAGTGCTGCGGCGCAAGCTGCTGCGGCATGCCTTCCTGGTCACACCGAATCTGGACGAGGCGGCGAGTCTGGCGGCGATGGAGGTGGTGGATCCGGATTCGATGGCCGAGGCGGCGGCGGCTATCGCCCGCATGGGGCCTCGCAACGTGCTGGTCAAGGGCGGGCACCTGCACGAGCAAGCTATGGATGTGCTGTGGTCTGCCGGTCACATCGAGCAGCTACCCGGTGAGCGGATCGACAGCAAGAACACGCACGGCACGGGCTGTGCGTACTCGGCTGCGATCACCGCAAGGCTGGCCCTCGGTCAGGACATTCGCCAAGCCGTACGCGGGGCAAAGCAATTCATCACCCGCGCCATCCGCACCAGTCCGGGTCTGGGCAGCGGGTTCGGGCCGACCAATCTGCACGCCGACGTTTGAGCGAAGCGCAGAGTAAGACGCCCGGTGGCATCGTCGGGCAGGCGTTTCCTGTTACGGCTGGGTTCGCGGGGGCAGCCGCAGCACGGCGGTGACGGGGAAGTGGTCGGAGGGGTATTGGCCGCCGCGGTTATCGTGAAGGATGTCGGCGTCCCGTACCGTCACGTCCGGGGTGACGAAGATGTAGTCCACCTTCGGGCCGTTGCGTCGCCCGGCAAAGTCGTGGTATGTGCCGACCTGGTCGGCGTCGCGGTGGACAGTCCGAAACGCGTCCACCACGCGCGGTGACGGCGCGGCAGCGGTGGCTGTCTGAGTCCGTGGCGGTAGCGGACGTCCGGTGAGCAGCAAAACGACGGAATTGTCTTCGACGGCATTGAAATCGCCCGTCAGAACCACCGGATCCGAGTGCGTTCGGCTGGCGACGCGCTCAGCCAAGAGCCGGACGCTTCGCTCCCTGGCGGGCTGATGCCCCGAGGAGAAGTGCACATTGAACAGGTAGAACGCCTGATCGCCGTTGCGGTCGTGCAGGTGTGCCCAGGTGCAGGTTCGCGGAAACTTATTGCCCCAGTGCATCGAGCCGGGCACCTCGGGCGTTTCGGAGAACCAGAACGTTCCTTGCTCGCCCACGCTGAAACGGTCCAGCCGATACAGAATCGCGCAGTACTCGCCGAGCTTCTCGCCGAACCGTCCTACACCTACCTCGCCGTAGTGCGGCAGCGCGGCGTGGATATCGTCCAGTTGGGCGCGGTTGGCCTCCTGCAAGCCGATCAGGTCCGGCTCATGTCGCCTGATTACGTCGAAGACGATGTCGCGGCGATTCCGCCAGTAGTTGCGGGTGTCGTGCAGCGAGTGCATCCGTGGCTTGAACCACCGGCCGTAGACGTGCGTAAGAAGCTCATCGACTCCGTCGCCCCCGAGCCGGACATTGAAGGACATGACACGGATGTCGCCGTCGCAGCGTGCCGGCTGTGAAGAGGTTTGGGCGCGGACTACGACCGCGCCGGCCGTCAGGACGGTGCACAGCACGGCGGCGACGGATCGACTCGTGCACATCTCGGTGCTTCCGATGCGGACTTCAGAATCCGGGCAGAAACTCTCGCTCGGCCTCGAACAACTCGCCGACCATCTGCTTGATCTCGGCGGGGCAGCACACCGCAGCCGTCAGCGGGTCGAGCATCAGCGCGTGGACAGCCGCCTCGCGCGACTTCTCGATGCAGGCCGTCGCCGCCAGGTCGTACATCCGCATGTTCCAGTCGCATACGGCTGCGCACTGAGATGGAAGCGGGCCGAAGTGCGTCGGATGCACCCCGTTGCGGTCGACCATGCACGCTACCTCGACCACGCCGCCCTGCGGCAGATTCTCGATCAGCCCGGTGTTGGGCATCGTGCCGTAGATGGTGATCGGATCGTGCGTTTCCATGGCCTGGACGATGTAGCTGGCGTATTCCCAGGAGCGGTCCAGCGAAACCTCCTCCTCGCCGGCAAGGATTTTGCGGTTCATGGCGTCGTGGTTGGCCCGCCACTTCGGCCAGCCGTCGGCGTAGAAGCTGCTGGCCCCGCGGTATCCCTCGCGGCAGTACTTCTTGATCAACTCCGGGCGCTTGCGGTAGTAGGGCAGGTACTCGCTGAGATGTCCGCTCGACTCGGTGATGAAGTATCCGAAGTGCTGCATCATGTCGAAGCGAACGACGTCCTGCTCGTACAGTTCCGGGTCGTTTTGGATCTTCCGACACAGTACGGGATAGAGGTCTTCGCCGTTGTGCCTCAGCTCGGTGAACCAGGCCAGGTGGTTGATACCGCCGCACTTCCACCGCATTTCAGCGTATGGCACGTCGGCGTAGCGGGCGAGGCCGTGACTGGTGCCCTGCACGCTGTGGCAGAGCCCGACGAGGTTGGCGCCGCTGGTGCGTGCCGAGGCCAGGCACATGATGCTCATCGGGTTGGTGTAGTTGAGAATCCAGGTGTCGGGACAGAGTTCTTCGATGTCCTTGAGCACATCGAGGAACACCGGCACCGTTCGCAGGGCCTTGAACAGGCCGCCGGGCCCGATCGTGTCGCCGATGCACTGCTCGACGCCGTACTTGGCGGGGATGTCGTTGTCGTGCCGGACGCACTGCAAGCCGCTTACCTCGATGCAGTTGATGATGTAGTCGGCGTCGGCCAGCACCTTGCGTCGATCGGGTGACGCGCTGACCGTCCAGCGCTTGCCCATTTTCCCGACGATCATCTCGGCGATCTGGTGCTGCAACTCCAGACGTTCCTCGTCGATGTCCACCAAGGCCATCTCGCCGATGTCGGCGCCGGGGATGCTCATCACGTCGGCGAAGAGACGGCGGAAAAAGGCGCTGCCCGCGCCGAGGAAGACGACCTTGATGGGTCGCTGTACCGCCGGCAGGATGCCCAGGTTGTCGGCCTTCTGCATGTGGGCCTCGTGCCCTTCCACTTTTTTCGACATTACAAATACCTTTCCTTTGTCCTACGCCGGCTGCTCGGGCCGACCGTGGCCGGGCATCTTACAATCGCCGACGGCCGAGTGCAAAAAAGGGGCTGCCTTCGGTCAGGCCACAACGGGGCCAGAAGCGAACCGCGCCGGATTTCGCAGATGAGTCGCCGGTTCGGGGCGATCCTCGACTTGGATGTACGTACGTATGAAGATGTGGCGGCTGCAATCCTGAGTGATGTGTTTGATGGGTGAGCGCAGGATCAAGGCTTGCCGATGCGCATTGCCCCTGGTCTTCGGCTGGAGTTCTGCGAGGTACGCGTACGAGTTGGCGAGGCATGCATCAGATGTCTGGCTGGTAGGAACCCCAGTCTGGTGCGGGCAACAGCTTGTAGCCAGTCCAGCCTGAAATTGGCCGGCTGGTTGCTGTCCGGGTGCCGCACCCGCTCAGCCTTGCATCTTCCGGGCGGATCAGGATTTTGTGTCGCAAAGGGCCGTCGGCGCGCACTATAGGGTGAGGATTCGAATCCCTCATCGTTGGAGACAGGTCCATGTGCCGAACTGATCGAGAATACGTCGAATGCTGCCTGGACGGGCACCCGGACACGTTCCGCCAACTGGTCGTACGGTATCAGGGCGTGCTGCTGTCGTACCTGACCGGGCGGCTGGGCGACCGGGACCGAGCCGAGGAAGCGGCCCAGGAGACGTTGGTGCGGGCCTATTTCGGCCTGTCGAAGCTGAAGCAGGCGGAAACGTTCTGCTCGTGGCTGCTGGGGATTGCCACCCGGGTAGCAGGGCAGCAGCAGCGGGTAGACCATCGACGGCGAGAGGTCGCCCGGGCCTGGGCCGAACGCGGACCGGACCCGGAACTGTCGCAGGACTACGGCCTGGAACGGGCGGTAGCGGGCCTCCCCGAGCCGTACCGGCAGGTGACGCTGCTGCGGTATTACGGCGGGCTGTCGTGTGCCCAGGTGGCCGAGGAGTTGGAGGTGCCCCTGGGTACGGTGACCAAACAACTCTCGCGGGCCTACGGCCTGCTGCGAGAGACGCTGCGTCAGGGCCAGGACGCCGACGAAGATCGTGAGGTGCTTCGATGAACTGCGCCGAATGCCGAGAGGAACTGGTTGCCTACGTCGAAGGGCTGTCGGGCCCCCAGAGCCGGCAGGATGTCGCGCGGCATCTGGAAGAGTGTGCGGCCTGCCGCGACGAGCTGGCCGAGCTGACCGAGCTGCGCGACCGTCTGGTCGAGGACGGACAGGCTGTGGGGCATCGGTCTCTCGAAACCCCGGTGATGGACAGGATCGTTCGGGAGGGAACCTTTAAGCTAAGGACATTTCAGATGAGAAAGAGATATGGAAGAGCGGGTATTGGTCTCGTCGCGGCCGTGGCGGCTGTGACGGCGCTGGTGGTCGTGTGGCCGGGACCCGGCAACGGTGTGGCGACGGCGGCCGAGGTGCTGGCCCGAGGCATCGACGCCATTGCCCATCTGCAGTCGGTCTACATCCAGGCGCGGATGCGGACCATCGCCCAGGACAACTTCGAACTGATCGGGCTGGACTACGATTTCGTAGACCACCAGATCTGGAAGCAGTTCGGCGACCTGCCCCGCTGGCGGATCGAGAAGCCGGGACGTGTGGTGGTCATGGACGGCGAATCGGCTCTGCTGTGGATCAAGTCGGCCAACAAGGCCTTCAAGGCAGGCCCGAACTCGGGGGTCGTTGAGTGGTTGCGGCCGCTGCTCGATCCGCACAATGTGCTCGAGAGCGAGCAGCGCCTGGCCCAGGAGCGGGGATCGGAGTTGAGCCTTTCCCGCGAGAAGGGCTCGGACGGCAGGGGCGAACTGGTGCTGACCGTCGAAGCCAAAGCCCGGGGCGACTTCACCAATGACTGGCTGAAAAACAAGTCGATCTCGGCTTCGGACAACCGCCGGGTCTATCGGTTCGACGCCGACACGCATCTTCTGAAGGCGTTGCAGGTGTACGTGCACGCCGAGACGGGAGACGTGCTGGTGTTCGAGATCACGCAGATCGACTACGACGCCGACATCGATCCGTCGCTGTTCTCGCTGACGCTGCCGGAGGACGTGGTGTGGTTCCAACGGCCCGACGTGCTGCCGGACAACGAGACGTACGCCGGCATGGAGCCCGACGAAGCGGTCCGCGCGTTCTTCCAGGCCTGCGCCGATGAAGACTGGGATGAGGTATTGAAGTACTGGCCGATGACCGCGCTCAGTCAGGAATTCAAGGAGGGCCTTGGTGGGCTGGAGATCGTCAGCCTCGGCAAGCCGTTCCAGTCGGGCCGGTATCCAGGCTGGTTTGTCCCGTACGAGATCAAGCTGAAATCCGGCAACGTCAGGAAGTGGAACCTGGCGATCCGCAATGACAATCCGGCGAAACGCTGGCAGGCGGATGGGGGCCTCTAAGGCGGCCAGCAGTTTTCGTGCAGCGGACGCGGCGAGAGACTTCGTCGCGTCCGCTCTTATTGTGCTCGATCGGCGGCTCGGTCGTACTGGAACGCCGGGGCGGATCGAAGGCATGCCTTCTGCAATTGCTCGTCGACCAGATCGCGGTAGGCCCCCGGCCGGCGGGCACGCAGAGTTGGCTCGTCGCCCGGGAAGCACTGTCGCTGAAGCGCCGGGTCGAGCGACACCGTCAGATGTTGACGCCGACCCACGCGCCCCCGCGACTCGCCGATCATTCGGCCAAGCGGGTCGATCGCGCAGCAGATGCCGCTGTAGCCCCACTCGGGTGGACGGCCGGGTACGTGGGGCTGGGCGTGGCTGACCGACAGCACGAACAGCCGGTTGTCTTGCGCTCGCGCTCGCAGGGCGACCAATCGCTCCAGCCGCCATGCCGCTCGGCTGAGCGGCAGCGAGGTAAACGGCGCCAAGAGCAACTCAGCCCCACGCAGGGCCAGGATGCGGGCGCACTCCGGCAGCATGTTGTCACGGCAGATGGAGATGCCGACGCGAACGAACCCCAGATCGAAGACGGGAAAGAGCTGCCGATCGCGACTGGATTGGCGACCTTCGTGAACCTTGCGGTACGCACCGAGCATGCCTTTCGGCCCAACCAGCGCCTGGGTGACGTACACGTTGCCCCGGTTGCGCTCGTAGAGACCAACGGCCAGGACCAGCTTCGTCCGCCGTGCGATGCGTCCGAGTTCGCGCATGGGCGGGCTGCCCAGCTCGAGCGCTACGTCTTCTACGCACGGTGTTTTGGCCGACGTGGGCCAGTCGGCCCCGGTCAGGCAGCACTCGGGCAACAGCAACAGGCGGGCCTGCTCGGCGGCGGCGCGTTCGGCTGCGTTGCGGATCTTCGCCAGGTTCGCATCGATCTGGGCCCATCGGGCCGACGTCGACGCAACTGAGACCTTAATGGCTTTCATATCAGGCACCTTTGCCGAATCAGCGACTCGGCGTCTCTCTCGGCACAGGACCGAACTGCTCGACCCGCCGGCCCATCTTCAGGATGCGTTCGAAAGGGGCGGCCGGCTGGCGCGGACCACATCGTCGGGCGTACCCCCGCGCATGGCCGTCAACATCCGCTCTTTAGACGTCATGGTTGCTGCTATCCGCGCCCGGTGTTTCTTGCGCCGAAGCATTCGACGCCCGTTCGCTGCTGAGTCAAATGTCGTACGACACGATGTCTGTCAAGGCGCTCCGGCCGACGCCTGCGACCAGGGCGGTCACATCGGCAGGCACCCGAGCATTGACGTCGAGCATATCTGGCATTATTAGTGTCTGTAGATCGAAGGGGCAGATTCTGTAGTAGTCGTTGCAGTGCGGATGATCCCGGTCCTCGAAGCGGGCGGGATCAGGGGACTATCGTGGCTCGCACGCAGGGACAAGGCAAGTCGTCGTCGGACGATCCGATCCGAATCCTGCACCTTTCGGACTTCCATTTCAGCGCCAAACGTTGCTGGGACTCGGACTCGGTGCTTGCCAGACTCACAGAGGCCATTGCCGAGATGGTCAGCGGCGGCCTCGCCCCCGACGTCGTGGCCATCACCGGCGACATCGCGCACAAGGGGTGCGCCGAAGACTACGAGCAGGCCCGCCGCTGGATCGATGACAAGCTGCGCCCGGTGCTTCCGAGGCGGTTTCCGCCCGACAGGATCCTCATCGTACCCGGCAACCACGACGTCGACCGCGAGGCCGTGAACCTAACCGCTCGCGCCGTCCAGTCTGAACTGAGCGTCGGGGTCGACCAGGACGCCATCGCAGAGGTGTTGCAGGACCCGGAGCAGCGAGATGTCCTGCTCAAGCGTCATAACGCCTACATGGACTTCGCCAACGCCCTGCGCAAGGCAGCCGACGCACTCGACGTCCCCTGGTGGTCGACCACGCTGAAGCTGCGCGGGCAGCGCGTGCACGTCGCCGGGCTGTGTTCCTCGTGGACGTCGTGGTGCGACGAAGACGACGCCAAGCTCTTGGTCGGACGGTGGCAGGTCAACGAACTGCTCAAGGGGTCCAACAGCGCCGACTGGTCGGTTGCCCTGCTGCACCATCCCTGGGCCTCGCTCGTCCCTTCTGACGCGGAAGAAGTCGAGGCCGAGGTACACCGCCGCTGCCATGTCGTCCTGCGCGGGCATCTGCACAGGCAGCGGTCCCGCGCGATCTACGATCCCGGCGACGTGTGCCTCGAACTGGCAGCAGGCTCGGCCTACGCCGGCAGTCGCTACCCCAACGCCTTCCAGCTTGTGACACTCCACCCGGACCAGCACAGAGTGGACGTGCATTTCTGGCTGTGGCGGGACGGACGATGGATTCCCGATCGCAACGCGTATCCCCAGTTGCGCGACAACGTGGCGACCTTCCTGCTGGATGTTCCGCCTGCCGCGGCGGCGCCTGCCGTGCAGGCAAGGCCCGTCGACATCGGCAACTACCTCCGCTCGCTGCGAGAGCGCACGGCCTATATCGACATCCGAGGCCTCCAGGTCGGCAGCGGCAGGGCGAATCGCTTCCTGATTGACGAGCTATACATCCCGCTGACCACATCCGCCCCTGCAAGGGACAAAGACCCCAAGCGCGACACCGTGCGCGACCTCCGCGTCGAGCTGGACGAAGCCCTCGAAAATCGCCGCCTGGTCATCGTGGGCGATCCCGGTGCGGGTAAGACCACCTTCCTCTGCCGTATCGCCAACCTGCTCTGTCGAGCCCTGATGGGCGACGACCCCGCCGCCCGCCGGCGCCTGAGACTTGACGGCAAACCGTTTCCCATCCTGATCCGGCTCGCCGAGCTGGCCGAGCACATCGAGGGTTGTCGCCGCCGCGACAACGGCCCGGTGCCCGCCGATTCGCCCGCCTGGCTGCCACACTTTCTCGCCACAACAAGCGAGGAATCCGGAGCGGGTCTGGACGAGTCGTTCTTCCGCGAGCAACTTCAGGGTGGGTCGGCCATGGTCCTGCTCGACGGGCTGGACGAAGCGGCGTCCGAGCGGCAGCGCAAGTTGCTGGCGAGCCTCGTGCAAAAGGCCAGCCGCGACGCATACGGCAAATGCCGGTTCGTGCTCACCAGCCGGCCCGCCGCCTACCAGGGCGAGGCGGTACTGCCCGACTTTGCCCACGCTCGGATCGACGCGCTGGAGCCCGAGGCCATCGAGACGTTCCTCACGCGTTGGTGCGAAGCTCTGTTCGCCGACAGCCCCGCCCAGCTACGAGGGCACCTGCGGGAGCTGCTGGTCGCGCTTCGGCGGCCCGAGATCCGGCGGATGGCCCGCAACCCGGTGATGTTGACCGCGCTGGCGGTGGTTCACTGGAACGAGAAGCGCCTGCCCGAGCAGCGGGCCGACCTCTACGAGTCGATCATCCTCTGGCTGGCTCGTTCGCGTGAAGACAGGCCGGGCCGCCCGCCGCCGGAGCGCTGCGTCGCCCTGCACCAGGAATTGGCCCTGGCCATGCAGGATCACCCCGACGGGCGGCAGATGCAGGTGCCCAGGTACTGGGCCGGCACGGCGATCGCCCGGGAGTCGCGCGATGAGCCGGAGCACGAACGAGTCCGCCTAGCCGACGCTTTCCTGCGCCAGGATGAGTTGGACAGCGGCATCGTCGTCGGTCGCGGCGACCACGTGCGATTCTGGCACCTGACCTTTCAGGAGTACCTGGCGGCCAGGGCCATGGGCTCACGGAGCGAAGACGAGCAGCGCGGGCTGCTGTTCGCTCAGCCGCAGAAGTTGTATGAGCCTCAGTGGCGCGAGACTGTCCTGTTGCTGGCCGGCGTCCTCCATCACCAGGGGGTCCGCCGCGTCGACGCGATGTTCTCGGCCATCCTCGACGGTCTCGACCAAGACGCTTCGCTGGCCGATCAGGCGAGGTGTTTCGGGCTTCTCGGTGCGGCCGTTCGGGATCTGGGGCCGGTCAACTACAAGCCCGCCGATAGGCGCTATCAGCGTGTGGCCGACGAGGTGATGGGCATTTTCGATGCAGAGCGGTCGCGATCGGTCGACATCAAGGTGGCCATCGCCGCCGCCGAGGCGCTGGGCCAGGCGGGCGACCCGCGGCTCACCGACCGCGCCCTCGACGCGAACTGGGTCGACATCCCCGCGGGTGACTTTTTGATGGGAGCCCAGCGCGACGACTCTTCGCAACCCAACTACAACCCCGAGGCATACCCCGACGAGTCGCCCGTCCACAAAGTACGTCTGGCGGCCTACCGCATCGCGCGATATCCCGTGACCGTCGCCGAGTACGCCCGCTTCGTCGAAGACGGCGGCTATGCAAACGAGCAGCATTGGCAGGCCGGCGGGTTCGGTGAGCGGCAGGAGCCGGATGAGTGGGCCGAGCAATTGGCCCACCCCAACCGCCCGGTGACCGGCGTGAACTGGTTCGAGGCGGCCGCTTACGCGGCCTGGGCCGGGTGTCGCTTGCCCAGCGAGGCCGAGTGGGAGCGGGCGGCCCGGGGAACCGACGGCCGTCGATACCCCTGGGGAAACCACGAGCCGACCCCGTCGCTGGCGAACTATGGACTCGAGGTCGGATGTCCTACGCCGGTGGGTGTCTATCCTCGCGGCGGGACACCCGATGGAATCCTGGATCTGGCGGGCAATGTCTGGGAATGGTGTCAGGATGCGTGGCGCGACAACTACGATGGCGCTCCAATAGACGGCAGCGCGTGGACGAAGGGAGGTGCCGAAGCAGGCCGTGTTTTGCGCGGTGGCAGTTGGGTCAGCAATCCGTACTACTGCCGCTCTGCGCTTCGCGGCGACGCCGGGCCCGACTACCGCAACTACCTCAGCGGCGGGTTTCGTTGTGCGGCGGGGACTCACTAGCCCTTTGCTCTTTGGGTCTTTTACTCTATGGGTCCAGGGGCGAAGCCCCTGGTCGCGGCCCGCAGGGCGGGTTCTCTCGGTCTGAGCTTGTCGAAGACCACCCTCCTTGCATCCGAATTGATTCACGGCCCTGCTACGCAGGACCGTGCCACCCGATGTCTATCATATGTCACAACTCTATTCGTGTCGCAGCGCGACAATCGGGTCGAGGGTGGCGGCGCGGACGGCCGGGTACAGGCCAAAGACGATGCCCACCGACATGCTGATCCCCACCGACAGCACGAGGCTATACAGCGTCACCACGGTAGGCATGCCGGCCAGATAGGTAACCAGCCAGGGGATCACCAGGCCGATGCCTATGCCGATCAAGCCGCCGAGGCTGGACAGGACGACCGTTTCGATCAGGAACTGGCCTACGATCTGCCTGCGCTTGGCGCCGATGGCCCGACGGATACCGATCTCGCGGGTGCGCTCGGTGACCGAGGCCAGCATGATGTTCATAATGCCGATGCCGCCCACGAGCAGGCTGATTCCCGCAATCGAGCCGAGAACGACGTTGAACGTTCGCTTGGTGGCCTCGGCCTGGCGGAGCAGGGCGAGCGGCACGCTCAGGCGGTAGTCGGTCTTCTTGTGGAACCGTTTGAGCATAGCCGCGATACCGGCGGCGACGGGCTCGACGTCGGTCAGTGACCGCACCTGGACGATCATCTGATGCAACTCGACCAGCTCCTGCTCGCGAGATCCGGCGCTTCGGCGGACGCTAATATCGCCGAATCGCTGGCGGGCGACGTTGAGGGGGATATAGGCGTCGACTTCCTGGTCGGGCGTCTGAATGCCGCCGGCCTGGATGTCCTCGCTCTTGACGATGCCGACCACCTCGAAGTAATCGCTGCCGATCCGCAGCGACTGCCCGAGGGTGGCTTGGGTCGCCAGCAGCCGCCGGGCGCCGTACTCGGTCAGCACGACCGCGTTGGCGTGATGGTCCACGTCGCGGCGCAACAGCACGCGTCCGGCGATGACGGGCCTCTGCACCAGCTCAAACCACTCGGGCGTGGTGCCCACGATGCGCAGCTCGAGCACCCGCTCACCGAGGCGGCCGTCCCGGCGGATCAGCTTGACGGGTACCGTGCGCTCCACCGCTTCGAAGCTCTCCTGCATTCGCAGTTCGTCTTCGTAAAACAGCCCGTAGACGCTCATCATCGCCCGGACCGTGCCGCTGGCTTCATCTTCCGCCGCCTTGACCGACGTGACGATGATGTTGTGGCTGCCGAGCTTTCGAATCTGCGCCAGCGCCTCCTTGCTGGCGCCCTCGCCGACGGCGAGCATCGCCACCACGCTGCCCACACCAAACACCACGCCCAGCATCGTCAGGAACGAGCGCAGCTTGTGGAGCATCAGGTTCTTGATGCCCAGGCGAATGTTGCGCACGACCCGGAGTTGGCGCATCAGTCCCGCCCTTCGATGCGCTCGATCAGACCGTCGCGCAGGTGCAGGCTATGCGAGGCATGTTCGGCAACCGTAGACTCGTGCGTAACGGTAATGACGGTCTTGCCTTGCGCGTTGAGTTCACACAGCAATGCCATGATTTGCACGCCCGTGGCCGTGTCCAGGTTTCCCGTTGGTTCGTCGGCAAGCAGGATCGGTGAATCGTTGGCCAGGGCTCGGGCGATAGCGACGCGCTGCTGCTGCCCGCCCGAAAGCTCGGTGGGCCTATGGTCCAGACGGTCGCCCAAACCCACCCGCTCGGCGAGTGCGGCCGCCCGCCTCGTACTTTCCTTGGCATCCCAGCCGAGGTAATAGAGAGGCATCTCTATGTTCTCGCACACCGTCAGTTGGGGGATCAGATTGAAGCTCTGGAAGATAAACCCCAGATGCCGCAGCCGGAATTCGCTAAGGGCGTTGTCGTCCAGGACGGCCACGTCCTGGCCTTCCAGCAGATAACGGCCGCCGGTAGGCCGGTCCAGACAGCCCAGCAGGTTCAGCATCGTGCTCTTTCCCGAGCCGCTGGGGCCCATGATGGCCCAGAAGCTGCCCCGGGAAAACGTCACCGTCACGCCCGCCAGCGCCCGCACCTGATAGGTGCCCATTTGGTAGACCTTGTGCACGTCGTGCAGTTGGACAATACCGTCGGTGGCTGCCGTTTGTTGCATCAGGCTGGTCGGTGCCGTCGTCATCGGCCCTGGTCGGCGGCGGGTTGCGTCGTCTCCTGCCGTTGGCGTGAGCGTCTCTGCCTGAGTTGCTCGCGCTGCTCGGGGGAGAGGTTCTCGAACTGTCTGCGCCGCTGCTCTCGCTCCTCGGGCGTCATCTCCCGCGACGGCCGGCGACGGCTCGACCGTTCGGCCTCGCCCTGCTCACCGCCGTTTCCGCGTCGGGCGCGTGGCTGCCCGTCGGCGCGATCGGCGGGACCCGGTAGGGTGCGGGTCGCGTCGGGTGCTGGGCGAACGTCGGGTGAGCCGGCCAGCTCGGAGCTTTCGGTCGGCTCAGCCACCGGCTTCTCCACGGTGCCGGCGGCCGCCAGCGGCGGTGTGAGTGAGACCGTCTGCCCGGGTTCGAGGCCGCTGACGATGCGTACCATGCGGTTGTTGTCGAGACCCAGTTCTACGGTTTGCGGCTTTACCTGGTTATCCTCTACAACAAAGACGGTCGGCTTGCCGCCGACGCGTATCACCGCTTGCACGGGCACGGAGATGGCGTCTTCGTACCGGTCCACAAGAATCTCGGCCTGACAGCTCATCCCCGTACGGACGCCTGTCCCACTCCCCTCGAGATCGATCTGAGCGCTATAGACCTTCAGGTCGGGGTTCAACCACATGCTCTGGGCGTCCGGAAGCGGCGCGATCTTGGCCACGCGGCCGGTGAACGTTTTGCCCGGCAGCGCATCGACGGTCACCCGAACGGCAAGGCCGAGGCTGACCTTGTCCAGGCTCGCCTCGTGAATGTTGATCTCGGCCATCATCGCGTCGGCGGTGGGCAGGTAGATCAACTCCTGACGTTCGCGTACGCTCTGGCCTTCGTCCAGCGGCTCGGTATTGCCGTGCCGACTGCGTTGGGCAGAGGTGGCGTAGACCACCATGCCGTTGATCGGCGCGTAGATCTTGGCCTTGGTGATCTGCTGTCCGATCTTGTTGAGCTTGTCCTGCTGCTGCCGGAACTCGGCCTCCTTAGCCTTCAGGTCGGCTTCGGCCTGAACGGTGTCGGCGATGGCCTTGCGCTCGACCCGCTCCAGAGCCATATGGGTCTGGTCGATGTCGCTCTGCAACTGGGCAAGTTTGCGCTTGTACGTGAAGTCCTTCAACAGGTCACGCGTGGCGGTAGCCAACTCGTAATCCAGTTGCGCCCGATGCGCCGCGAGCGTGTCGGCCTCCAACTCGGTCCTGGAGACGTACTGCTTTTCCGAAAGCGCCTTCGACGACTCGAGGTTATTCTCGGCCCGTTCCTTTTCTTCTTCAGCCAGGGTGATGCGTGACTCGGCCTCCTTCAGCTCCTTTGGGAATTCGCCTTCCAGGTACTGGGTGAGGTCTTCCTGGGCGAACTGATCGGCCAGCTTCGCCGCGGAGATATCGCTGCTGGCTTGGCTCTTGACCACCTCCAGATTCTCGCGGGCGCGGATGAAGGTGGCCTCGGCGTTCTGGACCCGTATCTGCTGGTCTACTTTCTGATCTTCCAGCCCGCTGGCATCCAGCTCGACCAGCAACTGGCCCTCTTTTACGAGCGCGCCTTCAGGAATCAGGTAGATGATCGTCGTCTGCCCCTCGACCTCGCTTTTGAGGATCTTCTGCTCGCGCGGCTTGATCGTGCCACTCTCGGTGACGCTGATGGTCAGCGGCCCGCGCTGAACGACGAACTGCGGGGTGTTGTCGCCCGAGCCGCCCTCGCGAACCGCTCGACCCGACACCAACGCCCCCAAAGCCGCCGCTGCCGCGATCAGAACGACCAGCAAGACCGTCCACCTTCGCATCCCCGCACGTATGATTCTGTTAGCCTTCATTTCTTACGATCTCCAGCGGGTCATCGTGCCATATGTCCTGTCGCCATCCCCATTCAGGGTCCCGACATTAATCATATGGCCAGTTAGCAGCGACTGCTGTGGGCCTCCACACACTATTATCGCCCAGCAGGGGACACGCTGCAATGGCCGTTCGCTTCGCCCGGCCTCCGCTAAGACGTCCTGTGCGGTTCCGACTCACTGATCGGCACCCCGTGCCACACCTGCCGGCGGCGTTGCTCCCGTTGGCGGTCGGTACGCCGGCAGGGGGGCGGTGCGGCTGGGCTTCGCGATCGTTGAGCACGCCATCTGCCGCTCTTGGCCGGACGGCTGCGACCGGTACAATGCCGCAAATATCACGCTGACTTCGTGGAGCGCCTGTCATGTCGAACGAATATGGGCCGCACGCGGCTGCACGGATTTGCATCGATGCGGGGGACGCGCAGGGCGCGTTGGAGCTATGGAGGCACAGCCTCGGTCACGGGGGGATCAATTCGCTGCCGCTGCCGGACCGCGTGGTCGATGGTGTTCGGCGCCTCGGCCCTCGCCTGGTCCGCATCTTCATCCAGGAGTTTTTCAACATCTATCCCGAGCGAGGGCGCTTCGACTGGTCGCGTCTCGATCCGTACATGCAGGCCCTGGCCCGCACCGGCGCGAAGGTGGCCGCTGCCATCACCATCAAGCCGAAACCGCTATACCCGACCGTCGATCAAAGCGTGTGGCGTCCGAACGACGTCCGACAGTGGCAGCAGGTCATCGCCGAACTGGTCCGCCGCTACAGCGTCGAGCAGCCAATCGTCACCCATTGGGAGATCGGCAACGAGCCGGACATCGGCGAGGATGGCGGCTGTCCCTACCTGATCCGCGACGGCGAGGAGTACGGCCAGTACTACTCGATGACGGTCGAGCCCATCCTGCGCACCTTTCCGCAGGCGAAGGTGGGCGGTCCGGCCATGGCTGTCATGCACCACGATCCCCTGTTGGGCTTCCTGAAGTATTGCCGACGCACGGGTGCCCGGCTCGACTTTGTTTCGTGGCATCTGTACCACTCCGATCCCGGGCGTCATGCCTTCCTGGTCGAGGTGGCCGATATCCTCTGCCGCGAACTGCTCGGGCGCCGACCCGAGTTTTTCGTCACCGAATGGAACCGCCGCCTGGGCGGCTCGACCGAGGACGCTGCCTTCGACGCACGCCGCGCCGCCGCGGTGGCGGCCGCCATCCTCGACATGCGCCGCGCCGGGCTCGACGGATCGTTTTACTACCACATCTGGGACCAGGCCTGCGTTCCAACCGACTTTGAACCATTCTTCTCGCCGCGAGGCGTTGCCAACATGATCCGCCACTGGAACGAGACGCCGCACCGCCTGGGCCTGTTCGGCGTGAATGGCGAGGTCCGCCCGCAGTATTTCGTCTACTGGATGCTCGCCCAACTCGGCGACGAGCGCCTCGCCGCCTCGTGTGACGACCGCGACGTCCGCGCGCTCGCCGGCCGGAGCGGATCGGATGTGTGCGCGCTGGCTGTCAATTACAGCCTGGACGAACGCGCCCACCGGGTCGCCGCGCTCCACTTCTCCAAGCTGGTGGCCGGACCTAAGCGCGTTACCGTCTACCGCATTGACTCCCAACGACGCTGGGACTCCGACTCGCTCGAACTGCATCCCGTCGAGCAGCGCAACACCTACGCCCGAGACGAGCTGTTCTGCGAGGTGTTGCTGCCGGCTGACAGCGTCGCCCTGATCCGGCTGTCCGACACGTCTTCAGACGCGCTACCGTAAAACACGCGACGCGAGCCCACAGAGCCTCTGTGCGCCGGGCATTGCGAGCGCAATCCCGGCGCGCCGGGACGCGCCCTACGGCGGATGCGACGGTCAATCCCGGCGCGTTCGATCCCGGCGAGCCGGGATGCCACCCAAGACACCTACGGGAACACTGCTCTAACGCCGAGGCACACGGTCAGCTGCGGCGAGGGTCGCCATGTTGTGGGTGGTGGCGTAGACTGACTGCGACGAACACGAAGGAGGTGTCGAGTGGCTGAGAATCCACCGCGGCTGGTGGGCAAACGCATCGCGCTGCTGGCCGTCGACGGTGCACACGAGCACGAGTTCTGGGTGCCGTACTATCGCTTCAAGGAGGAGGGCGCCACGCTGATCGTCGCCGGACTCGAGGCTGATCGCATCTACCACGGCGAGGGGCGATGCGGCAAGGACGGGCTGGCCCTGGCGAAGACCGACAAGGCGATCGCCGATCTGCGGGCCGATCAGCTCGATGCCCTGGTCATTCCGGGCGGCATCTTCGGCCCGCTGTATCTGCGAAACGATTCAGCCACGCTCGAACTGGTACGCCGGATGAACGCACGCGAGAAAATCATCGGCGCCATCTGCCACGCCCAGTGGGTGCTGGTCAGCGCCGACATCCTGCGCGGGCGCCGGGCCACCAGCCCCGACGACATGGCCGTCGACATGAAAAACGCCGGGGCCGACTGGGTCAATCAGGAGGCTGTCCGCGACGGGCACCTGATTACGGCCATTTACTTCGGCTACCTGCCGGCGTTCCTGCGACTGTTGATAGACGCGATCGAGCAGCGGTAGGCCGTGTTGAGGCTTTGGCCGACGAACAGGTGTCTTGCTGAGAACTTCACCAAGAGGCGTCTATGACCGGACGAGAGCGAATCCAAGCGGCCTTTCAGTTTCAGCCGACCGATCGCGTGCCGATCTTCGAGCAGACGGTCGCCAGCAAGGTGGCGTCGCAGGCGTTCGGTCGTTCGCTGGATATCGGCGGGGGCGATCTGCGCTGCAAAGAGGCTGTCGCCTCGCTTGCCGGCGAGCAGGCCCACCGCGAATTCGTCGCCAAGATGCTGGGCGACATCGCGTGGCTTTACCGGCAGATGGGTTTCGACATGATCCGCATGCCCTGGCGTGAGAAGCGCAAGCCCGCCAGAAAGATCGACGAGTCGACCTACTTCTTCGGCAGCGAGGACGGAGCCTGGTCGCTCGCGCGCTACAGCCTGGAGGCAGCGAGTTGGCACGAGGTGGACAATCATCTCAGACGCGGCGGGGGCGACGTGCTGGTGCCAGAGATTCGATCGGCCGTCGAGTCGTTCGACGGCCCCAAGCCGCCATCCGACGACGAGCTGGCCGACTGGGACGAGCTGTGCCGACTGGCCGGCCCGGACCTGTGCAGGGCCTGCGGCTGCGGGGGCGTGGGCGTGCTGATGTACGAGCCGGCGTGGCTGGAGGCGATGATGCTCTATCCCGACCTTGTGGGTGAGTATTTGTCGCACCGTTGCGAGGAACAGCTTCTGGCCATCGAGGTGTATCATCAGCACGGGGCCGAGGTTTGCCTGGCCGGCGGCGATCTGGCGATGAACACGGGGCCGGCCTACTCGCCCGCGATGTTTCGGCGCCTGGTGCTGCCACACCTGAAGCGGATCACCGCCAAATGTCACGAGCTGCAAATGCACTATATCTTTCGCACCGACGGCTGGACCTGGCCCATTGGCGACATGCTCTTCGAGGAGTCGGGCGTGGACGGCTACGGCGAGATCGACCGCCAGGCGGGCATGAAGCTGGATGAGCTGCGCGCGCGATTCGGGCGTCTGTGCCTGTTCGGCAACGTGGATTGCGCCGCCGCTCTGACCCGGGGCACGGTTGACGACGTTCGCCGCACGACCGAGCAGAACCTGGCCGAGACCGGCGGGATCGGTCACGTGCTCGGCAGCAGCAACAGCATCGTCTTCGAGACGCCGCCCGAAAACCTGCTGGCCATGTTCGAAACCGCCAGAAACTGGCGCCGTTGACCCGGGCGGGCCTCGACGTAGCGCGGATTCGAGATCGAAGGGAGCTTGACCATGATTCGTGTCGCTATCATCGGGTCGCGTGGGCACATTAGCGAGGTCTTCGACGGCTGGCAGGCGGCAGGCGAGTGCGAGTTGGTGGGTATGGCAAGGGCCGATCGCTTCGACGACGTGAATCGATTCAGCAATCAGCCGGCATGGGGCCCCACGACGCGTGCGTATGACGATTACCGCCAGATGCTCGACGAAACCAAACCCGATGTGGCGTGCGTGGCCATGCAGTACTACCGCAATGCTGAAGTCATCGTCGAGGCCGCCAGCCGAGGCATCCATGTCATCGCCGAGAAGCCGGTGGCTACGACGCTGGACGATCTGAAGCGGGTTCGGCAGGCCGTCGCCCGGCATAACGTCCGCCTGACCGCCCTGCTGGCCATGCGATTGGACCCGCGCATCCATGCCGCCCGCCAAGCGGTGGCCGAGGGTCTGATCGGCGAGCCAATTCTCGCCTTCGGACAGAAGTCGTACCGCTTCGGCACCCGCCCCGACTTCTTCAGGCGGCGAGACACCTACGGCGGCACGATTCCGTGGGTGGCCATTCACGCCATCGACTTCGTTCGATATTGCACGCAACAGGAGTATCGAAGCGTTCGTGCCCTGCACGCCAACAAGGCGCATCCGAGCTATCCCGGCTGCGAGGACGCTGGCGCCCTGCTGTTCGAGATGTCCAACGGCGGCCAGGCCGTTATCAGCTTCGACTACCTGCGACCCGCCGCCGCCCCGACGCACGGCGACGATCGACTCCGCATCGCCGGATCGCAGGGCGTGGTCGAGGTTCGCCTGGCCGACGGGCTCTGCCAGATCATCACGCACTCGGACGGCCCGCGCGAATTGACGCGTCCGACCCCCGGGCAGTTCTTCGCGGATTTCGTCGGCGAGCTGCGCGGAGAAGGCCGGCATGTCGTCGGTCCGGACGAGGCGGTACGTGTCACCGAGATCGCCCTGAAGGCACGCGAGGCGGCCGACACCGATCAGATCGTGCCGTTGTGATGCTTGGCGCACAGCCACCGGTGCGTGGAATGGAGCAACGTATTGTGGACCGAATCCCCGAACCGGAGGTAATGGACGGCGGCGACGAGGCCAAGGCTTACGAGCAGGCCGACTTTGCCGAGGTTAACGAGGCCTTCGTCGAACGCATCGTCGAGTTGGGCGGACATCTCTCCCGCGCGTGTGTCGTCGACTTGGGCGCGGGCCCGGCCGACATTGCGGTTCGCCTGCTGCAACGTCGCCCCGACTGGCGCGTGACCGCGGTGGATGCGGCAGCCGCCATGTTTGCCCTGGCCCGGCAGCGCCTCGCCGGCGAGCCGCTGGGCGACAGGATCGACCTTGTGCTGGCCGACGCGAAGTCGCTGCCGTTCGACGACCACGCCTTCGACCTGGTGGTCTCCAACAGCATCATCCACCATCTCAACGAACCTGAATCGGTGTGGTTGGAGGTGAAGCGCGTCGCGCGGCCGGGCGCGGTCGTGCTCTTTCGCGACCTCTCGCGGCCCGACACGCCAAGTCGGGCTCGCCGGATCGTCGAGACGTATTCGGGCGACGAGTCCGACCTGCTCAAGAAGTTGTTCTACGATTCGCTGTTGGCCGCCTACACACCCGACGAAGTGCGTGGTCAACTTGCGGCGGCCAATCTGACCACGCTCCAGGTCGAGCACAGCAGCGATCGTCATTGGGACGTGTTCGGCCGAGTCTGAGAGGCTGCCATCCCCCGGTTCGAGCAAGGCTGACATGCTGAGTCCGGAGTGGGGTTCGATCACTCGAAGGTGAAGGCTGCTGGGCAATCTTTCGCCAGTTTGCACGCCTCGCACTTGGGCTTGCGGGCCGTGCAGATGCTTCGCCCGTGCAGAATCAGTGCATGACTGACGAACGCCCATTGCCTGCGTGGCAGGATCTGCATCAGGTCGGCCTCAATCCTGGTTGCGTCCTTGCTGTTCCGACCGTTCCAGGTGAGCCCAAGACGTTCGGCCAGACGCCCCACGTGCGTGTCCACGCAGACGCCCTCGTTCTTGCCGAACCATGTGCCCAGCACCACGTTGGCCGTCTTGCGGGCCACCCCACGAAGTTGCAGCAGGTGCTCCATCGTGTCGGGAACCTCGCCGTCGAACTGCTCGTCGATGGCCTGGCAGGCTGCCCGGATGCTCTTGGCCTTCTGCCGGAAAAAACCCGTTGACTGAATCTGCTTCTCCAGTTCCGCCTGGCTGGCGGCTGCGTAGTCGCGGGCGGTTCTGTATCGTTTGAACAGGTCGGGCGTCACCTGGTTGACTCGTTCGTCGGTGCATTGGGCTGACAGGATGGTCGCGATCAGCAGCTCCAACACGCTGTCGTGCCGCAGGGCAGTGGTCGCGCTCGGGTAGAGCTTCTTCATCGCTCGCACGATGCGCGCCGCCCGCAGTTTGCGTTGCTCCACGGTTTCGCGCTGCCTGCCCATCGTCTTTGGCGCCTGTTCGGGCAGCCGTTCCACCCAGTGTCCTACTTCGACGTCGCCTCAACTTTGACCAGCATCTCCACGCCGTGTCCCACGGGCACGGTCATGGCCCATAGGGACGGATGCGACCGGATATAGTCCAGCGCATCGCCGAACGCCTCCGGGTGCGAGATGACGTTGTCGATCAGAATGGTCGCCCGGTCGGTGAGCTTGTCCAGCAGAAGATCGATGTATTCCCGCGTGGGTTCCTTGTCCGCGTCGATAAAGACGAAATCGAACGGACCGTCCATTTCGGTCAGCACGTCGGTGATCTGCCCGACACGGGCCACGACCACGCCGTCCAGACCCCCCTGGCGGAGATGCTCCATCGCCTGGTCGCGCTTGCGCTGTTCCTTGTCGATAGTGATCAGCCGGCCGTGGTTTTTCCTCGCCGCCCACGCCAGCCACAGGCTGCTGTAGCCGTAGCTTGTCCCCAGCTCCAACAGGCGCGCAGCGCCGGTGGCCAGCGCCATGCTGTGCAGGAATCGGCCTTCCTCCGGCGGGATGTTCCATGCGTCGTCCCGCTGCTTGACGAAGTTCCACACCCGTTCAAGGGTGTCAGCCACCAACCTATCAGAATCAACATCCATGATTTTGCCTCGTGTCAGACTGCTTCCACTCGGTCGTCCGCCGCCCCGCTTCCCGCCGCTGTATTCGTGGCTGCGCACACCCGTGCCGCCAGGTTGCCCGCAACCGCCTCGATGGCATCCCGAGTGGCAAGGTCCAAATCGTTCAGCATCGCATCGGGCGTGCCTGCATCGCACGCCCGGCGGATGCCGACGTTCAGCGGGATCGAGCCCAGAAACGGCACACCGTACTGCTCGGCCAGCGCCGCCGCTCCACCCTTGCCGAACAGATCGTACTCCTTGCCGGTGTCGAGTGCGACAAAGTATGTCATATTCTCCACCACGCCGAGGCAGTGGACGCCGAGCTTCTCATACATCTGAATGGCCCGTCCGGCGTCCAGCCTGGCCACCTGCTGGCCGGTGCACACCACCACCGCGCCGGTCATCGGTATCGACTGCGAAAGCGTAAGCGGCACGTCGCCCGTCCCCGGCGGCAAATCCACGATCAGATAGTCCAGCTCACCCCAATCCACGTTCGACAGGAACTGTTTGACCACCCCGTGCACCATCGGGCCCCGCCAGACCACCGCGTCGTCCGGGTCCAGCAGGAATCCCATGCTCATGACTGACAGGGCGGCTACCTCAACGGGCAGAATCTTCCCGTCCCTGGCAAGCGGCTTATCGTTCGGCACGCCGAGCATGGTCGGGATGGACGGGCCGAAGACGTCCGCATCCAGTAAGCCCACCCGCGCACCACTGCGCCGCAACGACATCGCCAGCATGACGGCGACCGTGCTCTTGCCCACGCCACCCTTGCCCGCTCCCACCGCGATGATGTGCTTGACCTGCGGCAGCACAGCTTGCGGTCTGGGCGGGCCCTGCACCCGCGCGCCCAGATGCACCTGCACGTCGGTTACGCCCGGCAGGGCACGCACGGCGCGTTCCACGTCGGCGGCGATCCGGCTCTTCATGGGACAGGCCGGCGTGGTCAGCTCCACCGAAACCTCCACGCGGCCGTCCTGTACGACGACATCCTTGATCATGCCCAGGCTCACAAGGTCGCGGTCCAACTCGGGGTCGTTCACGCTGCCTAACGCTTGCAGCACCTGCTGCCGGTTGAGTTGCCCTGACATGAAGTATCTCCTGTCCAAGCCGTCGTTTGTGACAACATAGCCCTCAGCCGGTGCGTTTTCTAGCTGATAGGGCGGCTCTCAGCTACCGTAAGGCGTTGTCAATGTGTTTCTTGGTGCCAGGCCGCCGGCCAAAGCAGGTGCTGTCCTACACGCAGCTTGACCGCGGCAGTGGAATTGGCCATGCTTTTCCGTCGTGACTGCACAAACATCACCTCGGCAGCCCAGGCTGGGCGCGGTTGCATTGGTGCTGGCCGCGACTGTGGGCACGTTGTTGCCCCTGGCAGGCGGCCCGCCTCTCGGCGATCACGAGTGTCTCCACGCTCAGGTCTCCCGCCAAATGCTTCAGAGCGGCAACTGGCTTGTATCGCACTACGGTGAGGCGGTTTATGGCAATAAGCCTCCGCTGAAGAGTTGGCTGACCGCTCTGGCGGCCCGTTGGCTCGAGCCGCCGAGCGACATGCCGGTCACGCCGTTCAGCGCCCGACTCCCGTCGGCCGTGGCCGGCTTTCTGACGGTGCTGATTCTGTGGCGACTGAGCGTTTCCATGTTCGGCGCCGGTGTCGGGCTGACCACGGGCCTGGTGGCGGCCAGCACGTTCGGCATTCTCTTCTATGCCAACAACGGCATGATGGAGATGACGGTTGCTGCCACCGCTGCCTGGGCATTTGCCGAGTTTTGGTGGGCGATCCACGCCGCAACGCGTGGCCGTCGACGGCTTCACTTCGCCTTGTTCTACGTGGCTCTCGGGCTGGGCGTGCTGACCAAGGGGCCCGTGCCGCTGGCGGTGGTGGGCATGCCGCTGGCGGTGTGGTGGTTCGTGCATCGACCCGTTCGTCTGGCCTTGGCCGGCGCGTGGGACTGGCGGTTCGCCGCAGCCACCGTAGGCCAGCAGTTCGTCCGCGCGTTCACCCGCACGTGGCTGCTGCCCGGCGTGCTGATATTCCTGGCTTCGTTCGGCTGGTGGGCGGTGGCGGCGTACCTGAAGCAGCCCGACATCATATGGATCTGGCATGCCCAATTTATCGGGCACGCCACCGGCGAGATGCTGCACAGCAGCCCGCAGGCCTATCTGTATTACCTGCCGTACGCGTTTGCCCTCACGGTGCCTTGGCTGCTGTCGGTGCCCGAGGCCACCGTCTCACCATTTTTGACGCGGTATCGCCGCTACCGGCGCCCGCTGCTGTATGCGTGCTGCTGGTGGCTGGTTGGCCTGTTGGTCCTGTCGCTGGTGGTAGCGTCCAAACGCCCCCACTATCTGCTTTCGAGTGTCGGCGGCGCGGTTTTGCTGCTGGGGGTCGTGCTGCATCGGCTCTTCGGCCCGGTTCCGCAGCCGTCGCGCAAGTTGCTGGCGGCCATCTGCGTCGGGGTGCCGACCTGTCTGGCGATCGGCCTGTTGGCGGCCTGGGTCTGGGTGCATCACAACGCGCCGGCGGCCGCCGCTTCGGCTGCAGTTGTGGCTTTCCTGACGGTGGTGGGCTTCACGGCTTCGGCGATGGCGTATCTGCGAGGCCGTCGCGCATTGAGCTTTGGATTGATACCGACCACGATGATTGCCGTGTTCGTGTCCGGCTGGCTGTGGATTGGACCTCGTTTAGGGCTGGATACCGAGGCTCGCGATGTGGTTTCAGCCATCGAGGCGGCCAATATCGAGCCCGGTGCCGAGGTCTATTGGGGCGATCGGCGGCCCGACGCGCGCGTGGTTTTCTATGGCAAACGTCGCATCCGGTACATCATGACCCCTATGGAGATCGAGGCCGAACTCGAGGGCAGGCCTCGCGATCGCCACGCTCTCGAGTTGACGGTAGCCGATCGGATCAGAGACCTCCTCGAAGGCGACAAGCCGGTCTATGTCGTCATGCGCGCCGGCAACTGGGGACGGCTGTCCAACGTGCTCGGCGTCGAAGGCCACATTCTGGAGGTCGTCGACAGTCGTCAAAACGATCCGGACCACAATCTGGTCATCGTCACGAACAAGCCTGCCGCGTAGTCGCCTGCCTTCAGGCTCGTGGGAGCCAGGCGAGCGCGGTGTAGTCCGAGCGATCGCGACATGTGATGGGGGGGCGGATCCGGCGATGGGAACGTGAACTCGACCCGCAATCGCAGACAGCCGGCCGATGCGCGCGGCCCTGTGGCTGGGTGCGGTCGTGGTGCTGTATGCGCTGAGTTCCAGAAATGTGGCCGGTTATCAACCCGACCAGGCCCGCTGGTATTACGAGCGCGGCATCGCCTACCGCTCAGTGGGTGACACCGACCATGCCATCGAACAGTACCGTCAGACCGTCGCGATAGATCCTTCCCACGGCCCCGCTCTCTACAACCTTGGCTTGGCTCTAGCCGCCCAGGACCGTCTCGATGAGGCGATTGTGCAGTACCGCCGGGCGCTGGTGATACGCCCCGACTACGCCGACGCCCACAACAACCTCGGCAACGCGCTGCTTCGTCAGGGCAAGCTCGACGAGGCCATTCAGCACTATCACCAGGCCCTTCAGATCTGGCCGGACTATGCTTTGGCCCATCGCAACCTCGGTCTGGCGTTGCTCAGAAGGGGCCAAACCGATCAGGCCATCGTGCACTTCCTACAAGCGGTGCAGATCAACCCCGACTATGCTGCCGCCCATCAGAACCTGGCCGACGCCCTTTCACGGACTTCGGGCTTCGCCGAGGCCGCCGATCACTACAGAGCGGTTTTGCGTCTGGCGCACGACCACATTCGCGCGATGAACGACCTCGCCTGGTTGCTGGCCACCTGTCCCGATGCTGCGATTCGCAACGGGTCGGAGGCCGTCCGACTCGCCACCGAGGCCAACCGCCAACTCAACTACACCCAACCCTTGCCGCTGGACACGTTGGCCGCCGCCTACGCCGAGGTGGGCGACTTCGATCGCGCCGTCACCACCGCCCAACGCGCGGTCGAACTGGCTCGGGCGCACAACCAGTCTGAACTTGCCGACCAATACGAAGGCCGCCTGCGCCTTTATCAAGCCCGCCAGGCGTATCGCCAATCCGCCCCGTGACCGTCGGGTGGCACGCGTCTGCCACTGCTTCCAAGCAGTGTTCCTTCATCTGTGTACGATGGGTGTCTAGGGTGGCACGATCCGGCGAAGCCAGGCCGTGAGGCTGTAGCGCGGGCTCTACCCGCCGTGTTGTATCCGGTATAACTCAGACGTAGATGGGGATGAAAGCCCGTTGCTCCGGCTGGTATAACGACCAGCCAAAAGGAAGTTATCTTTTAAGGAGCAACGGGCATGAGGAGGATAGCGGTTTACGTAGGATTGGACTACCACCAGGATTCGGTACAGGTGTGTGTGATGGACGCAGGCGGTCAGACGCTGATGAACCGGCGGTGTGCGAACGACTGGCTGGCCATCGTGGAGGCGGTGGCGGGCTATGGGCGTGTAG
>DATKUK010000064.1:0-12876 GCA_035530655.1 Phycisphaerae bacterium
TTGGCCCAGCGCACCGGCAGCGTAGCCGCCTTGCGTGGTAAGGTGACGCCTTGGACCGAAAACCGCAACCGGCGCCAACGCGGCGTAGACTGGCAGTTCACCACCGCTGACGCCCGAATTAAGCTGAAACGTCTTTACCCATATGTTCAAATGTCATGAAGCACTAGGTCGGTGTTTGCCGACCGGCATTGTACAACGGCGGCTGTGGCCATTGACAGGGGCAGGAGGATGGTGGAGCCTCTGGCTGGAGCAGGACTGCTGTGAGAGAGGATGGTCGTCGTGTCGCTGGCTTTCGACGTGATCAGTATCGGCTGTCTGAGCCGCAACCGCTTCTGGAACGAGGAACAGACCAAGCGTGCGGCGCACGCCACCTGCGTGCTGATTCGCGACGGAAGCAGGACGGTTCTGGTGGATCCGTCCTTGCCGGCTGAACTGCTGAATCATCGGCTCGACGAGCGCGCGGGGTTGGAGGCGAATGATATTGATTGTGTGTTCCTGACGTGCTTTCGGCCCGTACACCGACGGGGGCTACTGCTATTCGATCGGGCGGCCTGGCTCATGGGCGGCGGGGAGATCGAGGCGATGCGCGCCCACTTGGAGGCGTTGGCGGACTCGGCCAGCCAGCGCGGGGAGGCCACCGACCCGCTCGTGCGCGAGGAACTGGCGTTGTTGCGGCGGATTCGGCCCGCGCCCGATCGCATCACCGGCTCGGTTCATCTGTTCCCGGCGCCGGGGGCGACTCCGGGCAATTGCTGCCTGCTGCTGGCCATGGCGACCGCGACGGTCGTGGTCGCCGGCGATGCGGTCGTCAATCGCAGCTACTACGAGCACGCTCAGATATTTGAGCAGGGCTTCGATCTGGTGCAAGCGCGGGCCTCGTTTGCCGAACTGTCTGAGGTGGCCGATCAGTTGATCCCCGGTCACGACAATTTCTTCGTGCCGATGCCCGCTTATTGAGCCATCCTGGGGGCGCCGCTCGGTATAATGGCGTTGGTTCGGGGGGAGGCGTTGAGGCGGCGGTCGGGATTCTGGAGTCGGCTTGTGCCTGACCATCTTTGGCTCTGGATGCTTCTGCTGCTGTTGCTAGGCGCGTCGGGGCTGGTATCGGGCAGCGAGACGGCGCTGTTCAGCCTTTCTCGGCACGACCTGTACCAACTCGGCAGATCGCCGCGTCGTCTGCGTCGGATGGCAGCCGGGCTGATGCACCACCCTCGCCGCGTGCTGCTGACCATCCTGATCGCCAACACGCTGGTCAACGTGCTGATCTTCGCGATCAGTTATGTATCGTTCGGTGGCGAGGGAGGCGAGCGATCGGCGCTGTGGGCCTCGCTGGGCAGCGTCGGGTCGCTCGTGGCAGTAATCGTCTTCGGGGAGGTCGTTCCGAAGGGGGTGGCCATGGGTGGGGCACGTCAGCTTGCGCCGCTGGCCGCTCCGCTGGTCAGCGGCCTGAGCTATGTGCTGACTCCGCTTCGCATTCTGCTGGACGGGATGATTGTCGAGCCTTTGACCCGGCTGCTGGCCCCCGCTCGGAGTGAGCCCTCGCTAATCACGACGCAGGAGTTGCGCCTGCTGGTGGATGTCAGCCAGCGCCGCGGCGTGATCGACGACGATGAAAGCGCATTGCTCCAGGAGGTGCTGGAACTGGGCCAGCGCAAGGTGCGCGACGCGATGGTCCCCCGTGTCGACTTAAAGGCCTTCGATATCGACGGCGAACCGGCGGACCTGCGGCGGTTCATGCAGGAGCATCGGCTCAAAAAGGTGCCCGTATACACCGGCGACATAGACCACATCGAGGGCCTGATCTACGCCAAGAACCTTTTCCTACACGAACATGAGGATTTGAGGCGGCTGTTGCGGCCGGTTCGCTACGTACCGGAGCAAATGCGGCTGGACCAACTACTTGAACACTTCCGGCACACGAAAACGCAGATAGCGATTGTGGTCGACGAGTTCGGCGGGACGGCGGGGCTGGTCACGCTCGAGGACGCGTTGGAGAGCGTCGTCGGTGAGATCGAACCGCCGGAGCGGGCGCCCTCGGTGCCGTCGGTCGAGCAGATCGACGATCGAACGTTTCTGGTGGCCGGCGGTCTGAGCGTTCGCGAGTGGGCTGACGCGTTCGGACGACGATTGCGCGATCAAAGCGTCGCCACGCTGGCGGGCCTGGTATTGGCCGAGCTGGGCAGAGTACCCCATCCGGGAGACGCGGTACGGATCGGCAACGTGCAGTTGACGGTTGATCAGATGCGGGGACGGCGGATCGAGCGGCTCAAGGTCGAGTTGATCGACGTGTCTTCGGCGCCCGGTCAGAGTGCAACATGATCGCACTGTGGATCATTCTGGCGGTCGCGTGTGTTGCGGCTAGCGGCTTCTATTCCGGTTCGGAGACCGGTGCGTACTGCATCAACCGGATCCGCCTTCGCCTGCGGGCCGACACCGGCGATCGTCGCGCCGTCACGCTGCGCCGCCTGCTGGCCGACGAGCAAGGCCTGTTGGTGTCGGTGCTGATCGGTACGAATCTGTCGAACTATCTAACGACCGTGTGCGTCGCCTACATCTTCACAACGCACTACTACGCCGAAGGCCGGGCCGAGTTGTACACAACGCTCATCGTGGCGCCGGTTATCTTCGTTTTTGGTGAGGTGCTGCCGAAGAACCTGTACCAGCGACACGCCGACCGCCTTGTGCGTGGCTCGACGTGGCCCCTGGTTGGAAGTTACTTCGTATGTCGGGCACTGGGCCTGATCGGGGTGCTCAAGAGAATCAGCCGTATCGTCATCCGAGCTTTCAGCCCATTGGAGGCGGACCGGACCGAACTGGTGCATCCCCGGCAGGAGGTGGTGGCTCTGCTTCGCGAAGGCCTGGGCCACGGCGTGCTGTCGGAGCAGCAGTCGCTCTCGGTCGAGCGCGTGATGCGGTTGCAGCACGTTCGGGTAGGGCACGTGATGATCCCGCGCTCGCGGACAGCCGTCGTGCAGCTCGACGCCAGCCGCGAGCGCATGCTGGAACAGATCGGGCAGCACGAGTTCTCGCGGTTGCCGGTTTGCACGTCCGACCCGCGCCGGATCGTGGGGATTCTCAACATTTACGACGTTCTCCAGGCGGACCCTCAGGCCACCGTCGAACAGTTGATGCGCCCGCCGCTGCGCGTTCGGCTGGAGGAATCGGTCATGGGCTGCCTGGTGCGGATGCAGCGTGCCCGCCAGCCCATGGCCGTGGTCGAAATCGGGGACGGTCGTGCTGTCGGCATAGTGACCATCAAGGACCTGGTGGAAGAAATCGTGGGCGAACTGGCCGCCTGGTAGTACCCTTCGCCGCCCCACCAAGGCCCGAACCTAACGTGCCATCTCGTTTCGACCGATAACTACCGAGAGGAGTGACTGCGCGCATGGCCGGCTCGCCGATCGTCTACAAGTTGTTGGTCGACAGCGAGGACATCGCCGCCGACCACGCCTTGCTCGACGGGCTGGGTGCCGGTGAAGCCGAGTACGCCCCCCTGATTGTGGAGGCCCTGTTGGCCCGCGCCCGTCCTGAGGCCATGGCCTCGCTGCTCGGTCTATTTCACCAGTTGGATGAGCGGCTTCAGTCGCGGCTGATCGACGGGTCGGCGGAGCTATTCTCCTCCATGCGAGGCTGCATCCGCGCCGATCAAATTCAGACGCGTCTGAATACGATTGAGCTGATTCGCCGGGGCCGAAACTTCCGGGCGAGTTACCTTCTATCGCTGGCCCTGCGGGATATCGCTTCGCGTGTCCGGCAAGAGGCCGCCGCCGCCCTGGGCGACATGGTGGCCGCGGCGCTGGAGGCGAGCGAGCAGTTGTCCGCCAGGCTGGCGGGCGACCCGGCGCGATCCGTTGAATCGGCTCGCGATTATGCGCGGCAACTGACTGTGCTGGCGGAAGAACGCAGGTACCTGGTAGCCAGCGTGCTCGAAGCGGTTGAGGCGTATGACGTCCACAACCGTGCCGAAGTGGCTGAGGTGGCAGCATGGCTCGCAGCAGACATGCCCGAGTCATACTGGAGCCTGTTGAGCCAGAAGTCCGGCAAACTGGCCTACGCGACATTCGAGCGTCTTGCCACGGGGACGGACCCTCGCATGGTGCCGTTCGTCTATCGAGCGTTGACGCGTGCTGAACTGCGGCCCAAGGCGGCCAGCGCCATCGCGAACAGCCGTAGCGAAGCCTTCATGCGCCGGCTCATCCAGGACGCCTGGCTGGTGCAGGACGTGCGCATTCGACGGGGCCTGGCGTGGGTGAAGGAGTTAAAGTGGCTGGCGGAGGGCAGCGCGCCGCTGCTGGAGTTGCCGGCGACAGACTTCGTGCGTGCGGTGCAGTTCGTTGAGGTATGCGGCCTGACTTCCGCACGGAAGGCCGATCTGTACGGTGACCTGCTGCTGCTGGGGCCCCGACCCGCCCAGCGGGCCGCTCTGTGGGCGCTGGTGAGCATGCGAGCCGAGCGGTCAGACCGCCTTCTGCGGACCGTGTTGGGCTGGGACGACCCGGAGTTGTCACCGGCCGCTCGACATGAACTCGCCGCCCGTCGCCCGGACACCATGCCTGTAACGGCGCTGGAGCAAGAGGCAGCGTTGCTCGGCTCGTCGTGGGCTCCGGACACGGAAAATCCTGTTTCGCAGCGTCCTGAACATGCCGAACACGGCGTCGGCCAGGTGCCGCCGCACGGCGCTAACGAAGGCCCTTCGGCGCCTACGACCGGGGTGCTCGCCCGTTTACGGGTTATCCTTTCGGCGGCACGCCCGTCAGGGCGGCTCCGCGGACTGAGGTTGGTCAACTCGTTGGGGTTGGCGCGTGAGCTTCAGGATGAGGTGGTCAGGCTGGCGGTCGACGCCGATCCGTTCGTGCGCTCGCTGGCGGTCAGCACGTTGAGTGGTGTGGGCGGGCCCACGGCTGAGCGGATTCTGCGGCATGCCCTGCAGGATGACGATCCGCGCGTGCAGGCCAACGCGATTGAGGCCTTGGATCAGTTGGCGGCGGCCGGCGACGCGCCCGAGTTGCGGCACAAGCTTGATCACAGTGACAACCGTGTGCGGGCCAACGCCGTTCGGGCTTTGCTGAAGCTAAGGTTGCCCGAGGCGGCCCGCGCTTTGCTGGACATGTTGAACCATCCCAACCGCATGCACCGCATCAGCGCGCTCTGGCTCATTCGGAACCTGCACCTGATGACCCTGGCGCTGAGAGTGGGGCACCTTGCCAGAAAGGATCCGGATCCGAACGTTCGGCGCGCCGCGGCCGAGGCTGCCAAAGCCCTGGATCCCGCCACCAGGCGACAGGACGCCGTGGCGGCCGGCGTTCCGGGGGGATCACCATGACCGACTGGGTTGGTATGCTGGCGATCGGGCAGTCGGACCGCCTCGATGCTCTCCGCGAGTACTTCGTGAAAGGCGATCCCTCGTCTGTGTGGTCCGGCTTGCCGTGGCTGGGGGCCATTGCGGTCGCGTTGCTGGCCCTTCTCTGGATCGCCCATGTCCGCTGGGACGGCCCGAAACGCGCCGCCCGTCCCCACCCTCATCGGGTGTTCCGCAAACTGGTCAAGGAGTTAGGCCTGCCGTTTTCGGACCGACTTCTCCTGCGTCAGATCGCTCGGCATGCACAGCTTGATAACCCCACGCTGATGCTGCTGAGCCCGCAGTTGATGGCGCGCTATACGCACCGATGGGCGCGTCTGATTACGGCGGACCGACTGAAGAGGACAGGGCTGAGCAAAACGGACGCGATTTGCCGGCGCTTGTTCGACCGGCCGCTGCCGGCGGCCGATGCACCGAAGCCGATTCCACAAGAACCCGCGCCTTGACGGGGGCTGCCCGCGTGCAAGACGGTCGCCACTCTGCTACAATAACAGTGTGCGGGTGCATCTGCGCTCTCTCAAGTTGATCCTTGAGTAGGGTGTGAATGGGTGGCCTATGCGCGCAGGCGATTGGCTGTGGGTCTTCGGGCGGACGTTCGGACGGGCGGTCGGCTCGGCTCTGGTTGCCGTGGTCCGGGCGTACCAGGTCGCCATTTCGCCGCTGCTGGTCGGCTCGTGCAAATTCATCCCGTCTTGCAGTCAGTATTGCATCATGGCTGTGCAGGAGCACGGACCGTGGTACGGAAGCTGGCTTGGGGTGCGGCGCGTGCTGCGCTGTCACCCGTTCAGCGCCGGTGGCTACGACCCGGTACCCAAGCGCGCGACGGGTTCGAATGCGTCACGCGGGCAAGGATGTGAACGATGAGTCTGGACATACAAAGGCTGCTGGCCGATTGGCCCAGTGAGCCCGACGGTGTGACCGCACGCCTGATCGTCGGCGACGACGGGGCGCGTCAGCTCCAGCTTCGCCTCGACGTGGGCATTCTCCAGATGCAGCTTGACGGCCGGCCCGACGGGCAGAGGCCGCGCAACTGCAACTCATGGCTCGATCATCTCGAGCAGAAAACGGCCGGCAACCCACCAGAGGTGCCAAACAGCGACGACTGGGCCGAACTCGATCGCGAGATGATGCAGTTCTATCACCGACGGGTGGCTTTGCTGGTCACCGCTCAGCAGGCACAGCGGCGCCGGCGGCGCCAGCGAGCCGTGTCCCTGTTCCGTCGAGCGGTGGGCGACGCCGATCACAACCTGCGAGCGATGGATTTCATCGCGGCGCACAGTCCGCATTCCGACTATGTGGATGGGCACGACCGATCGAGGGCGTTCGTGTTGGCTCATCGAGCGGAGGCTTTGGCCCATCTATGTCGCCTGGAAGGTGATGCCGAACAGGCCATCGAGCAGCTTAAGGCCGGCGCCAGTCAGATCGAACAGCTTCACACCAGGCATGGGCTCGAGGAGTGGATCGAGCACGATCCGACATTGCTGCATCTTCGGGCGTTGGAGCGAAACCTCCGGCGCCGTCACGGGATCGACAAGACCCTTCACGAACAACTCGCCGAGGCAGTGGCCGAGGAAAACTATGAACGTGCCGCGATGCTGAGGGATCGGATCCACCGGCGGCGCCTGACCGAAGGGTAGGCGACCGCGACGCGTCAGCGACCCGCCGGAGCCGTGGCGGGTCGTGACTGGGTGGGGGCCTCGATGAACTTGAGTATGGCCCGCACGGCTGCGGGCGACCAGCTTACGACCACATAGCGATCGGTGATGGCGACGGCCGGACCGACGATACCCACCTGAAGATACCAGATTCCATCCGGATCGCGGACCACCCGCGGCAGAATGAGCGGGTTCTCGACGCCCTCGGCCTGGCGGACGAAGTGGGCGTCCCATTCAGCCAGCAGTGCGTCCACCGCGGCGCGGACGCGCTGGGGGTCGTCGGTCTCGATCAGGAAGCTGCGAAGCAGCGGCACATTGAGCGGGTGGGGGGGGTAGTCGTGGATGATGACGTGGGGCCCCAGATGCGCCAGCAGATCGGCAGATACATCAAGTCCCAGCTTTTCCTGCAGCTTCTGATATCCGTCACGCAAGGCTTCGGCATTCTTGGGCGAGCGGCCGGCCAGGTACGCCCGCGCGATGGTGGTGGCGAACTGGGCCACGTCGAGGCGCATGATCGCGTGGGTAGCGCCGGCAGGGATGACGGCTTTGTGCCGCGCGGGAAAGGTATCCGGGTCGGACAGTTTGACGAGACGATCGCCCTCGGGCTGCAGGTACATGCCGAACCAGGCCCTGGCTGTGCCCATCGGGCGGGCGGCCCAGAGCGTGCGCCGCACCTCGGCAAAGCCAAGCTCCCTGATGACGGCTTCGGGACGCCCTTTCATCACCTCGCTTAACCGCGAGCGGAACTGCTCGAAATTGACGAACCATTCGATATTGGCGTCGGGCCCGCCCGTCTGCCGGTGGGCCGAGACGAACCACGCGTCCTGCGCCAGCGATGGGGTCTTGCCGCGGTAAGCGGCGATGACCTTCTCGTGTGCTTCGCGCCCGAGCGTAACCACGTAGAAGTCGTCGAGCGGCCCGAAGCCGACCACGCCCCACTTGGCCACACGCGAATCGACCAACCGCTGAAACTTGTCCGATCCGACGCTTACGTCCTCGAGTGCGGCGACCGAGTTGTTGGTGTAGCGCGAAAGCATGCGACGGAGGTGCGCGGTGATCGGATCGTTCTCACCCTTGCTGTGAATGATCAGGGCAAGCTTCAACTGGTCCAGGCGGTAGGTCTCGGGCTTGGGTTGAAAGGCCGTAATGTCCAGCAGGGCGACGGCAAAATCGTGCGTGCCGACCACGGGGAAGCAACTGACGATGTCGGCCATGAGCTGGCCCTGGCCGGACAGCACGCCCAGAGCACCCGCAGCCGTCAGTACCGAGGTGACCTTGCCCGCCGACTCGACGCGCTGGCGGGCGGCGGCGCTGGGTCGGTTGAAGTAGACCAGCATGGCGTCGGCAGGTATGGCCGACTGGGGAGCCGTGGCAGGCTTGGTGGCCGGGGCTGCAAAGGCCGGACTGACGGTCAGACAGGCTAGGACGCCAAGACGCCATGCAATCGTCATGCTGCCTGTAACCTCCTTTTTACAAAGACTTTAGAATACATTGGGGACGCCAGCTTCCCGCGCTTCTCGGCGGGTGATAGCCGGTGGACCTACCAACGTCAACTGCCCCGCTGGGTGGGCGGCTCGCCGGCCATGAAGATGATGCCCCGTTTGCCGAGCGTCTCCAGGTAGGTGAGCATCGAGACCTCGGCTTCGCGGAGGTTGAGGCCCTCGTCGCGGCTGAACCTTTCGATCAACTGGCGCACGGTGTGCTGGCCGTCGCACAGGTTCCACACCTTGCGACCAAGCTGGTCGAGTTGGAAGCGGCGCAAGAGCGTCTTCCTCCCGCGGAAGAACCACGTGAGCCCCTTGGGCTTTTCGAACGGGACGGCCACGTCGAGATCACCTTGGTCGGTCTCGGTTACCTCGGCCCGGGGATTACGGATGGGGCGTGCCTGGAGCAGTTGCTGCCGCGTCATGGTGGGGCGTTTTTGCTTGAACAGAGCCATCGCCGAACCTCAAGAGGCGCACGCGAGGGTGCACAGGTCCTTGCCGCCTCGCGGTCAGCCTGACTGCTCGTCGGTCAGGATCGTCTCGATCTGCTCCAACACATCGGCTTCGAGTTTGATACCGGCAGCGCCGCAGTTGTCCTCGATCTGCTCGGGCTTGCTGGCGCCGATGATGACGCAGCCCAGTTGCCACTGCCTCAGACACCACGCCAGCGCCAGTTGGGCCATGCTCAGGCGCAGCTCGGCGGCGATGGGGTGCAAGGCGTCGACCTTCGCCAGCACGGCCGGCTGGGCCAGCAGGCGGCCTATCGAGGTGTCGGGCTTCTGCCAGTCGCCGCGGGTGCCCTTGGCTTTCTTGCCGCCGGAGTACTTGCCCGTCAGCACGCCCTGGGCGAGCGGGCAGTAGACCACCAGCCCGAGCCCCTCCTGGCCGCAGACGTCGAGCAGCTCGCGTTCGATCTCGCGCTGGAGCATGTTATACCGCGGCTGATGGGAGATCGGCCGGTCGAGCCCCATCGCCTCGCACACCGTCAGGGCGGCGTGGACCTGGGCGGCCGAGTAGTTGCTCACGCCCCAGTAGAGGACCTTGCCCTGGCGGATCAGGTCGTCCATGGCGCGGGCGGTTTCGTCGATGGGGGTGCCGGGGTCGTACCAGTGGCACTGATACAGGTCGATGTAGTCGGTCTGGAGTCGCTTGAGACTTTCTTCACACGCCTCGATAACGTGCTTGCGCGAGCCGCCGCGCCCATTGGGGTCGTCGTGGATGCTGCCGTGGCACTTGGTGGCCAGCACGATCGAGCTGCGGCGGTACTGTTTGAGCTGCTCACCGAGAAACGTCTCAGCCGCCCCGGCCGCGTACACGTCGGCCGTGTCGAAAAAGTTGATACCCAGGTCGACGGCCCTGCGGACGCAGGCCTTGGCCGTCTCGTCGCCGACCGCCTCGTGCCCGTAGGTGAGCCAGCTTCCCAGGCCGACTTCGGAGATCTTCATCCCGCTTCGTCCCAGCCGTCGGTACTGCATTTCCATGATCGATAAACTCCGATGTAGTTCCCGTGATACGTACTGGCGGGTGGTCTTCGACAAGCCCTCGTCCCGAGCGGCTCGACTGAGCTCGCCGAAGTCTCAGGCCGAGGGGCTCAGACCAAGGAACCCGCCCTACAACGCGCCTTTCGTTGTCCGTTATAGCAAACGTCGCCGGCTACCATCCGGCGCATCGTGGGAATGATAGCGCGCCGCGTCGGCTCGGCCAAGGGTGTTGGGTTGCAGACCAAGTAGGGCGGGTTCCACCCGCCTCGCGCATGCGGTGGGTGCCCTTGGATGACGCCCCGTGCGGATTGCTGACACATATGACCCGCATTGACAACCCGATGCCCTTGGGCGTATTCTGATTGCATGACCCCCAGCAAGCCCACCGACCTGCGACTCATCAGCGACGAGCCGGTCACCACGCTGGCCGAAGACCGACTCAGCCTGGAGACCTTCGCCAACACCATCGCCTCGGTGGCGCTGGGCACCGAGGGGCCGTTCACCATCGGGGTGTTTGGCGGCTGGGGGCACGGCAAGACGTCGCTGCTCATGCTGGCCAAGGACATGCTGGATCGGCAAAAACGCGACGACATCGCCACCGTGTGGTTCAACGCGTGGCAGTATGAGAAGGAAGAACACCCCATTGTACCGCTGGTGGCTACGGTCATCCGGTCGCTGGAGGAGAAATATGCAGGGCGGTTGAAGGAGCAGTTGGGGGCGGGCGCGCAAGAGCTGATCCGCGCGTTGCGGGCGGTGGCCTACGGCTTTTCGGCGAAGGCGAAGCTGCGGATACCGGCTGTAGGAGAGGTGGAGGCGGGCTTCGTCGCCAAGGAGATGATCGACCGCGACGAGGCGCTGAAGAAGCAGTCGGTTGATCCGCTCTTGGATCAGAGCCTGTACTACAACGCGTTTCGACTGCTTGGCCGGTTGCGCGGCAAGGGCAGGCAGCAACCGAAGTGCGTGGTGCTGGTCGACGATCTGGATCGCTGCCTGCCGCAAAACGCCCTGCACCTGCTGGAGAGCATGAAGCTCGTGCTGGCCCAGCCGGGGTTCGTGTTCGTGCTGGCGGTCCATCGACAGGTGATCGAAACGTATCTCGACAAGCGCTTCCAGAAGTACGGGCTGGAGGCGTACCGCCACGGGCAGTCGTATCTGGACAAAATAATTCAGTTGCCGCTGTTCCTGCCGCCACACCAGAAGCGGTTCGACGAATTCGTCGCGCGCCTGCTGAAAGACTTCGTCGAGGCCGACTTGGCACGAGAGTTCGAACCGCTCAAGGGGATTATCGGCCCGGCCTGCAACTACAACCCGCGGGAGCTGGTGCGTTTCTTCAACCGGCTGCTGATCGACCGGCACATCTGGGGCCAGATCAATCCGGGCGAAGACTTCGATGCCGGTGCGTTCGCCGTGGCCCGCAGCCTCCAGATGCAGAGCGAGGCGAGCTATCGATTGCTGCTGCTCGATGATAGCCTGTGCAAGTGGATCGCAGGCGGCGAGGGCACCGTAGCCGAGCGGCTGCGAGAGTTGCAGGACACGGTGGCCGAACAGAAGACCGAACGCGGCCAGGTCGTCGAGGGGGTCTTCTGGTCGGCGGGGCTCGACAGAGCCGTCGGCGATCTGTTGGGGCGGTTCCATTTGTGCGATCTGCTCGACAGCGAACCGGGTCAGCGATGGCTGGGCGAACGGGACCTGCGCGAGCAAATCGAGGAGTTCCTGGAGGTCCAGCGAGAGCAACCCGCCGAGACCGATTCGGCGCGGATCATCGACGCCACGATTCGAACGGCGATCAACAAACCCACGGGTGAGTTGACCAAGCAGGACCGGGCTGGCGTTATGGCTTTGGGTCTTGCCGGGCAAGCGGTCAGCGACCTGTCCCCCCTGGCCGGGCTGACCAACCTGCGGACGCTTGACTTGAACGGCACCCCAGTCCGCGATCTGTCGCCGCTGGCGGGGCTGAAGCCTTTGACAGAGCTTTACTTGTCGACGACCCAAGTCCGCGATCTGGTCCCGCTGGCCGGGCTGACTAACCTAATAAATCTTGACTTAAGCCGCACCCAAGTCCGCGATCTGTCCCCGCTGGCGGGGCTGAAAGCTCTGGAGCGGCTTTCCTTGATGGGCACCCAGGTCCGCGATCTGTCCCCGCTGGCGGGGCTGAAGGCTCTGGAAGGGCTTTCCTTGACGGAGAGCCAAGTTGGCGATCTGTGCCCGCTGCAAGGACTGCCCAATCTGCGCCGGCTTTATCTCACCGCAGGACAAGTGCCTAACGAGCAGATCGAGACGCTGAAGGCAGCCGTCCCCGGGATCGACGTCACGCTGGACTGAGCGAGGGGGCGCGGTGGTTGACATCTCGGCGCTGCGGTTAGCATGGGCACGCACGCCGAAGCCGCTCGGGCATGTCAAACCCGGTTGCGCAAGGGCGCAAAAAAAAGAACCATTCCGTGTTGTCGCCGACACGGCCGGCAGGGATTGATTAACCGGATTCAAAAAGGCGGGTGGAACCCGCCCTATTCATGAAAGGCTGCGGAATGTCAAGAGCCGCTCCTGGGTCTTTGGCTTTGTTTTTCGGCCTTCTCGTCGGTGTAGCTTCTTGCGACATGCGCGGCAACTCCCGCAGGTGGCAAGGCCACACGCTAGTGGGCTCTTGTTCTTCTCGTTCGTGCACCGGCTGAGGGCTCGATCCGGCCCAGCTATTCATTTGACAACCGCTGTCCCTGACGAGCCTGCGGCTCATCCAGGGCCACACGATCTCTTCCGGTGCGGGCGGCTCACTTACGAAGAGGCCTGACGTCCTGGCGGACAGCGGCCATAGGGCGGGAGAGCTGGCCCGTTCTCGGACGAGTACGACGCGCCGCCCGCCGCCGCCCGGCAGACGAACCCGGACGCGCCGGCGGAGTCGG
>DATKUK010000065.1:0-2939 GCA_035530655.1 Phycisphaerae bacterium
TCATAACGGTGACGCCCAGCAGTGCCGTGCCACGGTTCGCTCGTTTCCTCACGTCGCCTCCTCTGCCTCGCACGGTACGACGACGCCCAGTAGCTCGTGGCGCCCGTCCTTGAGCGGCCATCCGTCGCGGCAATACGAGCACATCATGTGCCGCACCTCGCGCTCGGCAAACTGCCCGGCGCCCTCCCCGCTGGCAAATGCAGCGATGGCGCGGATGGCAAGCGCGCGCCCCCTGTGCGATCGACCCAGACTCATCATCTCGCCTCCTATGCCGTGACGATAATGACCTCTTGGCTGCTCTCAGGCCAGATGCTCAGGCCGGCTTGCGTGGCGTGACCGTCGCGCTTGCGAGCGACAGTGGCCCTGACTCTCAAGCCGAAATCGTCAGCGACGGTCACGGTGAACACGATAACGCAGCGGTCAGTCTCGGTGCGCGCGGTGGCACAGTCCTCGCCTGCTCGATATATGATTCTGCTCACGTCGCCTCCTCCTTATGTCACTAACCCATTCGGGTTATTGACCATAACTGCCGCGCCGGGGTCAATACCTTGCCCCGCGAACACGCGCATCGCGGGAAAGAATCGAATGTTAGCGTCGTCAAGCTCGGCTATGGCGAACAGCGTAGCCTGGTCGGTTCCGAAATGCCCCGCCACCAACCGCCCCGCCGCCGGTTCGTCCGCGCCGTCTGCTACCATAATAAGTGCAGACTCCGATGTGCCCGATTCGTACAGCAACAAAAGCATCGTCCGTCTCCTCTCATAACTGCCGCGCCGGGGTCAAAGGTCGCCCCCTTGCACGACCACCCCGCACACTGGCGGGTCATTAGCAACAGTCACCACCGGCGCAGCAGTTCACAGTCGTCGGTCACAGCAGCTTGATGCTCACGGTTGGATCGTCCTGCGTGAATGGGATGTCGTCAATCTCCATAATCTTGCACGCATAGCGCCAGTCCGTCTTGACGGTCTGGAATGTCTCCAGCACCACGGGGAGCGGGTTGGTCGCCTCGACCGCCGCCTGATAGTCGTATGCCTTGCGCCCTGCGCTGTAGCTGGCGCGGACATTGCCCACCGTCTGCGTCTTGCCCAACTGGAGGACGGTATCACGGATCGCCGCCTCCAGTTCGTCCAGCTCGCGGCGCTTCTGCTCCCACTTGAGCATATCCCGTGCCAATGCCGATGCATCCATTATTGCGCTCCTCTCTAATACCTCACCCGTTCCTCGGCGTGCGGGTCGGGGTCATAGTCCACCTCCGCGATGAACAGGCCCGAGCGGGTGCTGACCACGGCACCACACCGGGTTCGGTCCACGATGACCTCGCCGTGCTCGCGGGCGTACTCGCGCTCTATGTCCGTCAGCCACCGCTCGTAGTCAGTCATGCGGGCACCAAGTCCGCCACGCGCGCAGCCGCTGCGTGGTCGTTGAGGGCTTGCCACAGGTTCACCGGCGGCAGGTTCTTCCAGCCCTTGTCGTAGTTGGCGAGGGCGTTCATCACGTTGCCGGCGTGCCTGAATCCCCACGCCTCGACGGTCAGCGCCTGCGCGATGACCTGCTCATAGTTCGCCACGTTCTCGGGCATCGGGACAGTCTCGTATGGGGGAGCCCCGATCACCTCGTCGGGGGTGGCGCCGTTGTCGTCGTCGGTGACACCCTCGTAGCCCGTGGATGCGTCGGCACCAACCACCACGAACGGCGGCGGCAGGGGCGGGTCCTCGTCATAGTCCACCCACTCAGGCCCAGCGGCCGCAGGCAGCGCCGCCGTCTGTTGCTGTATGCCCAGCAAGTCCCGCGTGGCGCGCTGATAAATCTGGCGCGTGATCGCCGGGTCGGGTTCCAGTTGCAGGAACCACTTGGTGCCTTTCTTGCGCTTCCCGTCCTCTTGATACGTGACCTGCTCCTCGACCAGCCTCAGCTTGAACGGCACGGCGTTGACCTGTCCCGGCGGCATCAGTTCGAGCGTGCCCATGATGGTATCATAGTTGCGCTTGCTCCCGGTGCTGATCTGGTAGTAGCCAAAGCGGAACAGTTCGGGGTCGGCCATCATCACCTTGAGCAACGCGCCCAGCCGACAGGCAGCACACTGTGGGTACAGGTTGGCGGCAGCGCCGGGACACGGTACGATCTCGCCCGCCTCAAAGCGCGTCCCGTTCCAGTCGAAGGCGACTTGCGCCACGCCGTTGCTCACAAGCGTGTCGCCGGGCGCGTTGTAGACGCGCGTGCGTTTCTTGTCCTCTTGAATACGCATGGGCGTGGCATACTGGACGTACTCACCGTCGCCCTGGCAGGTCAGGACGCCACCGGCCCACACCTGATACCAGGCGTCAAAGTTGCGCTCCAGGTCGCGGAACGGAAGGCGCACGTCCAGCTCGCGCACCTTTTCGATGCTCTGCTCGGCATAGAACGCTTCGATGTCCGGGGCGTCCTTGAGCACGAAATAGTCTGTCTGGATGGGGTGTTGACCGCCACCCCTGGCGTTGTCCACCAGCAGCCCCAGGCGAATGACGCCCAGGCGGGGCAATCGTCTGCGTGTTCTATCCTTGATCGGCATTGTACTCCCTCCTCAATTCTGCGCCTTCCTTGCGATACCATTCGTCCTGCCGTATGCGGAACCGGCGTGCGTTCTCGTGGTCGGCCTCGTCCATCGCGGCATACTCTGCCTTGCGCCTGTCGATGGCGACCCGCTGCAAGTCTTCCGGCAAATCGGAGAACGTGTCCCAGTTGTCCAGGAACTCCTGCGGTATGCCGCAGCACAGCGAGTATGCGCGTTCGCCGGAACAGGTGGTGACCTCAACGCGCGCGACGTAACCACCACAAAGGGGACAGTTCATCGTTCCTCCTCGGCTTTGGGTGAACTCCCCGGCTGGGGTTGCCAGCCGTCGCCGGGGGCATTCGTGGCGACCGACGCACCGACCTCACGGCTCGCCGGTCGAATAGGTTGGTTG
>DATKUK010000066.1:0-41309 GCA_035530655.1 Phycisphaerae bacterium
CAACGGGGGCGTCGTGGCGTCGCCGTTGTCGTCCACGTACCCAAAGCTCAAACCCACGTCCAAGCCCGGGTCTTCATGATATTCTACATCCGACTCGCCCTTGCCGTACTTGCCGAGTGCGTGGTAGACCAGCCGGGCCGCAATCGCCGGGTTCTGATCCAACTCACGATCCGGATCCGACCGGCCAAACCGATCGTTTGCGTTTTGCCACCCGTTGGTCAGCGACACCATGTAGTCGAGCTTCTTATCCAACAGCGACCCGTAGACCATCACGCCCAGCGACCGGTCGAGGTTGAATACCTCATTGGCCATGCCGCGGTCGACGAACATCTGCCGGCTGGCACTCTCGGTCTCCTGGCGGCCAAACGGAACCTTGAACAGACCGACCATCACCTGTAGCTCATCGGCGAACCGGTAAGCCACCCAGGCGTATTGGTTCGCCCAGGCGTGCTCGTCGTCGGTATCCGCGTCGACCTCAATCCGATACGTCAGATCCGGGCCCCACAAATGGCCCGAGAAGCCCAGGCGCAGCCGCTCGATCTCCATCCCGCTTCGATCGGAGTACCGCTGTCTCGGCGCCGTCCAGCGGTTGCGGTTCTGGTCGTTGTAGTAGGTGTACCGCATCGCCAGAAGACCATTGATCTTCAGCAAGAATTGCTCGTCGGCGCCGCGGATGTAGAAGCCCTTGTCGTAGCCGACCTGTACCTGGTCCGGGAACAGGCTGTCGCGAAACTCGGAATCCGCGATGACCTCACGGACCAGCTTCTTGATCTGGTCCACCCGCGCCTCGTCGAAGGTCCCGTTGGCTGCCGTCAGCCGAGTCTGTAGCGACTCGATCTTCTCGTCCTGCTGCCGGATCCGCGCATCCTGCTGCTCGACCAGCGCTTCAAGGCGATCGACCTTGTCCTTCAGCAGCTCCTGATCGGCCGACGCCAGTGCGCCGCCGCCCGGATCAACCGCCAAAGCCAGCGTGGGCACAAGCAGCAACACCGCCACCACCACTACCATCCCGCGCTTGAACATAGTCGCAACCTCCCTTCAGACCGCTTGTCTTGTGCAAAGCGACTTGTATCTCGCCACAGCGCCCAGCCTTATACCGCCCCGCAAAGCCTTACACAACCGCTCAGCCTCGCTCGCTTCCCGGTGAGGTAAATCGTGTGGGCCGTCTCCCGACAAACGGCCATGGGTGCGTCACGCCCTCGGGCGCCTTGCGGCGGAATGCTCCTATTTTCGCAGCGCCTGCCGCGCCAGGTCGCTGCACCGCACCCAGGTCACGTCGTCTGCAAACGTCTCGTCGATCCGCTCCAGCAGGCAGGCCAGGCCCCACAGACCCGCTGCCCGCCCGTTCGAAAACAGCGACTGCCAGTGCGTCAGCAGCACGATGGGAAATCCCCCGTCGAACAGTTCGCGCACGCGCCCACCTCTGCCGTTCGAGGAGAGAAGCGAGTCGACGCCCTTGATGGCAGCCGCTCGGGCCGCTCGTCGACTGGGCGGGTATTGCGCCTCCCAGAACACGTCCGGCGTGTTGGCCGGCACGGTGACCGCCACTCGGCCCGATCGTTTGTCCTGCCAGCCGATCCACGGCCGGCGCGGCGGCCTGTTGCCCAGCGAGTGCAGGAAGTACCAGCAGAACTTGCGCCGATGCACGCGCCAGAAGGCGTCGGCAATGGCCTGCGCGTAGGCCTTTTCGTTGCCCCTGCCGGTGGCCCAGGGCGAGGTCACGCCCGTCGCCGGCAGCTCCACGTTGCGCAGGATCCGCAGCGCCAGCGAGATGTAGTCGGTCATATCGCTCACGCCTGCCCGGGCAACCCACTCGTCCTCGAAAAGGTGCAGAAACCGCCCGGTCGCCAAGTCCATCGCCCGAAAGTGGGTCAGGATCTCCGGTGTGATGTCGAAGGTCGGCGCGATGTGGCGGCGAACGATGTCCAGAAACCCGCGCAGTTGCGGCGGCGGCACGCGACTCAGTCGTTCGTCAATTCGGCCCAGCGCCAGCGGCATCGGCACGACGCTGAACTTGCCCCGCACGCCGTGCCGTCGGCACACGTCGGCAAATTCGCGCGTGAACGCATTGGGCACCAGCAACTCGTGGCCCACGCCCAGTTCATGGCCGTACATCAGGTTCACCGGCGCTCCGTCGTCGACGATCAGTGTTATGGGCACGCTCATCGCTGGCTCCGCACTGGACGACTCGTTGTCAGCGAACCCCGACGTCACACCGCTTACGCGGCTTCGCATCGGACAGAGACGATAGCGTCGACGACGAGACACCACCCGTCAATGGCCAAGCGACCACCATGGGCGGCCTTATCTCCTGCCCATCGTGCGGCACGTTACATACGCCGAAGCCTCGGTTAGACTAAACCGCTACAGGCTCAAAACACGAGGAATCGAACTTATGCCCGAAAGTCGACCGAATATCCTCATCCTCATGACCGACCAGCAGCGGGCCGACTGCCTCAGCAGCGCCGCCCATCCACAGATTCGCACGCCGAATATGGACCGCATCGCGGACGAGGGCATGCGCTTCACCCACGCCTGCACCGTCTGCCCCATCTGCATGCCCGCCCGTGCGTCGTTTATCAGCGGCCGATACGTGCACAACCACAACATGTGGACCAACAAAGGCGAGTTGCCCGCAAGTGACGAATCGCTGTTCCACCACCTCCGGCACGCCGGCTACCACACCGGCCACATCGGCAAGTCGCACTACTACGAGCACGGCATCCCGCACATGCGCGACCGCGAGGACTACATGCACGCCCGTGGGTTCGACTATGTGCACGAAACCACCGGCCCGTGGGCGACGGTGGATACCGGCTCATACATGACCGACGACTGGCAGCGCAAGGGCCTGCTCGACGCATTCCGCAACGACTACCGCAAACGACGCGCCCACAGGCCCAACGTCGCCGTCTGGCCCAGCCCGCTGCCCACCGAGGACTTTCTCGACAGCTACATCGGTCGCCAGGCTGTCCGTTTCATCGAGCAGTACGAGCGCGACCAGCCCTTCGCCCTTTTCGTTGGCTTCGGCGGCCCGCACGAGCCCTTCGACGCCCCCGGCGACTACGCCGACATGTACGATCCAGCCGACACGCCGCTCCACATCGAACCGGCCGAGCCCGGCGACTGGGTGCCGCCCCACGCAGCCGAGTGGCAGCGGCATGGCCGACAGGATGCCATGGCCGTCGACGACATTCACCGTCTCCGCGCCAACTACTACGGCAAGATCACGTTGGTCGATGATTGGTTCGGCCGCATCTTCGACGCCTGCCGCGACAAGGGCGTCATGGACGACCTTGCGATCGTCTTCTGGTCCGACCACGGCGAGATGGCCGGCGACCATCAGTTGCTCTACAAGTCGCGTTTCTTCGAGAGCGCCCTGCGCGTGCCGCTCATGGTTCGCTGGCCCGGCCGCGTCACGCCCGGTGCAACCTCCAGCTCGCTGGCTGAGACGGTCGACATCATGCCCACGCTGCTGGCAGGGCTGGCCCTCGATCCATCCCACCGCTGCACGGGCCGCTCGCTCTGGCCCGTGCTGCGCGATCCGAACGCCACGGTCCGCGATGCAGCCTTTAGCGAGATCCTGCACTCAGGCCGACGCAACTTCATGATCCGCACCGACCGCCACAAGTACGCCGTCCACGAGGATGGGCAGGGCTACATGCTCTACGACCTGATTGAAGACCCCACCGAGCGCAACAACCTCATCGGCCATCCCGACGCGCGCCAAATCGAAGCCGATCTCCGCGACCGCCTCCTGCAATTCCTCTGCCGGTCGCAGTACGCCATGCGTTGACGTCCCCCCCTGACCATATGGCCCGGCGAGGTTGCGCATTATCGGCACGTGCGGGGTGGCTGGGCGGGGTATGGGGCGAGGGCGTTGAACGGGCGGGGTGAAACGGTTACCATTTGAGGGGGTCTAGTGAGTTGGGGGGCGTGTTGGCGGAGGGGCTTATGAAGCGGGCCCGGCGAGTTGGTGGTTTCACTTTTTGGCGTCGCGTGAGGCGTCTGGGTTAAGGAGGCAGAAGGTATGCGTGCGCGAAAGGGTGCTTTGTGGAGTCCGGGTCTTGTATGGGTTGCCTGTACGGCGGTGCTCTGGGCGTTTGTGGGGACCGGCTGGGCGACGGTGTGGAACGTATCGACGGTCGGCGACATCCAAAACGCCGTCAACAACGCCGCACCGTACGACACCATCATCATTGCGCCCGGCACCTATTACATGACCAGCCGGCTGAACATCTACGATCATCACCTCACCATTCAAGGATCAACGGGCAACCGTGACGACGTCGTGCTGGTCGGCGGGGGCATGAACACCGACGTCGAACCGCGCGAGATGATGGATTTGCATACCGACGACGTGACCATCCGCGACCTGACGATCAGTGAGTGCTACCATCACGGCGTCCACATCCGCACCGAACAGGACGTGGATCGCACGACGGTCTCCAACGTCAAGACGCTCAACTGCGGCGAACGGCACATCAAGGGCTCGACCAACTTTGCCAACGTTTCCGAGGGGATCCTGATCGAGAACTGCCACCTTCTTCAGACCAAGGCCAACACGGGGGGCGACACCAATTACATCGGCGGCATCGACATGATGACGCTGGACGGCTGCACGATTCGCGACAGCGTCATGCAGGACATTCAGGGCTCGAGCGGAGGCGGCCGCGGGGGCATTTTCCTGTGGAACGAGTCGAACAACTGCACGGCTGAGCGGAATCTGATTATCGGGTGCGATCGGGGCATCGCCTTCGGCAATCCGTCCGGTACGGTGACGTACCACAACGACACAGGCATCATCCGCAACAACTTCATCGTGCGTGGGGCCGACATCGCCATGGAGCTGTGTCGAACGAAGGACCTGAAGGTCTACAACAACACCATCTACAGCGCCGACGCCGGGTACTTCCGCACGGTACACATCAACAACTCGTCGACGACGAACCTGCACCTGGCCTACAACATCATTCGGGGACAGATCCTGCCGACCGAAGGCGCGACCTTCACCGATACCGGCAACATCACCGGCAGCACCCCGGCCAATGACTGGTTTGTCGATCCGCTCAACGGCGACCTGCATCTGACCGAACTAGCCACCAGTGCAATCGATGCTGCGGCGTTGCTGCCCGAGGTGCCTGTCGATATCGACGGCGACGCGCGTCCGTCGGGCGACTATCCCGACGTGGGGGCGGATGAGTATCTCTGGCCGCTGCCGTCGCTGGTATCGAGCGACCCGGCGGCTGACGGCACGCTCTGCAAGACGCAGAACAACGTGATTCTGATTACCTTCGACGACGACATCGCCCTGCCCGTCGGCCAACCGGCGCTAAGCATCTTCGGCGGGGGCTTCGAGGAGGGCGACGCGTTTACCTACAGCGTTGAGCCGGATGGCGTGACGCTCAAGGCCGTCGAGCAAGGCGCGATTCTGACCGACCTGACGTGGTATCAGATCACGCCGGCGGCGGGGTTTGGGGTCGAGCCGTTTGCGTTCGATCTGTGTGCGCTCATAGGTGACGCCAACAACAGCGGGCGCGTGACGACGGCTGACTATACTGAAGTCAAACTCCATATGGGCGAGTACACCGACGCCCGTTATGACCTGAACGATAGCGGCCGCGTGACGACAGCCGATTACAGCGTGGTGAAGACCTACATGGGCAATCGAGCACCCACCAAGCCGTAATTGCGGCATCTGAAGCGAAGGCGGCGAGGCGTTCGGATCGACCACGGTCCGGACGCCTCGGGTTTTTGTGGGAGGGCGACCTTTGGCAGGGGCATGCGGCCTGCATGCCGGATCGAGGCAGTGCGGGTTCGTCGGTTTATCGGACGGCGAGGTGTTGGTTTTCGCCACGAACGCCGTTATCATAATGAGTGGAGGGTGACGGAGGGGACGTTGTGGTGACGGGCGAGTGTACGCAGCTCGTGTTGCGCGTTCCCATACGACTTACGAAGCGCGAAGAAGGAGGGCAAGCTCATGCTGTGGGCACGGTGCGGCGGAAGTAAGGTTCTGTCGGTCATGATTCTGGCGTTGGGGGTCTGGCTTGGACTTAGCAGCCCTGCGGGGGCTGTGGTTCGGGATATTTACAACATTTCTGATCTGCAGAACCACTTTGTCAATGCCGGACCGGGCGACGAGCTGGTGCTTCATCCGGGCACCTACTATTTGGGCTGGTCGCTGTACATCTCGGGCAACAAGGCCGGTTTGATCATTCGCGGCTCGACGGGTGACCCTGCCGACGTGATTATCCACGGCAGCGGTATGAACAACTCCAGCGGGGTGTACGAAGGCATCCAGACGACCGTGGATAACGTGCAGATTCGGGATCTCACCGTCGCCGAGTTCTTCCATCACGGGCTGCACTTCCAGCCGGGCGCCGACGGCACGCTCGTGCGCAACGTGGTCACCCGCAACATCGGCGAGCACCACATGAAAGGCGCCAAGTACAACCGCGACGGCGTTATCGAGTTCTGTCGCATGGAGCAGACCGCCACTCGCCAGAACGGGCTGCCGAACCGGCCGGACAACTACCTGGGCGGTATCGACCTGCTGGGCGCCACGGCCTGGACCATTCGCGACAACGTGGCGAAGGACATCATGGCCGCCGACTTCGGCTATGGCGACCCGGGGGTGTTCCTCTGGCAGGAGATCATCGACTGCGTAACCGAGCGGAACGTGGTGATCAACTGCAACAAGGGGATCGGTTACGGCAATCCCTCCGCCGGCACGCTCTACCACGCCGAGGGCGGCATCATCCGCAACAACTTCATCGTCCGCGGCAACGACATCGGCCTGGAACTGTGCTACACCAAGAACGTCAAGGTCTACAACAACACCATCTACAGCGCCGACGGCAACTATTTCCGCAGCCTGCATGTTCTGGACAACGCGACCATCGCCACGGTCAACCTGGACCTGCGTTACAACATCATTCGCGGGCGCATCCTGGACAACACGCAGGCGGGTGGGTGGACCTCAACGGGCGACATCGTGGGCAGCACGGCGACGGCTGACTGGTTTGTGGATCCGCTCAACGGCGATTTGCACCTGACCGCACTGGCCACACCGGCGATCGACGCGGCGGCGCTGCTGGCGGACGTGCCGGCTGATATTGACGGCGACTTGCGCCCGTCGGGCGGCGATCCTGACGTGGGGGCGGATGAGTATCTCTGGCCGCTGCCGTCGCTGGTATCGAGTGACCCGCCCGCTGACGGCACGCTCTGCAAGTCGCAGAACAACGTGATCCTGCTGACGTTCGACAGCGCGATCTCGCTGCCAGCCAGCGGCCCGGCGCTGAGCATCTTCGGCGGGGGCTTTGAGGAGGGCGACGCGTTCACTTACAGCGTTGAGCCTGAGCCGGATGGCTTGACGCTCAAGGCTGTCGAGCAAGGTCCGATCCTGGCCGATCAGACCTGGTATCACGTCACGCCGACGGCGGGGTTTGGGGTCGAGCCGGTTGCGTTCGATCTGTGTATGCTGACAGGTGACGCCAACAACAGCGCACGCGTGACGACGGCTGACTATACTGAAGTCAAACTCCATATGGGCGAGTACACGGACGCCCGTTACGACGTCAACGGCAGCGGTCGCGTGACGACGGCCGACTACAGTGTGGTGAAGACCTCCATGGGTAACCGTGCTCCCGTCAAGCCGTAAGCCGGGCATCTGAAGCGACGAGAGGATAGCGAGGCGTTCGGATCCGACCACGGTCCGGACGCCTCGGTCTCTGTGTGGGCGTTCAATATTCCGATCCCATGCCGGGGGTACGATTGCCCCCGTGGCAGCCGAGCGACGCAAACAGGGCCCACACCCACAACATGTTACCGCCAATAGACGGCGTCCGAATGCATCGTCACTCGGATTTGGCCGGCAGCAGACCGTCGGCGAGCAGCCAGTCCAGCGCCCAGCCGTTCCGTTCGTGCCATGAGAGTGCGGCCACCGCGGCGGTGGTGAGCCGGGCGGGCGTGACGTTCGAGTCGCCGCACAGCAGCAGGCCGATCAGGCGCTCGAGGTGCGGCAGATGACCGACGAGCATGATCGCACGATTCTCGTCGCGGGCGCCGTTGAGGCGCTCGCCCACGATGCGCGGGTCGTCGTTGGGCGCCAGTCCCGACGACACTTCCACCGACGCATGCCCGGCCAGTGCGTGGCCGAGAATTTGGGCCGTCTGCTCGGCTCGTGTTTTCCCGCTGTGCAGGATCTCGGAGATCTGGTGCGGTGTCGCAGCACGTTTAAGATGGGCTAGGTGGGCCGCGACCGCTTGGACTTCGTCTTGGCCTTGCCGGCTGAGCGGGCGGGCCGGGTCGACTGTGGCATCGACCGCATGACCGTGACGGACAAAGTAGACGTCCATGGTATGGCACCCCGCTTTTCCGTTTTTCGATTTCGGGCCTACAATAGTAGCTTGGACAGTGTAGCGAGACGTGGGCGGTGCGTCGACGGAGGTACGTCCGGGCCGACCGGCGGGCAGGCGATTCGGTGTCCCCGCGGGCTTGATGTCGGACGGCTCGGGCTCAATACTGTTGCGACGGTTTGGGCCGGTGCTGTGGTGGATGTCGCCCGCAGGAGTTCCGGAGCAGTACTCGATGAAGACATATGTGATCGTAGGTGGTGTGGCTGGTGGCGCGTCGGCAGCGGCGCGGCTGCGGCGGCTGGATGAGAAGGCACGGATCATCGTGTGCGAGCGCAGCGAGCACGTCTCGCTGGCCAGTTGCGGGTTGCCGTATTACGTCGGCGGCGAGATCGCCAAGCGTAGCCGGCTGTTGGTGCAGACGCCGCAGGGCTTTCGCTCGCGCTTCGAGGTGGATGTTCGTACCTCCAGCCAAGTGGTGGCGATCGATCGCCAAGGCCGGGCTGTTGAGGTGTGCGATATGCGAACGGGCCGCCGCTATCGGCAGTCGTACGACAAGCTGCTGCTGTCGCCCGGCGCGGCACCGATCAAGCCGAATCTTCCGGGCATCAAGGGCTCGAGGATCTTCGTGCTGCGCAATCTTCCGGACGCCGACCGGATCCGCTCGTTTGTGGGTAAGGACGGTGCCCGAACCGCGGTTGTGGTCGGTGGTGGGTTCATCGGCCTGGAGATGGCCGAGAGCCTGCGGCACCTGGGCCTCGACGTGACGGTTGTGGAGATGGCCGACCAGGTACTGCTGGCGCTCGATCGCGAGATGGCCGAGTTCGTGCACCAGCATCTTCGAGCCAAAGGGGTTGAGCTGATTCTGTCTGACGCCGTGGCCGGCTTCGAGGAGCGGCCTGACGGCGGGCAGGTCGTCTGCACGGCGGGCGGACGGCGAATCGAGTGCGATCTGGTTGTGTTGTCGATCGGTGTGCGTCCCGAGGTGAAGCTTGCCCGGGATGCCGACCTGACGATCGGACCGATCGGCGGGATCGCGGTGAATGAGTATCTGCAAACGTCGGATGAAGACATCTACGCGATCGGCGACGCGATCGAGGTGACCGACACCGTAACGGGTCGGCCGGCGTTGATTCCGTTGGCTGGTCCGGCCAATCGGCAGGGCCGTGACGCAGCCGACAACATGTGCGGGCGAAAAGTGGCCTATCGTGGGACGCAGGGCACGGCCATCGTCCGCGTGTTCGACATGGCCGTGGCCGACACCGGGGCGAACGAGAAACGGCTCAAGGATGCGGGGATTGAGCATCTCAAGTCTTACACGCACGCCAGTTCTCATGCCGGCTACTACCCCGGTGCGACGCCGCTGGTGATCAAGCTGCTATTTGCGCCGCAGACGGGCAGGATTCTCGGCGGCCAGATTGTTGGCGTGGACGGGGTCGACAAGCGCATCGACGTGCTCGCGACGGCGATCGCCGCCAAGATGACCGTCTCGGATCTGACGGAGATCGAGTTGGCCTATGCGCCGCCGTACGGCTCGGCCAAGGACCCGGTCAACATGGCCGGATATGTAGCCGACAACATCCTGCGGGGCGAGGTCAAGCCCTTCTACGCCGAGCAGCTTCCCGCAACGCCCGAGGAGGACGTTGCCTTGCTGGACGTCCGCACGCTGGGCGAGGTGCAAAGGGGCTGCATCGAGGGTGCCGTGCACATCCACGTCGACGAGCTGCGCGACCACATAGCCGATCTCCCCTGCGATCGCCCCTTAGTCGTTTACTGCCTCACTGGGGTTCGCAGTTACTACGCCTGCCGCATCCTTCAGCAGATGGGCTACGATGTGCGCAACTTCAGCGGTGGTTACGTCCTTTACTGTGCTGCGCAGCACGGGCAGATGGACATTCCTGGAATAGACCGATTCGATCGCAGCGCCGCGGCCCGCGTCGCCGCCGGCAAGAGCCCCGCTCGGCAGCAGACGCCCGCCCCTTAGGTCTCGGCAAGCGCTTGAGCGGACGACCTTATCCAACGCCTACCTGCGGTACGCGGCTACGCCCGCTTCGTAGACGTTATCGCCGTGGCTGTCATAGGCGACGATGGCGGGGAAATCCTCGACCTTGAGTTCACGGATGGCCTCGGTGCCCAGATCCTCGTAGGCCAGCACCTTCGCGCCCTTGACGGCCTTGCCCAGCAGCGCCCCCAACCCGCCGAGTGCCGCCAAATGCACGCAGCCGTGCTGCTGCATGGCCTGGCGCACCTCGTCGCTGCGGTAGCCCTTGCCGATCATGCCTCGCAGACCCAGGGCGATCAGTTTGGGCGAAAGCGAGTCCATCCGGCTCGACGTGGTCGGACCGGCCGAGCCGATCACCTTGCCCGGTCGAGCGGGTGTCGGGCCGACAAAGTAGATGATCTGTCCGTCGAGCTTGACGGGTAACTGATCTGTCCTGCCGGCGTCGATCAACTCGCACAGTCGCTTGTGCGCCGCGTCGCGACCCGTGAGGATCGTTCCGTTGATCAGCACATGATCTCCGGCGCGGAGTTTTCGGATCGTCGCTTCGTCGGTCGGAGCCGTCAGTCGAATCGGTTCAACCATAGCCATTCTCCCACGGCGCTTGGCCGTGTCAGTCCCACTCGCTCGAGCCGAGGGCGTCGGCCCATTCGCGGCCTTCGCGCACCAGCCACCGGCGTCGCATCCAGTGCCGAACGAGGATCACGCCCAGCACCACCCCAAACAGCGCGAGCAGCAACAGGATCATCACCAGCGAGTCCCAGCTTCGGCCCACCCAGGCGATCAGCAGCCCCATGAGGAGAATGAAGCCGCTGCTGATAAGCACGGCCAGGAGCAGGGCTCGGTTCTGCTGGCGTGGTGAGACATACATAACGTCGTTTCGCCTCTCGTCGCCCACCGGTTAGAGGGTGGCCGATTTGTGCCGGTGCGAATGACACTCGATGTTCACCGCCACCGGCAGACTGGCGATGTGACACGGATGGGCTTCAATCTTCACGCCAAGCGTGGTCACGCGCCCTCCCAGCCCCTGGGGGCCGATGCCGAGGTCGTTGATTCGCTCGGTGAGCTCCTTCTCCATCGCTGCGTACTTGGCGTCGGGATGTGGCTCATCGAGGCGGCGCAGCAGCGCCTTCTTGCTCAGCATCGCCGCCTTCTCGAAGTTCCCGCCGATGCCCACGCCCACCACAAAAGGCGGGCACGCGTCGGCGCCAGCCTTCTCCACTACCGAGACGACGAAATCCTTGACGCCCTTTTCGCCCTGAATGGGCTTGAGCATGGTCAGTTGCGACTTGTTCTCGCAGCCGCCGCCCTTTGGCATGAGCGTGAGCTTCAGGCGATCGCCCGGCACGAACTCGTGGTGCACAATGGTCGGGGTGTTGTCCTGGGTGTTGACTCGCTCGCCGGACGGGTCGTCGACCATGCTCTTGCGGAGGTAGCCCTCGGTATACCCGGCGCGGACGCCCTCGTTGATCGCGTCGATCAATGTTGCATCGGGCCGGTCTTCCGGGGGCTCGAGCACCACGCGCTGGCCCTGCTCGACGAACACCACCGACACGCCCGTATCCTGGCAAAGGGGCAGCATTTCCTTCGAGGCGATTTCGGCGTTGTCGAGCATGAGTTGCAGTATATGCTTGGCCGTCGGCGATTCCTCGTGCTGAAGCGCGTCGCGAATGGCTGTCAGCACATCGTCCGGCAGTGCGTGAGAGGCGTCGATGCTGAGCTGCTTGAGGATCTGGACAACCTGATCGTAGCGCACGGGGCGAAACTGGGCGGACATGGTCACCTCCTGACACGGCCCAAACAGAGCGGAGCGGGATTATAGGGCCCGTGCGGAGTGGCGCCAACGGGGAATTGCCGCCGGTTCGCGCCGAGCCGCCTATTTCAAGCGGGTCGAGGGATGGGCCGGCGTCTGGATGGGGTTGCCTAGGGGTCCCGATTGCGAGTATCATATCTGGTGAGGGTCTAGAAGTCCGGGGCGGGGCTGTTTTGCTCCCGCGTCGGTTTGCAGGAGGGGCAGCCGCCCGGTTGTCGGTCGGGCTTGCCACAAACTCAGGACTTGTCGTGACAGGAGGGTAAAGATCATGATCGGACGTACCCATGTCTGGTTTGCTGTTGCTGCGCTTGCGATGCTTGGCGTGTTGATGCCTGCGTCGGCCGTGGCGGCCAAGGTGGCGCCGCCCCTGCCGCCGCCCTCGGGAACCGTGGTCTACGTCTCGACGCCGGCTGAACTGCAAGCCGCCATCGGAAGCCTGGCGTCGAACACGACCATCATGATCAACGCCGGCGTGTATGACATGACTTCGGTCACCGCCGCGCGCTGGATCCAGGGGCCGAAGCAGAACATCGCCTTCCGCGGAGCCACCGGCAATCGTGACGACGTGGTGCTGGTCGGCACGGGTATGTACGGCAGTGGGGCGGCCGACTACATCTTCCAGTTCACCACCAATATCGATGGCATCCTGTTGGCCGACATGACGCTGAAAAACGTTTACCACCATCTGGTTCACATCATGAACGGCTGTCACGCGCCGCATTTCTATAACGTGCGCCTGATCGACTGCCGCACGCAGTTTCTGAAGATTCAAACGATCGACGACGGCATCGTGGAGTATTGCCAGTTCGAGTTCACCGACCGCGGGCCCGACGACTACATGCACGGCATCGATTGCCTGACGTCGGACAACTGGATCATTCGCGACAACACCTTCCTGCGGATGCGCGGGCCCTCGCTCAGCGGCGGGGCCATACTGATGTGGCACGGTTGTCAGAATACCCTCGTCGAACGTAACGAGTTTATCGAGTGCGACTTCGGCGTGGCCTTCGGTAACCCGGCCGGCGACGACCCCGACCACGTCAACGGGATCATCCGCAACAACTTCTTCTATCGCGGTCCCGACGCCACGACGGGCGACGTGGCGATCACACTCAATCGCGCCCAGAACGCCAGGGTCTACAACAACACCGCGGTGCAGCACGACCTGTACCCGTGGGCGGCAATCGACGGTCGGTACACGACCACGACCGCCCAGATCTATAACAACCTGCTCGATGCGCCGATCAATCCTCGCGACGGGGCAAGCCTGACCATGGTGGGCAATCTCACCAATGCCGGCGATCACCCTGCGTGGTTTGCCGATTTCGACAACGGCGATCTTCACCTGACCGAGTTGGCCACGAGCGCGATCGATCAGGCCCAGCCGCTGCCCGACCCAAACGACGTGGTCGACGACTACGATTTTGATTCGCGACCGGCCGGCTCGGCCAAGGACGTTGGGGCCGACGAATACGTGTCGGCGGTGCCCGAGCTGCTGTCCAGCGAGCCGCCGGCCGACGGTACGCTGCCGAAAACCCAAAACAACGTGATCAAACTGGTGTTCTCCGACGCGATCACGCTGCCGGGCGGCGATCCGCTGGTGATCGTCCAGATGGGCGGCGGACCGGACGTCAGCAGCGCGTTCAGCTACCAGATCGATCCGAACGATCCGGCCGGGGCGACGCTGAAGGCCGTCGAGCAGGGCACGCAACTGATCAACGAAACATGGTATAACATCACGCCGGCTGCAGCGCTTGCGGTACAGGCGTTCTCGTTGGATGTCTGCACGCTTACCGGCGACGCCAACAACAGCAGCCGCGTGACCACCGCAGACTACACCGAGGTCAAGGCGCACATGGGCGAGTACACCGACGCCCGTTACGACCTCAACGGCAGTGGCCGCGTGACCACAGCCGACTACAGCGTGGTCAAGAGCAACATGGGCCTCCGTGCGCCCACCAAGCCGTAAGGCCGACACCCACACAGACGTGGAGGCACTGAATCGGGGCCGGCGGTGGCCGGCCCCGTTGCGTTTGACCAAGGCGGCGAGATCCTCTACGGCTACGAAGGCAACTGGGACGACCCGACGGTCATACACGCCTAGCACGTAGTCGAGGCCGCCGACGCCAATCGGTGATCTGGCCGACTTTGCCCTGTTCGCGGCCGAGTTCGGCAATCCTTAGCAGATCGCCGCGAAATTCGTGATCGTGCGTACTGCCGTTTGTCCGGCCCTCTCTGCTGCGCCGGCGGTGATGACGTCGGCATTGCGGTGACGTGTCGGATAGGGCATACTCAACACGTCGTCCATAGCCCAGAATGCAGTTCGGGGATGAGGCCTGCCGGGATCGACACGCGGTGTCTGGCGTCACGTCGCCACCGGTCGTGACGCCGTCAACGGACGGGAGTATGGTCCGGATGAACATCGTGGTCTCCCTGGACAGTACGTCTGGGTCATCGAGCCGAACAGACCGGACGCGGGCGACGGCAGATAGCCGCGCCTGATCTACAACACTATCTGGCTTCGACTCGGGAGTGCTTGTGATCATGGACCGACTACATCTCAGACGCGTCAGGCTGGAGGATGTGCCGGAACTCGTCCAGATACACGAGGGTTCTGACGATCCATGGGCTGACCCCGTCGAGTGTGCGTTGTGGGTAAACCACCGACTCCTGAGGCCCTTCTATGGGGATGTGGCCGTTGCGAGCGGACGAGTGGTCGGGCACGCCGAGTGGATCGTGAGCAACGAGCCGCAGCCTCTTGGACGACAGTTGTATCTCGGCATGCTCCAAGTGCATCCGCAGCACAGGACGTCCGGCGTGGGCAGGGCCATGATCGAGCACGGGCTGGCCAGGGCCCGCAAGCTTTCCTGTGGCCGAGTGGGCACCATAGCTGAGGAAGGTTCGGAGGGATTCTACGAGCGATGCGGTTTCCATCCCGAACTACGGACTGCCACGTACTCACTGCCGCTATCCGGGAGCCGATTGCCGACGGGTTGGCAGCGCGCCGCTCGTGTGCCGGAGCGGGTCGTAGAACTGTTCCCGATGAGAGTCGGCTGGGTTCAGGGGTGCTCGGCTCACATGTGGGAGGTGTGCAATCGGTGGGTCCGCATCGCCGGCGACAAGGTGAGACATATATGTGCCAGGCGCCGCGATGGTCAGGCGTATGTGCAGCTTCGGTACCTCGGGGCAGGCGACGCAGCAATGGCTCTTGCTTGGGCGCCGGCTGAGTTTGATCTGCCGGCAATGATGGCGGCAGCCACGGGCCTTGCGAGGCCACTCCCCGTGACCAGCCTCACCATTACTGTTCTGCAGAACGAGAGTGCTCAGATGGCCGTCCAGGGAACACTCGTTGGCGAAGACACTGTTTGGGCTACCGATCCGAACAGGCCGGCCGCACATAGCCAGTAAAGAGGACTTTGCAGCCGTGACGGAAACAGAACTGGCAGAGCAGGTGCTGGCGATCATGCAAGCGTGGGCCCAGCGCACGCGCGAGGTGCGTGCTCTCTGGCTGACAGGGTCGTTTGCCACCGGGACAGCCGACCGCTTCTCGGACATCGACCTTCGAGGGTGCATCGCATTCGAGCAGTTCGACTATTTCACTTCAGTGGAGGAGGCGCTGTCGTGCCTGGATGGATGGCATGTCACCAAACGGCGCGGCTTCACCGAAGACCGCGAAGATAGTGAGATGGTGATCGATTTCGCCGACGGGCTATACCTCGACCTGCACGTGGTTACACCCGAAGGGCTGACTGCCGCGTACGTCGGCCCTTATCCCATCTCCGTTCTGGTTGATGGGGGATGTAACCTGGTCGGCCTCCACGCGGCGGCTCGTCGCCAGCATGAGACGCGGGAGCCGGCCGATGAGAACACCCGGATCTCCAGAGCGGTCGTTGGCTGGTCGTTCCTGGCCCAAGCCCTGGCTGAAGCCGTACGCGGGAACTCAGCGTATGCGCTCTCGTTGTTGGAGGGCTCGCGGGTGGCGCTGGCGCAGGTTCTGGTGGGGCAGGGAGAACCCATTCCGGATCGTTTCTCGCCGGTGCCTCTGCCGAAGTACTTGAGTCCGGAGCACCGCCAGATCATCGACGCAACCGTACCTCGCCAGGCGGCAGCGGCCATGCCGGACACCATAGCTGCCTTGGTGTCGGCCCTGAAGGTTGCGTGCCGCGATCTCGAACGGGTCGATGCGACCGGTAGGCTCGTGCGAATCCGCGGTTTGGTGGAGGCCATGATTCGCAGGGAGCTTCGCACTGCCGCCAGCCGGTTACGGCTGCGTCCGCCGTCCTGAAGCCGGTCATTCGCGATCAATCAGAGAAGGTGCCATCATTTAGGCCGTCCCGCGACGTGCTCTGTAACCAACTTGTTTACAGCAGCTTATGTGGCATAGCGTTACAGGCCGCAGTGTACGTCGGAAGGCTGTCTTGCGGTTCGGCGTGTCGGTCGGCGCCTATATGCATGGAGGGGGCGAATGGGGCGGGCACCTTGGGTCGATGGCGAGGGTCGGAGAGGGACCGCTGTCGGAGCGTCCTGGTACGGTTGACATCATCACGCCTCTGCCGCTGGAAACCGACTGGGCCTGAGCATAGCGTTCTTGGTGACCTGGACGTTATAATCCTGGTTTGGCGCGAGTCCGACCGAGGGCGAGTTAGCTGGTGAAGCGGAATGGCGCGGCCCAGCGAACTGCGAATGGGTCTGGACACCACGGTGTTCCTACCCGCTAAGGGAGAGGTACTCCTGTAATCATGTCGCAACCTGCCGTTAGACGACGTTTGGTCATCAATGGATTGGTTACTGCGGGCGTCTTGGCGCTGGGCGGCTTGACGGCTGTCTGGCTGGTCGCGACCAAACCGCGCCCTGAGCGGCGAGAAGCGGGCACCCACGTGCCCAGCGTTGAGGTGGTCACGGTTGAGTCGCACGTGTTTGACGCGCCGATCGTTGGCTACGGCACGGTGCGGCCAAAGCGTCAGGTCAAGATCATCCCCGAGGTAAGCGGGCAGCTTGTCAAGGTCCACGAAGATCTGGCGGTGGGCAATGTGATCCACCGGGGTGAGCTGCTGTTCGAGATCGATCCGCGGCCGCACGCATCGCAGGTCAAGCAGATCGAGGCAGAGATCGCCCGTTTGGGGGTAGGACTTAGACAGCACGAACAGGAGCAGGAGAGTCTGTCGCAGCGCGTCGAGCTGGCCCGGCAGCGGCAGGAGTTGACGCGTCAGAGCCTGGAGCGTGATCGCAGGCTGCTTGCCCAGGGCTCGGCCACCGAGCTGGAGGTCGACAGCCAGTTGGACCGTCATCTTCGTCAGTGCGACGAGGTGCTGGGTTACGAGAGTCGGCTGGCGATGATTCCGTTGCTCATTCAGGAGACGCAAGAGCTGCTGCGCATCAAGCGGGCGCAGTTGGACGAGGCCAATTTGCGGGTGGCGAAGACGAGGATCTATTGCCCGTTCGATGCCCGGGTTGATTCGGTGTTGGCCCAGAATACGCAGGTTGTGATGGCGCATCTCCAGATGGCGGTGCTGACCGATCTGGAGGCGCTGGAGCTGCCGGTGGTGATCGACCCGCGCGAGCTTCGCTGGACCGATCTGGAGGCGTTCGCCGACGCCGGCGGTGAGCCGCTCGAGTCGTCACCGCAGGTGCGGGTGACGTGGGCGCTATTTGGTCAGGAGCTTAGCTGGACGGGCCGGATCACGCGGCTGGAGCGATTGGACGAGGTTACGCGCACCGCGCATGTGATCGTGGAGATTCGCGACGTGGCGCTGAAGGTGGAGACGGACAAGGGTCACTCACACCCGCCGCTGTCGACGGGTATGTTCTGTCGGGCCGAACTGCCCACCGAGCCTTTGGAGGATGCCTTGGTCGTACCGTGGCACGCCATTCACGACCGCGAGACGGTGTACGTGTTCGAGCCCGAGGCGGACGATGCACGGTATGGTCATCTGGTTGTGAAGCACGTGCCGACGCTCCGCCGGGTCGGCGAGCAGGTGCTTGTCGCGTACGGGGGCGGGGTGGATTCCAGTGAGGCCGACGGTGTCGGCTCGGCGTGTGAACTGAAGCCCGGGGATCGGGTGGTCGTCTCGCCGTTGCCGCGGGCGGTCGAGGGGATGCGCCTGGCTGTCGGTGAGGTGATGACGGCCGCCGCACCGCAAGGTGAACGCGCGCCGTTGTCTGTGATGGTGATGGGGGAACAGGCGGTGGGCGAGAGGACGCGTCCCGCGGGCCTGTCGTATGCGGTGCTCGGCGGGGTCAGATGACATGTCCTGGCTGCGGGGGCTGATTGCCGCAGGCGTACGCAATCCGGTTTACGCGAATGTGCTGATGATTTGCATCCTCGCCGGCGGGGTGCTGGCGGGGACGGCTTTGGTCAGGGAGACGTACCCGGAGTTCTCCCTCGACCGGATCGCCGTTGAAGTTGCCTATCCCGGTGCCAGTCCCGAGCAGGTGGAAGAGGGGGCGTGCGTCAAGATCGAGCAGGCGCTCGAGGGCGTGCCCGGCGTGCGCAAGGTGTGGTCGCGCGCCGAGGAGAATGCGGCGCTGGTGATCGTCGAGCTTCGCTCCGATGTGGCCGATCCGCGCCTGGCGTTGCTGGATGTGAAAGATCGTGCGGATCGGATCGACACCTTTCCGCCGGAAGCCGAGGCGCCGGTAGTCCGTGAGGTGATCGCGCGGGCGCAGGTGATCAACGTGTCGATCTACGGTGACGCGCCGGAGCGTGCGATCAAGGAATGGGCCCAGGAGATCAAGGACGAGCTTCTGGGCCTGGGTGCGGTTTCGCAGGTCAAGCTGCGCGGTGTGCGCGACTACGAAATTTCGATCCAGGTATCCCAGGAAGCGCTATCGCAGTACGGGCTGACGATGGAGCAGGTCGCTGGGGTGGTGGCCAAGAATTGCCTGGATCTGGCGGCCGGCTCGCTGAAAACGCGGCGCGAAGAACTCTTGTTGCAGACGACCGGTCAGCGCTATACGGGCCAGCAGTTCGAGGATTTGGTGGTGATCGCCCACCCGGACGGCACGCTGATCCGGCTGGGGCAGATCGCCACCATCGCCGACGGCTTCGAGGACGATTACAAGTTGGCGCGTTTTGACGGCAAGCCTGCCGCCGTGCTCGAGGTGTTCAAGACGGCGGACCAGGATACCAGCACGATTGCAGCGGCCGTTCGCGAGTATGTGGCGGCCAAGAGGCCCGAGTTGCCGGCACCGCTTCATATCGTCGCGTGGGCCGACAGTTCGCGCCAGGTGGACGCCCGAATCGACATGCTGTTGGGCAACGCGGTGCTGGGCATGGTGCTGGTGGTCGTGGTGCTGACTCTGTTTCTGGACTTTCGGGTGTCGCTGTACGTGGCGGTGGGCATTCCGGTGTCGTTTGCAGGCGCGTTGATTGTCATGCACGTGACGGGCGAGACGCTGAACATGATCACGCTGTTCGGTTTGATCATGGTCACCGGCATCGTGGTTGATGACGCGATTGTCGTGTCGGACGGTTTCCGTCACCGCGTTCGCGCTGGGGACGAGCCCGCGCTGGCTGCGATCGACGGCGCCAGCCACGTGGCGCTTCCGGTGCTCGCGTCGTCGCTGACGACGGTGATCGCCTTTTTGCCGCTGTTATTCGTCGTGGGCATCATGGGCAAGTTCATCGCCGTGCTGCCGGTGGTGGTGATTGCGGCGATCGTGTTCTCGTCGATCGAGGTGTTCTGCGTGCTTCCCTCGCATCTGCAGCACTGCCTGCATGGCAACGGCGGTGACGGGCGGTTGACGCGCCGGGCCAAGGCGGTGCAGGTGTGGGTGGATGGGTTTGTGGACCGCGTCATCGATCGGGCGTATCGGCCGAGCCTGAAGGCGGCGCTGAGTGCGCGGGGCCTTACGCTGGCTGCGTGCGCTGGGGTACTGCTGGTGGTGATCGGGCTGGTCGCGGGCGACCGCGTTCCGTTCACGTTGCTGCCTGAGATGGACAGTGACACGCTACGTGCGCGCATTCGATTTCCGCAGGGCGTTACAGCCGAGCGGACCGAGGCAGCGGTGGGTCAGCTCGAAGCGGCCGCGCTGCGGCTGAATCGACCGGACGTACTGGCTCATCGAGGCTCGGGCGATCTGGTGGCGAACACCTTTGCCATCGTGGGGCAGCGCTCCGGCTGGGTCGACGAGCACGGCAGTCATCTTGGCGAGTTGATCGTCGAACTGCTTCCCGCCGAGCAGCGCGGGGCGGACTGCAAACAGGTCATAGCCGCCTGGTCCGAGCAGATTGGGACCATCCAGGGAGCGAGCGCGTTGACGCTGGATCGTGTGCAGCAAGGCCCGACCGACAAACCGTTGGAGCTTCGCCTGCTGGGCGACGACCTGGATGCGCTCAGCGCCGCGGCGGACGATGTGGCGGCGGCGTTGGGCGGATACGCCGGTGTATCGGGGGTCGAGCACGACCTGCGTCCGGGGAAGCGCGAGGTTCGCGTGCGACTGAAACCGCTGGCCCGGACGCTCGGAGTGACGTTGGAGGATGTGGCGCGGCAACTGCGGAGCGGCTTTTACGGTGGCGAGGCCGTCCGTGTCCGACGTGGGCGTGATGAAGTCCGCGTGCAGGTGCGCTATCCGGAACGTCAGCGAATGAGCATCGGCGACATCGAGACGCTGCGCGTCCGGGCGCCCGACGGCCGGGAGCTGCCATTCCGGGAGCTTGCCGACTGCACGGTGGAGCGCGGCTACGGTTCGATTCAGCGCCAGGAGGGCCGCCGTCGGGTGCGGATCATGGCTGACGTGGATGAGCGACTCGCCAACGCCGAGCGGATTCTGGCGGAGTTTCGCGCCGGCCCGCTGCCGCGCATCCTGGCTCGTTATCCTGGCATCGACTACCGCATAGAGGGCCAGCACGGACAGATGGTCGAGTCGCTGCGCAGTCTCTTTGGCGGTCTGGCGGTTGCTCTGATCGCCATTTACGCCGTGCTTGCAGCCATGTTGGGCTCCTACGGCCAACCGCTGATCATTATGGCGGTTATCCCGCTGGGCTTCGTCGGGGCGGCGATGGGTCACGCCGTCACAGGGCACGATCTGACCATCATGAGTGTGTTCGGTCTGGCGGCGCTCGCCGGTGTGGTGGTTAATGATTCGCTCGTCCTGCTCGACCAGATCAACAGGAACGTGGTTGCGGGCCAACCGATCACCGAAGCAATTCTCGACGCGGGCGCCATGCGATTTCGCGCTGTGGTCCTTACGACGGTCACGACGGTTGCGGGGCTGGCTCCGCTGCTGCTGGAGCGCAGCACCCAGGCGCAATCGCTGAAACCGATGGCCGTCTCGCTCACGTTCGGTCTGGCCTTTGCGACGGTGCTGACGCTGATCGTGGTGCCGGTGCTGTACCTGGTGGCGGGCGACGCGAAACGGTTGGCCATGCGTCTTATCCGGATGGGGCCGGGCCGGGCGGTGGACAGATCTGAGGCGCTTCACCATTCGTCTTAAGCGTGATAGTCTTGTGGGGGTTGTGGACGAGGACGTGGGTCGGCGAGGGAGTTTTTGATGTACAAGTATTTGGGGCTGATCGCTTTGGCGATCGTGCCGCTTGCGTGTTCGGCCCCGCATAATTCAATCGACTCGATGATCGCGCGGCAGCGGGACGCCATAGCGAAGCTGCCGGCTGAGGATCGTGCACGGATGGTCGTGATCGATCCGCCGGCCTCTGGTGAGGAGTCGGGCTCGTCCCTACCGGTGGGTGTACTGGGGCTGCCCGATGCACGGCGGATCGCGTTGGAGGCTAATCCGGACGTTCATGCGGCGCGGGCGCGGCTTGAGGCGTCGCTGGCCCGGATCGGTGAGGCCAGGTCGTTTTACTTTCCTCAGGTGGCAGCGTTTCACAACTCGACGCGGACCCTTCAGACGTCGAATCGGCTGTCTCGCTTCTACAGCTCGGTGCTACCCGATCAGTCGGGGCTGGTCATACCAGAAAACCCGACGTTGATCGACATTGTCGGCACCGTGGTCGAACAGATGCGCTCGCGCCAGACGCTTTCGGTAGGCAACCAGAACTCCTTCAGCGACCACAGCACGAGCTTGACGGCGACATGGTTGCTTTTCGATGGTTTCGTGCGCGAGGCGCGCCTGCTGGGCGCCAAGCGCGCGTATCATGCCTCGGCCATGGGCGTGGCCGAGGTGGAGCGGCTGCTCGTTCGGGCGATTGACGTGGCGTATCACCAGGCGCAGCTCGGACGCGAGCAGATTCGCATCGCCCAGGCCGACGAACAGTTCAGTGCCGAGCAACTCACCCACGCTCAGCGCAACTTCGAAGCCGGCCGGATGAGCCGGGCCGACGTGTTGAACTTCGAGGTGCGTGTCCGCGCCGCCCAGGTGAATGTGGTGGCGGCCCGCGGTCTTCGCGAGACCGGGCGCGTGGTGCTGGCCGAACTGATGGCGCTTCCCGGGGCCCGCTTGCCGGACAACGTGCAATTGGCCGAGCTTGAAGACGACGGCGAGGCGCCGTTGGAGCCGCCGGACGCTGACGAGTGGATCGATCGCGGCATGCGCTTGCGTCCCGACCTCGCCCAGGCCCGTTACATCCTGGAAGCGCGGTCGGAAAACGTGAATCTGGCCAAAGGGCAGTTCAGCCCGCAGGTCTCGCTCCAGGGGTCGTGGGGTCTCGAGAGGTCTTCGAACCTGCGCTACGAGGAGCGTGATCAGGCCTCCGCCGTCGCCCTGGAGGTGCGCTGGCAACTGTTCACCGGGGGGTTCCGCACGTCGCAGCTTCGTCGGGCTCGAGCGGACTGGTGGGAAGCCCATGCGGGCCTGGAGGGCAAGCGGCTTGAGGTGGCGGCCGACGTGCGACAGGCCGTTGTGGATGTGGTCGATGCGCAGGAGCAGGTCAAACTGCAACGCGCGAACCTCGGCTCGGCCAGAGAGAATCGGCGCCTCGTCGAGACCGAATACCGCGCGGGTAAGTTGTCTTTGGTGCGACTCAACGAAGCGCAGCGCGATCTCGTGCAAACCGAGGTCGACCTGGCACGGGCACGTATTCGTCTGCGTCAGGCGTGGAGCGACCTGCGTGCGGCCGCCGGCGCCTACGCCGACGATGTGGACAGCCAACGCGCCGCAGCCACGGCGACAGAGTCAACTCAGACAGAGCCTTAGCGCAGCCTTCCTCCCGAAATCCGGAAGCGGATAAAACCATATCTTCATCGAACGCGAGATTCGGCCCGCTGTCAGCATTGTGCGAGCGGCTGGCTGATGTACCCGTTCACCGTGTTGAAGGGCTCGGCTCGCGGAACGGTTGCCCCGCGCGGTAGAGGCGGCGACGGGCTTCAAACGCCGGTGCCAGCTCCGACTGCCCGCGTTGCGTGGCTGCCGACACAGCCTGCTGAGCAGCGGCGACGGCCTGGGCGAACTGACCCGTCTCGGCGTAGGCAGCGGCGAGGGTGTCGAGCGCGCTGGGATCGTTGTCGGTGAGCTGACACAAATGTTGCGCCAGTCGTACAGCCTCGGGTCCGTTGCGCAGGGTGTCCTGCGGACATGTTGCGTAGAGCCAAGCCAGGCTTTCCAGAGCCGCCGGCTGGGCAGAATCGATGTTAAGAGCCTCGCGAAGGTGTTCGGCGGCCTGAGCAAACTGCCCCATCCCGATCAGCAGACTGGCCAGGTTGTTGTGGGCCTCGGGATAGTCGGGCTTGAGTTGCAGGGCCTGGCGGAGATGCTCGACGGCCTGTGGGATTTGCCCTTTCTGTGCCAGGAGAATGGCCAGATTGCTGTGCACCTCGGCCCGGTCGCCGCGGACGCGCAGCGATTCGTTGTAGTGAGCAAGGGCCTGATCGAGCTGTCCACGGGCCGCCAACAGCACCCCGAGATTGGCGTGTGCCTCGTCATGGTCTGGCCGCAACTGGAGCACGCGACGATAAGCATCGATGGCCTTGTCCAACTGACCGCCGAGTTGGTACGCCACGGCGCGTTGATGGTGAGGGTTGGCCTCGTCGGCGACATATCCGCCGAAGTTGACATTCGCCAGCAGATACAACCCCGCACAGACTCCGATGCAGGCGCCCGCCATCCGCCAACGTCGGGCGGCAAAAAGCCTGGCGACCGTCACGAGTCCGCAGGCGGCGAACAGCGCCAGCCACGGTTGGATCGGGACGCGGTAGCGGGCCGCCACGAAGAACGGCAGGAACGAAACGAACCACGTCAGCACGAAAAGCACAGGCAGGACCAACACCGACCATTGCGCCTCGGAGGGCGTCTTTTCATCCTGTCGCCGGCTGCGGGTGCGACATTGCCAGAACGTCAGACCTGCGCCGACCAGTGCCAGGGACAGAAGCGATGGGAAGTTCGTCGGCACCAGGCGCAGCGCCGTCGAATGCATCCGATCGAAATGCGGGGTCTGGTTGTGGGCGATCTCGCGTGGTCCCCAGAACAGAAACGCCCTCTTGCCGATCAGGCGTAGTGTCTGCCAGGGATGGGTCTTGATGTAATCGGTGGCTTTGGCGGCTAAGTAGCGAGACACCTCAGAATCGCTCAGCGGTCGGCCTGCTTGCTGCTGGACGCTGCGTACGACCGAGCGGTAGTCGAAGCACGTAGCGAAGCGGCCGAGGCCCGGCAGGTCGTCGACGACGTAGCCGTCGGCAACTTCACTGTTGCCTATGTACAGGTTGATGCCCAAATTTGAGGAGATGGGCACGAAATCCCTTGCCACGACTGCATTGCGTATCGTCGCCGGTGCGATGGCTGCAACCGATCCGGCCGCCAACGCGCCTGTCGCCAGGGCAAATGGCCGCCAGCCCTGCCGGTGCGCGACGGCCCACACGGCCCACACCACGACCACCGGCGCGAACAGCAGCACGTTGGGGCGAACGAGGGCGGCGCATCCCAGCAGCAGACCCGCCGCCAGAGCTCGCCAGACGGTGACCTTCTCGGCCCACAGAGCGAGGACGTACAGCAGCAGTATGGTGAGTGTGATCAACAGCGTGGGCGCCAGCAGCACCGGTTCGAAGTAGACGAACGTCCAGTGCACAGCCATCAGCGCCGCCGCGACCACAGCCGTCGCTCGGCCGAACCCTCGCCGGGCGAAGAGGAACATCAACGCGCAGTTGCCCACGCCGATGACCATCTGCACGATGGCCGCAGCCAGGTGGTGGGGCCCGAACAGCGTATAGATGCCTGCGAGGAAGTATGGGTACCCGGGCGGTCGCAGGTAGGCCGTCTGGCGGATCATCGGATCGGCGTATGGCGTGGGCACGCGCCAGTCGCCCGTGGCCAGACCCGTCGCCCAGTGATCGTGGTAGGCTGCGTCGATGCCGGGATGCTCGAAGCGCGGATCAGCCACCGCCTCGCGGAGATACAACGCCCTTAGCAACACGGCTGCCAGCAGGACCGCAATGAGGACATATATATCCGCACGACGCCGCGCCGGCTGCTTTGCCTTTTCCGGCTCACCGGTTGCGTGTCGCCGTGTTCGTCGGTGTGGTTCTGCCATGCGCAGCCGCCGCTCCGCGAAGCGTGATGGGACGTACCCGCACAGGATACAGGCACTGCAACCAAGTTGCAGCGCTTGCGACCGACGGCGATAACGCCTGACTTTCTGTGGACCGCTACCGTTTGCCTGGCCCGTTCTCTTGCTGGGGCCCGACAGGCAGATGAAACACCCGACCGGGATCGGGCCGATGGAAGCGGGCGTCGACGCCTTCGAGGTAGCTCAGACAATCGTCCGGATCGCAGCCGAACGGACCGCCGGGCGGTACGTCGTAGGTGCCGTAATGGTAGGCCACTAGGTCGGTCGCGCCGCATGTTCGGGCGAGCTGGGCCGAGCCGGTCGGCCCCAGGTGCGTTTTGACCCGGGCGACATCGAAGAACAGCACGTCCACGCCGGTCACCTTGCGCAGCTCGTCGATCAGCCTCGTGTCACCCGGGTGCCAGATGACCCCGTCGGGCGTGGTGACGAGAAAGCCGCAGCAGTCGGCGCGCTTCCAGGGATCGGTCGGCTGCCAGTCGTGCATGGCGGGCGTTACGGTGATGGACAGCGACCCGATCATCCACCGGGCGTTCTCTGCCGCGAGGCGCGTGCGGCGCTGCTCGACGCTGATCTGCTCGAGGGGCTTAAGGACAGGCGGCGGTGCGACAAAGACGGGGCGGAGGCGATCGTTGAGCGTTCGCGCGGTCGGCTCGGCGAAATGGTCGTTGTCCGCGTGGGTGTAGAGAACGGCGTCGAGTCTGGGCACCTGCTCGGCGAGGATCGGCAGGTCGATCAGCAGACGGTGCCCGGTCTCGGCCAGGGGCTCATCGTCGTGCTGGATGAGGCTGATCAACGGGTCGATCAACGCGATCGTGCCGCGGCTGTTGATCAGGATGCCCGCCCCGCCCAGCCACGTAAACAGCGTGCGATCGCGGGCGTCGAAGAACGATGGATCGATGGGGTGTGACTTCAGTTTGCTCATGGTTATGGCCCGCCCAAACTCAGTCGCTCCAGAGCGAAGATTCCTCAAGTGAAAGGATAAGGTCTGCTCGCCTGGGCGCCCAAGACGTCGTCTAGACGCCGGGGGCAAGGGCAGCACTGGTCGGCATGGCCCACCCTGGCGCGGACGGTTGGGGATCGCTCACCGAAGTGGCTGGGTGACGGGGCCGTAGTCAGAGTCTCCGCCTGCCGGGCAGTTTCTTCCCATCATCGTGAAATAGAGGGCAGCCAAGTGCGACAACCGCAGTGTGGTCGAGACGGGAGTATTGGGACATTGCGGCCCTAACCCTTTATAGAACGGAGGCTTACGATGATTCTGAGATGGATCAAGATCGGTGCACTTTCTGCGGCGGGGGCGTGCCTGGTGGGTGGAGTGCTGTTCGGCAGGGACGTGGTCAGCTACGTGACCAGCTCGGCTCGGTCGGTGCGGACGGCGGTGAAGGACGCGGTGCCCATTGAATTCGAGCTGCGGCGGGCTCGCGACCTGTTGGAGGACATCATCCCGGAGATGCAGGCCAACATCCGCCTGATCGCCCAGGAGGAGGTAGAGGTGGCTGCGCTGACGGCGGACATCCACCAGAGCCAGCGGGCGCTGGATGAGCAGCGGACGAGAATCTCGAAGGTCCGCGACCTGCTGGCTGCGCAACGAGTGAGCTACACGCTGGGTGGCTATGGGTACACACGCCAGCAGCTCAAGGAGGATTTGGCCGGCCGGTTCGACCGCCACAAGGAGGCTGAGCTGGTGCTGGCGAGCAAACATCGCCTGTTGGATGCTCGTGAGAAGTCACTTCACGCCGCCATGCAGATGTTGGACCGGACCCGGTCGCGCAAAGTGCAACTGGAAGGCCAGATCGAAGGGTTGGCGAGTCAGTTTCTGCTGGTGAAGGCGGCTTCGGTCGGGTCGCGCATCGAGGTGGACAACAGCAAACTCGCGCAGACCGAGAAGCTCATTCGCCAGATCAAGAAACGCCTGGACGTGGCCGAGCGCGTTTTGGCGCATGAGACGCGTTTCGTCGAACCGATTCCGGTCGACGCCATTGATGAAACAGACCTGCTGGCGCAGGTCGACGAATATCTTGCCAAGGGCGACGAACGTGCAGCAGGCGAGTCGAAAGTTCCACCGGCGCTCTGTCAGGCCGATCGCGAAGACTGATTGGCGCGCGAACCGAACACGAACGGACCGTCACCCATGACCGAGCGCGAGCTACGACGGCTGATCGCCAGCGACCATCTCACCGAGCAGCAGTTAGGCCGGTTATCGAATACCGAGCTGGCTGAACTGCGGCGAATCCTGCTGGGTGCGTTGGCCAATCATCTCACCGACGGTGTGGCCGGCGAGCGCCGGGCAGTCAGCGGTCCTGTTGGCGGCAGCGCAGTCGAGGCGGCCACGCGGAATGGACGGGCGGTCGATGCCTCCGTCACGGAAGATGGACAAAAAGTGTATACTGGTGCTTGAGTTAGGGCACTGGGGACCAGGTCGGTGCTGAGTCTGCGAATCCGACAAGCTGAGACCGCCTTGGCGGGTGGACGTCTGGACGAAGCGTACGAACTGGCCCGCGCCCAGGACGTGCGAGCCCATCGAAACGGGCAGCGATTGATAGGGCGACTCGTGGCGGCCCTGGTTGAGCGAGGTCGGCAGCACCTGTCGGCTGGACGGCTACAGGAGGCCATTGCCGACTGCGGCAAGGCGGGCATCCTCGGCGGCAACACGCAGGAGATTGCCGACCTGCGAGCGGCCGCTGTCGAGGCCATGATGGCAAAGGACCGTAAGAAGCAACAACACGCCCAAACGGTCGAGGCGGCGCGCAGACGTGTTGACGAAGGTCGCCTGTCGCTGGCCGAAGGACTGCTCGAGCATCTGCCGAGTAACGGCAGCCAGACCGAACGCCTTCTGGGAGAGGTCCATACGCGACGGGCGGCGGCCGAGGCCGCTTTGCTGCGGGCCGAGAAGGCACTGGCGAGCGAAAATTGGGCCGACGCCATTGCAGAACTGCTGGAGGCCAAACGGCAGCACGCGACAGGCGAGAGGGTGACGGATCTGAGCGCGCAAGCGACGCGTGCGGTGATCCAGCAGGTAAAGACAGCGATCGAGCAGGGACGGCTGATGCTGGCTGCATCGCTCATGGAGCACCTGACGCCGTTGGCCGGCGATCATGTGGAGGCGCAGGAACTGACGTGGGTCATCCAGCAGTGCCGCCAGGCGGCGAGTCTGACGCACCGAGGCGAGTTGCGCCGGACAAGTGAGATTCTTCGGCAACTGGCGTCGATGTTCCCGAGATCGGAGTGGTTGGGGTCGGCTCTGGAAAGTGCGGAACGGGCGAGCAAAGGTCTGGAGCAGTTGCGGAGCGGACCGCTGACACCGCTAATGACCATTCGGGCGGATGACCAGCAAGGACGTGTGGATATCGAGGGCATGCTGATCGGCACCTCTGCCCCGGCGCCATCGCCGGAGAGCGCCGTCTTGGGCGCGAGCTTGCCGACAAAGTTCGCGGTCCAGGTGGACGGTGTCGGCAGCTTCGTGGTGTTCAGGCAGCGGCGGATCACGATCGGGACGGCCAGCTCTTCGCGCCCGATTGATCTTGTTTTGATGGCCGAGCCGGGCCTGCCTGCGGCCACCGTCGAGCGGGTCGACGAGGACTATTTCCTGACCGCCGAGCAGCCCGTGCGGGTCAACGACAAGCCGACCGCCAAGAAGCTGCTGACAAGTGGCGACCAGATTGCCTTGTCGCCACGATGTCGACTGAAATTCTCCGTGCCGAGCCCGGCCAGTACCTCAGCCGTGCTGCGCCTGTCGGGCACGCGCTTGCCGCGAAGCGACGCGCGGCAAGTGATTCTTCTGGACCGAGAGATAATTCTGGGACCGGGGTCGTCCGCTCACATTCGCGCCGAGCAACTGAGCAAGCCGGCGATTCTTCATATCCGCGAGGGTCGCTTGCTCTGTCGCGCGGCCGATCCGGTGACGGTCGACGATCGGCCAATGGACGTTCGGATGGGGATACCACTCAACGCCCATATTCGAGTGGGCTCGGTATCGCTGGTGATTACACCGGCATCGTAGAAGAGGGGAGCCAACGCGGGCTCGGGGTGATAGCCAGGCGGGTGAGGATGAAGAGGTTCCAATACAAGCACGGCGACCGACCGCTGGCCGGTTATGCCATCCAGCGTGCCGCCGGCCGCGGCGGGTTCGGCGAGGTCTACTACGCCCTGAGCGACAGCGGTCGGGAGGTGGCCCTGAAGGCGATTCAGGGCTACGAGACGATCGAGCTGCGCGGCGTCAGCCAGTGCATGAACCTCAAGAGCCCGCATTTGGTCACGATCTTCGACCTCAAATACAACGACGAAGATCGGCCGTTCGTGATCATGGAGTACGTGGCCGGTCCGTCGCTTCGCCAGTTGCTCGATGAGTCGCCGGCTGGATTGGGCGAGCAGAAAGCCGCCTTTTTTCTTCGGGAGATTGGCAAGGGCCTGACGTTTCTGCACGACCGCGGCATCGTTCACCGCGACCTCAAGCCGGGCAACGTGTTCTACGAGGACGGGTACGTCAAGATCGGCGATTACGGCCTGAGCAAGGCCATCAGCCAGAGCCATCAAAGCGGTCAGACCGTCACGGTGGGCACGGTGCACTACATGGCGCCGGAGATCGGCGCCGGGCGATACGATCGCAGCATCGACATCTACGCCCTGGGGGTGGTGCTGTACGAGATGCTCAGCGGGCAGGTGCCGTTTTTCGGATCGAGCCCGGGCGAGATTCTGATGAAGCACCTGGCGGCCGAGCCCTCGCTGGAGGAGATTCCAGAGCCGTTCGCCGCGGTGATTGGCCGTGCGCTGGCCAAGGACCCAGCCGAGCGCTACCAGACAGTGCAGGAGATGGTCGAAGCGGTCTTCGGCGCCGACCACGTTCGCCAGAGTGTTTCGCACTTTGCGCCCGAGAGTCTGTCGATGGTCGCCGAGCGGGCGGCGCGCAAGGTGACCGTGGGCGCGCCGGGAGGGTTCGACGGCGACGGCGACTCGCGCGACGCCGCCAGGGGCGACATCTGGCAGGAGTTTGGCAACTGGGTCGACCAGGCGAGCGATCGGCTGAGTGCGATAGGCGAGCGGGTGGTCGCTGTCGCTACGCGGGCGAGTGGACGAGTGGACAGGGCTGTAGGCCGAGTCAAGGCCGCAGCGCCGCAGGGCCAGCGCGAAGGCGTTGAGGGCCTCGCGCACGATGTGCTGTCTCGCCGTCAGCGTCGCAAGCTTTCGCTTATCACAGCCGTCGTGTTTGCGCTCGGGGCTGCGGTGCTGCCGCCTCCCTGGGGTACCACCTGGCGGAGCGACCCGGCGTTCGCGGCCATCTATTTTTTCCTGATGATCGTGGGGGCATCGTATGGCCTTGCCCTGGCGAGACATCGCCTCGTGCCCCGACTCGAACGCGAGAAGGGGGTCATTCTTCGTCTGGCGTTTGGCGGTCTGGCATGCGTTTTCTGTCTGGTGCCCACGGCGCTGTTCGTTTCGGCGAGCCCAAGCTTCGCATCCGAAGACTTCATCGCGATGACGTACTTCGCGGTGTTTGCCTCGTTGTTTGTGCTGAACTGGAGCGGGTGCACCGCCCCGACGCGCCCTCAGCGGGTGTCGCTCAAACATGCGATTCTGGCCGGCGTGCTCGGATTCGTGTTTGCCAGCATGTTTGAGGGCCTGCCTTTTCAGGCGGCAGGTATCCTGGCGGGGATCTCGTTGACCACGCAGGTGGCCTGCGCGTTTACTCCCGGCGCCCGCCCGCGACAGATCGGCCCGCCGGGGACACCCGCGCGCCGCACTGCGCAGACGCCGACCGCGAGTCCCGCAACCACGGCTGCGTCGGCGATCGGGTGGCAGCCTTCACGAAAAAGGCGCCCCATCGGTCCACCCGTGATCCGTCGGGTGCCAGCTGGGCTGCGCTTCCTCAGCCTGCTGGTATTTATAGTCCTGGTTGCGATCGGTGTCTCGTTGAGTGTCTTTGCCGCCTTCGAACGGATGGATGATGACGAGTTCGTGGGCGTCGTTTCCATCGCGGTCGGGATGCTACTGTTTTCACTGTTCTTCCTGGTCAAGGCACTTCAGGGTACCTACCGCAGCCCATGGAGCAGCCTGCTCAAGCCGCTCCTGATGCTGGCGTGCCTGGAGACCACATTTGCGGCCGCCATGTGCTTGGGGTGCATGCGCCTGGACGGCGACGAGGCCGCTATAGCCAGTTTCGTCATCGTATTTCCGATTCTGCTGTTTCTGGTGATCGCCTGCATACCCAATCGAGCCGTGCACGCGGTTTTTGGGCCCGGCGGGTGGTCGGTTGGTACGGCCGCGCCGTCCGGAGCCGTCTCGCCGCATCGACGTCTGTGGGCGATGTTGCTGGCCTGCGGGTGGCTTGTGGCCCTGGGCGGACTCCACCGCTTCTACGTGGGCAAGATCGGCACGGGCATTCTCTGGCTGCTGACGTTCGGGTTGCTGGGCATGGGGCAGTTGGTGGACATCATCCTGATCGCCATGGGGCGCTTCAAAGACAAGCACGGCCGACCGCTGCTGATCTGGTACAGCCCCGACGAGCTGGCGTCGTTGGGCGCGCGTCCTCAAGGAGTGGATGAGCGCGATGCGGTCGGCGATGGAGCCACACCGCCCGTGCCATCACCGGATGCGGAAGGCGCCGACGCGCAGGCCGCGGCGCCATCGCGGACTGCATCACAGTCCACGATGTTGATCCCACCGTCGCTGACCAGTCCGTCGCTGACGGCAATCGGGGCCTTGCTGATGATGGTGGCCTTTGTGGTGGGTTTGGCTGCGGCGGTGGGCGTGCCGGCGATGATCGCCGCGGGCCTGCCCGATCCGAGCCTGGCCCGCGAGCTGGAACGCGACGTGTTCGGTTATCCCGGCTGGCCGGACTTGCTTGGGCAGTTGCTTATGGGCGCTGCCGCCCTGCTGATGTTTGCAGCGGTTACCGTACTGGTTGTTGCGCGTCGCCGAGTGGGAGCTTGGCACATGATCCGGGCCGTCCTGGGCGGCGTCGGCCTCTTGGCGTCGCTATCACCCATCGCTGAGGAATTCGAGCGCATCGCTTGGCCCACCGTGGTGCATCTGTTGGATAAGGGTCAGACGGGGCTCGCGCTGGAGTCGATCATGAACAGGCTTGGGGGAGTATTGTTGTATGCACCTCTGCTTTTCCTGCTGGCCATGATCTTACTCGCTTGGCCGGAGCGGCGGTCTCGATACGACCCACCCGCGCCACGCAACGAGGGAGGTGGGTAGGCATGACTACTGGTGTTACGGTGAACGGCCTTGGTGGGTTGCTCGTGGGCCTGTGCGTTCTGGCGATCATTATGGTGGTCGTGCTGGGGCTGCTGCTGAAGTGGCGGCCTTTTCGATGGGCCGTCGGCGTTGTTTTGCTGATCATGTTGCTGCTGGCTGTGCTCTTGCTTTTCTTGTCGAGGGAGGCGGTATACGTGCCGTCGCATCATCGGAGCGCCAGGGTGTTATCGCCGGTGCCAGAAGAACCCGTTCTTCCTCTCGTTCTTCCTATGGCCCAGGCGACAACGTCGTGGTCTGAGGCGATGGACCGCACGTTCGCCGAAGCAGACGTGCATCCTTCGGCGCGGGCGGCCGCCCGCGCCCTGGCGTGGCGACTGGCTGAACGTTTTGGCGAGGTTTTCAGCAAGACGTGTGAGCCGAAGCAGATTCGCGTGGTGGATGACGCGGCCGCCACGGAGCTTCTCGACGCATTCATCGACGCTCTGCGACAACAGGAGCTTGGTCCGCTCATCGTGCGCTGTAGCGATTCCGACTTTGGGAATCTCTACGGAAACTGCGACGCAGCCGTCAGGATCGACCAGGCAACGCCAAGCACGCAAGGAACTACAGACGCGCCGGAGTCAGGCAGGCTCGAGGTGGCAGCCTGGGTCAGCGGGCCGCGTATAGCCTCAGATCGGGCTCGTTTCCGTGTTACCGCGACGTTTGCGGACAAGCGATGGGTCGACGACTTTGCGGCCTTTGCGTCGGATGAGCCTGATCGCGAGTGGCTGGTGGCGTATTCGCCGAAGGTGGCTGACAGCCGGCATGACGCCCATCAGCAAGTGCTCCATACCGCTGCGGCCAAGCTGCGGCCGTACCTCCGTGACTACCTGCGGGGCCAACCATCGCGCCGGGCACAGGGGTTCGCCGAATACCCGGACGACGTACTGGACGCGCAGATTGAGACGGTCCTTCGGTCGGGTGAATTGATCGCTGACCGATTCGTGCAGCGCGTGCGTCGGCCTTACGGCGATGTCTGGCGCGAGGCGCTTCTGATCCCCGCCTCCGCAGACTGGATCGCGTCGATGGGCGTTGAGGCCAGCAACCGGCTCGGAACCCGGCGAGACTATATCGTCGCCCAAGCCGGATCGAAGCGGGCGGAGTGGATACGTATGGTTTTGTCGATTGCAGGACTGATTGCTCTTATCTGCGTGATGTATCTGTTTCTTAACTTCGCTACGAAGGGATACTATGTCTGGGCGCTGCGGGGCGCGGCCGTCGTGATTGCGGTGGCGGCCGTGCTGTTTGCGCTGACGTTCTGGTGAGTCTTTCGGGAGAATCTAGAGGCCGCAAAAGTCGCTGATGAGTGAGCTATCGCACGCGGACCGGTATCTGCTCGATCAGATCCGGCAGGGCGAGTCCGAGGGATGGTCGCAGTTGGTCGGTCGCTACCAGGGCCGACTGCTCGCCTTTGCGCGCGCCAAGACCGATCGGTCGGCCGAGGCCGACGATCTGGTGCAGGAGACGTTTGTGAGTTTCTTGAAGGGTCTGGCCGATTTCCGCGAGGAGGCCAGCCTGGAGACCTACCTGTTTCTCATCCTCCGCCGCAAGATCGCCAGTTGGTTCCGCGGCAAGCGGAGCCACGTATGCCTGCTTCAGGATGTGATGGACTCGCGCGACGACGAGGGACCGGGTGCAGATGAACAGATTCCCGCTGCCGATCCGACGGCGAGCTGGCATGCGCGGCGCGCCGAGCAGGTCGATCTCGAACGCGTGTTGCTGTCGGGTGCACTGCGGGCGCTGATCGACGATTTCAAACAGGGGCTGAAGTTTCGCGATCTTCAGATCGTGGAGCTGCTGTTCTACTGCCAGTTACGCAACAAGGACGTGGCCAAGATCCTCGGACTACGCGAAAAGCACGTGGCGCTGATCAAGCACCGCTGCCTGAAGCGCCTCCGAGGAACGGTTCAGTCTAAGCATACCGATAGTCAGGCTGCTACGGGCGGGTCCGACGCCTCGGTGTGGCATTCGCCCGATCACGCCGACACGATCCTCAGCGACATCTGGCAGCAGCAGCGGCTCAGTTGCCCCAAGCGGAGCACGATCGGGGCGTACTGGCTGGGAACGCTCGACGAGCGGTGGCACGACTATGTGGGGTTCCACCTCGAGCGGCTGGGCTGTCAGTTCTGTCAGGCCAACCTGGAAGACCTCCGACGTCAACACGACGAGCAGGACTCGGGCTCCTTGCGCGATCGGATCCTCGATTCCACGGTAGGCTTTCTTCGCACACCATAGGGCAGAACCGCCAACGAGCGGGGGCCCGCCGCTTGGTCTTGCACCAGTGGAGCGCGCGGGGGTGGAGGCTTTGCTCGGAAGAGCACTGGCGGACGAGCCGCCAGTGGCACCCCGGCGGTATAGCGGGACCCGAGTCCGCGGCGCACTGGCGGATCCCGGCGCGCCGGGACCAGTGGCACCCGGCGAGCCGGCCGCTTGTTTGTCCCGGCCCGCGACTGAGTTATTATGGTAGACTGATCTTGGGTCGTGCCGGGCGAGACATTTCCAGTACCGGTGCATCGCCCGTCGCGGCGGGAGGGTTGATCCATGGCGATCGATAGCGTGAAGCTCGGTGATTTGTCCGTTACGCGTCTGATCATCGGCGGCAATCCGTTCAGCGGGTTCTCTCATCAGAGCCCCCAGCTCGACGAGGAGATGAAGCATTACTACACGGTCGAGCGGATCAAGGCGACGCTGCGACAGGCCGAACAGCTTGGCCTTAACGCTCACCTCAGCCGCGCCGACCATCACGTCATGCGGTACATGATGGAGTACTGGGACGAGGGCGGAAAGCTGCTGTGGCTCGCCCAGACGTGTCCGGAGGTGGGAAGCATCGAGCGCGGGGTAGACAACGCCATCGCGGGCAACGCCAGCGCGTGTCACATCCACGGCGGGTTGATGGATCATCTTTTCGCCAACGCCCAACTGGATGAGGTCCCCGCAGCGATCGCTAGGATTCGCGACGCGGGGATCCCGGCGGGTATCGCGGGACACAACCCCCGCCTGTTCGAATGGGCCGAGGAGCATCTCGACGTGGACTACTACCTTTGCTCCTACTACAACTCGGCGCACCGTGACCAGCACGCCGAGCACATCTCGGGGATGAAGGAGTGGTTCCTGGCCGAAGACCGCGAGATCATGGCCCGGCTCATTCAGCAGTTGAGCAAGCCCGTCGTTCATTACAAGGTAATGGCCGCCGGCCGGAACGATCCCAAGGAAGCTTTCGAGTTCGTGGCGAGGCACCTGCGGCCGCAGGATGCGGTATGCGTGGGCATCTACACAAAGCAGCATCCCAACGGGATGGCCGAGAATCTGCGGCTGCTCGAAGAGAGCCTGAAGCGCGTCGCGGTCTGACGGCGATCGACTGCAACTTTGGTTGGACGGACGCCGGTGATCGTGGCGCATTGAACTGAGGTCTGTGCAACGCCCGCCGGTTCTGATTTCCTCGTCGGTGTAAGGAGCGAACGAAGATGACGCACCGAGCTGGGAGATTGGACGCTCGGCGCCCGCTTGTGTGGTTGCCGGCGCTGGCGTGTTGTGCGACGTTCGTGGCGACGCCCGCGCGCGGCCTGGAGGTTACAGTCAGCCAAAACACCAAGAGGCTGATGCCGTATCAGGTGTTCGAGCTGACGTTCCAGCATTCAGGCGAGTACCGCGACCCGACGTGGGATGTGTCGATCGACGTGGTATTCACCGCGCGGAGCGGCAAACGGTACACGGTGGGCGGGTTCTTCTACGGCTCGAGCAAGCCGCAGCATCCAACCACGCGCGAGTGGACCGACGGGCAGGGGCGTAAGCGTCAGTCTGCGGTCTGGCCTTGCGAGCCGGCCGACCTCTGGCGGGCCCGCTATGCACCGAACGAGCTGGGAAGCTGGCGGTACGAGTATGTGTTTCGCAACCCATCGGGTGAATCGGCAAAGGGGAAGGGCGCGTTTGAGGTCGTCAAAGGGCGGGTGCATCAGAAGGGCTGGGTGCGGCAGCATCCGAGGAATCCGCATCGATGGGTCTTCGAAGACGGCAGCGCCTACTTCCCGATCGGTTTTCAGGACTGTATTGGCGACGGCAACCACAACGGCTCGGTCATGGATTCCAGTGCGATGGAAGGACCGTACCGGCTCGACCCGGAGGGCAAGCGCCCCAAGCTGCCACCCGGCGCGATGTTCGTTCGCGGCCCGTCGATGAATCCACAGAACTTCGACGTGCACTATGGCCGCCACAGCCGGGCGGGGATCAACCTGTACCGGTTCTCGCCCAACAACTGCTCGTTGCACCTGTTCACCGAGGCTGCCGACTCGTCGCAGCGGGGGCTGAACCACATCCGCTGGGAAGAAGCCCGTATGATCGATGAGATGTTCGAAATGGTGCGCAAGTATGACATGCGCATCTTCTACGGCATCTTCGGCTTCGCCAAGGCGTGCAACGAGGAGCCCGACAACGCCGAATGCATGGCCAAGGCCAAGCGAATCATCAAGTACAGCGTGGACCGCTGGGGCGCGTATGTGGACTTGTGGCAGTTGCTGAACGAGCAGAAGGCCAGTGACGCATGGTACCGCATCATGATCGATTACCTCAAGTCGATCGATCCATACGGCAAGCCGTTGTCGACAAGCTGGGAGCGGCCCGAGATCGACGGCATCGACATCACCGCCCCCCACTGGTACGACAGCGAGGACGAGCGCCAGAGCGACGTGGCGGTGTTGCGCAAGATAGCACCGTTCAAGAAGAAGTACGGCAAGCCGATCATCTTCGGCGAGCAGGGCAACGACCGCGACGATTACTCCGAGCCTGTGGGCGAGGGCGTGGGTGGGGTATGGGATCCGGGCTCGGCGCGACGCATGCGTGTGCGGAACTGGACGGGGCTGTTCAACGAGGTGGCGTTTGTCTTTTGGGAGACGTCGTACGCCAAGGATGGACACAGCATCAACCTGTGGATGGGGCCACAGGAGCGACAATACCTTCGAGCGATGCAGTCGTTTGCCGCTTGCCTGGACAAGGACGTGCGCATGACCGAGGTACCCAAAACCGGCAAGCACGCCGCCGAGGTGCATGCGTACGGACTACGCTCCGACACGGTAGCAGCCATCTACCTGCATCATCATCGCTGCCGGCAGTGTGCCGGTGCGGGCGAAGGTGGGCGCAAGACGGCGCATCGATGGGATCATGATCGGGGCCAAGTAGAGGACTTGAAGGTGACGGTCGACGTACCGAAAGCGTCCGAGGGCTACTGGTACGACCCGCGCGACGCGAGCATTGTGGGGCAGTTCGAGGCCAAGCCCGGACCGATGACCGTGGGCGTGCCGCCCTTTGCCATCGATATGGCGCTGCTGATTACGCCGCGCGGCGAGCCGGATGTTGACGGCGACGGCAAGCCGAATCGTCTCGACCCCGACGACGACAACGACGGCGTACCCGATGTGGGCGACGCCTGGCCGCTCGAGCGGGAGGAATGGGAAGACGTGGACGGCGACCGGATCGGCGACAACCTGGACGCCGACGTGGACGCGGACGGCAAGGGCGATGATCTCAACGGCAACGGCCAACCGGACCACGAAGAGACCGACATTGACGGCGACGGCGTGCCGACCGCCGACACAATTCCCTGGGACGCGTTTCCGCGCGACCCAAAGGAGTGGCGCGATACGGATGGTGACGGCGTGGGCGACAACGCCGACCCGGACGACGACGGCGACGGCTTTACGGACGAGCAAGAGAGAATTGCCGGCACCGACCCACTCGATCCGGTAAGCTTTCCCGAGCGGTGACCACTTTCGGGCTTGCCGATGCGTTGGCTGGCGGAGGATGAGTTTATGTCCGCATTGGACGGGCATGTCAGACCAGGAACTGCTCGATGCGGCGTTGATTCGAGGTTTTGCCGGGCGCGCTTGCCGGGAAAAGCAGGGGCCGACGGGACGTTGCCGGTATGTTCGTTGACCGCATGACGCCACGAAGCCGTGTCCTGGCGGCGATTGACTTCCAGCGGCCCGACCGTGTGCCGGTCACCAACGCCATCTGCGACAACCCTCTTTACAGGCTGGGACAGGCGGGGCTGACGCTGTTGCGGGAGTTTCCCGGCGATTTTGAAGAGCCGCCCGAGCGAGTGCCGTCTCGCGACAGCCGCTACGTCCGGCGCGACGGCTCATGGCGGCGCACCTGGACCGACGAATGGGGCTGCACGCGTCGCGAGGAGTTTTACGGCATCGAGGGGATGATCGTCCATCGACCGCTCGCCAGTTTGGCGGCCTATGGTGAGTACGAATTGCCCCCGCCGCCGGCGCACGATCCGGACGACCCGCAGGTCTGTCGGGATCGTGCCGAGACTCTCCGCCGCAAGCAGCGCTATTACGTCCGCAAATGTTTCTTTCGGACGTTCGAGCGTCTGCACTTTCTGCGGGGTTTCGAGAACGTCATGACGGACCTTGCAGCGGGCGAGCCGCGGCTGGCCGATCTGGCCGACCGAATCACCGAACACAACATCGGCGAGATCCGCTGGGCCGCAGCCACGGGCGCAGACGCCGTGGTGCAGTCCGACGATTGGGGTACACGGCAAGGCCTGATGATCTCACCGCAGTTGTGGCGAGATTTTTTCAAGCCGCGATACAGGCGAAGCTTTGAGGTGGCCGCCGAACTCGGGCTTGACGTGTGGTTTCACACGGACGGATACATGCTGCCGATCCTGGCGGACCTTGCCGAAATCGGCGTGAAGGTGGTCAACCCTCAGTTCAGTTGCCACAACCTGCGGGAACTCGCCGACGCGATTCGGGCCAATCGTCTGGCTGTCCTGACCGACCTGGACCGCCAGCGCTTGATCCCATTCGGTACGCCCGGGAAGCTGCGCGACCACGTACGCGAGGTGATCGACGCATTTGACGGCCGACGCGGAGGGCTCATCGGTCACGCGGCGTTCCGAGGCCCGGTGCCGCTCGAGAACATCCGCGCCATCTTCGAGGCCTGGCGCGAGTTCGGGGTCAACGAGGCGTCCGACTGAGGACCAGTTCTCTGGTTATAGCCGAGTGCGCCAGTTAGGATGACTGTTGCAGCGGTCGTTTGGATGCGGCCGCAAGGTCACAGTTCGAGGATGTGCGATGGGTAATAGCCCGAAGTCATCGAGCGCAGTGTTGCTTGAGCGGCTCGAGCCGCCTGCGGCGAAGGTTGCGATGGTGCTGGACACCGACACGTATAACGAGATCGACGATCAGTTCGCTGTCGCGTATGCCATGCTTTCGCCGACGAGCATGGAGGTTGAAGCGATCTACGCGGCACCGTTTCACAACGACCGATCCAGCGGTCCGGGCGACGGCATGCAGAAGAGCTACGAGGAGATCGTACGCGTGCTCGACCGGCTGGGGCGCGAGGCGAAGGGATTCGCGCACAAGGGGTCACGCAGCTTCATGGCGGGGGCCGAGACGCCTGTGGACAGTCCGGCCGGGCAAGATCTGGTCCAGCGCGCCATGGCCGATCGCGACGGCCCGCTGTACGTCGTAGCGATCGGGGCGCCGACGAATGTGGCATCGGCCATTCTGACCGAGCCGGGCATCATCGAGCGGATCGTCGTGGTGTGGCTGGGCGGCCACCCGCACACCTGGCACGACGTGCAGGAGTTCAACTTCAGGCAGGACCTTCACGCCACCCGCGTTCTGTTCGACAGCGGCGTACCATTCGTGCAGATTCCCTGCTTCCTGGTGGCCGAGCAGCTTCGCACGACGCTGGCCGAGCTGGAGGCCTGTATCAAGGGCACCAGCGCGATCGGTGATTACCTGTTCGGGATCTTCCGCGACTATCACGACGATCACTTTGCGTGGTCGAAGGTTCTATGGGACATCTCGGCGATCGGCTGGCTGGTCAACGCCGGGTGGTTTTTGACGGAACTGATGCCCAGCCCGATCGTCACCGATCAGTGCACGTACAGCCGCGACGGGCGCCGTCATCTGATGCGCGTCGCAACACACGTCAACCGCGACAGCGTATTCGGCGACCTGTTTGCGAAGATACGGTCGGCGTAGCCCGGCGTCGGACGCCGGCTGCTGCGCCACACGCAAGAAGAGCCACTTTGCCGGGAGAGGGCGCAGCCTCAGTTCGACAGTGTCGTTGTGCGCACATTGGATCGGGCAGCGGCTTAGACAACACGGCGGTCGGTTGATATAGTCCGCTGCACGTGTCACCATGGCATTGAGGTTTGCCTGCCGGGGCCGGCGCTCGTCGTGCTCAGTGCACAGCCGGAATCGGGGTCGCCCGAGTCGCACTGAGGTGACGATCGTCACGATCGGAAAGGGAAGCTCATGCGTCACGTTTCCAAGCATTGGGAGATGACGATCACCGACGGCGGCCCGGCTGGTCTACCACGCACTCGGCAAGTACGGCAAGGGCGAGTCGGATGTAGAATATCATGAAGACCCGGGCTTGGACGTGGGTTTGAGCTTTGGGTACGTGGACGACAACGGCGACGCCACGACGCCCCCGTTG
>DATKUK010000067.1:0-109440 GCA_035530655.1 Phycisphaerae bacterium
GGCCAGAGGTAGCGCGGCAGCCTGAGTGTCTGCATGCCGCTTCGGGCCGGTGACCGCCGCACTTCACCGACACCGCCCATCAGTGTGGAGTATTTTACCTTTCCCGGGCTTTAGTTCATGCCCGCCGGATGACGGAGGAACCTGTCATGTCTGGTGTGCTTTCCCATCGGGTACTTGTGGTTCTGCTGATCGGGGTACTGGTCGCGGCGGGCGACGCCTGCGCCCAGACCACCTGGTATGTGGACGACGACAACTGCCCCGGCCCCGCGTCGGGGACGATGGCCGACCCGTTCTGCACCATCCAGGCCGGCATCGACGCCGCGGTCGACGGCGACACGGTGCTGGTGCAGGATGGCACCTACACCGGCGAGGGTAACCGCAACCTCGACTTCGATGGTGACCTGATCACGCTTCGGTCGGCCAATGGCGCGGCCGGCTGCGTCATCGACTGCCAGGGCGCAGGCCGCGGGTTCTACTTCCACAACGGGGAGACCGCCGCGGCCGTGGTCGAGGGATTCACGATCACCAACGGCAGCGAGGAAAGCGGCGGCGGGATGCTCAACGACCACAGCAGCCCCACGGTGACCGGCTGCACGTTCAGCGGCAACTCGGCCATTAGCGGCGGCGGGATGTGCAACTACAACAGCAGCCCGACGGTGACCCAGTGCACGTTCAGCGGGAACACAGCCGGCATCTACGGCGGCGGGATGTGCAACGCTTCCAGCAGCAGCCCGACGGTGACCAACTGCACGTTCAGCGGCAACACGGCTAGCTCCGACGGCGGCGGGATGTACAACGAAGACAGCAGCCCCACGGTGACCGGCTGCACGTTCAGCGGGAACACAGCCGGCATCTACGGCGGCGGGATGGAGAACTACAACAGCAGCCCCACGGTGACCGACTGCACGTTCAGCGGGAACACGGCCTACTACGGCGGCGGGATATACAACGCTTCCAGCAGCAGCCCCACGGTGACCGACTGCACGTTCAGCGGCAACACGAGCGAAGCTGGCGGCGGGATGTACAACTCAAGCAGCAGCCCGACGGTGACCCAGTGCACGTTCAGCGGGAACGAGGCCGACTACGAGGGCGGCGGGATGCGCAACGCCTTTAGCAGCCCCACGGTAACTGAGTGCACGTTCAGCGGGAACACGGCCAACTACGGCGGCGGGATGGTCAACTTGCAGTACAGCAGCCCCACGGTGACCGAGTGCACGTTCAGCGGGAACAGCGCTGGTCTGGTCGGCGGCGGGATGGCCAACTACGGAACCGGGCAACCGGTCGTGACCAACTGTTTGTTCACCGGAAATGGCTCAGGCCAATCCGGCGGTGCGATGATCAACCGCGACACCAGCACGCCGACGGTCACCCACTGCACGTTCGCGGGAAACTCGAGCACCTATGGCGGCGGGCTCGATGCCGGCGGGCTCGGCACGCTGGTCAACTGCATCTTCTGGGGCAACACGCGTTCCGGCGGTATCTCCGACGAAACCGCGCAGATACGTCTAGGCTTCGAGCCCCCGGCGATCGACTATTGCTGCATCCAGGGGTTGGATACGATAGTGGGCACCGGCAATATCGGGGACGACCCGGTGTTCATGGACGCTGACGGTCCCGACGACACGTTCGGGACGGACGACGACAACCTGCGGCTGGCGGGCGGCTCGCCCTGCATCGATGCGGGCGACAACGCGGCCGTCCCGCCCGGGCTGACCACCGACCTGGACGGCCATCCGCGGATCTCTCACGGCACGGTGGACATGGGGGCTTATGAGCGCCAGGACGACGATGGCGACGGGGTGACCGACGAGATGGACAACTGCCCCGACAGTTCCAACGCCGACCAGCAGGACACCGACGGCGACGACGTGGGCGATGCGTGCGACGATTGCCCGGACACGCCGTCTTGTGCGACGAACATCGACGCGGATGGCTGCCCGAGTGACTCGGATGGAGACGGCGTGGTCGATGGGTGCGACGACTGTGCCAACACGCCGAGCTGCGCCACGAACATCGACGCGGATGGCTGCCCGAGTGACTCGGATGGAGACGGCGTGGTCGATGGCTGCGACGACTGTGCCAACACGCCGAGCTGCGCGACGAACATCGACGCGGATGGCTGTGCGATCGATTCCGACGGCGACGGGGTCTTCGACGGTTGTCCCGTGACGCCGCAGGTGCTGGACGACGACGGCGACGGCGTCCCCAACGACCAGGACGCGTGTCCGGACACGCCGGCGGGAGCTGCGGTGGATGCCAGCGGCTGCCCGGCCGGATGCTGCGGTGCATCTGGACCGGTGGCGCCGCTGGGTCTGGCGATCGGCATGCTGTTGCTGAGTCGGTTTACCGGATACCGGAGCACGCGGCGCCGTCCATAGCACCCGCGGCGGAGTTGGCCTTACTCGATCTGCACAGGCGCCCTGAGCCGACGCAAGCTCTTGCCGACGAACCGTATAATGGGCTCCAGATGGGCGGCTTGAACGCCGGCAGAGGCAATCATGAGCCGCCTTAGTAGAGGTGGAAGATGCGTGCCACAGCCGTTCTGGCAGGTGTTGCCGCACTGACCCTCGTGGGACTGGGGTCTTCCACTCAGTTCTTGTCACCCCGCAGCGACCCGCCGGTGGCACAGCGCTATCACGTGGCGTTTCCCGGCTTTTGGCAAGGCCAGGAGATGCCCGCAGAGCAACTGGGCTACTGGGTCGGCTGGCTGCGAGAGCGCGACTACGACGTGGCCGGCTTCCTGCGGCGCGAAGCGACTGTAGACATCGTGGTGCGTAAGCCGGACACCTTGGAAGCGCTGGAGAAGGCAGGGTTCGTGGTGCTCCAGTCTGAAGCCGCACGTGGCCTTGCCCAGCAGCCTGATCTAGACACTGCGGTTGGCGACTATGTCGATCCCGATGAACTGGCGGGGTTTCTGGCTGCCGAAGCCACGAATCATCCCGACATTACAGACCTGACGGTCATCGGACAAACACACGAGGGGCGCGACATCTACGCCCTGGAGATCTCGACCGACCCCGGAGTTGTGGAAGACAAGCCGGCCATCCTGCTCAACGGCCTGCATCACGCTCGGGAAGTGATCACGCCTCACGTCGTCATGGACGCGGTCACCTACCTGACCGACCAATACGAAGCTGGAGATCCGCAGGCAATCGGCTGGGTGAGCAACTACAAGATCTTCTGCGTGCCGATGGTCAACCCCGACGGCAGCAACCGCGTACACCTGATCGATAACCTGCACCGAAAGAACATGCGTCCCGTTTGTCTATGGGACACCCCTGGCGTCGACCTGAATCGCAACTACCCATACCACTGGGGCGAGGGCATCGACAACTGCGAGCGCGGCAGCGGCTCCAGCGGTGACGAGTGCAGCGGCGGCTACCGGGGTCCTGCCGCCGCCTCGGAGCCGGAAACCCAGGCGATGATCGATCTGACGTGGCAGCAGCGCTTCCTGATCGCGGTGTCTTACCACTCCTTTGGGCGCTTTATCGACTATCCGTATGCCTGCAACGACGGCGAGCCGGACCTGTCGATGCCGGAGCACGAGATCGTCGACGAGCTGATGCATGGCGCAGCGGACGCAATCTTCGCGGCCAGCGACGTGTCGTATGACGTCTACTCACCGGTTGCCATCAGCCCGGTCAACGGCGACGACACGAGTTGGTACTACGCCCATATGGGCACCTATGCCCTGATCATCGAGACGGCCACGTCGCTACAGCCGCCGCTGCCGGAGGGGATGCAGGAAGTGCAGTACAACCGTGCCGGCTGGATGTACCTGCTCGACCGGATGTCGTCAGCGCGCCTGGACGTGCGCGTGACAGACGCGGTAACCGGCGAGCCGCTCGTGGCGCGGGTCGAACTGGTGGATTTCCTCTTCGACACGGATGAGCTGCCTCGCTACACCGAGCCGACGTTCGGGCGGTATCGCTGGCTCGTGCCGGCGCATGGCAGCTACACCGTCCGAGCGTCGGCCGAGGAGCATCAAGTCGAAACGGTCACGGTGCCCGTGGCCAATGAGCCGGTCGATGTGCTGACAGCCCTGGTGGACAACTGTCCCGGCCTGCCCAACCCCGGCCAAGAGGACACCGATGGCGACGGGGTGGGCGATGCGTGCGACGATTGTCCGGACACGGCTGCGGGTGATCCGGTCGACGCCGACGGGTGTTCGACCGACGACGACGATGGCGACGGCGTGCTGAACGATGCCGACGACTGTCCGGACACGCCGGGCTGTGCGACGAACATCGACTTGGAGGGTTGTGCGATCGACTCGGACGGAGACGGCGTGGTCGATGGCTGCGACGAATGTGCGGGCACTCCGAGCTGCGCGACCAACATCGACGCCGACGGCTGCCCGATCGACTCCGATGGTGATGGGGTTGTCGACGGTTGTCCCGTCACACCGCAGGTGCTGGACGACGACGGCGACGGGGTGATCGACAGCCGCGACGTGTGTCCCGGGTCTGACGATAACGCCGACGCCGACAGCGACGGCGTTCCCGACGGATGCGACGACTGTGCGGACACCCCGAGTTGCGCGACCAACATCGACGGCGACGGCTGCGCGATCGATTCCGACGGTGATGGGGTTGTCGACGGTTGTCCCGTCACGCCGCAAGTGCTCGACGACGACGGCGACGGCGTGCCCAACGACCAGGACGCGTGTCCGAACACGCCGGCGGGCGTCGCGGTGGACGCCAGCGGCTGCCCGCCCGGCTGCTGCGGTGCATCTGGACCGGTGGCACCGTTGGGTCTGGCGATCGGGATGCTGCTCTTGAGCCGGTTCGCCGGATACCGGAGCATGCGGCGCCGTCCGTAACGTGACCCGCTAACGGATTCGCGAGCGATTCGAGGGCCGTCCACTTCGGGCGGCCCTTTTCACGCCCCTGGGGGGGTGGGTATGCCAGCCAGGAGGTGACGCGCACCGGCGGACTCACGGCCCGGCGTTGCCGGACCGTGCCACCCGTGACCCTCAATCGCAGCGAAGCGTAGGTTGTGGGTGGGTGTTCACACGAGCGGCATGCACTGCTGGATGCACCTACAAGCTTCACCGGACGATGTCCGGCTTTGCTTGAAGGTGCCACACCTTAAAAGATCGCGCGCTCGGGTCAGAGCCACCCCGTTTATTCGTGGCCCGCGTCGACCGCGGCGAGCACCTCGCGGATCACGTCGCGCTTGAAGTCGGCCAGTGGCATGGCACGGCGTGCGCCGGCCGCTCGGGCGTGCCCGCCCCCGCCGAAGAGCTCGGCAATCCGGGCCACGTCCACATCCCGCTTGCTGCGGAGACTCAAGCGGATGCGCCCGTCGTCTTCCTCGACCAGCAGCGCCGTTACGTTGACGCTGGCGATCTGCTGCGGGACGTTGATCAGGTCCTCCGTATCGTGATGATTGGCCCCGCTCCGACGAAACATCTCGCCGGTGATGTGCAAGACTGCGACGCGCCCGTCGACGTGCAGCTCCAACGTACCCAGCATTTCTCCCAGCAAACGAAGGCGCTCGGCCGGGTCGGACTGATAGAGCCGCTGATGCAGCACGTCGGGGCGGACGCCACGGTCGGCCAACTCGCCGCACGCCGCCAGAAGCGCGGCGCTGGTGTTGGCGTTGCGGAACCAGCCACAATCGGTGCTCATCCCCACGAAGAGCGCCTGCGCCGCCACGTCGTCAATGGGCCAGTCCATCTGCTTGCACCAATCCCAGACGAGCAGACTCGCCGCCGGCGCCGTGTCGTCCACCAGGTAGCAGTCGGCCTCGACATCGCGCGTACGGTGATGGTCCACTGCGATCTTCACGGCCTTGCTGCACCGCACGAACTCGGCGATGGGCTCGAGCTGATCGTAGGCGCACGTGTCGAGGATCAGCAGTGCGTCGCACTTACTCGCCTCGTTCGGGCCGACATCCTGCAGCCACAAGGGAATCGCTTCGTTTTCGGTCAGCATCGCGTAGCGCGGTGTCGACGGATCGAGCAATACCGGCAAGACCTGCTTGCCCAACGCCCGCAGCACCTGGCGCATGGCCACGACGCACCCGATCGCGTCGCCGTCGGGGCGAATGTGGCTGGTTATAAAGATGCTCTTCGCGTCGCCAAGAAGCCGCGCCGCCTCTCGGTACTGCTCCGCTGAGATACTCACAGCTTCTCCATCATTCGCTTGGGTCTACCCTCTGGCGAACGACCTGGACGTCGTGGTCGATCTGCTCTCGCAGAGCTTCCACGCTGTCAAAGGCCCTCTGAGGGCGAAGCCAACGGCAGAACTCGAGGCGAATCGACTGCCCATAGAGCTCGCCATCGAAGTCCAGGATGTATGCCTCCACGGTCAGCTCCCCTCCTCCGAAGGTCGGCGCTCTCCCGATGCTGATCGCCGCAGGTTGCTGTCGGTCGCCCAGGCACGCCTGTCCGGCATACACGCCCGAGGGTGGAACAAGCTGCCCGAGTACCTTAACGTTGGCGGTGGGAAAGCCCATTTTTGCACCGCGACGCTGACCCGGCACCACCCGCCCCACCAATGCGTACGGTCGGCCCAGACAGGCCGCCGCTCTTTCCACCTGATGCTGCCCGATGAAGTCGCGGATCAGGCTGCTGCTGACCAGCACGTCCTGCCCCGGGTCGACCTCCATCGTCATACTGGGCACCGCCGTCACCTCGAAGCCGAAACGCCGACCCAGCGCCGCCAGCGTCTCTAAATCGCCGCTGCGCCGCTGTCCGAAGCGCCAACTGGCCCCTTCCACCAGCGATTTCGGCCTGAAATGCGGCACGACGACCTGCTCGAAGAACTTCTCGGCCGTCAGCGAGAGCAGCTCCTTCGTGCAGGGCACGACGACTGCGCAGCGAACCCCACACGCGGCAATGAGCCGCATACGCTCATCGATCGAGGTGAGCGGTGTCGGCGCCCGGCTGGGATTGAGCACCGCCAGCGGGTGTGGATCGAACGTCATCACCACCGCCTCGCCCCCGAGGCGCGACGCCGTCAGACACGCCTGCGCGAGGATGAGTTGATGGCCCCGGTGCACCCCGTCGAAATTGCCTATGGTCAACGTTGCCCCGGACAAGGGCGGATCGATGCCAGCCAAACCGTTGTAGACTCTCATACAACTCCACGCCGCAAAAAAGGTTGCCGGAGATCATAGCCGGGTGATCCTGTATCGACCACCGAGGCCGATCCGCCAGGGCAGCAATGGTTGCCCACTCGGCGGGCCAGCGAGGGGGATACCTGGCGAATATCCGCCACTTTATTTGACTTATCGGGGGTGGAGCGGATAACCTAATATCGAGCACCCATTCCGTTGGGGAGAGAGAGAGCCGCGTTGGTCGGGGTTAAGTCTCCGACCGGCGCTTTTTTTGTGGGCCGCGGCGCCGGCTGGCCACTTGCATAGATCAGAAGCTTCGTTTCCAATCTAAGCTTCGTGTTAATAGTAAGTTAGACTCATTCGGGCGATTGGAGCGGCGGCCTGAGGGGCTGGTGATGATCGACACGCGCGAACTGGCTGAGTTGATGGGCCCATTGGAGCTGCTGCAGCAAGAGCTGGCGGCGCTGGCTGACGCGCTGCAACGCCCTGCCCGTCCTGCCATCCGCCTGAACCCGCTGGGCCGGCGGCTGGACCCCCGCGAACTGCCGTTCGGCCTCGAGGCGGTGCCCTGGTGGCCACAGCACGGCTTTTGGGTGGTCGGTGATGCGCGCCCCGCCGGCACCATCGGGTACGCCGCCGGCGCCCACTACCCGCAGGACGCCGGCTCGCTGCTGGCTGTGGCATTGCTGGATCCCCGCCCGGGGCAGGTGATCTGCGATCTATGCGCGTCACCGGGCGGCAAGGCAACCGCCATTATCGAGGTTCTCGGGCCAGCCGGGGCCCTATTGGCCAACGAGCCGGTGCGCTCTCGTCTGCCCCCTTTGCGGCTGAATATGGCCCGGCAAGGGGTCACCCGCTGGGTCGGCACGAGTGTCGACCCAGCCCGGCTGTGCGAGTTGACCCCTGGCCGCTTCGACGCTGTCCTGGTCGATGCTCCCTGTAGCGGCCAGGCAATCGTCGCACGAGGCAAGCAGACCCGCCGAGCGTTCGACCCGGCGTTGGTTCGGCACAGTGCGGCCCGACAGAGGCGGATCTTGGACGCAGCGGTCGAGCTGGTTGGTCCCGGTGGCTCGCTGGTCTACTCGACGTGCACGTTTAGCTGGATCGAGAACGAGCAGCAGGTAATCGACTTATGTAGCCAAAGGCGTGAGATGGTGCCCCATCCGTGCGAACGTCTGGCGGACTGGCGGTCGCCCAGCCCGGCGCCGCCCGGCTGCTACCGCTTGTACCCGCATCGCGACGGCTGTGGCGGGGCCTTCGCAGCCCGACTCACTCGGCGCGAGGCGGCCGCGACGACGATCCGGCGTAGGCCAAGCGCCCGCCGTCGCCGAGAGCCAACCGGGCCCTCCCGGGCCGAGGCGGACCCTTGGGGTCGGTGGGTCGGGTCGGTGGTGCGGTCGGTACGCGGTTCGGTCGAATGCGCGTGGCCTGCGGACATGCCAGACTGGCTGATCGAGCTTGGCGCGTTCGGGCCTGAAGCGTCTTTCCGGAAGGGGCGCACATGGTTTCCGGCCTATGCGCTGGCGATGCGACGTGACGGGAGTTTCGAGCCGTCTCAGACGGTCGATTTGTCTGACAGCGATGCGTCGGCGTTCCTGCTCGGTCACAGTGTTCCGGGCGAGCGGCATGGCTGGACTGTCGTGTGTCACCGTGGCCTGCCACTTGGCTGGGCGAAGGGGAACGGGCGCGTGCTGGCTAACCATCTGCCCCACGCCGCCAGGCAACCCGTCAACTGACGTGTGGACGCCCGGACGCCGGGCCGCTACTTTGGGCGGCAGCCGGGATGGGATATCGGCTAGGGGTCGGAGGTAACGGTCATGTCCAACAGTATGAACCGTCGGGAGTTCATGGGACATTCTGCACGTGCGGTGGCCAGCTCGTGCTTTCTGGTCGGAGGCGTCAACGCGGTCGGCGCCGAGCAAGCGACGACCACGTCGGCCGAACAGCTCATATGGAGAAACAAGCGGCCGACCATGGCATACCAGCGCCTGGGGCGCACGAACTTCATGACCAGTCGGTTGGCGTTCGGCGCGGGCGGGCTGTACTCGGGCGGAGGGCCCCTTCGGCTGCTCGAAGAGGCCATCGATGCGGGCGTCAATTACATCGACACCGGTCGCCCATACCGCGGCAGTGAGGCGGCGATCGCCCCGGTCATCAAGAAGCACGCCGGTAAGATCTGGATCACCAGCAAAGCGGGGCATATCGGCTGGCCCGACATGCAGATCAAGCCCGGGCAGGACGCCGAGGCGGCCAAGTTGTACACCGATCAACTGGAGGAGTCGCTCAAGGCGTTGGAGACCGATCACATCGACTGCTACATGGTGCAGGGCGTCGAGCACGAATGGGTAGTCAAGATGGACTCGCTGTACGAGGCCTTCCAGAAGGCCAAGCAGGCCGGCAAGGTAAGCCACTTCGGCCTGGCCACGCACACCAACGTCGAACGGGTCTGCCTGACAGCCGCTCAGACCGGGCGCTACGACGTGATCATGCCTTCGGTTCACCCCGGCAGCGTGGCAAACCTGCGCCAGGCGATTGAGGCCATGCGCAAAGCGGGCATCGGCCTTGTGAACATGAAGACGGGCGGGGCGGTACGCAAGGACAAACAGGAGTTCGAGAAGTTGTATGAGAGTCTGTTCGCGGGCCAGGAGCTGTCGGCCTATCAGCGGGCTCAGGCGTATATGCTTCATCGCGGTGGGATGGACGCGTTCAACTCGCATATGACGAACTTCACGATGCTGCGTGAGAATCTGGCCGTGCCTCTGCTGAAGCTGAGCTTGGCGGAACTGGACCTACTGGAGTCGGCGGTGATGGCCGAGGCGGCCGGCGCGTGCCATCATTGCGCGGCGTGCAAGGGCGTGTGCCCGGCCGGCCTCGACCCGGCTGCGGCGCTGCGCTATTACGCCTACGGGCAACACTACAGCGGCGCCCAGGCCGAGCAGGCCCTCTGCCGTACGGCCTTGCTCGGCTGCATGGAAGCGTGCCGGCAGTGCGGAGCCTGCGGTGCCGTGTGCGCAGCCGGTGTCGACCTGCCGTTGGTGGTCGGACACGTGCGTGCCCAGCTTGTCTAGGGCGGATGGGCTCACACAGCAAGGGACGTCATCGGGCTTCTGCGGCATCAGGCAGACGCCGCAACGGAGTTTTGGTCGCACGCAGACCGATGGTATGGGAGGGTTTATGCCCACGGATCTCGCTGTCTATGCAGGGAAGGTAACGGTAGCCGATGGCGCCTGGGGCACGCAAATGGACGCGCTGGGCTGTCCGCCGGGTTACTGCCGCGAGGAATGGAACGTGTCGCATCCGGACGCGGTGCGGTCGGTGGCGGCTTCTTACGTCGAGGCGGGCTCGCAGATTATTTTGACCAATACGTTCAGCGCCAACCGCTTCACCCTCGGCAAGCACGGTTTTGAGGACCACGTTGCTGCCTTCAACGAGGCTGGTGCGCGATTGAGCAAGGAGGCGGCAGGCGACAGCGTCGCGGTCTTCGGATCGGTCGGGCCCACGGGCAAGATCATCATGGTCGGGGAGGCCACGGAGGAGCAGGTCTATCAGGCGTTCGCCGAGCAGGCTCAAGAGCTGGCGCGGGGCGGCGCCGACGCCATCGTCCTGGAGACCATGACCGAACTGGCCGAGGTGCTGGCGGCCGTTCGAGCGGTCAAGGACAAGACCGACCTGGGCGTGGTAGCGTGCATGACGTTCGACTCGGGCCCCGACCAGACCGACACCATGATGGGAGTGAGTCCGCGCCAGGCCGCCGAAGCCCTGACCCAGGCCGGCGCCGACATGGTCGGATGCAACTGCGGTGCAGGCGTGGAGAACTACGTCAAGGTTGCAGCTCTGTTGCGCGAAGCGACGGATCTTCCGATCTGGGCCAAACCGAACGCCGGTGTGCCGGAACTCGACGGCGGGCAGGTCGTGTATAAGGAGCACCCGGAGGACTATGCTGCAAAGGTTCCGGCCTTGATTGAAGCAGGGGCAAACGTCATTGGTGGCTGCTGCGGCACAGGCCCGGAACACATACGCCAGATTGTGCAGGTGCTGCGGAAGCGAAGACGGTAATCGCCCCGGTCGTGCCGGCGCTCGTTCGACATGTGCGGCTGCGCTGGCAACTCGACGACCAGGACACGACCGAGGCAGGTGCTACGAGCCCTTGGCGAGTCTAGCGCGGCGTCGGGTTGATTTGTTGCGTCCGAGGCGTGTGATCTGTATAAACGTCGGCGACCATTCGGTCTCGGCGTCGAGTTCGGGCAGTACGGGCCGCATTTGTGAATTCGGAGAGGTAGCCTGTGTCGTCGTGCCATACGCTCATGGCGGACGTTGACAGTTATGGGCCGGTTTTGATTTTGCTGTTGATTGCGGCAGCGATGAGCGCCGGCATCGTGGCGGCCAGCCGCCTGATCGGTCCGCGCCGGGGGGGGCCTACCAAAGACAGCCCATACGAAAGCGGCGTGGCGCCAACGGGTGATGCGCGGCAGCGTTTCAACGTCCGATTCTACGTCATTGCCATGCTGTTCCTTCTCTTCGACGTCGAGGTGGTGTTCTTCTGGCCATGGGCGCCGCTGTACGGGCGGGTGTCGCGTGGCCCCGAAGAAGGAGGGCCGACGGCCGCCGCGCTGATTGAAGCCGGGTACGACAAGACGTTTCTCCTGGCAACGATGGGGATTTTCCTACTCATCCTCCTGATTGGATACTTGTACGCATGGCGGAAAGGAGTGCTCCGGTGGAGTTGACCGGGCCGACGGGGGGACCGGGACGCACCGGAGAGCCCGGCTACGCGCTGACCCGGCTGGAAAAGTTGCTGGCGTGGGCGCGGCGGAACTCGCTTTGGCCTCTGCCCTACGCGACGGCCTGCTGCGGCATTGAGCTGATGGCGACGGCGGCAAGCCGCTTCGACATCGCCCGTTTCGGTGCCGAAGCGATGCGGTTCACCCCGCGGCAGTGCGATCTGTTGGTTGTGGCCGGACGCGTGACCATCAAAATGATGCCCGTGTTGCAGCGGATTTACACGCAGATGACCGAGCCAAAATGGGTCATCTCGATGGGCGCGTGCTGCTCGAGCGGAGGGGAGTTCGACACGTACGCCGTCGTACAGGGCATCGATCAATTCATGCCGGTGGACGTCTACGTACCCGGATGCCCGCCCTGCCCGGAGACTCTGCTGGAAGGCCTGATGACCATCCAGCGCATCATCAATGAGGGCGGCGCACGGCCAAGCCACCAGCGAGGCCGGGGATTGCGCATTCGCGTCGAACCACGGTCGCCGTCGCAGTCGCCCGCGACCGAGGGAGGGCAGGAAGGTTGAGCGAGGCGCAGGCGGATGTGTCCACAAAACAGGTCGTCGCCGACCATCCCGCCGTCCAGGCGCTGGCCGAGAGCTACGGCGAGCGGTTCGACCTTGCGCCGGAGGTGTTGAAGGCCGGCGGGGATCAGGTCTGCATCCGCGTGCAGCCGGACCGACTCCTGGAGGTGATGACGTTTCTACGGCACGACCCGCGGTGCAAGTTTGAGCAATTGTCGGATTTGGCGGGGGTCGATTACCTTCAGTTTCCCGGCGCGACGGACCGGTTTGCCGTCGTGTACGGGCTGTTATCGTTGACGCACAACCATCGACTCTGGGTGAAGTGCTTTGTGAACGATCCGGATCCGAAGGTGCCCAGCGTGACGGGCATTTGGAAGGGAGCCGACTGGCCCGAGCGGGAGGTGTACGACCTGTTCGGGATTGTGTTTGAGGGCCATCCGGACCTGCGGCGGATCCTGACGTGGGAGGGCTTCGGGGCGCATCCCCTGCGGAAGGACTATCCGTTGCGCGGCCTGGGTGAGCGTGAGAGCTATCCGGTAATCGGGCGCGATCACGCATAGACGAGGTTAAACCGCCCGCACAATGGGGATGGCGAACGGATATGAACGTGGGAGCAGACAGTCTGAAACGACGATGATGGATGAGTGGCAGGCGACAAGTCGCACGATGGTCGAGCCCGGGCGGGACCGGCGCGTCGAGCGGTGGACGCTGAATTTCGGCCCGCAGCACCCCGCCACGCACACCACGCTACAGCTCGTTCTGGAACTGGACGGCGAGCGCGTGGTCGCCTGCACGCCGCACATCGGATACCTGCACAGCGGATTCGAGAAGCTGGGCGAACATCACACGTATGACCAGTACGTCACGGTCACCGACCGGATGAACTACGTCTCGCCGATGGCCAACAACATCGCGTGGCACCACGCGTGCGAGAAGCTCTTCGACATCGAGATCACCCCACGGTGCAAGGCCATTCGAACGGTGATCCTGGAACTGGCACGCATTCAGGACCATCTGTTGTGTCTGGGGGCCATGGGCCTCGACGTGGGGGCCATGACCGTCTTTCTCTACGAGTTTAAACCGCGAGAATGGATCTACGACCTGTTTGAGGAAATTTGCGGTGCCCGCTTCACCACCAGCTATACCCGCGTAGGTGGGCTGATGCACGACATGCCGGACGCGTGGCCCGACCACGTCAAAAGCCTCTGCCAGCGTGTGCCGGAGGCGATCGACGACATGGAGGTTCTGCTGACGCGGAACCGCATCTTCATCGAGCGGACCAAAGGGATCGGCGTCGTCGGCCACGATGACGCGATTGACTGGGGCCTGACAGGCCCGATGGCCCGGGCAAGCGGCGTGAAGCGCGACCTGCGCAAGGACGAACCGTTCCTCTGCTACGAGCACAACTGGGACGGCGCCGGGGCCTCGCCGCCGCAGTTCAAGGTGCCGATCGCAACCGGAGGCGACGTCTACTCGCGCTATCTGGTGCGCGTGGAGGAAATGCGGCAGAGCCTGTCGATCGTGGAGCAATTGATCGACAACATCCCGGCTGGATCGGTTAACGCCGAGCCGGATGGCAAGAAGACGCTATCATCAAAGTCCGAGGTGTATTTCAGCATCGAAGGACTCATCCACCACTTTGAGAAGATCATGACCAACCGCGGCTTCACCCCGCCGATGGGCGAGGTCTACGGTGCGATCGAGTCGCCTAACGGCGAGTTGGGCTTCTTTCTGGTGAGCGACGGCGGGAACGCGCCGTACCGCGCGAGGTGCCGGCCGCCGAGCTTTATCAACTACCAGTGTTATCCGCAGTTGATCGTGGGACACCAGATCAGCGACGTGCCGCCGATCCTGGGCAGCATCAACATAATCGCGGCCGAGCTGGATCGATAGAAAGGAAAACCGGAGACCCAACGGGCTGAGCCCACATGGAACCATGGCCTGGCAGACAATAAACAGAACGCAGTCGTCGATTCGGCCGGACGCGACCGCTCTGCTGAGCGATGCGGTCAAGCAGAAGATCCGCTCGTTCGTGGGGCGATACGAAACGGCACGGGCGGCGTTGCTGCCGGCTTTGCACGTGGTGCAGGACACGCTGGGCCACCTGTCGCCCCAGGCGCAGAAGGAGATCGCCGAAGTGCTGGGCCTGCACCCGTCAGAGGTGTTCGACGCGGTCGGTTTCTACAGCCACTTCTGGACGAAGCCGCGCGGCCGCAAAGTGATCGTCGTGTGCCGGAGTCTCAGTTGCAGTCTGGTGGGAGGCGAACAGGTCCTGGAAGCCTTCAAGGAACACCTGGGCATCGACGAGCACCAGACCACCGCCGACGGTGAGTACAGCTTGATGACCGAGGAATGCATCGGTCAATGCGAGGACGCTCCGTGCGTGTTGATCGGCGAGAGGAAACATTGTCGCGTTCGACCCGAGGATGTGCCCAAGATCCTGGCCGATCCGGATAACGACAAGGTGGATACCCCTCGCAGCGGCTTATACGACGGCGTGTCGCCTGAAGCACAGCCAGGCGGGGCGCGGGAAGGTTGACGGTGTCGATGGGCGATACGTTCGAGCCAGTGCTGCTGCGGAACGCAGGTGTTGCCGACTCGCAAAGCATCCACACCTATCGGGCGCGCGGCGGCTATCAGGCTCTCCGCAAGGCATTGGGGATGCGCCCCGACGCGGTCGTCGCAGAGGTGCGAGAGGCGAACTTGCGCGGGCGCGGGGGTGCGGGTTTTCCCGCCGGGGTCAAGTGGGGGTTCCTCCCGCCGGACCGCAAGGTGACCTACCTGTGCGTCAACGCCGACGAGGCCGAGCCGTGCACGTTCAACAACCGCGTGCTGATCGAGCAGGATCCGCACCAATTGATCGAGGGGATGCTGATTGCCGGACTGGCGACGCGCACGACGACGGCCTACGTCTATCTCCGAGTCGAATATCACGAGCCGTTCCACATTCTGCAAAAAGCGGTGGATGAAGCCTATGCTGCCGGTCTGTTGGGGCGGAACATTCTGGGCAGCAATTTCAGCATGGAGTGTGTAATCCATCGCGGAGCCGGCGCCTACGTCTGCGGCGAGGAAACCGGGCTAATTGAATCCATCGAGGGCAAGCGAGGCTGGCCTCGCATCAAGCCGCCGTTCCCGGCCATCTCCGGGCTGTTCGGCAAGCCTACCGTGGTCAACAACGTCGAGACGTTGTGCTGCCTGCCGCACATCATCGAGCGCGGAGCCGAGTGGTTTGGCAGTATTGGAACACCGGGCTCGGCCGGTCCGAAGCTCTACTGCGTGAGCGGACACGTGAAGCGCCCCGGCTGCTACGAGGCCCCGCTCGGGATTTCGGTGCGTGAGCTTATCGAGGGCGAGCAGTTCGCCCAGGGCATGCGCGACGGGCGTCGGATCAAGGCCGTTAACCCCGGAGGCTTTTCGGTAGGCTGGCTGACGGCCGACGAGCTGGATATGAAGATGGACTTCGACGACCCCCGCAAGTATGGACTGCTCGGTCTGGGCACAGCCGCCATGGTGGTGATGGACGATCAGACCGACATGCGCGAGGTGCTGCTGAACGTCACAAGATTCTTCGCGCATGAGTCGTGCGGTCAATGCACGCAATGTCGTGAGGGAACGGCGTGGATGTATAAGGTGACGGCGCGCCTGGCGGCGGGCGCCGGCCGCCCCGAGGACCTAGACCTGCTGGCCGAGGTTACACAGACAATGGGCATGATGCCCGGATTGAGCATCTGCGGACTGTCGGACGGTGCCGCCTACGCCGTGCGGAGCATCGTGACCAAGTTCCGCGCCGAGTTTGAGGACCACATCCGGCGGCAGACGCCGGGCCGGGCCGAGCAGGTCATGCGTCAGACCAACCCGGCCCTGTACGATCGCGCCATGGCCAGACAGCCGCAACCTGGCGGATGACGCGGCAAACGCTTGGCGGAGAAACGGCCGCCAAACAGCCGGTTCGCAAGAGAAGCAGAGTCCTGAGATGGCGACAATCACAATAGATGGCCGGCAAGTCGAGTGTCGCGACGGGGTGACCGTCCTGCGGGCGGCGTTGGAGGGCGGCTGGGACGTGCCGCACTACTGCTATCACCCCGGCATGTCGGTTGTCGCGTCATGCCGGCTGTGCCTGATGGAAATGATGATGCCCAACCCGCAGACCGGCGAGATGGGCTGGGCACCGAAGCTGTTCCCATCGTGTCAGACGCCGGTGCGCGACGGCATGGTGGTGCGGTTTGACAGCCCGAAGGTGCACGCCGCGCGCGAGCAGGCGATGGAGTACTTCCTGCTGAACCACCCGTTGGACTGTCCCGTGTGCGATCAGGCGGGCGAATGCTGGCTTCAGGACTATTCGCTGCGGTTCGGCCGCGGATATGGCAGGATGCTGGAGGCCAAGCACGTCAATCCAAAGAAGGACATCGGCCCGCGCACGCTGCTGTATCAGGACCGGTGCGTGCTGTGCTCGCGATGCGTCCGCTTCTGCGCCGAGATCAGCGGGACGCGCGAGTTGTGCATCGTCAATCGCGGGGATCGCTGCGAGATCGACGTGTTCGAGGGCATGGCGCTGGACAACAAGCTCCAAGGCAACGTGGTGGATATCTGCCCGGTGGGAGCGCTGCTGGACAAGGACTTTCTGATGCAGCAGCGGGTGTGGGAACTCCAATCAGCCAAGAGCATTTGCCCGGTATGCTCGGTGGGCTGCAACATCCGCATCGACCACAACAAAGGACGGGTGTGGCGGCTCAAACCGCGCTACAACGATCAGGTAAACGACTGGTGGATGTGCGACGATGGCCGGTTCGGCTACAAGTTCATCCACGACCCGCGTCGGCTGACGCGCCCACAGGCGCGTCGCGGCAGCCATCTCGAGCCGATCGCATGGCGAGACGTACCGCTAGTGGTGCGTTTCCGGCTGATGCAGGCCGTGCAGCGCCACGGCGGGCAGCGAACAGCGGCGGTGCTGTCACCGATGATGAGCTGTGAGGAGGCCTGGCTGTTGGCCACGCTTATCCGCAAGGCAGCACCCGAAGCTCATTTGGTGCTGGGGCATGTTCCGCGGACAGGCGACGACGAGCACTTCCCGGTTGGGTGCGAACCGGGCGACGCGAAGTTTACGATCCGCGCCGAAAAATGCCCCAACCGGCGCGGTGTGGAAAGGGTTTTGCAGGCGGCCGCAGGCTCGACGATGGATTTCCAGCAGTTCGTCAGTCAGGCGGCTGCGGGCGAGTTGCTGGCTGCTTGGGTTGTAGGTGGCTATCCCGATAATTGGGTGACCGACGATCTGGTCGCCGCGGCGGAAAAACTGGCGTGGCTTGCGGTGCAGGACATTTTCCCCAGCAAGCTCTGCGAGAAAGCCGACTTGGTGCTGCCGGCGTGCAGTTGGGCGGAGCGCGAAGGCTCCTTCGTCAACCATGCCGGGCAATTGCAGGCGTTCGATCGCGCGATCCAGCCGCCCGACGGGGCGCAGATCGATGGGCAGTATCTTTTCGAGTTGGCAGGCTTTACCGGAGTGTACTCTGGCGGGCGCGTGCGAGAGATGATGGCGCGGCAGGACGCAGGCTTTTCCGACGTGGTCGAGGCGACGCCCGAACCGGTGTTCGCTCATTGAACAGGGAGTTTGTGGCCACCGGCAGGTGCTAGCGCAGGAGTGCATTCAACCGGCATGATCGAGTTTGTTCAATCCATCCTGGCCGATCCGTTGGGCTTTTCCATCCTGGTGATGCTGGTTCTGATCGGCATCATCATGTTCATGGTGATGTACTCCATCTACTTCGAGCGGAAGATCAGCGCCTGGATTCAGGATCGATACGGCCCCAATCGGGTGGGGTTTCGCGGTTTGCTCCAGCCGGTGGCCGACGCGGTCAAGTTCTTCGTGAAGGAAGACTTCACTCCCGCCGGCGCGGACCGTCCGCTATTCGTGCTGGCGCCGTGCGTGGCGTTTTTCGTACCGCTGGTGATTTTCGCGGTCATTCCCTGGGCGGGTACGCTTCAATGGCCTTGGAGCGACCACGCACTGCCGGTCCAGGTCGCCAGTCTCGACATCGGGTTGCTGTACATTCTGGCCTTCGGCTCGACGGGAGTGTACGGCGTACTGCTGGGCGGCTGGGCCAGCTATAACAAGTATTCGTTTTTCGGCGGGGTCCGCGCTGCCGCTCAGATGCTCAGCTACGAAGTGCCGATGGGCTTGGCGATCATCGTGGTCGTTCTGACGTCGGGGAGCCTTCGGCTCGAGGAGATCGTCGGCGTTCAGATCACCACCACGTGGAACGCCCTGCTGCATCCGCTGGCGTTCCTGTTGTTCCTGATAAGCCTGTTCGCCGAGACCAACCGGCTTCCGTTCGACATGCCCGAGGCCGAGCAGGAACTGGTGGGCGGGTACCACACGGAATACAGCTCGATGAAGTTCGCTCTGTTCTTCCTGGGCGAATACGTTCACATGATCGTCGGAAGTGCGTTTGTCGTGGTGTTGTTCCTGGGCGGCTGGCAACTCGTGCCGTTCGGCGGGTGGCTTGCCGAACACGTCACGTGGCTTGCATGGTTGGGATGGCTGGACGGCTCGCCGCACCCGCTGGCGGCCTTGCTGCGTTTGGGAATCACGCTTGGCAAGGTCTGCCTGCTGATATTCCTGTTCATGTGGGTGCGATGGTCGTTGCCTCGTTTCCGTTTCGACCAGTTGCTCCGGATGGCGTGGCGTGGCCTCGTGCCGCCAGGTTTGGCACTGGTGGCTGTGGCCGGCGCCTTGGTGTATGTTGACCGGGCCGTCTCGTGGTGGGCGCCGGTATTGAACCTTGTGGTGCTGCTGTTCGTGCTGATGCTGGTGCCGTGGCTGGGCGAGCCGGTGACGGGCCGGCAGGTGGGTCTGGCGCCGGTGCGCGTTAAGCCCGCTGCAAGATCGGATAGCTGACAACGTGTGGCTGACTGTCGCGATACTGCTGATGCCTCAAGTAACCTGCCAGACCGATCGTCCTGATGAGGCTGAGATCCTCGCCGGGGCCGATTCGCGCATCGAGCGCCATCGGAAGGTCGACCTCCAGGTTACCGTGCTCGACGCGGACGGCGCGCCGTTGCCGAATGTGCGGGTGAGCGTCGAGCAGATCGGCCACGAGTTCCTGTTCGGATGCAACATCTTCACGTGGCGCCAGCCGGAAAACCCGGCCGCCGAGCAAGCTTATCGCGAGCGCTTCGCCGAACTGCTGAATTACGCCACGTTGCCGTTCTACTGGTGGGCCTACGAGCGTGAGCGCGGTCGGCCGATCCACCCACAGATGGCCGAAGTAGCCGACTGGTGCAATCAGCACGGCATCCGGACGAAGGGGCATCCGCTGGCGTGGAACTACGGCGAGCCAGCCTGGCTGCCGGACGACCCTAAACAGGTCGCCGGAATGCAGATGGAGCGTATCGCCGACTGCGTTACCACCTTTGCCGGGAAGATCGACGTCTGGGACGTGGTCAACGAGGCGGCGGCGTTCGATCGCCCGGACATTGGCGGCAAGAAACTGACGGCGGCTATCAAAGCACTGGGACGCAGCGAGTTCGTGCGGCAGGCATTCGCCACCGCTCGCCGCGCCAACCCCAAAGCCGTCCTGTTGATCAATGACTATGAGGTCGGTGATCGATACGAGCAGGTCATCCGCGAGTTGGTCGATGAAGGCGGCCGCCGTCTGTACGACACAATCGGCATCCAGAGCCACATGCACAAGGAAACCTGGCCCCTGACGAGGGTATGGACCGTGTGCGAACGGTTCGCCAAATTCGGCGTGCCCCTGCACTTTACGGAACTGACCGTGCTGAGCGGTTCGGCGAAGACCGACGACGACTGGTCTGCCACAAGGTCCGGGTGGGACACCACGCCGGAAGGCGAGCGGGCGCAGGCGGACTATGTCGAAAAGCTCTACCGCGTGCTGTTCAGCCATCCGTCGGTTGAGGCGATCACCTGGTGGGATTTCAGCGACTACCACGCGTGGCAAGGGGCGCCGGCGGGCCTGCTGCGCAAGGACCAAAGTCCCAAGCCCGTCTACGAGCGTCTGCTCAAGCTGATCAAGCACGCGTGGTGGACCCGCGAAGCAGCGGTTACCCAGGCCGATGGAACGGTGACCCTTCGAGTTTTCAGGGTACGTCATCGCGTCACGGCGCAAGGCGTCGACGGCGCTCGCACCACGACGGAGATCACCACGGCAAGAGACGAGCCGAACCGGGCGATCCTCCGTGTGGGTAAGGTGCAGTAATGGCCGACTGGAAAGAGACCGACGTGATCGTCGTCGACCAGCCGGAGCTGAGGCGGATGGAGCGCATCTATCTGCCGGCGATCTTCGCGGGCATGAAGCGGACGCTCCGGCATCTTGTCACCAAGCGCTATCGTGACGAGTTCGTCGTGCAGTATCCCGAGCAGAAGCGCGACGTGCCCGTGCGGATCCACCGGGGGCTGCACAGGCTGAATCGCGACGAGCAGGGCCGCGTCGCGTGCGTGGCGTGTTTCATGTGTGCGACGGCCTGTCCGGCGCACTGCATTCATATCGTCGGCGACGTAGCGCCGTGGCCCGATCGCGACAAATATCCAGTGCGTTTCGATATCGACGAGCTGCGGTGCATCTTCTGCGGGATGTGCGAAGAGGCCTGTCCGGTCGATGCGATCGAGCTGACCACGCACCACGACCTGGTGGGCTGGACGCGCGAGTCGCTGATTCTCGATAAAGAAAAGCTGTTAGAAGTGTACGACCGAACCAAGGAGATCAAGCCGCGCAAGAGCCCGTCGATCACCGGATACAGGATCGGCCAGAAGTCGGGCTAGCGCGGCGACGGGCCCGGCGCGACCAGGCCCGAACGGGCGCGGACACGGCAGAGTGAAGGCAGAACTGGCTTACGGAGTATACGCAACGCTGTTCGCCGCTGCGGTGGGGCTGGTGTTGCTCTGCCCGCGTGCGCATGGGCGCTACGCCCGCGCCGGCGCGGTCCTGGCAATCGGCGGCGTGGCTCTGCTGCTGACCGATCTGACAGGCCGCCTCGCAGCGGGCGCGGGCATCAACGGTTTCTTCTACGTCTTCGCACTGCTGGCCATCCTTTCGGCTGGACGGGTGATCACGACGACCCGTCCGGTATACGCCGCGCTGTATCTGGTGGTGACGGTGCTGGCGGTGGCCGGCCTGCTCGTGCTGGCCGAGGCCGAGTTCCTGGCCGCCGCCCTGGTTATCGTCTATGCCGGGGCGATCGTGGTGACGTACGTGTTTGTGATCATGCTCGCGCAGCAGTCGCGTGCCACCGAGTACGACGCAGCGACGCGCGAACCGACCGCAGCGGTGGCTGCGGGCTTTCTGCTGACAGCCGCCATCTGTGGCGTGATCGCCCAGACGCGCTGGACCGATGCGATCGTCACCACACCGGCGCCGGAGGGCAATACCGTCGCCGTCGCCAGTGTGCTTCTCAGCACGTATGCCATCTCGCTGGAGGTGGCTGGCGTTCTCTTGCTGGTGGCGATTGTGGGCGCCATCTACATCGTACGTCGCGACTCAGACATCCAGGAGGCCCAGCAGACATGACCCAGCCATCCTGTTACATGGTCGTTGGTGCGATCCTGTTTGGACTCGGCCTGGTCGGCTTCCTTAGTCGGCGAAATCTCATCGTTATGTTCCTATCGACAGAGGTGATGTTCCAGGGCGTACTGGTGAACCTGGTGGCGTTCGGCCGGTATCACGGAAACCTCGATGGTCAGGCGTTCGCCATGTTTCTGCTGGTGATTGCAGCGGTGGAGGCGGCGCTGGCGCTGGCTTTGATTGTGGTGCTGTTCCGACGACAGGCCACGCTCGATGCCGAGGCCTGGAGATCGATGCGAGGCTGAACCTGATCGGAGAGACGGTTGAGATGCGTTTCTTTGTGGACAATGCCTGGCTGATCCCCGTGCTGCCGCTGCTCGGCGCGATCGCGGCCGGCGCGCTCGGGCCGATCTGGCTGCGAGGGCGATCGCATTGGCCGGTCATTGCCGGTGTGGTGCTGGCCTTTGTCGCGTCAGCCGGACTGCTGATGGGCGTGCGCCAGCTCGAACCTGCCCAGTATGAGCACAGCTACCACATCTACGACTGGATCTCCACCGGCGAAGGCTCGTGGCTGACCGTTAGCTTTCGGATCGATCCGCTCACCGCGATCATGCTCGTGACGGTGACCAGCGTTTCGAGCCTGGTGGTGATATATTCGCGCAGTTACATGCGTCATCACGGCGACCGTCCCGAGCGGGGCTACGAACGTTTCTTCGCCTATATGGGCCTGTTCGTCTTCTCGATGTGTGTGCTGGTATTGGCCGGCAACTTCCTGCTGCTCTACCTGGGTTGGGAGGCGGTGGGCCTGTGCAGCTACCTGCTGATCGGCTTTTACTACGAGCGCCCGGCCGCGCGGTCGGCAGCGATGAAGGCGTTCGTGGTCAACCGCATTGGCGATTTCGGGTTCGGGCTCGGCGTGCTGCTGATTTACCTCAAGCTGGGCAGCCTGGACTACACGTATGTATTCGCCCATATCGGCGAACTGAGCGGCGCGGCGGTGACGGCCATTGCGCTGCTGCTCTTCTGCGGCGCGATTGGTAAGAGCGCGCAGATTCCGCTGTATGTCTGGCTGCCCGACGCGATGGAAGGCCCCAGCCCCGTCTCGGCCCTGATCCACGCAGCCACAATGGTCACCGCGGGCGTGTACATGGTCGCCCGCTGCGGGGCGATCTTCGCCACGTCAGAAATCGCCCTGCCGGTCGTCGCTTCGGTGGGCGCGGTGACGGCGCTGTTTGCGGCAACCATCGCGCTGGCCCAATACGACATGAAACGCATCCTGGCGTACTCAACCATCAGCCAGTTGGGTTATATGTTTCTGGCGCTGGGAGCTGTGGCGCCGGCTGCTGCGATCTTTCACCTCTACACGCACGCGTTCTTCAAGGCGCTGCTGTTTCTGGGAGCCGGCAGCGTGATGCACGCGCTCGCCGGTGTGATAGACATCCGGCAGTTCAGTGGGCTGCGACGCCGGATGCCCGTGACATGGATTACCTTTGTGGCAGGCGGTCTGGCCTTGGCGGGCTTTCCTTTGACGGCTGGCTTTTTCAGCAAAGATCAGATCATCCATGCAGCCTGGCAGCTTCACCCCATCTTCGGCGCACTCGGGTTGTTCACGGCCCTACTGACGGCGATCTATACGTTCCGCATGATTTTCCGGGCGTTCTGGGGGCCCGAGACCGCGCCGGAAGGTGTGGCGGTACACGAGTCGAGCCGGTGGATGACCGTGCCACTGATCGTGCTGGCCGTCGGCGCCGTTTTCGCCGGCTACTGGCATTTCGACAAGTTCCTCTCGCCTGTCGTTGAGGTGACAGGCCACGCATCACATGGGCATGACAGTAGTGCCCACTGGATCATGCTTGCCTCGGCCGCACTGGCCGTGGTGGGCATCATCACTGCGTGGATCCTCTACCGAGCATGGCCGCAACTCGCCCGCGGTATCGCCGACCGGGCGAGAACTGCGTACCAACTCCTGCACAACAAGTACTACGTCGACGAGGTGTACGACCAAGTGATCGTGCGACCGCTGCACGGACTGGGGCGCGGGATGTTCGGCTGCGACAACTACGTAATCGACGGACTGCTGTGGATCATCACGGCAATCCCGCGGGCGGCAGGGTTTCTGTTGCGAGAGTTCCAGCGCGGGGCCGTGCAGGGCTATGCGCTGGCCATGGCGATCGGCGTGGCTGCGATCCTGATCGGTTGGCTGGTGGCTTCATGATCGAGCTGCTGGGCGAGTGGATTCTCACGATTGTCATCTTCCTGCCGCTGGCGGGTGCGGGGTTGGTGTGCCTGTTGCCGGCCGACGCTAGCCGGGCGATTCGCCGCACGGCGCTGACTGTGGCTGTACTGGATTTGGCAGTGGTCGCGGTGGCGCTGGGGCTGTTCTGGCAGGTCGGGCTCGACGGCGAGTATGTGCTCGAGAAGAACGTAGCCTGGATCGGCGGGGCGGGCAGTGCCCTGCCCAGCATCGACATACGCTACCACGTGGGGCTTGATGGCATCAGCGCCTGGCTGCTGGGCCTGACCGCCCTGCTGACGCCGCTGGCCATCTGGGCCAGCTTCTCCGGTATCCGCGAGCGTGTGAAGGAGTATTACGCGCTCCTGCTGGTTCTGCACTGCGGCATGCTGGGCGTGTTCTGCGCCATGGACCTGCTGTTGTTCTACATCTTCTTCGAGTTTACGCTCGTGCCGCTGTTCCTGGTCATCGGGATATGGGGCGGACCCGAAAGAACGCGGGCTGCCAACAAGTTCTTCATTTATACCATTGCCGGCAGCGTCCTGACGTTCGCGGGCATTCTGTACCTGGCCTGGCTGGCGTACCAGCACACCGTCCCCGCGCGCTTCACCTTCGACCTGGAAACCCTATACAGTCTTTCAGCAAGGGGACTGCTACCCACCAATGTGCAATGGTGGCTGTTCGTAGCGTTCCTAGCCGGGTTCGCGATCAAAGTGCCGTTGTTTCCCGTGCACACGTGGCTGCCGCTGGCGCATACCGAAGCGCCGACGGCCGGCAGCGTGATCCTTGCGGGCGTGCTACTCAAGCTGGGCACCTACGGATTCCTGCGCTTTAGCCTGCCCATGCTGCCGGATGCGGCTGTCCGCTTCGCGCCTTTTATGGGCGTTTTGGCGGTGGCTGGGATCATCTATGGCGCCCTGTGCGCATGGGTGCAGCGCGACATCAAGAAACTGGTGGCCTATTCCTCGGTCTCGCACCTGGGCTTCTGCATCCTGGGGATGTTCAGCATGAAGACGGCGGGCCTCAGCGGCTCGGTGATGTACATGATCAACCACGGGCTATCGACCGGCGCGTTGTTCCTTGTCGTCGGCATGATTTACGAACGCTACCACACGCGCAACATCGACCAGATCGGTGGCCTGGCGCGGCGTATGCCCGTAATGAGCTTCTTCCTGATTGTCTTCACACTGGCCAGCATCGGCCTGCCCGGGTTGAACGGTTTCGTCAGCGAGTTCCTCGTCCTGCTGGGCACGTTCACGTCGGCCAAGACGGCCCAGTTCGCCGGCGCCACGGTGCATGGCCCATTGGGCGTACCGTACGCTGTCGCCGCGGCCACGGGCATCGTGCTTAGTGCCGTGTATATGCTGTGGATGTGCCGATGCGTGCTGTTCGGCCCGATCATCGAGCCCGAGCATACGCCGGACCTGTCCGGTGGGCTGTCAGCCGATCTGACCCGTCGCGAGGTCGGCGTGCTCGCCCCCATCGCGGTGTTGTGCCTGCTTCTGGGTGTGGTGCCCAAGCCCTTGCTGGACTCAATGGAGCCAGCCATCGAGCGGCAGGTGCTGGCCCGTATCTACGCCGCGCCGACGCCGCAGCAACCGGTTTTGCCACGCAATATCGCCGAGGCCGATCAGCCCGCTCTGCAACGATTGCCGCGCCCGGGCGGGGGTCCAGCGCAGGCTGCTCAGTCGGTAGCTCAGTGGGCAACTCATCCACCCGACACGAGTCGAACCCCTGCTGGGAGGTCAACCCATGGATTACCTTGACCTGCTGGCACCGGAACTGGTGGTGGCCGCCGGGGCCATGATCGTTCTGCTGATGGGCGTAGCCACACGGCGATCGTGGCGCGACGCGACGGCGGGCCTAGCCCTGCTGGTGTTGCTGGGGGCGTTTGCCCTGGCGATCCGCACCGCTCCGGACGGCCAATGGCTCGGCGGCGTTCGCATCGGGTGGCTGGCATGGATCACGCGGCTGGTAGGCTTGGCGGTGTCGTCCCTGCTGCTGCTGGTGGCCTGGCACCTGCCCGCCTCGGGGCAGCGCGGCGAGTTCTTCGCCATGCTGATGTTCTCGACGCTGGGAGTGCTGCTGGTCGGTGCGGCCGACGATTTGCTCCTGCTGTTTCTGGCCCTCGAACTGGTAAGCGTGCCCACCTACGTCCTGGTGGTGATGGGGCGAAACCATCTGCGCGCCGAGGAAGCGGGTGTGAAGTACTTCTTCCTTGGAGCGATGGCTGCGGCCATGACCGTTTACGGGTTCAGCTTCCTGTACGGGATTTCCGGCAGCACCAGCCTGACGCACGTATCAGCCGCCATTGCCCGCCGCGGGATGACCGATCCCCTCGTGATCGTGGGGCTGACGCTTTCGGTCGCGGGGATGGCATTCAAGATCGCAGCCGTGCCGCTGCACTTCTACGTAGCCGACGTATACCAGGGAGCCGCGGCGCCCGTGACCGGGATGCTCGGCTTCTTGCCTAAGATGGCCGGGATGATCGCGCTGATCAAATTGGTGGCGTTAAGCGGTTGGCCGTTAGAAGGACCTCCCTTCTGGCTGCTCTGGGTTGTGGCGGCGGCAACCATGACCGTCGGCAACGTGCTGGCCCTGCTTCAGCGCAACGTCAAGCGGATGCTCGCCTACTCGAGCGTTGCACACAGCGGCTACATGCTTATCGGGCTTCTCGTCGGTCCGCTGGGCGGTGAGCCCATGCGCGACGGCGTGACGGCGATGCTGTTCTACATCTCCGTGTACGCTGTGATGAATCTGGGGGCATTCGCCGTGCTGGCCTACCTGAAGGTCCGAGGCCAGGAGGCGGAGGATCTCGACGACATCGCCGGTCTGGCGCGGCGCGACGGCGTGGCGGCGCTGATTCTGGCGGTGTGCGTGTTCGGACTGATGGGCATCCCGCCGACGGGCGGCTTCCTGGCCAAGGTGTACGTGTTCGGATCGGCCCTGGCCACCGATCGCCCTGCGATGATCGCGTTGGCCGTGATCGCCGTAATCAACTCAGCCATTGCAGCCGCGTATTACCTCCGCATCGTCGGGGCGTGCTACCTGGCCCGACCGGTGGGCGAGGCAGCCATCGAGCCGGCGTTCAGCCTCAAGGTTGGTCTGGCCCTGTGCGGCCTTCTCGTGCTGGCGCTGGGGCTCGGGCCGCAGAATCTGACGCGATGTGTCGGGCAGGCCAGTCGCGACCTGCGGCCGGTGGGAGGCTACCAACATCCGGCTCTGGTACAGAATGTCGGCCAGAGTCCGTGACTTCGCCGACGCGCATAACAGGGCGACGGACCGGCTGGCCTGTCAGTCCGTCGCCTCACGACTCGCCCCTGAGCCGTTTACGTCCCCTTCCGCAACCTTCTCCGCACCCAAGCCCTCGATCGAGCCCGTGATCTTTCGAGGCCCCTTTTCCCATCCTGAGTGAACTTTAGCAAAGGCTGTGCCAACATATCGGACCAGTTGACGGGCACGGCGCAAACGGCGCCCGGCGCTTCGCAAGGGGCGAATTCCAGTCCGATCTTTGGCGGCACCGCCTGCGTGCAGCCGGAAAAACTGGTAAGATTGCCCACCCCGGTCGGACCCCAGGGTGGTGATATTACCCAATGCCCGTCTCGGCGGAACTGGGGAGGGTGATATGTTGCGTGCAGAAGCATCAGTCGACACACGCCGGGTGATCGGTCCGGTCAGCCCGCTGATCTACGGCCACTTCATCGAACATCTGGGGCGCTGCATATATGGCGGCGTGTACGAAGAGGGATCGGACCTCGCCGACCAGCAGGGCTTCCGCACCGACGTGCTGGACGCCGCCGCGAAGCTCGAGCCGACGATTGTCCGCTACCCCGGCGGCAACTTCGCCAGCGGCTACCACTGGCGCGACGGCGTAGGCCGCACAGACCGGCGCCCGCGACGGTGGGACCGGGCGTGGCGCACCGTCGAGCCTAACCAGTTCGGCACGGACGAGTTTATCCTGTGGTGTCGGCAACTCCAGGCCCAACCCTACCTGTGCGCGAATCTGGGTGACGGCAACGCGACCGAGGCGGCCGACTGGGTTGAATACTGCAACGCAACCTGCGACACCTTCCTGACGCAGCTACGACAAGACAACGGCTCCGCAGAGCCACACAACGTCAGGTACTGGGGATTGGGTAACGAACTCTACGGCGACTGGCAGATCGGGGCCAAGGACGCCCACGCCTACGCAGACGCAGCCCGCGACGCCGCCCGAAGTATGCGGCGCGTCGACCCCGACATCAAGCTGGTGGCGGTCGGCTGTAACGAACAGCCCGACTGGAATCTCACCGTGCTGCGCAAGCTCTGGGACACCGTCGATTACCTTGCGCTGCACTTGTACGTGGGCTGCCAGGACCCTCAATCGCACCTCGCCTACGGTCTCGTGGTTGACCACCACATCCGCCAGATGCGGGCGGCGATCGAGATGGTCGCAGCAGAGCAACTCAGCACAAAGCGCGTCGAGATTGCATTCGACGAATGGAACGTGTGGTATCGCCACCACCGTCCGCCGCTTGAGGAACGGTACGATCTGGCCGACGCGCTGGTCGTGGCGCAGTTCCTTAACGCGTTCATCCGTCACTGCGACATCGTGACCATGGCCAATCTGGCCCAACTGGTCAACGTGCTGGGAGCGATCATGACGCGCCCGGACGGGATGTTTCGCCAGACCATCTACTGGCCCCTATGGATGTATCGCAAAGCCATGCTGGGCTATGGGTTGGACGTCTGGTGCCAAAGCCCCACCATCGAAACGGAAGTCCACGGGCTGGGCAGCCGCCCGAGTCGGCACGACGTACCCATCGTCGACGTATGCGCTACGGCCGATCCGTCCGAAGGCAAGGTTTCGCTGGCTGTGGTCAACCGTTCGCTCACCCAGCCCGTGGATTTAACGATCCATGGGGTGGACTTCGACCCTGATGTCGAGGCGCAGCTCCTGTCCGGCGACGATCCACACTCCGTCAATGACTTCTCCTGCCCGGACAGAATCGGCCCCGAGTCGATCGCGATCGGCAGCCTTCTGACAGGCCAATCGCTTCGCCTTCCTCCAGTAAGCGTGTCCATCCTCGCCGGGACGGTGAATCGGGCAAGCGGACGAGCGAACACTGCGCCCCGCTAAGTTTGACGTCGTGGCTGTCCGATAGTATACTATCTGTTTGACACTGGCCCATGGCGAACGCCGCCCTTGGCCTGCCGGCAAGCGCGGTCTTCGCCATCGGCCCCAACAAGTGGGTTGATGCGCGATGGATCCGGATGTTGCGGAGCGGGCCGAAAAGGCTCTGGGTTATCAGTTTCGTGACCAGCACCTTCTGTCGGCCGCACTCACTCACGCCTCGGCGTCGGACGGCCGCCTCCGTAGCAACGAACGTCTGGAATTCCTGGGCGATGCCATCCTCGACCTGGTCGTCTGCGAAGAGATTTACAGGACGTATCCGCAATACCTGGAAGGCGAACTGACCAAGATCAAATCCGTCGTTGTGTCGCGCCGGACGTGCGCCAGAGTTGCGCGCCGCCTCGAGTTAACGAGCCTGCTTCGTGTCGGAAAGGGAATGACCGGGCGCGAGCAGCTTCCCGGCTCGCTGGCCGCGGCGGTCGTCGAGTCGTGCATCGCCGCGATCTACCTCGACGGTGGCATCGAGCCGGCCCGGCGGTTCATCCTCGAGAATATGGGGCCCCATATCGATAAGGCCGCCAACTCGTACCACCACCATAATTACAAGAGCCAGCTCCAGCAGTACGCCCAGCGGCATATGAACGCGACCCCCGCGTATGAGATCCTCGACGAGCAGGGACCGGACCACAGTAAGTGCTTCGAGGTGGCCGTCAGCATCCGTGGCCGCCGGTTCCCCAGCGCCTGGGGCCCAAGCAAGAAACATGCCGAGCAACTGGCGGCTCTGCGGGCCTTGGAAGATCTCGATCTGCAGTTCGATCAACCTACCGACGAAGAGCAGCACGACGAAGGATAGACGCGCCAGACGGCGCTGCTGTCGACGTCAATCAGCCCCGTCGGGTTCCGTCTGGTTGCGCAGGGCGCGCTTGGCGTTGGCCCGCTTGTAGCCCTTCGCCCCTTTGCTGGTGGAATGAGGTCTCTGCGTCGGCTTGCGCGACCAGACACGACGAAGCTTCGGCTTGGCAGGTTTGTCGGCACCCTTGTCGGTCATGGGCCGGACCCTAGATCGAGATGCCCAATTCGGTCTTGGTGAACAGCGCATCGAACCGCCAGCCGGCAGCCTCGATGTGCTCGCGGGCGCCCTGCTCACGATCGATCACCGCGACGATGCGCTCCACCGCGGCGCCGGCGTCGGTCAGGGCTCGAGCCGCCTCGAGCAACTGCCCGCCCGTGGTCACCACATCCTCAACAAGCAGGACCACGTCGCCGCGGTCAAGCCGCCCCTCCAACTGCTTGCTCGTGCCGTAATCCTTCTTGGCGTTTCGTACAATCACGAAGGGTTTACGCGCAGCCATCGACGTCGCCGCTGCCAGCGGCACGCCGCCCAGCTCGGCCCCGGCGATTCGCTGCGTGCGATCGCTGCAACGTGCCGCTAGAAGACGACCAAGCTCGGAGAGGATGCCCGGCTCGGTTTCAAAAAGGTACTTGTCCAGGTAGTACTTGCTGCGCTGACCACTGCGAAGGACAAAATCGCCCTCGAGATAGGCGGCCTTCATAATTGCTTGCATCAACTCAACTCGTTCCATGCCCTGCCCTTCCACGAAGTCTCATGGCCATGACGTCCGCGCGACCGATTGTCGAAACCCTATCATTTTCTCGATCCGGCGCCGTCAAGCAAGTGAATTCGTCAGACCGGACGGAAACGTCACCGTTTGGCTCCCCTGTTAAAGCTGCCACTTCGTCGTGTGGCCCCACTTGGATGTTTGGATGGGTTTACGGACGATTGACCTGAAGCTTCGCAAGGCCCTGGCCATCCGTGCTCGGAACCCCTGCCCGAGTCCAGCCAGGCCGTGTCGGCCCAAACGCCGCACCCGCTATCGGGTGCGGTCACCTTACTTCCGCTGAATGGCCACGACGCACAGGTCGTCGTCGGGCACCCCCCGCCGATCCTCGCACAGGCGCTCAATACCCGTAAGGGCCTCTTCCACCCTTTCAGCGTCCAACTTCCGAAACCACCTCGTGTGCGCGACCGAGTCGAGCGGCAGCGGTGTGTCGCCTCGCAGCAGAGCATCGAGCCCGTCGCTGTGGAAGATGATCGACTCGCCGTCCGCCAGGGCCACGCTGCATGGCTGAAGATCGGGCTCATCGATTGCGCCCAGCACGGTGCCCGCCGACTGGATCACAGCCGCAGCCTTGCCCCTCTTCAGCAGCAACGGGTATGGCGTGCCCCCCCTCGCCCAACTCACCTGACCGGTCTGATGATTGACCACGGCCCAACAGCAGGCCGCAAAATTACATCCCGCCAGATCTTGCCGCAGCAATTCTCGGTTCAGGCGACGCAGCACGGCTTCGGGCCCATCACATCGGCCCCACGACAGAGCCAATGAATCCGACAGGCACTGTTTGACAAATCCTGTCAGCATGGCGGCCGACAACCCATGCCCGCAGACGTCCGCCAGCCAGACGGCCGAACGATCGGCGTCAATTCGGGCGAAACCGTACACGTCGCCGGAAACCTCGCCTGCCGGTCGGTACACCACACGTACCGAGAAACCGGGAATCGCCGGCGGGCTGCTAGGCAGGAGGTCTCGCTGCAACTGCCCTGCTTCGCGCGCCTCGCGTACGAGACGAGTGGCGGGCCCCGCGGCAAGCGCTTGCCCATACTCGATCATCGCCGCCAGACGACCCACCAGCTCGGCCGACCCAACGCCGTTTACGTAGCCCACCGGCGCCGATGTAACCCCACGCAACGTCAACGGCGTCGACGTAGGCGCGGGCGTCATGACCAGTGCGGCTCGCGGCCGATCCGCCATCGAATTCAACAGCCGCTCGACTGCGGGCCTCGCGGCCGACTGATTCGGACCGGACACGATCACCACGGCGTCTGCACGCCGGCTGACCCCGCTGATCAGAGCGTCGCTTAGCCTGCTGCAAGTTACGGATGCGTCGATTCTGGTTAGTGCGTGTTTGAGATTGGTCGGAAGGTCGCTTTGGTTCAGGACGATCTGAAGATGTGCTCGCGCCACAACCTTCCCTCGCTGCGCCCGGCGCCACGATCGTCGCCGAGCCATCCGATAACTCGTCCAGCGCGCGGCACAACTTGAGATAAAACGCGTCCCCTCAGCATCGTTACACAAGATCGTTCCATTGCCAGGTGTGGCTTGCGCGGTGACGATTCGCCGCCATCTCGCCGGCTGCCCATCATGCACACGCCTAGATGGTGACGTGCCCGCAGTCGGAAAGGAACTGGAAGTATTTCAGCAGGTCGACGCCGTCGAGGCTGGCCCCCTCTGCCAGCACTGCGTCGCGTATCTGACGGACGTTTCGCCTTCCGTCCGCCCACCACCACGCCATCGTACAAGGCCCGCCCCACCGCGGGCTGTGGCTCATACCTCCGGCAGCCCAGCGCTCCACCGGTACGGTGTCCAGACTCAACGAGCCGACCAGGCCGGGACTGCGACGGGGCACCATCCGCTCCGCCTGCCGATCCCACCGGGTCGCGTCGGCCTCGTCGTCCGCCCGGTCATCGGCCAGGCCAAGCCGCTTGCGGCGGTCCCTGTCGTCAGCCAAGCATGCGACGGCTCGGGCCCGGGCTGCCTCCGCTGCCGCTTCGACGTGACCAGCCGCGTCGCCGGCTAGCTGTCCGGCCGACCGCACAGATCGAGCCACCGCGTCGACGATCACCTCGCCCACCTGGTCAGACCAACCGGCGCCGCCGGCGAGCAGCCTGTCGTGCAGCCGACCCTCGAGCCGCGCCAACTCGTGCGCGGCAGTCAACTCGGCCGCGAGGGCCGTCTCCTGCGCGCCCGCACCGGCGATGCTATAGGCCGTAGCGCCTTCGATGCCCACCAGGTCTTCGTGGGCACGCACATCGAGCGTCTCCAAACTGTCGGCCGAGTTGTGCCACACGTCGTCGGCGCTTGGGATCATCACCCAATTGGTCGGCGTACCAATCGCCGGATCGTTGAATAACTGGTCGGTTCCAAGGGCAAAGTCGGTCAGCGTCACCTGCCGATCGCGTCGGTAGCGTCTGACGTACTCTCGCGCGACGGTCACGTGCCACGCGTCCAGAAAGCTGCGGGCACATAACGGCGTACCATTGATCTGATAGTGGCAGCGTGCCAGCTCCGGCGGGCCGGCGCCGGTATCGACGCACAGACCCGCTATCGTCCGCTGCATCCGCTCGAAGTTTCGGATCGCATACGCCAGCGAGCCGTACGACTCGCCCATCAGCAGAAAGCGAATCGACCTTCTCGGCCTCGCCAAGTGGCCCGCAGCCACCGCCGCCGCCAGCGAACGAGCAATCTCCAGAATCGAGGCACAGCCGGTCGCATTGTCGTTGGCGCCTTGCTCGTAAAGGTGACCCAGCAGGATCACCTCCTGATCGGACGGGTCCTGCCCCGCCAGGCGGGCGGACACAAACGGCAGGGCGCCCTCGTACAGTCGAGCCTCTACCCGCACGCGCAGCCTCAACCTGCCGTGCCGATCGGCCAACTCGGCGAGCCGAGCCATCTGACGTCGCGTAACGGCCAGCGTGATCTGGCGGCTGTCCAAGGCAGTCATCCCCCAGCCGCCGGGTCGGTCCGAAGCGACGTTGATCCACTGCGTGGCGTCGGCGAGCCGCTCGTTGCGCGTCCACGAGCTGATGCACCCGGCGGCGCCCTTCTCGGCGAGCACCCCGCGGATCTGGCGCGACTGTCCGGTGGTGCAAACCAGCTTGCCTCGGACATCCAGTTCCTCGAGGGCAGAAGCATTGCCGTCAGGCAGAAACACGCAATCGAACACTTGCCCGCCCGGCTCGGTCGGCGCGCACCATTCACCCGCCACGTTCGGCACGTCGCTTCGTCGAGCGACGATCGCCTCGTCCATCGCCGGATCTGCGATCTCGATCACCGCTTCGTCGCAGTCCCAGGCCAGCGGCATCACCCAGTCGCCCACTTCGTGTCGCCCGTCCGCCGGTATCTCGACCCGTTCGACGTCGGCCAGTCCAAACTGCTCGAAGAGTTCCGCCACCGTGTCGGCCGTCTTGTGGAAGTGGGCGAAGTCGGCCCACCGGTCGGTCTCCCACAGACGTCGCACGAAGCCCAGCGTCCGCTGACCGTGGGTGTGCTGCCTCAACAGCCGCCAGAATCTCTCTAACTCGCCTCGCATAGCCCCTGAACTCCGGCTCTTTGCTCAGAGAATACGTGCCGCTTGCCATGCGGCGACCGTGCCGAAACGCGATCAGCGCTGTCGGCCCTGACGCTCCGGCCAACTGTCGGGTGCCTCACCGGCCAGGGCCTGCCCGGTGAGCTTCAGCACGTCGGCCTTGTAGGCCTCGTTTCGCCGCGCGACCGGCACGAGATCGACCACGAAACATCCGGGCGTCGTCAGCGCCTTGTCCAGCGACCCCATGCACGACGGGGTTCCACCGCCGCCGCCGCCCGCAGCGGCAATACACACGGTCGGGAGGTTGTCCAGAAACGCACGGTTCTCGGGGCACACGCCGATGCGCCGCAGACGGTCCGTCATCGCCCGGGCCGACTCCGACAGGTCGCCGAAGTACACCGGCGTGGCGAAGATGAACCGATCCGCACCGCGCAGCCTCTCGACCAGGTCGGCGAAGTCGTCGTCGATGACGCAAGAGCCCTTCTTCCGGCAGTCGCCCCACCCGTTGGGCTCGCACATCCGGCATCGCTCGAGCTTCAACTTCTGGAGTGAAACCCACTCGACCGTCGCACCGGCCTGGCGGGCGCCTGCCTCGGCAGCCTTGCTCATCCTGGCCGTCAGCCCGTCAGACCGGGCACTTGCATCGACAATCAGCACCTTCACGCTGGTCTCCTTCCCTTGGTCGCCACCGCAGATTCCGGCCCCATTATCAGCAGATCCCACTAACCAGACAACCTGGTGCCGGCCGGCTGTCGCACACGCTATGACGACCATCCGTCAACACAACCGTGCGCGGCCGGCGTCCAGCCTACCCGCGCCGCGGCTGCCTGCAACCACCTGTTGAAACTGCCCTATCCAAATGAGATTATCGTCAAGTGGACGCCTAGAATCTGTTCACAGCCTGCTGACATGACCGCGCGCGGGCGCGTTCGACCTCGCAGAGGTGCCGGCCGAATCGGCCCGGACCATCCGAGCAGCAGGCAGATGCAGAAGTTACGTTTTCGCGAGGAGCACGAGAACCATGATGAATCAGAAGCTGCAAGACGCGTTGAACGCCCAACTGCGACATGAGCTGGAGAACGCTCATCTGTACCTGTCGATGGCCGCCTACTTCCACCAGGAGAGTCTCGACGGCATGGCCCGGTGGATGCTCGTGCAGTCAAAAGAGGAAAACGGCCACGCCATGCGAATCTTCGACCACCTCAAGGATCGCGGCGTGCGAGTCAAGCTGACCCCCTTGGATGGTCCCAAGGTCGAATGGGATTCGCCCTTGTCGGCGTTTGACGATGCCTACAAGCGTGAGGTCGACACGACCGAGCGGATCAACCAGTTGGTAGCGCTGGCGGCTGCTGAGAAAGACCACCCGGCCGGCAATCTGCTCAAGTGGTTCGTCGACGAGCAGGTGGAGGAAGAGGCGGGCACATCGCACATCGCCGGCATGCTCAAGCGAATTGGCAACTCCGGAAACGGCCTGATTATGCTCGACCGCGCGCTGAGCAAGCGCGAAGGCTGATATCTCGGCGGACGATCAGGGGCCATCGTCCCGCTGTCATTTGCGACGAAGCGCAACAAGCGGCCCGCATCGTGACCGATGCGGGCCGCTGTCTTTCCCCTTGCATCCTTATCCCCTCCTTGCCCGCCGCTTCCCGGCGCGCAAGTCCCCTCGCACTGACCCCTCCGCGAAGCACACCGGGCGGAAAAACGAGCGCCGCCACCCCTCCTGCGCTGTCGTTAGTCTCGCCGTCGGGTCGCCCACCTAGGACAACGCCTTAGGTCACACGCAAAGGTCGTGCCAACCTCCCCCACCGTCCGAAAGTAAATCACAACATCCGATAACTCTTTTTCACACGGGAACTTGCGGCGGATCGACACGTGTAGCACCAAGGCTCACCTGCTGATCGTCGTGATGGTGCGATGCCAAAAAGCGACGCAAGCGCCGGTAGTGCCGGCCAAGCACCAGGCACAAGTCCGTATAGCCACGCGGGTTAGGCCTTCCGTTGCCGGTGGGCAACACGGCCGGCAGCCCGCCTGTGGGGGTGCCCAACGCATGGCCGGTCACGTCTTAGCTGACGGGCGAGCGCTTGGCCCGGCTGAAACGTGCCACATGGTCGAGCACGTGGGCGTCGGCCTTGATCTCGGCGAACGCTTTGGCCATGGCTCCAACGGTGATTTCGAACGCCTTGGCGCCCTTTTCGGCCGTGGCGGGGGCGGCGTCACCCGCGTAGGCGTCGGGGTACATGCTGTACCACTCAATCGGCGTGTAGGCCTGGAGCTTGGGCACATCGCGCGGGAGGCCGGGCCTAGCCGGCAGACGATCCATCTTCACCAGCTCGGGGTACAGGTGCAGCAGCTTGCTGGTCTCCATCTCGCCGGCGTGGGCCTCGGGAACGTCCGAGTCGCGCAGCGGGTTGATCGGCTCGCCGACACCGCGAAGCTGCAAGAAGAACGTGGCGTAGTCTTTGTCGGCGTCGCAGAAGTCCATCATCATCAACGGCAGCCAGAAGCGGTTGCCGCCGTGACCGTTGACCAGGATGATCCGCTTGAAGCCGTTGCGGCTGGCCTCGTCGCAGATGTTCTCCACCATCTTCATCAGCAGGTCGGTCTCCAGGGCGATCGCGCCGAGGCTGTTCTTCATCTCCTTGACGTGGGTGTAGTAAAGCGTGGGCAGCACGACCACCGACTCGATCTCGGCCGCCGCCAGCACCGTCCGCTCGACGGCCAGGGCATCGGTGCCCAGGGGCAGGTGGTCGCCGTGGCGTTCCAGGCTGCCGATCGGCAGCACGACGGTGGCGTGGGTGGTCTTGCAGGCTTCGGCCAGGTCGGCGGCAGTCAAATGTGCCCACTGCATGAGAATCGCTCCCTTTGTGATGACGGTGTGACTCACTAACGGCAGGGAGCATTATAGCCCACGCATCGCCCGACCACAGTGGGGTGAAGCAGCACGCCAAACGGTGCGCCCACGGACATTCATGGGGTCGGAACGATGGCTTCCGACTGAGTATGGGGCTGCACAACCGCCGGCGATTCGACGTGAATGATGTCGCTATCGAGTCGCTGCGCGGGCGTCCACGGCGCGTTGCAGAACGGGCAGGTAATCGTCGCGGGACTGCGAAGCCGCCCGCATCGCGGGCAGTTCACCAGCGCCTCGCGCGGCCGGTAGATCCGGTAGACGATCCACCCGGGAATCCCCAGCAGCAGCACCGCCAGAAACCACCGCCTCGCCTCGCCCGGGCGCTTCTGGTGCGGCCGATGCCGCCGCTTCACGTGCCAGCCCAGCAGACTCCCGATAGCCACGCTCCACACCAGAATGGGTGTGGCGATCGACGCCATGAATATCCGCACCTGCTTGACGCTGCCGCGGCGTTCCACACCGGGCATCTTCGCCCACGGGTCGTCGAAACGCGTGTCCAGGCAGGCCGAGACCAGCGGCTCCTGAAGCACGCACTGCTGCCACTCCTGCGGCGTGTAGGCCGGCGGCATGACCAGACTGCTCAGCAGCACCGCAGGCGACGAGAGCGTCGCCAAGACATACCCGCCCACATAGCCCGCGAAGCCCGCCCAGTTGCCTCTGCGTTCGGGATCGACCCACACCTGCGCGGTGCGAACCGGACCTGCAGGCGAGCCGTCTTCCAAGAGCGGCGTGAACTGCACCAGGTTCACAAAGGGGCACCACGGGCCCGGCACAGTAACCTCGTACCATCGGCCCAGATCGTCGGGCTGCACGCGCCAGAACAGGCACTCGGCCTCGGCGGCAGTGGGAATCCGCCCGGCAGACCAGACGGTCGGCGGGCCAAGCTCACCATCCATCCGCGCTCGCGCCAGCGCCTCCGGCCAATCCGTGCGCCAAAGCGCGTCGTCATTCTCGTCACCGCCCACCGCATCAGGCGACCAACGGAAGTAGAACCGCCCCGTGTCCAGGTTCACGTTCACACCCCAACGCCCCGGTTGAAGCACGCCCCGGGGCGACCCCGACAGGGGAGAATTCGGCGCTCCAAGGGACACTTCGGCCACCGTCCGATTGGCGAAGTTCACCTCGACGGTAGCGTCCGGACCCAACCAGACCAAGGTGCCGTGCATTGTTCCTTCCAGCGGGACTGACGTTTTGCCGGGCAAGCCAATGGTCCCGGGCGGGAACGGGTCGATCTGATCGGTGTCGGCAATCTCATGGCGACCCGCGTAAGCCACGATCCGCCGAACCCGCCGACTCTCCTCGTCTGTGGACAACTCGTGCAATTCCAGGAGGCCCGTCCGATGGTTGGGGTACACGAGGTTGGTCGTGCTCGCCAGGCGCTGGTACCCACCCGGCCCCCAAAGGATGCCGGGGAACTCCTGCGACCACCCAAGCCATAGCAGCCGCGACCGACTGAGTGGCTCGCCCGCGGACCAGGGATTGTACATCCGCGCGAGGCGCACCCGGAGGGCGGGATGCTGGGAGGGCTGAAAGTCGAATCCGTCGCCTGGCGGCTCGGCTGGCGACTGTCTTTCGAGCCAGGAACGTGCCGGCCCCCGCGGCGACAACCACCACCTCCACTGTGCGGCAGCATGTGTCCGTCCAGCCGACGACCTGACATAAAGGTGGGCCGGAATCAGGGCTTCGGCAAACTGCCAGAAGATACGCTCGCCGCTCCCGGCGTGGGGGTTTCCCGCACCGTCGAGCACCACCGCCGCTCGACCCCACAGGCAACTCGGCGACCGATCGAGCGACGCCCTGACCATCGCCAAAGGGGTCTGCCACACGAGCACGACCAGTGCGGTGACGATGATCCGGCGCGGCCAAGTCGTGCGAGGACGGCCGGCCAGCAGCACGAGCGCCAGCAGGGCGCCGGCGGCCAGCAGCCGCGCCAACTCGACGCTCATGACCGCCTGCCCACGACAGTACCACTCGAGCACGACCACTACCGGGACGCCAAGCAGCGCCCGCCAGATGCTGCCGCGCCCAAAGCACAGTCCCCCGGCGTAGGCGGGCAGAAGCGGGCTCAGCAGATACGCCCAAGTCCGAACCGCTTCGTCCCAGTAGAGCGGCAGGGGCCGAACGTCGGCAATGGTCATCCACGCCAGCACCACGCCCACGGGCAGCCCGATGCAGATCAAAAGAAGGGCGAGTCCGGCTATGGTGCGCACGAGGTCGATGGTCAGCCGCCTGACCGGCAGGATGCTTACGTGATCGGTCAGCCCGCGCCAGCGTGCCGACCGGGCCTGCGACTGGCCCAGCAAATACGCCAAGACCCAGCCGACCGTCCCAGTCACCAGCGACACTCCCGCAATCGTCCCGTAGAGGCCTTGAGCGTGGTCCCATCCGGCTGAAACCTGCTCGTACACATCCACTGCCAAGCCCGCGAAGGCAATGCCCAAAAGCAGCAATGCCAGCACGAGAAACAGCAGGCTATCGATCAGGTCACGACGCAGCAGTTGCCACATGGGCCACCTCGGAAGACTCGTTTTCGTGGTTGCCGGCGTATTCGACGAATATCTCTTCCAGGCCCATGGGCGCCGGCTCGATCCGTTGCGGGCCGGCGCTCTGAAGCATGGCCATCTTGGCGTCATCGGGCTCGGCCAGCGTGATGAGCCACTCGCGCTGGCTGCGACGGCTGCGCACGATGCCGCGGATCGGCAGCGAGTCGGGCGCCTTGTCGGCCCACACCAGTCGCAGCTTTCGCACGGCCGACTTGAGGTGCTCGAGCGAGCAGTCCACCACGATCCGCTGGTCGTGCAGGATCGCGATGTGGTCGGCCAGCCGCTCGACGTCGGACAGGATGTGCGACGTGATGAGGATGGTGCGGCCCTCTTGCTGAATCAGGTCGATCGCCAACTCCAGGAACTCGCGTCGCACGACGGTGTCGAGCCCCAACGTCGGGTCGTCGAGGATGAGAAGCTCAGGCTGCGTCGCCAGCGCGAGCGCCAAAGCCAGTTGCGCCCGTTGCCCGCGACTGAGCCGCCGCACCTTGCGGTCGGTGGGCAGTGCGAGGCGGTCGAGCAAGTGCCGCAGGTACGTCATATCGAACCGGCGCACGACGCCCCGCGTGAGCTTGATCAACTCCTCAACCGACAGGTAGCCGGGCAGGGCATGGCCCTCCGCCACGTAGCCGATCCGCCGTTTGACGCCGGGCGTCAGCCGGCGCGAGTTTCGCCCGAACACCCGCGTCGCGCCGGTCGTCGCCGGCTCGAGCCCGAGCAGGATCTTGATCAGCGTCGTCTTGCCCGTGCCGTTTCGGCCCAGCAGGCCACAGATCTCGCCCGGGTAGACCTTCAGGTCCACGTCGTGCAAGACCCGTTGCGTGTCGAAATACTTCGTCACCCGCTCGACTTCGATTACCGCTTCGCTCATGTTGCGTCCCCTTCGTTTGACTCAGATGGGGGTCGTTTACTACCGGAGTCGGCCCCGCCCACCCCGAATCCAGCCACGAGCGTGCCGAAGAGCCCCGTCAGTTGGTCCTTCGGCACGCCCAACAGCCGCGCTTCCACCACCACCCGCTCGACCAGCTCTCCCAGGATGCGGTCGCGTGCGGCCTCGGTCAGTTCGGTGGGGCGATCGGCCCGCACGAACACGCCCCTGCCCGGCTGGGTGTAGATCAGCCCCTCGCGCTCCATCTCGCGATAGGCCTTGGCGATTGTGTTCGGGTTGATCAGCAACTCAGCCGCCAGCTCTCGGACGCTGGGCAGGCGTTCGTCGGGCAGCACATCCCCTCGGGCGACCGCCCTTTTGACCTGCCAGACAAGCTGCTGATACACCGGCTCGCCGCCGGCCGGATTGACGCGAAAGTTCATGATGTATAATCCGTACTAGTTCACCTAGTACAGTATACACCAAACCAGCGGCATGTCAACTTCGGCGGCATCCCACGCCGTTGTTAACGGTGAGCGAAGCCGAACCGTTGCGTGGCGCGTCCCCCGCGGATGGTGCCGAATAGGTGCTTGGATGAATCCCGCGATCATCCCGCGGCCCCTTTCGGCTTGCTCATAGGTGCCACCCGAGAATCCGTTACTCGCTCCTGGAAGGAACGGCACACAATGTGTGGATGGTGGATCAACGACTTGACCGGCTTGGCGGTGGGCAGCAGGATGAAGTCGGCGGTGTCACCGATCATGCCCGGCGCAGGCTGATAATATCAGGGCGTATGTGCGAGCGGCACGTCGGCTGTGGCCTGGGCTCTGTCTGAGCAACAGGTTAACCCGACGGTACGCCGCCTGAGGTATTGGCGGACGTCGGCGTGCCAGGATCAGCGGAGTGTGTTCGACGTATCGTGCGCGGTGGCCGAATCACGGCCCGGCTTCCCCGGACCGTGCCACCCCACCGGTTGGCCAAGCGAAAGGTGGGCTCGGATATGACGCGAAAGCCGGTCAATGAGATCACCCCGATCGCTGTCAGCGAGAACGGTCGTTATTTCGTGCGGACCGACGGAGAGCCGTTTTTCTGGCTGGGCGATACGCAGTGGGAACTCTTCCGCTTGTTCACTCTGGCGGAGGTTGCGGACATCCTGGACAGCCGACATAGGCTGGGATTCACGTGCCTTCAGATCATGCTGGTGGGGGTTGATCCGCTGGAGAACGTCGAAGGTCAGTTGCCGTGGCTCGACGGCGATCCGACCAGACCCAACGAAAAGTACTTCGAGCACGTGGACAGGGTCATTGCGCTCTGTGGTCGTTACGAGGAGCTGGCCTTGGTCGTTGGCGTCTACCATACGGTTCGGATGAAAGGGGTGGTCCATACCGGCAATGCCCGATCCTGGGCCCGCTGGGTGGGGCAGCGCTACGCGGGCGTGCCGAGCATCGTGTGGTCGATGTACCCCAAGGCCCTGCCTGAGGATGTTGGCGTCTGCCGGGAGCTGGCGCGTGGGCTGCGTGAAGCAGACGGGGGCTCGCACTTGATCACCGCGCATCCGGATCCCTCGCCGGCCTCTTCGAGTGTCATCCTGCACGACGAAGCGTGGTTGGCGTTCAATTGCATTCAAGTGTTCAGCCATCTTGACCTCATTCATCCTATGGTGACCAGCGACTACGGCCGCCAGCCGGTAAAGCCGGTCGTCATGGCCGAGGGGGCCTACGAGGCGGGGCCGGAGTATGGGTTTGATGTCACGCCGTTGTGGGTGCGAAGGCAGGCGTATTACAGCTATCTGGTGGGTGGATGGCACACCTATGGTCACAACCATTCGTGGCGAGTGCCGGCCGACTGGCGGGAGGCTCTCGATTCGCCCGGTTCGCGGCAGATGGGCATCCTGAAGAACGTGTTGCCGGCGCGGAGCGAGTGGTGGCGGCTTGTCCCGGATCAATCACTGCTGGTGGCCGGCGGGCAGACGGATGGGAGGATCGTCAACCTGGCGGCACGACACGCTGAAGGTCGTTGGGCAATGGTATATGCCGCGAGCCCGTCGCGATTCTCGGTGGCCATGGATAAGCTGGGGGGCGGGGTGGTGTGTGAGGCTTTTTGGGTTGATCCCAGAACCGGCGATTGCAGCGAAACGACCCGCTACGCCAACTCGGGGGTACGGGCGCTGGCAACACCTGACGGCTGGGAAGATGGTTTGCTTGTGCTGGAGGTATCGTAGCGGGGAAATTGAGATACTGGCTGACGAGTCCCGGCGCTCCGGAATGGCACCCGGCCTGATCCGTAAGGGAAGACACTGTTCAAGAACAGTGGCACACCGCTTGACGCCTGGGGGAAGAGACTGTTCGAGGACCCGCCGCGGTGGGGGACACGGGTTGGCAGGGGGTCAAGATGTTTCGGCGGCGAGCTGGGCCATCACCTCGTCGGGTACGTCGAAGTTGGAGTAGACGTTCTGCACGTCGTCGTGATCCTGAAGCTTGTCGATTAGCGTGAGCACCTTGCGCCCGGTGTCCGCGTCGATGGTGATCTGCGACTGGGCGACCCAGGAGATTTCGGCGACCTCGGTTTCGATCTCGGCTGCGTCGAGGGCCTTCTTGACGGCTTCGTACGACTCGGGCGGTGTGGTGATCTCGAAGATCTGCCCGGTGGGCTTGATGTCGTCGGCGCCGGCTTCGGCGGCGATCTCGATGAGTCGGTCTTCGTCGACGTCCTCGACCGAGACGGTGAGCAGCCCCTTGCGCTCGAACAGAAAGGCAACGCAGCCGGCGGCACCCAGGTTCCCGCCGGACGACTCGAAGATCTTCTTGATCTCGGGCTGGGTTCGGTTTCGGTTGTCGGTCATCACTTCGCACATGAGCGCGACGCCGCCAGCGGCGTAGCCTTCGTAGGTGACCTCCTCGTACGACGCGCCTTCGAGTTCGCCGGTGCCTTTTTTGATGGCACGCTCGATGCTGTCGCGCGGCATGTTGGCGGCACGGGCCTTGTCGACGGCCAGTCGCAGCCGGGGGTTGGCGCTCAGGTCGCCGCCGCCCGTCCTGGCGGCCATGGTGACGTTACGGCTGAGCTTGCTCCAGAGCTTGCCGCGTGCCGCGTCGACTCTTGCCTTCTTGTGCTTGATCCCGGCCCAGTGTGAGTGTCCAGCCATACGAGCCTCCTAAGTAACGCTCCTGCCATTCCTGCAATTGCCGTCAGTCGCCTGGCGGCTCGAGGTCGGCGCCCAGCGGGGCAATCTGGGGCTGGCCACCCGTGTCCAACTCGCCCAGCTTCTGTCGGGCGTTGTCCTCGACCCGGCGATCCTCCGGCCTGATCGGGCCCGGCTGGCGCTTGCGACTCAGTTCGAGGGCCTTCTGCCAGCTTTGCCGCGCCAGATCGTGCAATCCGGCGCGGTAGGCTGCATCGCCCAGGTGATCATAGATCACCGCGTCGAGCCCGTCGGGCGGTTCGGCCGCTTGCTGGAGATGCTCCAGCGCGGGATCGATCTGCCCTTTTTTGTACAGGAGCCACCCAATGCTATCAAGATAGGCGGCCTCCCGCGGCCGCTCGCCCAGGGCGAAGCGAATCATCTGCTCGGCCTGGTCGAGATTCCTGCCCGCATCGGCCCAGGTGTATCCCAGGTCGTTGGCGATGGTGGGGTCGTACGGATCGAGCGCGTGCAGTTCGACCAGGTACTGTTCGGCCAGATCGGTCCGCCCGGCGTGCTGATAGGCGGCCGACAGGAGCCGCAGCATGGCCGGGCGCAGGCGCGGCTCGTCCTCGATGATCTGCCTGGCTCGGTCGACGGCTTCGTCGTATTGCCGGGCGGCGATCAGCAGCCTGATCAACTCCTCGTCGAGGCGGCCGCCCGGCGCCTCCTGCATCAGGGCTCGCAGCTCGGCGACAGCGCGTTCGGGTTGTCGCGCGAGCGAGTAGGTCCGCACCAGCAGCCACCGGCGGTCCAACGCGTCACCGGTGTCGTGTACGAAGTTACGGCTCAGCTCGATCGCCTCGTCCGAGCGCCCAGCCAACAGCAGCGTCGTAACCAACTGGGCGTCGAGCCCGAAATCGTCGGGGTCTCGCTCAAGCCACTGGAGCAACTGAAGTTCGGCCAGTTCGTACCGCGACGCCTCGTTGTATGTCGCCACCAGTTGCCGACGGAGGAAGTCGTCGGCGGGACTGTCGCGCAACCGCGCGCGCAGAAACTCGACGGCCTTGTCGAACTTGTTCTGCCTGCGCCACAGGTCCAGCAATCGCGTGACGGCTGCGCGGTCGAGCGAGCTATCGTCGAGATCCTCGAGCAGAAGTTGCTCGGCCTCGTCGTGTCGTCCGGCCAGCCGGTACACGTCGACGAGCATTAAGCGGTAGGTCTCGGCCGCGGCCGGCCCGATCAACGGCAGCAGTCGCTTGAGCGTTTCGGCGGCGCGTTCGTACTGCCGGTCGCCCGAGCAGATTCGTGCCTGGGCCGCCAGCCACTCGGGTCGATTGGGATGTTCGACCAGGAGCGACTCGAGCACGTCGAGAGCCAGTGTGTAGTCCATCCATGCAGCGTAGATGCTGACGAGGATTTCGCGTGCGCCTTGGTGTGCGGGGTCTGCCTGGAGGACTCGCCTGACTTGTTCGAACGCGGACTCGTAGCACCGGGCGACGACGAGACTTTCGGCCAGACGGTATCGCGTATCGATATCGTCGGGATGCTCATTGAGGATGACGGACAGGGCCTGCTGGTATTTCTTTCGATCGCGATGGACCTGGAAGGCCAGCAAGGCCGCACACCGGGACGGCACGGGACCCTTCGAACCGATCTGGGCGAAGACGGCCAGTTCTCGCTGAGCGCCGAACAGCTCGTTGCGCTCGACGAAGCTGCGCAACAGGGCTTCGCGAGCCCACTCGTCGTGACCGTCGATCGACAGAATGGCCAAGTACTGTCTCTCGGCCTCGGTTCGCATGCCGTGACGGGCATACAACTCAGCCAGCGCCCGTATAACACGGATCTGCCGTGGGTTCTCCCTCAAGGCCAATTGGTAATGGGCCTCGGCCTGGTCGAACCGATCAAGCCCGTCGAAGGCCTGGCCCAGACTGTAGTAGATACCACCGAGGTGATGGCCCTGTGCGAACGCCGATTGGCACAAGTCGACGGCCGCCAACCATCTGCATTGGCGCAAGAAGAGCCTTGCCAGGACCAAGTAAGCGCCGGGCTGGTCGGGTGCCAACTCCACGCTGCGCCGCAATGCGGCTTCGGCGTCCATCCACGCGCCGCCGATCTGCTGGACGAGCCCCACCACGTAGTGCGTGGCGTAATCGTCGGCCTTGGCGCGTCGCATGTCGGGAAGGGCTTCAAGCAGCACGCCCGACGGCGATGGGCCAAGCAGTTCAGCCAGGATTCGCTCGGTTTCGGCATAGGCGTCGGGCGTTGCCCGGACGGCGTCGGCGACGACCACCATTGCTTCAGGCGCTCGATCGGCGTGGGCTAGAGCGCGCGCCAGTCGCCAGTACCCTTCGGTGAACTGGGGATGGTGCTGAAGCACTTGGCGCAAGGTGTCGATTGTCTGTCGGGATTGCCCGCGTCGGTCGAGCAGATCCACGAGCACCAGCGCCAGTTCCGGCTGATCGGGGCGTTGCCCCACCTGCGTTTGGAGATCGGTGATCAGCTCATCAGCGCGTCCCGCCTGCTGATAGGTCCAGACCGCCAGTTCGATCGCCTCGTTGTCGGGGTACTCGCACAGCAGCGCCAGCACTTCGGCGGCAGCCTGATCGGGCTGGTGGGCGCGGGCCAGGGCGCGGATGTAGTCGGCCCAGAGTGCGCGCTGCCGATCCGTTTGCTCGAGGGCATGCCGGTAGGCTTGGGCGGCCCGCACGTGCCAGCCGAGCCGGCTGTAGGACTGCCCGATTTGCTCGGCTACGCGCCAGGGCTCGCTCCGCAGAAGTCGCGCAAGTTCGGGGTGTTGGGCGGCCTGCGGCCGCAGTCGGCCCACGAGCTGCTGGTATTGAGTTAACTGATCGATGGCGGCCTTGAGGTAGCCTGCTTCCAGCAGCGATCTGCCGAGGAACAGGTGGGCCAGCACCGTTTCCGCGTCGCGCGGGTCGGCGTCATGGCACATCAGGGCGAGCCGGAACTCGGTGATGGTTGTATCGTATTCCTTCAGCCGCCAGGCGATGCGTCCGAGGATGGAATGGGCGGCTACCTGATCGGGGTCGAGCTCGGCGGCGTGCTGAAGGTTTTTGCGGGCCTCGGGCAGGTCTTCGGCCAGCCAGTAGCATCGGCCTAGCAACAGGTGCACGTCTACGCTTTGAGGATCGTGCCCGGCAGCTTGCCGCAGGGCGTCTATCGCCTCCTGGATGCGGTATTGGTTGAAGTAGTCGCGACCGGCCAGATACCACTTCAGCGCCTCGGTCGGTATTGAGCGATCCGGATCATAGGATGGCTGGCCAAGTGTGGGGGCAGGCTCGACCCGCTCCAGCGGGAGCGTCGCCTTGTCCGGATCGTAGGAGGGTTCGCCTGCGATGCTATCGGATACGAAGGTCGGCGGCGCCGTGGCACAGCCGCCTGGCAGAGACAGCCCGGCCAGTGTCGCGATTGTCACGACGCGCGCGCACACCCGGCGTTTTTGGCATCGCCCCCACAGCAATCGGGCCCGCGCCACTATGGCTGTCATGGAATGATCTTGTTCAGAGGATACGTGATGATGCCTGAAGCACCGGCGCGCTTGAGTTCGGGGATCAGCTCCCGCTCGAGGCGTTCCTCCAGGATCACCTCGACAGCCACGTAGTCCTGGTCGGCCAAGGCCGAGACGGTGGGTGATTTCTCGGCCGGGAGCAGCTTCACGACCGATTCGAGGTCCTTGCGGGCCACGTTCATTTTGAGGCCCACCTTCTGGCGGGCTTCGATTGCCCCTCGGAGCTGCATCGCCAGGTCTTCGATCTTCCGTCTTTTCCACGGGTCGGCCCATGCCCGGTGATTGGCGATGAGGCGTGTGGTGGAACAAAGCACCTCGCCGACCTCGCGGAGGTTATTGGCCCGAAGCGAAGAACCGGTCTCGGTCAGTTCAACAATCCCATCCAACAGCCGGGCTTTAACCTCGGTGGCGCCCCAACTGAACTCGACGCGGACGTTGACCTTCTGCTCGGCGAAGAAGCGTTTGACGACGTTGACCAACTCGGTGGCTACGATGCCTCCCTCCAGATCCCTGGCGTTTTGCACCTTGGACTCGGCTGGGACCGCCAGCACCCATCGGGCCGGGCGTGAGGTAGCCTTGGAGTAGGCCAACTCGCAGACCTCCACGACATCGCTCTCGTTTTCGCATATCCAGTCGTAACCGGTCAGGCCCATATCGACCACGCCGGATTCGACGTACCGGCTCATTTCCTGTGCGCGGAACATGACGCAGGACAGGCTGTCGTCGTCAATTTGGGGGAAGTAGCTTCGACTGGAGTTGCTGATATCGTAGCCTGCGCGGTGAAAGAGGTCGATCGTGGAGTCGGCGAGTGACCCTTTGGGGATTCCGATTCTTACCATGTTCTGCACGTTCCGGCTGGTAGTCATTTGTTTTTCCTGCTGGCGGCTGACCGCTTGGTGTTGGAGGCTCTCTTGGTCTTTTTTCTCCTGGTCACGCCGGCCGTCTTCTTAAGTCGCGGTTTGCTGGTGGCCGCCACCCGTCGCATGAGCATGTAAAAAGCGTACGCGTCATCGGCGGCGATGTTACGTTCGAGGAACGCCTGAACGTCCGCCACATCGGCATCGGGATCGACGAGTTCCTGTCTGCGCAGATACGCCAGCAGGTGTTCGTCTACGGGTATGGCGTGGCCTCCCACGCTGACGAGCATGACCCGAGCGAGGGTACAGGCGTCGACGCCCGGCAACTTCTGTAGGTATTCCTTGGCGTCGCGGCGAGTCTTGTCGCGCAAGAAGGTCAGATCCAGTTCATGCTGTCGGTTGAAGATCTCGTTGAGAATGCTGTTGATGTCGCGTGCCTTTTCGAGCGCGTTGGGGAAATCCCCGCCCAGAAGCTGGACCATCTCGCGGGGCGACGCAACGCGAAGCTCGTTGAGATCGACCGTTCCTTCCTGCAGGCTTTTCATGGCCGCGGTGGCGGCCGTCTCGGTCGTGCTACGCGCCAACACGCCGAGCAGCAACTGCTCGATGGGGTCAGCCAGGGAGTCATGCTTGGGCTTGCCGTGCTGACGCACCAGGCGATTGAAAACGCGCTTCACTTTCTTGGCATACTGCGAACCATGCTTCATGCCGATTCTCCCGGGGGCTGTGAATCGGAGTGCGGGGCCTGCGGGTCGTCCGACTGTCTCTGATCGAGCTCTGCCATCGCTTGGTCGATCAGTCGGAGCGTCTCGAAGCCTCTCTTGATGGACTGGTCTAACTTGAAGCGAAGGGCCGGGCATTGGCGTATCGCCAGGGCCCGCGACAGGAGCGACTGAAGGCGTCCCTGCGCGTGTTGCAGACCGGCGATCGTCGTGCGTTGCTCGCCCTCGCTGCCCATCACGCTGACCCACACGGTGGCGAATTGAAGGTCGCCGCTGATCTCGACGCGTGTGATGCTGGTCATAGGGGAGATGCGCGGGTCGTGAAGCTGCTGCGCGATCGCCTCGCCGACGACCCGTCGGACGACACTGGCCACTTTTTCCTGCCGCCTTGACATCCTGCGCCTCTTCGCCGGTGGGTCAGTCCCACTGACCGGTCAGAACGTTTACCCGATAGTCCACCAGCGTAGCCGACCGCGCCATTCGCAGCTCATCGACGATTTTGTCGAGGCAACTCTGCACAAAGCGCGAGTCGTTAGCTACCATGGCCACAGCCAACACAGCTCCTTGCCGCTGATCCAGGCGGTCCACCTCTGCAACGGAGACCTTGTGGCGACTGATAATGCGGTCCTTAACACTTTTGATCACGCGTCGCTTGTCCTTGAGGGTAACGGCCTCGAGGATCGCCAATTCCGCCCGCAGTACACCTACGACCATGGAAGGTTCCTCTGGCCGCTATCGTAGGGCAAGCGCGAGCGGCGACGAGTGGTCCACCGCCGCGTGCCGCGACTGGAGCTTCTTAGGCCAGATCTCGCCGTTGGGCTGGACCTGAAACACCACAGGAGTCTCCTGCGAGCCGGGCTGCCAGACCACCTTGCCCATCAAACGCAGGGCTTCGATCAGTGTTCCCGCATCTTCTTTCACTCCGTAGATTTCTTTGAGCTCGTACTCGGCGTATTGGCTGTCGAACTGAAACTGTTTGTCCTTCGGGGCATGGCCGAGGTAATCCTCAACTGGCTGATCGGGCACGAACAGGGCGATAACCGAAGACCATTCCTTGTTGCGCAGCACCGCTTCGTAGGTGCGGTAGATGAGAGGCGGACCATACCCGCGGTCGTTAATGCCTACTCCGTCGGCGTCATCGTAGACGAAATAGTCAACGTCTGAACGGCCCTTGTCCTGGACCTGAACGCGAAACTCTCTGTAGCCTGGCCAGCCCTGCAAAGGCGGCGCGCTCATGGAGAATTCAAAGCCGATGCGATATCGGCCTGGCTTCTGCTTGTCCAGGACCTTGGGGGTCGATCCGACCAGCAGCTCGCCGTTTCGGGTGGGGTTGGCTTCGAGGGATTCGCCCTCCTTGACTTCGCTTAAGTAGATTTTGGCTCCGCTGGGCACCGACAGGAGGACCAGTCCGGCCTCGCCCATCTTTAATTCGCTACAGTTGCTATATGGATTCTTGGCTGATCCCGGGGAGCCCGGCTCCTGGTCGCGGCTGGCCCTGCGTTGCTGGGGGGACGTTTGAGGTTCGGCCTTTTCGCCCGGAAGGCGTGCCAGAACCAGACGGAGCCCCAACACCACCGCAATCACGGCGACACCGAGGTACGTCACCCCCAACAGGGCCTTGACCAGCCCGGTGGGTGCTCGAACGCCCCGTCGCCCCATCCGAGGCGTGACGGGCCGCGGCGCGACACGGGGCGCCCCCTGAGCCTCGGCAAACAGCTCGTCCGACGCGTCGTCAGGGTAGGGAACCTCCACCATCTGGCCGCAGTAGGTGCATTTGACGGTTTTCCCCGCGTCGCTGTCCTTGGCTCTGACGGAATGGCCACATGCCGCCCTGAACTCGATCATTTTCCTGTCGCTCCGGGGGTTCGCCCTTGAAGGCGATCCGCCGTTGGTGCCCGGCGTGGCCGACGAGAGCCTTGGCGGCAACCGTCGCCAGGCCGATTGTGTCGGCCGACGCTCTAGAGAGACCGGGCGTGCTCCACCACCTCGTACGCCTCGATGACGTCGCCAGGCTTAACGTCGTCAAACCCCGCAACCTTGATCCCGCATTCGAAACCTGTCCTTACCTCACGTGCGTCATCCTTGAACCGCTTGAGCGAACCGATCTCGGCGTTGTCTCGGACGATCCTCCCGTCGCGGACGATGCGCACGCGGAAGTTGCGGGCGACCAACCCGTCGCTGACCATGCACCCGGCAATGGTGCCCACGCGGGAGATATTGAAGATCTCGCGGACTTCAGCTCGCCCGCGTGTCTCGATGCGCTGCTCGGGTGCCAGCATGCCCTCCAAAGCCTGCCTGACATCCTCCATGAGTTCATAGATTACCTGATAGAGCCGAATCTGGACGCCGAGGTTGTCGGCGAGTTGCCGAGCGCGGTCCTCGGCGACGACACCGAAGCCGACGACGACTGCGGATGAGGCCTGCGCCAACACCACGTCGCCTTCGGTGATTGCGCCGACGCCCACGTGCAGGATGCGCAGGCGAACGTCCTCGCTGGGCAAGTCGCCGAGTTGCTGTCGAATGACGTCCACCGAGCCCTGCACGTCGGCGCGGACGATGACGTTCAACTCAGGCACCTCACCGGCTTCCTGCTGGGCGACCAGGTCGGCCAACGTCTTGGGCTTGGCGGTGGCTGTCAGTGACTCCTGACGCAACTGCTGACGTCGTTCCTGGGCGACAACCTTGGCCCGCTTGAGGTTGTCGAGGCGGTACCACTTGTCGCCTGCCTCGGGAAGCACATCCAGGCCACTGACCGCCACAGGTACAGAGGGGCCGGCCTGCTTGACCCGGCGCCCGCGGTCATCACGCAGATCTCGCAGGCGACCGGAGGCGGGGCCGGCAACCAGCACGTCTCCTTCGCGAAGCGTGCCGTCCTGGATCAGCAGGGTGGCGACCGCCCCGCGCCCCGCTGCCATGGATGCCTCCACTACGACGCCCAGAGCAGGAACGGTTGCGTCGGCCCGAAGTTCCATCAACTCCGCCATGGTGTGCAGGTGCTCCAGCAGTTGGTCGACACCTTCTCCGGTCGTGGCGCTGGTCTTGATCACGTCGACGTCGCCGCCCCATTCCTGAGGAACGAGGTTATGTTCAGACAGTTGGCTGTAGACGCGATTGATATCGAGCCCGGGCAGATCAATCTTGTTCAGCGCCACCAGAATGGGCACCTCCGCGGCGCGGGCGTGGTTGATTGCCTCGATGGTCTGGGGCATCACGCCATCGCCGGCGGCCACCACCAGCACGACGATATCCGTCATGCGGGCGCCGCGGGCGCGCATAGCCGTGAAGGCCTCGTGCCCGGGGGTATCGATGAAGGTTACCCGCACCTCGCCGCGCTCGACCACATAGGCGCCGATGTGCTGGGTGATGCCTCCGGCCTCGCCCTCCACGACAGCGGTGCGCCGAATCCGGTCCAGCAACGACGTCTTGCCGTGATCCACGTGTCCCATCAGCGTCACGACGGGTGGACGAGTCTGCGAGTTCTTCCGCTCGATTCGCTGGTACTCTTCCATGAGGGCGTCGGTGGCCGACAGCGGTTTGACGATGTCCAACTCGACGCCGAAATCCAGGGCGATCAGCTCGGCGACATCCGACTCAATGGTCTGATTCACCGTGGCGAAGACACCATGCTCCATCAGCTTGGGCATGACGCGAGCCTGGCCAATACCGGTAGCCTCGCAGAACTCCCGGACGGTCACCGGTTCGGTGACGATGGCCTTTCCCTTCCTGCCTGGCATAGCCAAAGTCGGTGCGGTGGCCGCCCGGCGCGCCTGCGTTACCCGACGATGGCGCATCGCCCCGCCGGTGGCGGCGGCAAGGCGCTCCTCGCGCTCGATCAGATCCTGATCTCGCCATTCCTTCACTCCGTTGCCGACCCCACTGGCCCGCGCGCTGCGGCGCGGGTGTACGCGCGGCTTGCCCCGACCGCGGCCTTCCGCGGGACCTTCGACATCGCGTCGGCCGGTCCGTGCCTTGCCTTGCCGCGTCGACGGTTTGCCGGAGGTCGGATCGATGGCCTCGCCGATCTCGGGGACACTCGGGGCGGGCCGTCTTGGCGGCCGACGCTCGACGAACCGTTCGGGCTGCTCGATGCGGACCACGCGTGGGCCCTGCAGGACCGCCGGGGCCGGTATATTCTGCGGGCCGACCGGGGTGACGGGCTCGGACTCGGCGGGCTCAGGTTCGGCCTGTTCAGGCTCAGCAGGCTTGGCCTCGGGCGCGGGTGCCTTGGCCGCGGCCCGTTGGGGCAGCTCGGTTTCGGCAGGCGCCGGCGCCTCAGCCGGCGGCGGGGCCGCTTCGGCTGGCGGCGCTTCGACCTCGACGGCGACGGGCGGAGCCTCTTCGGCCAAGACCGGGGCAGCGGGCTCTTCGGCCGCGGGCTTCTCGAGCGGCGCCTCGGTAGGTGTCGCCTCGTCCTTGTCGGGCTCCGCTGCTTTCTTACAGCGGGTAGGCGCCGTGGCCTTTTTCTTGCGGCGGACTTTAGTCAGGTCGACGCGGTCGGCCGTTTCCACCGTCGTGGCGTGAGTTCCCTCGCTGAACCATTCACGAATAGTGGCTTCGAGTCCAGCCGACAGCGTGGACATGTGGTTCTTGACCAGGACGTCCTCGGCCTTGCATTTCTCAAGGATGGCCTTGCTGGATACACCGAGCTCTTTGGCCAGTTGATGTACACGTGTCTTTTCAGCCAACAGACATCTCCCTTTACCATCGGCGACGCCCAACTCGGCGGCCGCTTGGCCGAGCCACGGCCATCCGTTGGGGATGGTCGCAATCAGCTTGCCCGCGGTCCTGGTTCGTCGCCTGACACCTCCACACCCGGAGCCGAGGATGGACATCCCGGTGGTTCTGATTGAGCTGTACGTATGGCCCGACCCTTTGCGAACAGGGCCGACCTAGTCTGCTTCGGAAGGCTCCTTTTCCGGTTGCTCCTCGGGCGTCACCCCGACGCGGGTTGCGTCATCTTGGTCTTGCTGCTGGCCGATGTCGGTCTCGGCCTGGTCGACGGCGGCAGCATCCTGATCGGGGGCCTCAGCGTCCGTCGGCGGCTGGTCGGGTTGTTGCTGTTCGCTGAGTTCGCCGCGCAGGGCGGCCAGGGCAGTCTCGGTTGCCTGTTTCTCGGCCGACTGGCGTTCGGTTCGCTCGCGCTCGGCCTGCTCTCTGGCTGCCCGCATCTCGGCTGCGATGCGCTTGGCGTGCTCGGCGGCGATCGCCACGGTATTTGCGGCCAGCTCTTCGCTCATGCCCAGCTCTTTCTGCATCGGCTCAATCCCGACCTCCTCCACGTCCATGAGCGAGACCATGCCCATAGCCACCATCTTGTCGATCATGACGTCCTCGACGCCATCGATCTGTCGAAGGGTCTTCTCCAGGTCATCCAGGCCTTTGTTGTATTCGGCTGGCGTGAGGATATCGACGTCCCACCCGGTCAGCCGGGCTGCCAGACGTACGTTCTGACCGCGCTTGCCGATGGCCAGCGACAACTGGTCCTCTGCTACCACGACGGTGGCCCGCCCCAACTCGAAGCAGAGGGCAATCTCCTGCACCTCGGCCGGTTTGAGGGCGTTGCCGATGAGGATCTGAGATGACTCGTTCCAGCGAACGATGTCGATCTTCTCGCCGCCCAGCTCTTCGACGATGTTCTTGATCCGGCTACCGCGGACGCCCACACACGCGCCGACGGCGTCGACCTTCATATCGATACTGGAGACAGCCGCCTTGGTACGGTATCCCGCTTCACGAGCCAGGGCCTTGATCTCGATGATCCGCTCGGCGACCTCGGGCACCTCCAGCTCAAAGAGCCGCCGGATCAGATCGGGGTGCGAGCGAGAAAGGATGATTCGCACCTGATGGGGCGCCTCGCGGACATCCAGCACGAGCGCTCGGATCCGTTCGCCCGGATGGTGCATTTCACCGGGGATTTGCTCGCTGCGGGGCAGGAAGCCTTCGGCCCGTCCGATGCTGACCACCAGGGCGCCGCCCTCGAACCGGGACACAGTACCCGTGACGATGGTGCCCTTGCGCTGGATGAACTCCTCGAAGATGCTGCCCCGCTCGGCCTCGCGCAGCTTCTGAATCATTACCTGCTTGGCGGTCTGAGCGGCGATGCGACCCAGCTCCTTCATGTCCACCGCCTGCCCGTCAAGCAGGGCGCCGATCTCGCCCGTCATGCGGTCGATGTCGACCTTGACATCTTCGGCCTCGGCGTACGCTTTGCGCACGGCTGAGACCATCGCGGCTTCGAGATCCTGGAGAACCAGCTCTTTCTCGATGTTCTTATCGCGGCTGATGCTCTCGACCAGCCGAAGTAGTTCCTGACTCATATGCTGCATCCTTGGTATGCAAATTCTGTACGGGTCACCGGCGCCCGCACTCGCCCAAATTGTACTGCCGACGGCACGTGGCCGCGGCTAAAGAAAAAGTGGGCCGATCCATCAGGCCCACTTGTCCGACCCGGATCCGATTCCGGGCATGACGGCGAGATGGTTCGCATCCGCTCAGCGCATCAGTGACCTCCCACTGATGCGCCCCAGCCCCGCAGGACCAACTCCAAGCCAGTGCCCAGGACGCTCAGCGTGCACTGGCGCCGACTCCGTCGAGGCTGACGTTCATGCCCGTTTCCCCGGGTTCAAACAAATGGACCCGTCCCATGTTCAGATACAGCGAGGCGCTCTGCCCCTCGCTGATCGCGGCATGAGAATCCACACGGCACACAATGTGGTCGTGCGACTGGGTGGCTGTATAGACGTCCTTCTTGTCACCCAACAACTCGACCACGCTGACTTTCACCTTAATTGCGTTCTCCGTGCCGGCGAACGCTCCGTCGTTTCGATTCGACAGGCACTCCGGCCGAACGCCCAGCACTATCGGTTCGCCCACGCGTGAGGGCAAACTGGCGGCCAGGTCTTCCGGCAGACGAATCCGGTTCGTGCCTTCATCAAAGTATACGTGCCCGTTTTCGGCGAGCAGCCGGCCGGTGAAGAAGTTCATGGGCGGCGTGCCCACAAACCCCGCCACGAAGCGATTGACCGGGCGCTCGTACACCTCCAACGGCGAGGCGCACTGCTGCATGAACCCGTCCTTCATCACCACCACCCGGTCGCCGAGGGTCATGGCCTCTTCCTGGTCGTGCGTGACGTAGATGGTGGTGGTCCGCAATCGTCGGTGCAGCTTCTTCAACTCGGCCCGCATCTCGACGCGAAGCTTGGCATCGAGGTTGCTCAGCGGCTCGTCGAACAGGAAGGCCTTCGGATCGCGGACGATGGCCCGCCCGACCGCAACGCGCTGCCGCTGCCCGCCGGACAGGGCCTTGGGTTTGCGCTCGAGCAGCTCCCCGATGCCGAGGAGTCTGGCGGCGTCGCCCACCTTTTGGCGGCGCTCGGCCTTGGGCACCCCGCGCAGCTTCAGCCCGAACTCCATGTTCTTGTACACCGTCATGTGCGGGTATAGGGCGTAGTTCTGGAAGACCATGGCGATGTCACGGTTCTTGGGGGGCACGTCGTTGACGATGCGGCCGCCGATGCTGATGGTGCCCTCGGTGATCTCCTCAAGCCCAGCCACCATCCGTAGCGTGGTGCTCTTGCCGCAGCCGGAGGGCCCGACCAGGACGATGAACTCCTCGTCGGCCACGTCCAGGTCCATATTGCGCACAGCCTGGACGCCGCCGGGAAAATCCTTGCTCACATTGTCCAGAACCACCCTGGCCATCGAGGTAACCTTATGTCCCAAGCGATGTTGCGCAGAGCCACCAAACAAACCAGCCATTATAAGGTCCCCGGGGCGGCTGTCAACGGGCTTGCAGGCCTTCGTCAGCCGGTTGGCCTGCACCATCGTCCCAGCCGAGCGACAGACGGTGAGGGTGGCGCGGCGGGCAGGCGGGCCAGAATGGTGGCCAAGTGAGGGGGCAGGATCTGAGAGACGCCCCTGGGCGTCTACGAGGCTCACGGCGCATGCCGGTACGGGCGTCGAGACTGGTAGAGGCGGGCGCGGGCGGTGATTCGGTCGACGAAGGCGGTGTCGTCGGAGGTGGGGGCAAGGTGGGCGGCCTGTCGCGCGGTGGCGAGGGCCTAGTCAAATTGGCCGGCTTCGGCGTAGGCGGCGGCGAGCCACGCGCCGGGCACGGCGAGTCGTCGTCTCAGACGAAGCTCGCGCGCAGCGCCGGCGTGTAGGCTGCTGCCACCAGCGCAATGATCAGGGCGCCCCAGAGGACTGTTCTCGCGCGACGGGTAAGCATCACGCAATCAGTCTAAACCAGGTTATCGCGGGGGGCCAACAACGTCTGTGCTGGCAGCCCAAACCCATTCGTGCAAGCATGCCAGAACTGTCAGGCGGACGCAGCGGCGCCACGCGTCGTGATGTATAAGGCGGGAGAGGTCTACTCAAAATCGGCTTTTGGCACTCTGCAGTGCAGCAAGATGCGATTGACTGCGCCCAAGTCGGAGGCCCCCGGATCGAAGCTTTCGCCGAGCCACCCGGGGCCTCTCGTCGCGGAACAGGGGGACGTTCTTGTGCAGGAAGCTGCCGGCCCAGCGTGCTCCGCGCAGCGATGCGTCCAGGCCCGCCGTCTGGCAGAAGAGCATCAGACCCCAGCGATAGTACAGATGGCGAAGCCAGGCGAACGGATTTGCCCCAACGGCCAACTCTGGCACGAAGCGCGATGGGCCGCCTTGACGCATGGCGATATGATACTTCGGCGCTCGCGCTCGCTCCACGGGCACAAGCCATTTGTCCTGGGAGGTGGGTTTCCTGACTATCGCCGATTGAGTTGGCCCGGAGGATCACTACGGGCCGATGAAGCTGCCCATGAAGACGGCGAAGTCGGCCAGGTCGCAATCATTATCGCCGTCGAGGTCGGCGTCGGGGTTGGGCGACAGTTGGCCAGGCCCGTTCAGCGAGGCTTCCAACATTGCGTAATCGTCGCGGTCCACGTCGCCGTCGCGATCGAGATCGCCGAGCGGGTAGCACGAGCCGTACGCCGACAGATCGCTCTCCAGCAGGTCCGAAGGCACGCCGTTGCCGTCGGACAGCCCGGCCAATCCGTCGAGCGCGCCGATCGTCAGCCACGTGATGCGGATCCTGCCGTCGTAGAACATCTCGATCTGGAAGCTGTTGGTCTGGAGGGCAAGGAATTCGGGTACGCCGTCGTAGGTTACCGCGGCGCGATCGCTTAGCTGCTTGACCGATACCGTGCCGAAGAGCGAAGGATCGAGGTCGTCGAACAGACCCGATATCCGCGGCAGCGAGAAATGGGCGGCGAACGACTCGTCGTATTCGGAATCCCCGCTGCCGAACGTAACGTAGCCGTTGGTGGCGACGTAGAACGATGAGTAATTCTGTCCGTACAGATGTACGTTCACGCCGCCCGTGAGGATGACTCGCACCGATGTGTCGGTCATCAGCGTGATCACGGTGCCTCCGGTCGGATCGGTGGGAAAGTCAGTGGCGGGCTCGACGCAGGCGCGGTAGAAGGCCGGCGAGCCGTCCGGGGTGAACGTGATCATCAGGTTGTCCAGATCATTGTCGTTCGCAGTGAACTGTTCGGTGAAGGCGTCGATGGCGACCTGTCCGGCCACCGCTTGAGCGTGGGCCGGCGCGGAGTATCCGTCCAGGCCGTAGAACGCCCAGGCCGAGTAGTAGTATCGCGTGCCGATCGTCAGCGGGCCGTCCACTTTCGAGCTGCCAAGGGCGTCGTAGACCAGATTGCCATCGTTCGGATCGGCCGGGAAGCCCGCCGTGCTGCGACGGATGACAATGCTGGTCAGGCCCGGGTCGGCGGGGTTCGTCCAGCTAAGTGAGATATCCGGATCGCCGTCTGACGCGACCGCGAGGAAGTCCGACACACCTTGGGGAGGAGGTTTGATTTCGACGGCCAGGCAGGCCTGCTCGAGGTTATCGCGCTGGGCCTGCGTCCAGCCCAGGTTGACGGCCGCCTGGGCGACGGCGAAGTAGAGGTCCGCGTAGTCCGAGGCCGGTGTGAGAAGGCTAATCTGACATTCGTAAAACAGTTCCGCCGTCATGGCGACGCCCATGCCGGCGATGTTGTAGCCGTTGAACGTATCGCCGTCGGTCAGCAGATAGCACAGCTTGTTGCCCACGCCGCTGTTGATGTGGACTCCGCCGTTGTCGTCGGGTCCGGTGTAGAAGTTGGGGCTGCCCATGCGGTCGGGATCGCCGAAGGCGGGCGGGTCGGCCATGTCGCGGATGGCATCGATGGGCAGATCCTCGCCCATCAGCCATCGTACCTCGGGCGCGTCGTTGCCGGCTGCGTTGGACTGGTCGATCCACTCGCCCCACATATCCGAGAGCGATTCGTTAATGGCTCCGGACTGATCGGAGTAGATCAGGTTGGACTCATTCTCCGTCACGCCGTGGGTCAGTTCGTGCCCGACCACATCGTCCACTGTGTAGCCCTGGCCGAAGTACATCCGCGAGCCGTCCCAGAATGCGTTGGGGAAGGGGCACGGGTAGAAGAGAAGGCAATAGCGCACGGTGGCGCTGAGTTCGGAGCCGGCATCGTCAAGGCTGTCGCGCCCGTGCACGTTGAAATAGAAATCGTACGTGTCGCCGAAGTAGTCGTAGGCTAAGTCGGCGTCGGCAATGCCCGACGCGGGCTGGCCCTCGGATCGCACCAGCGTGCCGGGGTCGGCAAAGAACTTGTTGTCCGCGTCGTAGATCGAGCGGTTGATGGCGTCGTGAATCAACGGGTAGCGAAAGGCAAGCCGCCCGGTGTGGGCGTCGACCAGCACCACTTCCTTGACCGCGGGCGGGCCGACATTACTCACCTCGGTCTGCCAGACCAGTTGCGGATCGCCGCCTCGCCCGAGGACCGAAGGCGCGTACACCATCAAGACTGCCGGCGACGCGCGTAGCTCGAGTTCTGCATTCTCGGCGGCCAGCAATGCGATCGCTGCATCTTGCGCACGGCCCGCTTTGATCGCCGGACGCGTGGACGGCGAGCCGGAATCCAGCCTTTCGACATTGCGCAGGATGTCGCTCAGGACACACTCCACGCCGCCCGAGTTGTCGACCTGCACCATGACGCGTGCACCGAACACCGCGATGCCGTCGTACGTCTGCTCGAAGTGGACGTTGGATCGGTGTGCCCCGGACCTGACGCGGACGGCTTCGAATCCGACGGCTGGGCTGGCGGCAACCAGCAGATCACGCCACTGCTCAAGGAAGATCCGCGCACGCTGGGCCGGTCCGGCCGCCGGGGCCGACGGTGTAGAGAAGTAGGCGGACGGTGGGGCAGCCAGAAAACGTAGGTGGCCGCTGCGGGTTCGCGCTACACGAGGTGCTTCGTGGGGGGGCGCACCCCGCAGGGAGCGCATCAGGTTCGTCGTATCCTGTGCGTCGGTTGCCGCCGCCAGCAAGGCGACGAGCAGCAACGACGTGCACAACAACCGACCGCCAGTTGCGATGCCGTCGAGGCCCGCCCGACCGGATACGGTGAGCCCAACCATGTTCACATTCCTCCCGCAACCGAAGGCGCTCGTTCTAATGCGCATAGGTGATGCGCATAGGTGATGCGCATAAACAACCATAACCGGCCTGACAGGTCATTGTAGGCGTGGCGTCTGCGCGCGGACGGAGGTTCTCCAGCCAACCGCACTGTTTGCGGCGTTGGTTGAACGGTTGGTCGGACAGATGCTGCACACGCCGTCCCATAATCATGGGTCGAGCGAGTGTGCGCTGACGTGTTGCGGCGTTGGGCGGAGATGGCGTTTGGGTGGTTGCCCGAGCTGTGCGGGAGCACCAAGAAAAAGGGGCCCGCCGAGGGGCCCCGAATTACCATGAGCAGAACGTACCAACCCGAGCGTCGGCCACATGAGCCGAGCCGTTCTCACGATCGAAGACGGCCAAACGCTGGCGTCTGCCCGTCGGTGGTTTTTAAGCCTTCTGCGAACAGTCCTGGGACGGTTACCAGCGCCGCCCGCCGCCGCCACCGCCGCCTGGGCCGCCGCGACCTCGCGGGCCGCCGCCGCCGCCGCCGCCGCCACGGCTGGTCTTGGGCCGGGCTTCGTTGACGGCGAGGGTCCGACCGGCTATCTCCTTGCCGTTGAGGGCCTCGATGGCTGCCTTGGCCGCCGCGTCATCGGCCATCTCGACGAACCCGAATCCGCGGAGGCGCCCGGTTTCACGGTCGGTGATGAGGTTGACACTGTCCACATCGCCAAACTCGGCGAATAGCTGCCGCACCTCCTCCTCGGTTGCCTCGTACGAAAGGTTTCCCACATAGATATTGGCCACGGGACGATCTCCTGCCAGATTGACTGATTCGAAGGCTAACGGAGGTGTGGCGACATCGCCATCAGAATGGACCCCAACGAAAACCGTCGGACAGTCGAACGTGCGGAAGATAATCTGGCAAGGCCCGGCTGTCAAGCACCAATCTCGCCGGCCGCGGCGGTGTAAAACCTGGGCGCCCTCAGGGGCCAGCCGCCCGCGTGCGGGGCGGGACAAGATACACGCATCACATGCTGCCAGCGGACTGCGGTGCGGCTTGAAGCGGCGGGAGTGCAGGGCGCGGCGGGCCGTCTACACGCTCATATCGCTGCGCCCACTCCGCGAAGCGTCGCCACCCAGGCCAACGGCCTGTACCCAGTTGCTGGCCTGCCCACGGCAGCGGTATGGGACAACCCCGCGCAAATACATGTTGCAGGCCGTTTTGCGCCAGCGTCAGTTCAATCGGCCGTCCGGTCGTCGCGACCGTGATGCGCCCATCGGCCAGGCTGAGCACTTGGCCGGGCCTTGCGCTGACGGCTGCCGCCTGCCGAGCCAGCCGCGCGCCGGCCACCTCGATTCGCCCCTCTCGCCACACCACGGCGCAGCATCTCAATCGGATAACGCGCAGGATGAGCCAGGGCGGGGCGTTCCAGTCGACGGCTGTACACCCACGCGGGCCAAAGCACTTTTCCCAGCTGAAGTCAAACGCCTCGTGATGGTTCTGCGGGCGCCTCGGCACGCACCCGCGGCGGAACGCGCGGATGACGCACCGGTACATGGGGCGCAGCAGCCGAGCGGCCTTCGCGCAGACTCGTTCCTCGGTGTCGGTCGGAAAGATCGGGATCTTGCGCTGGAGGATGACATCGCCTGTATCGATGCCCTCGTCGATGAAGTGGACGGTCACACCCGTATGGGAGAGCCCGGCCACCAGCGCGCCAGGGATCGGGTCGGTGCCGCGCAGGTACGGCAAGAGGGAGATGTGCGTGTTGATGCAGCCGAGAGGCGGCGCCTCGAAGACCTCGCGGCGAAGGATGCCCCAGCGTGACACGACGATGAGGTCGACGCGGCGCCCGCGGAGCAGTTCCATGAACTGCGGGCTGTGGGCGTCCTCGATTTGAAAGACCTTGCCGGCGATATTAGCGGGCCACCGTATGCGTAGGGCGATGTGCATGCGCATCCGCCAGGTGCGGAGGCGATCGGTCGGGCAGGTGCTCGGCTCGACGATGGCGGCAAGCGTCCCGCCGGCGTCCAGGATTCCGCGGACGATCGGCAACTGGAAACAACTCGGATGGGAAAGCAGCAACACACGAACGTCGCGGCCGCCGTTGCCTCGCGAAGATGTCATAGGACGCGACACAAAGCGCCCCCGAATCGGCGATGCTTGCCCGCAGAGCCAGGATGCACCATTGTTTCTTCGGCTGGACAGCGTGGTTCCTTCAGAAATGGGCCTTCGTGGCCATTGGCCCGCATCGCCCGTGACACGTTCGCTCAGCGCGGCTGCGGGGGATGCACTTGGCGGCGGCGAGCCACCCGACCCAGCAGCAACATGCCGATCGCGAGGCCCAACGGCGTGACCGGGCCTGCCGCTCCGCAGCAGGCCGGTTGGTCGCACGCGTCGCCAATGCCGTCCCCATCGGCGTCGGCCTGGTCGGGGTTGGGCTCGGTGCGGCAGTTGTCGCAGACGTTGCCCACGCCGTCAGAGTCGGCGTCGGCTTGATCGGCGTTGGCGTCGTCGGGGCAGTTATCGCAGACGTCGCCTACGTCGTCGCCGTCGGCGTCGTCCTGGTCGGCGTTGGCGATAGTCGGGCAATTGTCATCAGGATCTCCGATGCCGTCGTCGTCGCTGTCGGGGGTCATGAGAAAGCCGCGCGTGTTGCCGCCGATTTCGCCCCAGCCGACGATCTGACCCAGTTCGTTGATGTCCTCAGCCTGGGCAAGCTCCCAGCCGGAGCCGGACGGCAGGAAATCGTTCAGGTCGGTCATCGTGCTGTTTTCATACACGAAGGCGTGGTGCGTGCCGCCGGAGATCTCCGACCAGCCGACGATCTGCCCCGCGTTGTTGATGGCTCGTGCCTCGGCATGCACGCCCCCGGCCCCGGTCAGCACCCCGAGGTCGACCTTGCCCATGGTGGAATGCCACATGGCCGCGTGACGCGCGCCGCCGCTGACCGTAGCATAACCCACGATGTCGCCGTCGTCGTTGATGTCCTTGGCTTCGTGATTGCCGCCGCCGAAACCGCCGAGGTCGGTCTTGGCGCCGTCGCTGTAGACGAACGCAAACCTGTCGCCATAGGTGTTCCGCCAGTACCCAACGATCTGCCCGGAGCTGTTAATCCCGTATGCCCGGTTCGCCTCGCCGCCGATTTCATCGTCCAATTCAGTGATGACACCGCCGCTGTAGAGGAATGCGCCATATTCCGCGAGTTCCTGGTAGCCGACCACGTCGCCGGCTTCATTGATGTCCTGTGCCCAACTGGGGCCGACAGAAGTGAAAAGGGGGCCGAGGTTGGTCTTGGCGCCGTCTTCATCGAGGAACGCTTCCGGCATACCGTCCCACGAATGGCCGGCGATTTGCCCTGCATCGTTAATCGCGATGGCCTCGCCGTCATCGTCCCCGCTCAGCACACCGACTGGGAAGACGAGGCCGTTCTCCCACAGCGCCGGTCGCTGGAGAGCGACGGAGTTCTGAGCCATGCCGACAACTTGGCCGGCGTTGTTGATATCGTAGGCCTTGCTGTCGTCGCCGCCGAGTGTGTCCAACTGTGTAATAAGATAGCTTTGAGCCACCGCTGGCGGCGACGCCGTCAGCACGAGAGACGCAAACGCGATCAGCACAGCAATACTCGCAACAGTCTTGTGGATGCACATGAGAGACCTCCCCGGGAATTGGCCCGAATTCTGCGGGATTTTACCGCCAGGTCCCGTGTGGGTGCAAGGTATGGTGTATACGGGGCGCCGCTCGCGGAAACGGGGATAGAATAAGGATGATGAATGCGGGCGACAGACGGGCTGGCAGAACGGGTCCTGCATTCTGTTGGGGCAGGCCGATCGTGCTGCTGATCGTGGCCTTGGCGGCGACAGGATGCTTCAATGACCCGGTGAGCGAGCTGGCAGTATGGAGTGAGTTCCTGCCGCCGCAGGAGGTGAGCGGGCAACTGCCTGCGTTGGCCCGGTTCGAGGCCGATCTGTATCTGGCCGTTCAGCCGGACGAATTGGGGGAAGACTTGCTGGTGTTACTGCGTGAGGCAGAGACGCAAGGCGTAGGCGTTCGGCTGTGGCCTCAGTTGCCGGACCTGGGCATCTGGGTCAACGAAACCAATGCGGTCGAGTTCGGCGTTTATGTCTTCGAGCTGTTGGAGTGGGCGGCGGCCAACGATGTGTCGATCGAATGGATCATCTTCGATCTCGAGCCGTCTTTGGAGTATGCCGAGCAGCTTCGCGGCACGTTTGGTGAGGAGGGGCTGACGGCGGTCCTTGATTTGCTTGCGGCCCATCGCACGCCGGAAGACTTCGAGGTTGCTCGACTCACCGTCGCCGAGATTGTGGAGCAGTTGCACAGTGTGGACGTTCGGGCCATGACGGTGACGCTGCCGTGGACGATCGACGATCTGGCCGACAACGATCCCGACTTGCAGGACATCTTCGACACGCCCCTGGCGGGCATCGGATGGGACAAGGTCAGCGTGATGGCGTATCGGCCTTGGTTCTCGGACTTTCTGGGCGTACCGCTGTCGCCGGGGTTCGTGGGTAGCTATGCCGCGTCGGTCGCGGCGCGGTTCCCGGGTCGTGCGCAGGTGGCCATCGGCAACATTTCCTCGCCCGGCCTTCTCTTGCCGCAAGGCTATTCGGATCCGTTCGAGGTGACGCTCGACGTTTCGGCGGCGCGCTCGGCGGGCGTTACCGATGTTAGTCTCTACTCGCTCGACGGCATGGTGCTGGCAGGCGGGGCCGAGCGATGGTTGGCGGCTGCGTCGGGGCCGACGCTGGCGCTGAACCAGCCGGACCTGCTGACGCTGCTCATGCGGCAGGTCTTCTCCATCTTGGACCAGGCTCTGTCTGTCGCCGAATGACTCGGTAGGATAGCGAGTTCCGCTACCTCACGAGAATGGGCGCGACGGTGTCGATTCCGAATATGCTCTTGACCAGATGTTCATCCACGTGGATCACGGAGTCACCGTCGATGTCCAGATGTCGCGCCACGATCATCCCGTAGTAGTCGCCGGTGCCCTCGAGAATCACCTGCGAGCCGGGCGCCATCAGGCCGCCGTAGAAACCCGCATTCCCTGACAGATTGACCAGATGGCCGTCCGAGTAGATGACCAGATTCGGTGGATGCTGGCTGGTGTTGATGATACCACCACCGGTGAACAGCCCGGGACCGGCCAGGTAAATCTCCGTCGGGCCGCTGACCGTAACCTTGGCCTGGCCGTCGATCGTAAGCGACGTGAAGAAATAGGTTCCGCCCGTCAGCGTCAGGCTGTCGTTACCGGTTACGTAGAGGTTCCACGGGCTCCCGGCGAACGGGTCGTTGCCCTTGGTCGTCAGCCCGATGGTGGCGTTGTCGTTGTGGTAGGCGGCGGCCTCAAAGTCGGGTTCCTCCACCGGCGCGAGGGCATCGTGTGGGCCGATAATCCCCGATACGGTGTACGACGTGCCCGCCGGTATGAAGTTGTACCCCCGGCCGTGCATCGCGTCACCGCGGATCTCGATACCGCCATTGCTGATGATGTCCTTGCAGCTACACACGTCACCGTTCTGATAGATGTTTCCTATGCCGTAGAGGCCTTCCGTCGAGTCGTAGCTGTCTGTCACGATGTCGCCGTCGACCGTGACCAGCTCCAACCCCCAGAGGCCCGCACAGAACCCCGCCCCCAGCAGTGCGACCGCGTCTTTCGTTACGCTCGCTTTTTGGATACCCATCACGCGGGCGAAGAACAGGTCGATGTCGGCGCGACGACCGCTGACCTCGACGGCATTGGGTATGTAGCTGCCGCTTGAGCCCGGGGTGAACAGGCGGGCGCGGTTATCCCAGTTGCCCAGGACGATGCCGAGTTCTTCCGGCATGACGGGGCTGCCGGCCACCAGGTTTAGGCCACCATAAGTGGTGGCGCGGTGGTAGACCACTCCCTGGCTCTTCGGCAGGCCGGATGCACCCGCCAGGGCCGAGGAATCGACCGCGTTGCGCAGCTCGGTCGCGGCGGCGTGGATGTAGCCCATGTCCACCGTAAGAGCCACAAAGCTCAGCAGCACGGTGATGAAGACCACCAGCGCCGGCACGATCGCAGCGCGACGCTGCGGTCCCATAATGTTTTTTTCTCCTGCAAGCATGCGCGCACCTGCCTTGGAAACTCAATCGGTGTCCACAAATGGATATCCAATACAGAATGTTCGGACGCAAGCCGGTGGGGATATTTCAGCTCGTCGCGAGGCCGGGATGGGGTCGCAGACTGCAGCACGCCGGCGGACACAGCCAAACCGCGGCGGTGACCAGCGGCGTAAGCCCGGTGCAAAAGGCTTACGGCTTGGCCGCCGCGCGGTGCCCCATATGGTCCTTGACCACCGTGTAATCGGCCGTCGTCACCCGAGCGCTGCCGTTGAGGTCGTAGCGGGCGTCGGTTCGCTCGCCCATGTGGCCCTTAACCTCGCTGTAGTCGGCCGTCGTCACGCGGGCGCTGTTGTTGGCGTCGCCGCGGAGCGTGCACACGTCGAACGCGAACGGCGTCACCGTTGCCCAGCCCGACGCCGAGCGAACGTGGTACCACGTCAGGTCGGGCAGCACCGGACCGCTCTCGGTGGCCTTGAGCGTCTGGCCCGTCGGATCGCCCGTGTCGTTGGGATCGATCGAATAGCTGAACGAAGCACTCACGTCGTTGTTCGGATCGGCCAGTTCAGTGATAACCAGCGGATCGCCGCTCGGCGGCAACGTGATGGGCGCGTCGAACGCACACACGATGATGTTGTTCTGCGTCTTGGGCAGCGTGCCATCAGCCGGCGGTTCGGTCGATACCAGGACCAGGCTGGCCTTGAGTGCCCAGAAGCCTCCGACCAACTCGAGGTCGCCGCCGCTCATCGCACCTGCATCGGGCTGTCCGATGGTAGCGCTCAGCTCGAAGTCGCCGCCGGTGCTGGTCATCTGCCCGCCGCCATCGATGGTGTGCCAGCTTAGATCGAGCTCCTGCGCGGCAGCTACCTCCACCACGCAGGTGCAGGCCACCACGGTCAGCGTGAGCCATGCGTTTCGCTCGCTCATCTCATGTCTCCTTCAATCGTCGCGGGACGGCAGTTCCGTCAATGAACGTTCGTGTTCAATACCATCGCGGTCGGCTCTGCGGCGGGACGCTCGTGGCCGTCGGCGTCATCCGGTCCTACCCTCGGTCGCAAGCCGTATGCTTCCGGATAGAGGTACGTGCCGCGCTGCTGGGGGGACTTGGCAACCTCAACCGGGATCCGCTTGGCGTTGGCCCAGGCGTCCTGGCGGATGCCGGTAACTTGCCACGAAACCTTCATGCCCGCCTCGCCGCCGGCGATGCTGAAGCGGTTGTCGCGGATCTCCTTGGCGATGTAGAGGTTCGGCCCCGGCGCGCCCATCGCCGTAAGCTGGTAGCGGAAGTCTCGGTTGAGGGCCTCGAACCACTCCGGAAGCTCGACGATCGCCTCGCCGTTCTCGTCAAGCGAGGCCACGCCGTCGTAGACGTTCTTCATGTCCGGGCTCTCGACGAAGTTGTGATAGAGGTACTTGTTGGCCGGATCGAGCGGATGGTCGATCCGGAACCCGCCGCCCAGTTTGGTCAGGAAGCCCTTTACCGTCACCGGACCGTTCAGGTAGGCAGCCTCGCCGCCGGTGCAACTGGCGTATATTGCCGGACTGGAGCCAACGTTGGTGGCGTAGAGAGCGGCATTGCTGTTGCCGGTGTCGGCCGAGGCGGTGATCTTGACTCCGTCGCCGTCGCCGATGTTGGTCACGTGGATGCCGGCGTAGAAGTTGTTGTTGCTCGATACGTGCACGCCGTTGCCGGCGCGGATGTTGAAGGTGTTGGGTCCGCCATCCTGGAAGTCGGCGTCAGTGGCGTCGGCCCAGACGAATGAGCCGTTTGACAGGGCTTTGGCCCGGCGACCGGCGGCGAAACTGTAGTTGCCCCTCGCTTCGTTGTACTCGCCGCCCGGAACGCTCGCAAAGGCGCCGGCGGCGTCATTCAACTCACCGCCTGCGACCGTGGCCATAAAACCCTCCGCCGTGTTGCCCCAGCCACCGCCGATCGCAGTGTAGCTGCCGCTGGCTGTGTTAAGGTACCCCCCCGCGATCGTGGCTGTATCGCCCTCCGCGGTGTTGGAGAGGCCCCCGCCGATGAAGGTTCGGTGTTCCAAGGCACGGTTCCCTACCCCACCGGCAATGACGGCGTGGTACCCCTGGGCCTCGTTGGCCTGCCCACCAGCGATCGTTGCATAAGCGGTCGGAAGTGCGTTGGGGTCGTCACTGCCGACACGGTTGTAGTCCCCTCCCCCGACCGTAGCCCACGCGCCCGAGGCGATGTTGGACTGACCGGCGGCGAAGCTGTAGTCGCCGGTAGACTGGTTGTGGTACCCGCAAGCGAAACTGTAGTCACCGCTTGCTTCGTTGTACCTGCCGCCCGCAACGGTCGCGTGCCAGCCGGGAGCCACATTGTAGTAGCCGCCTGTAATACTGGCGCCGAGACCCTCCGCGATATTGTTGAAGCCGCCCGCGATTGTCGCGGAATTACCGGATGCGTCGTTCTCCTCGCCGCCGCCAATCGCAGCGTAGCTGCCGTTGGCTGTGTTATAGCACCCCCCCGCGATTGTGGCGTTGAAGGCTGCTGCGGTGTTGCTGCTGCCCCCGCCAACTGAAGCTCCATTTTCCAAAGCATCGTTCCATTGACCACCGGCAATAGCGGCGTACCACCCTTGTGCCTCGTTACCACGACCACCAGCGATCGTTGCATACGGGGCCGGGAGTGCGTTGGGGTCGTCGCTGCCGACATGGTTGTAGCAGCCACCGCCGATCGTGCCGTAGATGTGATAGACACGGTTGCTGAGGCCGTCCTCGCCGCCCCCACTGATGGTGGCACCATACGCGCCGTATTCGACGCTGTTTCCATTATGTCCGGCAATCACGTTGGGGCTGTTCGGGTCCGCCTCGATGGTCAGCCCGCCGCCGGCGGCGTCGACATGCAAACGCACACCGCCGGAGGCCCGTACCGAGAACTCGTCCACACCTGTGGATGCAAAATCCGCGTCGGCCGAGTCGGCCCACACGAAGGCGCCATCATGCTCTGCCTTGGCGCGGCGGCCGGCGGCGAACGAGTGATCCCCGTTGGCCTCGTTTCTGTTGCCGCCGGGAACTGTCGCACTGTCTCCCGTGGCGTAGTTCCAGAGGCCGCCGCCGATGGCCGCGTACAGGCCACCCGCCACGTTTTGCAGCCCACCCGCCACGGTGGCAAACGATGCGTCGCCCGGGTCGGGGTCCATGTCCCCCGCCTGGTTGCCCGCGCCGCCGCCGATCGTGCCGAAGCAGTCTTCGACGTGGTTGATCGCACTGTAGTAGCCCCCGCCGCCGATGGTCGCACCATACACGCCGTTGCCGGCGTCGCTGGTCAGATGTCCGCCGATCACGTTCGGACTGGTGGCATGCGGCCGGAGTTGAAACACGGGTTCGTTGTTAACCCGTAGCGTCAGACCCATGTTATCGGTCGTGCCGAGGAAGTTCGTTCCCGCCAGCGTGCCGGCGTTGCCGTGCACGCTCCAGACGCTGTCGGCCGCCGCGGCCGCCGTGGTCTGCACCGAACCGTCGGGGAACTTGAAGCCATCGGTCGTAGACTGGATCATGCCCGCGACGGTCAGTGGTGAATTCGGATCGTTCGTATTGATTCCAACGCCGCCGTTGGCACGGATGATGAACTGGTCGTTGTCGGTGGAAGCAAAATCTACCCCAGTCGAATCCGCCCAGACGAACGAGCCGTCGTGATCGGCCTTGGCCTGACGCCCGGCGGCGAAGCTGTAGTCGCCCGCCGCCCGGTTGGACATGCCCCCCGCCACGGCGGCTACGTTACCGCCGGCCTCGTTGCCGGCCCCGCCGCCCACGGCGGCCGCCTGCCCGGCGGCCGTATTGCTGTACCCGCCGCCAATCGCCGCGTCCGGACCCGAGGCGGTGTTGTAGCGCCCGCCGCTCACCGCCGCGTTCGTGCCGCCGGCCGTGTTGTGCTCGCCTCCGGCCACCGTGGCCTTCTCGGCCTCGGCCACATTCCACAGGCCCCCGCCCACCGTGGCGTAGACGGCCGTCGCCGGGTCGGCATCGTCGCTGCCGGCCTTGTTGTTGCCCCCGCCGACTACGCTGCCGTAGTGGTCATACACGTGGTTATTGGTGGTGTACGGGTTGCCCACATCCGACGGGCCGCCGCCGGCAATGGTGGCGAAGTCGCCCGCGGCGTCGTTGGTCCAACCGCCGCCCACGTGGCTGTACCAGCCGCTGGCGACGTTCCCCCGACCGCCGGCAACGGTGCTGTATTGTCCGCCGGCGGTGTTGCTCCAGCCTCCGCCGACGGTGGCGGCGTTCTTGTCCATCACGTCGCCCGCATTGTCGCCGGCCTGGTTGTTGCCCCCGCCGCCCACCGTGCCGTGGGCATCGGTCACGCGATTGGCCGAGCCGCTGTCACCCCCGCCGCCGATGGTGGCGCCGACCACGCCGGTCGTCACCTGGTTCTCGGCGTGCCCGCCGATCAGGTTGGCCAGGCCGAAGGCCGTGGGCTCGATCCGCAGGGCGCGTACGTTGTCGACCCGCAGTTCCAGCGGCGTCGCGTCGGTCGTGCCCAGAAAGTCGCTGTTGGGGTCCGTGCCGCCATTGCCGGCCAACAGCCATGCACTGGCGAGGCCCGTCTCGTCGTCTGCACACGTCCACCCGCCGCCGTAGGGGTCCCACTTGGCCACCTGTCCGGTCTGGCAGCCCTGAGGCAGCATGTAATTGGGATCGAGACTGAATGTCTCTGTATCCAGCAGCAGTCCCGTGCCGGCAGCGTAGGTGGTGTCGTCGTCGGTGTCATCGGCGAAGCCGGCCGGCACGTCGTAGAGCCCACCCCACGGCGAGCCGCCGGCGTACACGGCATAGGGCGTGGGGGTAAGCGGCTGGCGAGGCCAGAGCGTCACTGGGCCGCCCTCGTCGACGGTCACCGCGATCTGAAGCCATCGCGCCTGGCCGTCGAATGCACTGGGGCCGAACTGGCCGCCGGCGTTGACCGGCACGGTGAACAGCCCGTCGTCGACCGGCTGGTCGAACACGTCCTGCGTCAGGCCCACCTGGCTATTCGGATCGACGCTATTGGGATCATCCCACAGCGAGAACGCCAGGTCGGCCAGACCGTCGAAGGCCACGCCGCCCTGCTTGAGACGGCCCTGGTAGGTAAAGGCTGTGCCCATCGGCTCGCCACGCACGGCCGGCGGCAGGCCGACCACTAGACACAGCGCACCCGTCACGACGACTCGGATGGTCGTTTTCATGACCCCGCTCCTTGAAATGTACGTCCAACACCCTCCGGCCCGATATATCCGGCCCGGATATGAAAAGAGCACACCTGGTCGGCGGCTCTTATGCTCCCCGATGAGACGCCGCGTGCCTTGGGCACCCAGTCTCCAGCCGACATCAGCAGCCTACACTTTCGGCCTCGGGTATGCAACCAGGTGGCTGGCCGGGCAGGAGGCGCCACTGGCGGGTCGCCTGCCGGTGTTCCGGGCCCCGTGACGGCCGCTAGCCGACTTCTTAAGTCCGCTTGAGTACGTGCCGCAGGCTTGTGCTGTCAAGGTGCGTGCGCAGGGAGCGTGGATGAAAAGCTCACCGCGTTCTGGTTGTCATCCCGAAGAAACAGGTAAGCATGTACGCGCCGCGGCGGGCGCATGCTACCTGACTTGACATCCGGCGCGATGCCGGCGCATTGGCCGTTAGCCCGTTTGGCTGAGCCGGTCGGCAGAGTACTTACTGCCGAAGGGCTCACGGCCGAAACAGCCGCGGCCAACCCGGGGCTGGACGTTGTCACCATTTCGGTTTGCTTTTTATACTTCTTGATGTACACTTCTAATGGCAGTAAGGCTTATCTGGCAGCGACTTCTCGTCGTGCCTGCTGAAACGTAATGTCGACCGAGCATCGACGATGCGCCGAAGAACTCGGGCGCAGGCAGGTACGCGATGTATCTTTGCGGATGCGGTGCCGCCCGCGTGGGGCGGCGCCGCTTTTTTTACAGCCGCACCACACCGTGATCGAGTTTGTTTCGTGCAGTGGGTGCGTACTCCGGTTGCGCCGGCCGTGGTCGTGCCGGACGACGGTGGCCGGATTGTTGCGCACTTAGAAGGGCGGGGCCGCGCGCGGGATGAGTCGGACGCTTGGGCCTGCCTCATCATCCTATGCCGCTTTGGGCTGCCGGCAGCGGCGTCGCAGGTCGCTGGCATGACGGCAGCGGGCGCTATACCATCGCACCCGTGATGAGACGTCCGGTGCATCGGCCGCCGCCGGGGTGACGGCGCCTGCGAACGCTGTCGGGCGTCGGACACCATGAGGAGAGGGTAAGCATGGGATCTTACAGACGCTGCATGGTGGCGACGGTTCTGTTCGTGCTGATACCGGGCCTGTCGGCGGTGCGTGCCGACGAGAAGAAGCCGCAGCGCGTCAGCTTCAAGACGGCCGATGGCGTGACGATCGTGGCTGATTACTACGCGCCGGTGCCGCAGGCGGGCCAGAAGGCGCCGATCGCCATCCTGCTGCACATGTATCCAGCCGACCGATCGAGCTGGCGCGATTTCGCCATGAATCTGTCGAGCGTGGGCTTTGCCGTGCTGGCTATCGACATGCGGGGGCAAGGCGAAAGCATCGAGCCAGCGGACATGCAACTGGCCGACCGATACAAGAAGCGCGACCCGACGCTGTTTCGATCGATGCACGAAGACGTAGCCGCAGCGTATCACTGGCTCACCAGGCAGCCGGATGTCGATCGGACGCGTTTTGCGCTGGTCGGCGCCAGCGTGGGCTGTAGCGTTGCGATGGACTATGCCCGGCAGGACGCATCGGTCGATGTCGTGGTGTGCCTGTCGCCGGGCGCCAACTACATGGGGATCAACTCGCTGGCTCACATCCGCAAGTATGGCGACAGGCCTCTGCTGCTGGCCGCCAGCGAGAAGGAGCGCGACGCGCCCGAGGCGCTGGCCAAGTCGGTCCCCAGGGCAGTGGTGAAAATCTACCCGATGGGCGGGCGAGATACGTTTGGCATGCACGGCACGAATCTGTTGGCACACGTGCCGGAGCTGGCCAAGTTGGCGACCGATACGATCCGCGAGGGCGTGGGGAATCCGGCCGCCTCGCCGGTGGTAGCTACTTTCCGTGGGAAGGTATACTACGCACCGGATAATCCCTACGTGCAGCAAATCAAGTCGGAGGACCTTCGCTACTTCAGCTCGGCGGCCGAGGCGGAGGCCCGCGGCCTGCGGGCTGCCAGTAGGCCATGAGTCGATGAACTGACAGACCTATACGGCCCTGCCCCGCCCGCCCGCGGCGTGCTGCCGTCCCGGCGACATGTCCGTTGATGCGAAACACGCATGTGCGGAGGAGTGCGTACGATGAGCGATGCCGTTGGGTCGCCGATTTCCGACCTGTTTGTCGTTCCTGATTTCGATCGCGGCAGGATTGTCGTCAGTTTCACACCCCCCGCCGACTGCACGGCTGTTACGTGGCGCCTATGGAAGGCGGACCGACAAATCGCCGACGGCAAGGTGAAGCCAGGCGAAGATGCATCCATCACGCGATTTGAAGCCGACATGGGCGACTTCGTGCCCTGGACAGTCGGCGAGCCGTTTCTCTACATGTTGGAGCTGTCGCTCGGTTCGGGCAGCCAGGACGTGGTGGTCCGTCAGCGGTTCGGCATGCGGAAGATCCACGTCGAGGGCAATCAGATCTTCTTTAACAACCAGCCGTTTTACGTTCGCGGGCACATTCGCGGGCGCGAGGCGCACGATCACCCGAACCTGATGGGCGTCTCCGAGCGCGAGTACTACGTCAAGAACATCGAGGCGGCCAAGCGTTACGGTTTCAATCTGATTCGCTTCCACTCGCGCGTGCCGCCGGAGGTGTATTTCGACACGGCCGACGAACTGGGCATGCTCACGCACATCGAGATGCGCAAGTACTACGGCAAGTACCAGAGCGAGCGGGAGTTGATGGATCATCAGGCCCATTTGGTAAGCGAAGCCGACTGGGTGGAGATGATCCTGCGACTGAGGAATCATCCGTCGCTCTTTGCGTACTGTCTGGGCAACGAGATCGACGATCCGGGCAGGAATCCCGAGGTGCAACACCTGGCCAGGGCAACCAAGAAGCTCGATACGACGCGACTGTTCATCGATACCTGTGCGCGGGGCCAGTACGACCGGGGCAACGTGGACTTCGACGTGCAGCATATGGGTTACTTCGCGCCGTTCGCTCGGCACGATGATATGTTCGACACGACGGGCAACTGGCGCATCTTCGGCTCGGTTGACAGTCGAGCGATGGTCGAACAGGCCGAAGGCGGCGGGTCAACCGACCGGACATGCCGCGAGCTACATGTGGATCGGCCGGTGATCGCCCATGAAATCTGTCACTACACGGCTCTTTGCGACCTGGACGCGTTGGGCGGTAAGTTTGACCGTTACGGTGCGGAAAGGCCCTGGTGGATTGGTGAACTGAAGAAGCTCGTCCGGCAGAAGAGCCTGAAGCAGGACTACGCGAAGATGCTGGCGGCATCAGAATGGTATCAGTACATCTGGCGGAAGCAATGCATCGAGCGCGTGCGGCGAAGTCCGATCCTGTGCGGCTTTCATTTCCTGCAACTGGCCGACACCGAGCGATACGAAAACGCTAACGGCCTGCTGGATTGCTTCGACGATCCGAAGGGCTGCACGCCCGAGCAATTCCTGCCATTCAACGCCGACACGGTGCTGATTGCCGACTTGCCGGTCCGCAGCTTCTTCGAGGGCACGTCGCTCGAAATTCCGATCTGGCTGTCGCATTGCTCCGGAACCATTGGCGGCGAGGCAACGCTGCGATGGGAACTCGCCAGCCGTGACGGCCGTTCGGTCCGGGTGAGCGGCAGGATGGAGGGGTTTGACCTGGATCGAAGGGGGCTGCGCAGGCTCTGCACCGTCCAGCTTACGCTGCCGAAGGTGGCGACGGCGCAGGCGCTGCGTTTCTCGTGCAGGCTCGTGCCGGCGCGGTCCGAGGCGTCTGGGGTGGTGACCGCCAACGAGTGGAGCCTATGGCTCTTCCCGAATCGGCCCGAGGCCCTGCCGGCTGACACACTGACCGTCGACCTCGCAGAGGTCGACCTGGCCCGACGATACCGGCAGTTGCAGTTTGACGGCGGCCCGCCGAATGTGGGGAGACTGTACATCACCGATCGGTTCGGACCTGAGTTGTTGGGGCACCTGGGCAGCGGCGGCGACGCGATGGTGCTCTATCGCATCGCCGAGAACCACGACCGCCAGGCCCGGCGCGAGTCGTACTATCTGCCGTCGACGCAGGACCGTTTCAAGAACATCATTTGGGATCGGGGGCACAACCAGGGAGGGTTCATGCGGCCCAGCGGCGCGCTGGCGGGCTTTCCGCACAACGACTACATCGATTTCCAGTTCTGCAACCTGATCGACGACTGTGACAAGATCGACCTGGACGACTTCCCCGTGCCGGTCGAGCCGATCATTCAGGGAGTGGACAAGGCCTCGCGCGACCGCTTCGACGTGTTTACGTTCAAACTCCGCGAGCTTCAGCCGGACTGGACGCTCCGCAAGTTCGCCTACCTTTTTGAGCTGCGCGTGGGTAACGGCCGCCTTCTCGTCTGCGGTCTCAACTTCCGAGGTTTGGCCGGCGACGTTCCCGAGGTGTGCGGACTGTTCGAGTCGCTGTATCGGTACGTCCGCAGCGAGGCGTTCCAGCCATCCGCCTCGATCCTGGCGGACAAGTTGGCAGCATACCTGCAAGCCAAGGGCTCGGCGCCACGGATCAAGGAACGGATGATGACGCAGTTCTGGCAACTGGACGACGCCCCGCTCGAATCAGACAAGTTCTGGAAAGAGGCAGAGGCCCACATCCGCCGTGGGTGAGGCCCGATGCCCCGATGGCGGCGGACGCATGCGGGCACGCCGGCGCCGATGGGCCGACGAGTGGTCGCGTCCGATAGGTCTTGCTGGCGGGACGGATGGTCAAATGGTAGACTTGCCCCGGTCGAGGCGCGGCGCCTGCAAGCAAGCAGGGCAAGCTTGCCGGCCGGAGTGTTGACCCGCCGTACCGGGCCTCCAACAATTGTGTGCATCGACAGTTACGTACCCAACAGGCGAAACGCCTAATGCCAAAACGCAATGTGGCCTGGATTCTGGTCATTCTGATCATCGGGGTGTTGACCTGGCAGCTGCCGCCGACGGTGGCGCGACGCGATGCCGTCTATCAGACCTTCGGCTCGCTGGTGGACATACGGGCACAGATCCATCGCCGCTACGTGGAAGAGGTCGACGACGAGGAGCTTGTGCGCGGGGCCATCGACGGCATGCTTCGGCGCCTCGATCCGTTCAGCACCTACATCCCACCGGACGAATACGGGGACTTTCAGGAACGCACCAATGGTGAGCTGCATGGCGTCGGCATCGAGATCCATGTGATGAACGGTGAACTGACGGTCACCTCGCCCATCGACGAGACGCCGGCGTTTTACGCGGGGATCATGCCGGGCGACGTCATCACAGAGATCAACGGCGAGAGCACCGAACATCTCAGCATCTCCGAAACCGCCAGACGGATCAAAGGACAGCCGGGCACAAAGGTTACACTTACGCTTCGCCGTGCGGCCACCGGCAAAACTGAGCAGGTGACCATCACACGCCAGGCCATCAATCTGCCCACCGTGAAAGGCTGGTCGCGCAAGGTCGACGGCAGTTGGGACTACATGATCGACCCCGAACAGCGCATCGGCTACGTGCGACTGGCCAGCTTCGTGCCCACCACGCTCAGACAGCTGGACGAAGTCGTGGAGCAACTGCAGGCCGAGTCGATGCAGGCTCTGATCCTTGACTTACGCTTTAACCCAGGCGGGTTGCTAAGCAGCGCCGTCGATGTAGGCGACCGCTTTCTGACCGAAGGCGTTATCGTCGAAACCCGCGGGCGATGGCAGCGCAGCGAGAAGCACGTCGCCAAGGCTGAAGGCACCTATCCGAACTTCCCGATGGTCGTATTGGTGAATCGTGTCACCGCCAGTGCGGCCGAGATCGTGGCCGGGGCACTGGGCGATCACCACCGCGCCCTCGTGATCGGTGAGAGGACGCTGGGGAAAGGAAGCGTGCAAAACGTCATCGAGTTGGAGGGCCACGAGTCGGCCATCAAACTGACGACCGCCTACTACTACCTGCCCAACGGGGAACTGATCCATCGTACGCCGGCCGCCGACAAGTCGGGCAAATGGGGCGTCGAGCCGTTGGTTGAGATCCGCCTCACGGACGAGGAGACCAAAGAGATCCTCGAGAGCCGGCGTGAGAGCAGCGTCCTGCGGACCGGCGGGAGTACAAGCTCACCGGCCTCGTCGGACGACGTGGCGGTCGACCGGCCCAGCCCGGTCATCGACCGACAGCTTCGACAGGGACTGATCCAGTTGCGCGTCAAGCTCCACGAACAGGCCGACGCCGCCTAGCTCGGCGCCGACCCGCAACGTCACCGCATCCAAACCTGGCTATGACTACCGTCCTGGGTATCGAAACGTCTTGCGATGAAACGGCTGTTGCGATCGTATGCGACGGGCGCCGCGTCCTCAGCAACGTGGTCGCGTCGCAGTTCGATCTGCACGCCAAGTACGGCGGGGTCGTGCCGGAGATCGCGTCGCGAGCCCATATCGAGCGGCTGGACGGCATGATCGCGGCAGCGATGGAGCAGGCAGACGTCGGTCGCGACCAGATCGATCTGGTGTCGGTCAGCAACACGCCGGGGCTGGTAGGTTCGCTGCTGATCGGCGTGACGGCCGCCAAGACGTTAGCGTGGGCGTGGGCCAAACCGTTGGTGGCCGTCAGCCATGTCGAGGCCCATGCCACATCGGCGGCCATCGATCTGCCGGCGCCGCCTTGGCCGGCCGTCGCCTTGGTGGTCAGCGGAGGGCATACGAGTCTGTTCTACATCCGCGACTACGACGCCATCGAGCCGCTGGGCGTCACGATCGACGATGCGGCAGGCGAGGCCTTCGACAAGGTCGCGTCGATCCTCGATCTGGGTTACCCCGGCGGACCGGCGGTCGAACGCACAGCGGCCGCCGGCAATCCCTGCGCCGTTGACTTCCCGCGGACCATGCTTGGCCCTGACTCGTTGGATTTCTCGTTCAGCGGCATCAAGACCGCCGTGCTCTATCACGTGCACGGTCACGGTCAGACCAGCGGGGGACTGGCGCGCCTGAGCCGGCAGGACGTGGCCGATATCGCCGCCAGCTTCCAGCAGGCTGTTGTCGATGTATTGGCCCGCAAGACGCTGCTGGCCTTCGAGAAGACGGGTGCCCAGACGGTCGTGGCCGGCGGCGGGGTGACTGCAAATCGCGCCCTGCGACGGCGGCTCGAGCAGGACTGCCGCGAGGCCGGTGTGGCTCTGCACCTGCCGCCGATGGGCTACTGCACGGACAACGCGGCGATGGTGGCCGTTCTGGGCTATCACCTGTTTTGCCGCGGCCGGCGATGCGACCTGTCGGTTTCGGCGATGCCCTAGCAAAAGACTGCGGCGTTGCCTGTCCGGCTGGGTCGGCCTACACTACCGGCAGCCATGGATCCGCAACGTTTGGCGGCTTTGTTGACTGAGGTACGCGACGGCAAGCTCGCGGTCGACCAGGCGCTCGAGCGTCTGGGTACCATGCCGTTCGAAATGCTGGATTTTGCGACCGTGGATCATCATCGCGCGCTGAGGTGCGGGTTCGCCGAGGTGATCTTCTGTCCGGGTAAGACGCCCGATCAGATCCTGACCATTTTTGAAAAGCTGGCGGCGACAGGCACCAACGTGATGGCCAGCCGCGCCGAGTCCGGCGTTTTCGATCGGATCAAAGCGAGATTCCCTGACGCCGAGTACAACGAACTTGGTCGCACGATCACGTTGCGGCAGGTGCCCGCCAAGCTTAGCCGCGGCACGATCGGGATCGTCTCAGCCGGCACGAGCGATCTGCCGGTGGCCGAGGAGGCCCGCGTGACGGCTGAGATCATGGACCAGCGAACGCGGACGTTCTACGACGTTGGCATCGCCGGGCTTCACCGCCTGCTGGCGCGCAACCAGGAGTTGCGCGCGATGAACGTGCTGGTGGTGGTGGCCGGCATGGAGGGGGCATTGCCGAGCGTGGTGGGCGGCTTGGTGCAGGTGCCCGTGTTGGCCGTACCCACCAGCGTGGGATACGGAGCCAGCTTTGGGGGCCTGTCTGCGCTGCTGACCATGCTCAATAGTTGCGTGCCCGGCGTGGCCGTGGTGAACATCGATAACGGCTTCGCCGCAGGGTACCTGGCCGCCCGCATCAACAGTCTGGCCGACCGTCGGCGCGAGTAGCGGGCCCATCGGTGTCGTTTCAGTATTGGCGATGAGCAAGTCTCCTGTACGCATTCGTCAGTTGCCGAAGCTCACCCGCCGTGCGTGCGACGCGCACAAGGGCGATTTCGGTCGCGTGCTGGTGGTGGGCGGCAGTGTGGGCATGGTGGGGGCGCCGGCATTGGCAGCCAACGCGGCGCTTCGTGGCGGCAGCGGGCTCGTGAAAATCGCCTGCCCAAGCATCGCCCAGCAGGCCATCGCTACACTGGCGCCTTGCGCGACGAGCCAGCCTGTCGCTTCAAACGCCGATGGCCTGATCTCGGGCAAGGCTCGCGCCGACTTGCTAGCCCTGGCCGACCAGCACGACGTGCTGGCCGTTGGCCCGGGCATGGGCCAATCGGCTGAGTTGAGACGCATCATCGCCTCGCTGCTGAAACTTCCGGACAAGCCGGTGGTGATTGACGCCGACGGGCTGAATAACCTCGCTGCGGTCCGGTCGTGGTGGCGCACCTGTCGTGCCTCGGCTGTGCTCACCCCCCATCCGGGGGAAATGCGGCGTTTGCTGGACGGGGCCGGCCTGAAGATCAACGTCACTAAGCGCGAGGCCGCCGCGATCGCCCTGGCCGAGAAGACCCGTGCCGTGGTGGTGCTCAAGGGGGCCGGCACGGTGGTCACCGACGCGGCACGGGTTTACGTGAACCGCACCGGCAATCCGGGCATGGCGACGGCCGGCAGCGGCGATGTGCTCACCGGGCTGGTGGCGGCGGTCCTGGCCCAAGGCCTCGAGCCATTCGAGGCGGCGGTCCTGGGTGTGTGGGCCCACGGTAGGGCCGGCGACCTGGCGGCAGCGGCGAAAGGGCAGATCGCAGTCATCGCCACCGACCTGCTCGATCATCTGCCGCAAGCCTTACGCACCGTCACCCGCCGATAAACCCTCGCCCGTTCGCCTGCCGGCGTTTGACCGGGCGGATCAGCGGCCAACAATTCACCGTCGCGTTCACTTTGACGATTACGTGGTCGGAGCCGCGTTCGGCCGGCTTGTGGTCTTATGAGACGCAAACTGCTGCACGTTGCTGTGCTGATGGTCGTTGCCATGGCGGGCTGCGCCCTCGATCCGGTGGGCCTGCTCCTGTCGAACCAGGGGCTGGGATCTCTGATCGAGTCCGGACCCGACTATCTGCTGTTTGACTACGATCCGGGTGAGTTGCTGCGTGTGGTGCAGCCGGACAACACGCTGCTCGACAGCTACGTGCGCAGGCCCGCCGCGATAGACCGTCATGCCGCCGTTCTGGTGCTGCACGGGGCGACCCCGCAGTTCATCCGCACGTCGACCGATCACGCGGCCTGGTTTGGTCTGGCGGCCAATCGATACCTGGCCGATGCCGGGTACACCGTTGTGTCGCTGGATTATCCGGAGACGTCCTCCCCGCTACTGACCGGTGATCTGACAGCAGCGCTGCATATGGGCGAGTGGCTACAGCAGCACGGCCTCGAGGTCTTCGGCACGCGCCGGTTGTACGTTTTGGGTCTGTCGCGCGGGGCGATTCTTGCCCAGCACGTGAATCTGCACCTGGCGGTCGACGGTGTGGTGTCGCTGGCCGGCGTCACCGATTTTGAGAACCTGGACCTGACAGACTTCAGCAACGACGAGAACGTCAACAACATGGTCCTGCTGGCCCGCGCCTACTATGGCGAATACGACGAAGCGCCCGAGATCTGGCGGCAATTATCCACCGTTAATCGAGTGGATGAGATGTTGGCCCGCATGCTGGTCGTTCACGGCACAGCCGACGGGACCGTGCCGGTCGATCAGGCGATACGACTCGAGCGCGCCGCCCGGCAGAGCGGGCGCAGCGACATTACCTTCCATTACGTTTCCGGCGCCGGGCATTGGGCTTTCATGCTGCCGGAGGTTCACCAGGTGATCCAGGGCTATCTGATGAAACTCGACGGGGCAGACTGAGCGCACACGCGCCCACCCTTGGCCCGAACGAAGGCTATCCACCCAGCCGCAGGTAAAACGCCAGCCCGCCGAGTGCAAGCCCGCCCAAAGCCAGCACCAGCGCGACGATTACCGTGATCAGCATGCGCTTGCCCTGCATGCGCAAGGCGTCGGACAGTTTCTCGTCCCGCTGCTCGGCCGCCACCTGAAGCAACCGAAGCTGATCTGACTGGGTCTGGCCTTGCTGATTGAGTATGTGTACGGCTTTGCCCAGATCGCTGAGCGAATTGGCCACCTGTACGCGGGTCTCGTTTGACAGCCCGAGCTGCTCGTTCAGCGACTTGAGCGTGTCGGTCTGGCTCTGGATCGACTGCGGAAGTTCGCCCACCGCGTCGGCCAACTGCATCGTCCGCACATTGGTGGTTTCCAGTTGCGAGCCGATCGAGCCCATCAGATCAACCAGACGACGGACGTGAGCCGGTGTGTCCTGCGACACTGCGCTGAGTTGGCGAACGGCGTCGACCAGTTGCTCGGTCCGCGCCTGCTGGACCTCCATGTGTCGGTGCACCGAGTCGAGCAGCCCAACCATCTTGTCGTAGCCGTCCTGCAACTGGTGCAGCGCCTGCTCGCGTCGCGACCAACGGGTGATCGGGCCCGGCGGTCTCTGTGTGTCCGCCGACTCGTCCTGGGCGGTCAGCAATCCGTCCTCGTCGACCGGCGGCAGGGGTGCCGACTGCGACTGCTCGCCGCGGTGAAGCGACCCGGTCAAACGCGACCACCAGGTTTTCTTCGGGTCCGACATGGCGAATCCTCCCGCTTGCCTGACGTGAGCATAGCCCACAACCGGCTGGCATGGCTGCATTTTAGCGCTGACGCGTCGAGTGAGTCAACGAGACACAACGCACACCGGGCCTTGCCGCCGTCGCGCCGCCTGCCTAGACTCAGCCCGATGGATCAACGTCTCGACCAACGGGAACGTGCTGCCGTCGCAGACCTGCTGTCTCAGCTCGTGGCAATTCCGTCGGTCAATCGCGGGGTCGAACAGGCACGCACCGATCAGCCCGAGAAGCGGATCGCCGCCTTCGTGACCGATTACCTTGCCGATCTCGGGATGCACGTCCAGACGCAGCCAATCGGACCGGGCCGACCCAACGTCATCGGTCATTGGCCCGACCAGCGTGGGCCGAAGCGCCTGGTCGTCGAATCCCATATGGACACCGTCGGCGTCGACGGCATGACCGTCGATCCGTTCGATCCGGTGCAGCGTGATGGGCGCCTGTATGGCCGCGGTGCCTGCGACACCAAGGGTTCGCTGGCGGCGTTCCTGGCGGCCCTGCACGTCGCGCGCAAGCGCGGCCTCGAGCCGGCCGACCGCATCTATTTTGTCGGCACCGCGAGCGAGGAGACCGGCTGTCAGGGCGCACAGGCGCTGGTCGACGCCGGCTTTCGCTGCGACGGCGCGATCATCGGTGAACCGACCAACTGCCACATCGTCAGCGCCCACAAGGGCAGCCTGTGGCTGAAGGTGGTGGTGCACGGCCGCAGCAGTCACGCATCGACCCCCCAACTCGGGCGCAACGCGATTGTGGCCGGGGTGAGAATCGTTGAGTTGATCGAGTCGAAGCTGAAACCGCAGCTTCAGCAACAGCAGCACGACGTGCTCGACCGGGCGACGGTGTCGGTCGACGTGATCCGCGGCGGCACGAAGGTCAACATCGTGCCGGACACGTGCGAATTGGAGATCGATCTGCGCCTGCTGCCCGACCAACAGCCCAAGCAGATCCTTGCTCAACTGGGCGAGTTGATCGCCGAGGCCCTTCCCGACTGGAGCGGCGGCATCGAGGTTCGTCAGGTTTGGGCGAGCCCAGCCATGCTCACGCCGGCTGACGCATCGCTGGTGCGCAATTTGCTCGCCGTCGCCGCCGAGCGCACCGGCCAGCAGAAATTGCTGGGTATGCCGTACTTCGCCGACGCCGGGCCGTTTCGACAGACGGGGGCCGACGCGGTTCTGTTCGGGCCGGGCGATCCCAGCCTGGCGCACACGGCCGAGGAGTCCATCGAACTCGAACAACTCTACATGGCCACCGAAATCATCCTCGACCTTCTGGCTCGACACCAGAAACGCTCGTTGCTGGCCTAATTGAACCGAGCTGTTTCACGGGTGGGATGCCCAATGCCGGCGCGCCGGGAGCGGGCATGATCGTGCCGGCCAACCGTTGCGGGTCTGATGGGTTCTTGCTGTTCCTCCAGCGCGTACCTTCGGCTAGAATGCTCCGCTACGTTCCGAGTGCCGCTTGCTGTGCCATCACATCGGAGGCCGATCATGCAACGCGCCACGACCGACGTGCTCTACTTTTCCACCGGTCCGCACAACAAACCCACCATGACCGTCAAGCCGGGCGAGCCGTTCGAGGTGCAGACCCAAATCAATCGCGGCCCATGGATCGACGGCCACCCCGATGGCGACACACTTCGCAAGAAGCTCACCGGCGGCAACCCGTCCAGTGGGTGCATCGCCGTCGACGGCGCCCAGCCGGGTGATATGCTCACGGTTGAGATTCTCGACATCGAACTCGACGACTTCGGTTTTACCGCCTATGCCGGGCTGCCGGCGGCAACGCCGCAGTGGATGGGCATCGAGGGCTTCGGCCAGCAGTCGCGCGTCGTGCGGATCGAGAACGACACCATCCTGTGGGACGAAAACGTCCGCCTGCCCGCCCGGCCCATGATCGGCTTTGTGGGGGTCTCGCCGGTCAACGAGATGCACCACAACGGCCACAATGGCGACTGGGGCGGAAACTTCGACGTGCAGGAGATCACTACCGGCGCCAAGGTGCACCTGCGAGTGCAGTGCCAAGGCGCACTATTGCACATCGGCGACATGCACGCGATCCAGGGCGACGGCGAGATCTGCGGGGCCGGCGGCATCGAGACCGGCGGTCTGGTCCGCGTCCGCACCGCCCTGACTCGCCCGGCGCCGAAGGACTTCTGGTGGCCGCGGATCGAGGACGCCTCGCACATCGCCACCGTGGGCTTCGCCCGCCCGGCCGAGGACGCCTTCCGCATCGCCCTCGAGGCGATGGCCAAATGGCTCGAGGCCGACTACGGCATGCCCGTCCCCGAGGCACTGATGTACCTCGGTCAGGTGCTCGAGGCGCGGTGCACGCAGTTCGTCAACCCAACCTACAGCTACATCTGCAAAGTCCGCCGCGAGTTCCTTCCACCGGCGAACCGGTAGCGCCGCGCCAACGACGCGCGTCTCGATGGTCGGACCCCACGATCCAGTAATTTACCGACGACCCGGGGGATCGGGTATGATTCACACGTTTAGCGGCAACCCGTAGGGGAGCGCGTAACAGCACGATCCAGCAATCTACCGACGACCCGGGGGATCGGGTATGATTCACACGTTTAGCGGCGACCCGTAGGGGAGCGCGTCGTGGTGGTGGTGCGGTACACTGGTGTACCATGGCGCGCATCGCAATATAATCGTTTAGCGGCGACCCGTAGGGGAGCGCGTAATACGAGCGTGATCAATATGGTTCTCGGTTACCACGTCATTCTCAGTGCATACGGGTTCTGGTTGCCCAATGACCCCCGCGGTTCGTGGTCCGACTTTGTACGTTCTTGGGAGCTGTTTCGATTCGGCCGCGCCACCAAAGTCGACACGCGCCAGTCCGTCGCCCAACTCGCCCACAACCACGCCGCCCGCCTGTCCGCCAAGCGTGCCTTGCGGTACCCACCGGTACGCTTCACGGGACTCCAGGCGCGCGAAATCGGGCAGGCGTTCGGCGAATTTGCCGCGCGAAGCAAGGTAACCATTTTCGCCTGCTCGATCCTGCCCGAACACGTGCACCTGGTCATTGCTCGGCATGACTACCCAGTCGAACAGATCGCCAACCTGCTCAAAGGCGCCGCTACCCGCCACCTGGTCGCCGGGAACCTTCACCCTCTCGCCGCGTTTGCCCTGCCCCCCAATCGCATCCCTGCCATGTGGTCTCGCGGGCTATGGAAGGTGTTCCTCAACCGCGAGCACGGTGTTCACCGGGCAATCCGCTACGTAGAGCGCAACCCTGCACGCGAGGGAAAACTGCCACAGAAATGGTCCTTCGTCACCGCGCTCCGGTCCTGACCTATATTTCCAAAGTCCGCCGCGAGTTCCTTCCACCGACGAACCGATAGCGGCGTGCCAACGAGACGCGTCTGGATGGTCGGACCGCGCTCCCCTTCGGGTCGTCGCTAAACGTACGCGGGCACAATTAACGGAGCACGGACTCTCCCCTGACTTCCATGACGGAACCGATCGGCGCCGCCGCATCGCTTCCATTTGGTTTGGCGTCCACGCCACCTTCAGCGTCTGCGAGCGTCTGCCCCTTCGTCCCTTCCAGCAATCCTTCGAGACCATCTTGCGACCGAAAGCGCGTAGCACTATCATGAAAATTCGTGCCATGGTTGGGGCGTGGACGCGGGGCCGCCGAGTAACGCTTCCCTGCGTCGACGTGTGTGCTGCAAAGGGGAGATGACGATGTCACGACAAAGTCGAGTGATCCGGCCTGCAATCCTTGCACTCGCACCGTTGGGGTGTGTGCTGCTATCAGGCTGTGCGCCCCTGATGGCGTTTCTGCAAGGTGCGCTCGCGTCGCACGGGGGCACGCCTTTGGTATCCATGCAGATCACGGAAGACACCGATCCCGTCGCCTTCGAACGGGTCATCGACGAACTCGAGGCCAGGGACATCCGCTGTACCCTCATCGTGGACGACACTTTCGTCGCGCAGAACTGCGACAGGATCAGGGAGCTGGCCGACGCCGGCTTCGAGATCATGGCCTACGCTCGCCCGCCCGAGCCCGAAGGGCAGGTCGTTACGATGACCATGCTTTCCTATGACGAGCAGGAAACGCTCATCACTCGCGTGAAGACGGCCATTGACGATTGCCTGGGTACCGAGACAACCGGCATCCGCTGCTACAGGTTCGATCAGAACGACGACACCTACGCCATCATCGATCTCCTGGGCTTTCAGCTCAATCTGGGCTTCGTGGCCCACACGACGAGCTGCCTGCCCGCACATCAGGACGACGTGCTGCCCTATCAGGGGTCGGAGTACAGCTTCTTGGCGGTCCCCATGCATTCGGTCAACGTGGGGACCCGTTGGGCGGCCTTCTGCGATATGCCCTTCAGCAGCTACCAGGCGGCCGACTGGCAGGCGCTGCTCACCAGTGAGCTGGACGGCATGACCGCGCAGGGATACCCGCTGCTGGTCGAGTTTCATCCGTACTTTACCGGCGTCGACGAAGGGCGCTTCGCGGCCTTCGTGAACTTCCTCGACTACGCCGTCGCACGCAACGCCCAGTTCATGACCGCGGCCGAACTGGTGGAATGGACGAACGCGTCGCAAGCCGCCGACCCCTGCCAGACGTGCGGCCAATAGCGGCGTGCGCGTTATCATTAATCCATCACCGCGTGAGCGCTGTCGCGCGGCACTGGAAGCGGCAACAAAAACGACAAGGCCGCAGGCGGTGGTGGCAGCCGCCCGCGGCCCATGTGGATTCTGATCGGTAGCCCGCTCAGCGCGTCAGGCGCGGCGAGCGATACACCAGATAGCTCGAATGTGATCCCGGTTCGGTGATGGCTGCATCCTCCGACACGTTCGCCCGCTGGATCATCAGGTACAGACTGTCCGGTGCGCCGGTGAGGTCGACGTCCAGGATGCGAATGCCCGCGAAGCCCACAATGGTGAACTGGGCGTTATCGCCCGTCCCCACGGCGTTGGAGAACAGCGGGATGATGCGAGGCTTTCCGATGATGGCCTCCAGTGCGTCCTTGAAGCCCACGCTCATACCCGTATCGCCGTCAAGGGTCAGCGTTCCGTCGTCCCCGAGCTTCAACTCGCCGCCGTGGTGGGCAAGATCATCGGCGTTCACGCCTTCCAGGAGCTGGCGAACGATGTCGGAGGTGGAGTTGTCGTTACCGCCGATGTCGACCGTGCCAAAGTTGCCGGGCGGCAACTGGGTGGGCCCGGCGCCCGGATAGAAGTTGATCTCGTCCAGGCCGTCGCTGCCCGAGTCGACCTCGCCGGTGTCGGGGTCAAAGCTGAAGTGATCGCCCATCGAGTGTGTTCCCGCCATCATGGCGTTCCATACGTCAACGCTCAGGGCGAACGGCATCAAATCGGCGTTACTGGTGTTGGGGGTGACCTTAAAGCCGGTCACGCCGTCCTCGAAGGTGGCCGTCGCCTCGGCGCCGACGTCGGCGGTATAAACACCCATAATCCGTGCGAAGAACAGCCCGATGGGCCCGTTCCGCTCGGCATCACGCCGCACGCGAACCCGGACGGAGTTGTAGTCGTCCGGATTGACCGTCGACAGGGTCTCGTGATAGTCGCTCAGGTCATGCAGCGTGCCCAGCACGATGTCGCCGCCGTCACGGTTCAGCACGTTCAAGCTCACCGTCGGCCCGTCGCCGAGCACGTGGTTGCGTGTAACGTACTCGTAGGCGGCATAGCGAGCGGCCATGTCGATCTCGAGGTCCATCCCGCCGTTGTTTCGCAGGCGTCGCTCGTCAATCAGCGCGCCGGCCCCAGCCAGGGCGGCCGCATCGGCGCACCGCTGAAGCTCCGCCTTCGCGTCGTACAGCGCCCCGATGTCCACGGACAAGGCCGCAAACGCGAGCAGCGCCGGGCATATGACGGCCACCAGCGGCATCACGCTGCCACGACGTTGAAACCCGTTCTTGTGTGTGTATCGCCCGACCATGATTATCCCCTCTATGCTCTTGTATTCGCCGACTGCGGCTTCCACCTTGGCGAGCCCCGGCGGGCTGCCACTTCCACGAGGGAGCTTCTAAGGGTCTTTATCGGGTCCTGACGTGCGGGTTTCTCAGTCAAAATGACAGCCGCGCAAACCGCCGGGACCACTGCTCCCTCCCAACGTGCTCCGAAAAGGCCTCTGCAAGCTTATCGGAACCTCTAACCGCAGCCCCGGCGATCGGCTTCGGGCAGCGCGACAATCCTCATCGTCGGAGGACTCAACGCTTTGCGTCCCACGGTTACCCGTGGTTTGCCCTTGCGAGATTCTCACCCAATACATCCTTCCAAGGCATACATAAAAATGAATCTCACCTGCGTCAAACGGGTTGAGCAGATTAGGTGTAATTTGGGTTTACGAGTCGAGAATCTGGGCAATCTGTGGCCTTATAAGACGGTAATTTAACGTGTTGGAGGATTCGCGCGCCAATCCAGTGCCTTCCCTTATCGGCGCCGGCCCGGTCGCTTGCTGGTATGGCACCACGCGGGTGAGGTCAGCAGACATCGCCCGCTCCGCCCGCGAGGCACGAACTGTCCCGAATCGGTTATGGGCCGTTGTGTCAGCCCACCTTGACAGAAAACCTACGTGATGGTTTGCTCGTCGCGGGCCTGCCCCGGCATCGTGAGCTGAAGGAAAGGCCCGACATGTGAGAGGGTGCCGGGGCAAGGCAGCCAATTCTGCCCACGAGCGGCCGACACGAGACCTGATGGACCGATCCCAAGCAGACATCCATATACGACCGGCAGCCGGGCACGACCATCGCACGATTGTGGCGTTTCAGTGCCGCATGGCGCACGAGACCGAGAACCTTACGCTCGACGAGAGCACCGTTGCGGCGGGCGTGCGAACGGTGTTGGCCGACCCGGCCCGCGGCTGCTACATGCTGGCGGAACTGAACGGACAGGTCGTCGGTTGCCTGCTGACGCTGCCCGAATGGTCCGACTGGCGCAACGGTACCGTGCTGTGGATTCACTCGGTGTACGTCCGCCCCGAGTTCCGTCGACGAGGTGTGTTCCGTGCCCTGTATCAGCACGTGGCACGTATCGTCGAGCGCGACCGTTCACTCAAGGGACTCCGGCTGTATGTGGACAGGCGCAACCATGCCGCCCGAAAGACCTACGAAGCGCTGGGCATGGACGGCGAGCACTATCAGTTATACGAGTGGCTCAAGTGAACGCCGATAGCCGCAGGACCTTATGTGCGTCGGCTTGAGCTTGGACGACGAGGATATGCGATGAAACACCGGGCGCATCATCTGATTGTGTGCATCGCCCTGGCTGGGATGGCGCTGCTTGGCGCGGACTGCGGCGAGTCGGGTCCGACGTCTCGCCCCGCTTCAGACGTCCGTCTGCCGGCCCCCGCCGGCGATGAGGCCGCTGGCAAGACCGTCAAGCTCGCCATCGAGGGGATGCACTGCCAGGGCTGCGTGACGGCCATCACCGGCAAGGTGCAGATCCTTGACGGGGTACGCGAGGTGCATGTGTCGCTCCAGGATAAAGTCGCATCGGTAACCGTGGACCGCCCCGAGCGCGTCGAGCCCATCATCCAGGCGATTGATTCACTCGGCTACAAGGCGACGACGGCGGCGGACTCTTCGGTCACCGCTACCGCCTCTGCCACCTCGCATTGACCCGGCCTCGAACGCTCGATTCGATCTGGCGGGATTCGTCCAATCGTGGTAGACTGGTTGGCGGTCATTTGCTGTGGGTGTGACGCGGTGTCTTGAGGGGACGTCTGCCGGATTCATCAAGTCGTTCGACGCGTCCGGCCGGACGCCAATGATTGAGGGGTGGCACATGCATATTCGTGTAGAGTGCCCGGCGTGCAAAAAGAGGCTCATGGCCCCCGAGCGTCTGGCGGGCAAGCGAGCCAAGTGCAGTTGTGGCGCGGTGCTGGCCGTGCCGGCTGTCGCGAAGCAGGATGAGGGTGCGCTCGACGCACTTCTGGCGGGCGAGAGAGCCGGCCAGACCACGTGCCCGAGCTGCGACGCCGACATGCCGCCCGACGCCGTGCTCTGCACGTCGTGCGGCTACAACGTCAAAACGGGCAAGCGCGTGCAACCGTCGCTGGCGACCGACGCCGGGGCGCCCGCCGGCCCGCCCGAGCGGTTCAAGCCTCCCAAGCCGACCGACCCACGCAAGCACGAGCCTCGCTTCTCCCGCGACCCTTGGGCTTTGCTGAAGTGGGGCTTTGTCCTCGCGACATTGGCCGGTGTCGGATGGATCGTCTGGGCGATGGTCAGTTGGGTGCAGTTCGACCCGGCCCAGCAGGCCCGCGACCTCGCCAAGCAGATCAAGCCCGGCATGGCCATAGCAGAGGTCGTGCAGTTGATGGGCAAGGCGCCGCGCGAGGTAATCCTCTACGAAGAGAAGGAAACGGGTTCGGGTTTTCTGTCGGGGAGCATACTCAAGCCCCGCAAGGTGAAGTGGCGAGAGGATTTCATGACCTATTACGACGAGGAGGACCGCGCGCTCGGCATCGACTTCGTCTATCGATTCAGCGAGAGAGACCACTTCAACATCAGCTTCGAATCCGACGGTACGGTAAGGGAGGCCGCGGCGGTGGATATCTACGCGCACCTGTTCGGCCGCGACTGATTGGGGAGGGTATCGGGGTGTCACTGGAGGTCCTGCCCGACTGGGAAGAGCCCGACGAGCCGCAGCAAGCGGAGTCGGTCGATCTACGGGCCGACGATGCGGCCCTGCGCGAAGCTATTGCCGTGGCGATGCGAACGGCAACGGTGTGGCTGGTCGTCGGCGCACTCGCGCTGCTGCCTGGCATGTTCTTCTTGGCGCCGGCCGTCACATGCGCCTCCGAATTCATGGGGCCCGACGGCCCCGCCCTCGACCGCGAGCTATTGATGCCGGGGGTGCTGTTCGGCCTGTTCGGTCTGGCGTATGGAACGTTGTTCGGTTGGCGGATGGCCAGCGGCGCGGGCCTGGTGGGTTGGCCCGCCTGGGCAATTGGGTCGGCTGCGATCCTGGCCCTCGCCTTGACTGGCGCTGTGTTTGCTTGCTTCGTGCTGTCGGGCAATGGCCTGATTGTCGGCTGCGTGAGTCTCGGGGCGATGGCTGCCCTGGCCATCGGCGCTATGGGGGTACGACTCTACTGGGGTGCCTGATGCCTGGTGCCTTCGCTCACTAATAGTTCTCCAGCACCGCCTCGTGCACCGACTCGGTGATGACCCCCTCGGCCAGGATCTGGTCCAACGAGATCTTCATCGTCTGCATGCCATAACGCTGGCCCGTTGCGATGAGGTTCCGCAGGTGGAATGTCCCGCGCTTGCGGATGACGTTACGGACCGCGTCGGTCGCCACAAGCGTCTCACAAGCCACGCGGTTGCCCCCTTCGATGGTCGGCAGCAGTTCCTGATGGATGACCGCCAGCAGCCCTTCCGCCAGCAGGGCCCGCATGTGACCATCGCTGTTGTCCGGCGCATAGGCCAGCAGGCGGCCGATGATCTTGTCGATCGAGATGATGTGCAGCGTGGACAGCACCAGCACGCCGGTCTCGGCCGCCGTCAACGCGATCTTGATCGTGTCATAATCGCGCATCTCGCCGATGGCGATGACGTCCGGGTTCTGCCGCAGGGCAGCCCGCAGGCCGCTGTGAAAGCTCTTGGTGTCCTTGCCCACCTCGCGCTGCCGGACGATGGAGTTCTTGTTGGCGTGTACATACTCGATCGGGTCCTCGATCGTGATGACGTGCCTGCGGTAGTACCGGTTGATCGCATCGATCATCCCGTTCATAGTCGTAGTCTTGCCCTGAGTCGTGCTGCCGGTGATGAGGATCAGCCCTTTGCGGGCTCTTGTCAGCTTACCCGCGATCTCCGGCAGGCGGAGCTTCTCCAACGGAACCGGCTCGCTGGCCAGCAACCGAATCGACACGCCCACGTCTCCGTCGCCGTAGCTGACGTTCACGCGATAGCGACGATGGCTCTCATCAGACGTCATGAAGTCCAGGTCGAGCGACTCCTCAAACTTGGCGATCTGCTCTTCCGTCAGCAGCGCATAACTCAACTCCTTCGCCCCGCGCGCACTGAGCGGCTCCTTCGTGATCGGGACCAGATCACCCTCGATACGCAGCATTACCGGGGAGCCTGACGCGATGTGCACGTCGGTCGCGCCCTTGAACCGGGCCCGTTCGAGAATACTCTGCATGTCCGCCATCACCTCATCCTCCACCCCGTTCTATCCGTCAGCACACACGCCGCCGCGCTATCCCTCGACCGGCTCGAACTTCAGTCGTTTCGCTTTCGTGTCGCCCTTCGGCGTAGCCAACGCCCGTCGGTAGCATTTCGCTTCGGCTCTTTTGGGTCTGTAATCGAGCGTATACTCCTGGCCCGGCGTGACCTTGCCCACCAGGAAGAACTCGACCAGGCTGTAGCCCTTGGCCCCGTCGAACTGCTTGCTGTAAGGCTTCCGGCTCAGCTCAATCGTCTTCCCGGTGCGGTCGCAAAGTTGGAAGTGCTCGGCTACCCACTCGTCCCAGTGTACCGTCGGTTCCACATGATAGGTCGAGCCGTCCTCCCGCGTTACGATCCCGCCTTCGTCTACCCGTGGACCCTCCACCTTCAGCATCCCCATGGGCACGGCCCAATGGATCTCGATGCTGTCGCTGCGGGCACTACCGAAGGCCACGCCGATCAGCGTGCCCTTGTCGGTGCCCACGTGGTGAACGATCCATACACTGACTAGACAGCCAATAACCCCGATGATGAACAGAACCACCAACCCCTTCATGATCTTCCCTTTCCCTTGCTGGTTTCTACATCCTCATAAGACTGTGCCTCAGCGCCACACGCACGCCCAAGGCGATCTGCCGCGTGTGGTCACCAGACCATCTGATCCCCGTCGAATACCGGGCCGTCGACGCACGCCAGCACGTAGCGCCAACCCTCCTCGGCCCCGTCGTCCCGCACACGGACCACGCACGACTGACACGTACCCAGCCCGCAGGCCATCATCCGCTCGACGCACACCTGCAAGTCGATCCCCTCTTGCCGGCAGAACCGGGCCACCGCCTCCAGCATCGGCTCAGGCCCGCACGCGTACACCACCACCTGATCCTTCTGCTCGACGTGTCGCCGGGAATACTCCGCCACGGCCTCGCTGACCAATCCGCGGAAACCAGCCGAACCATCGTCCGTCGCTGCCACCACCGGCACGCCGCTGCGGGCGTAATCGTGGTAGAGCATCAATGGTGTGAGCGGGTCGGCCACATCGCCGGCCATGTCGGTCGAGCGAAGCGGCATCAGGTCGGCGCTGCGGGCCCCACAGAACGCCACCACGTCCTTGCCGGCCTGTTTCAACTCCTCCGCCAGCCAGATCAGTGGCGCCACGCCGATGCCTCCGCTGATCAGCCAGGCTCGTGGCTTGTCGTCACGGATGGCAAAGCCATTGCCCAGTGGTCCGAGAACGCTGACACGTTGACCCGTCTGAAGCTGCTCCATCCACCGACTGCCTGGACCGACTACCCGGTAGATCAGCTCGATGCGCTTCCCGCCCACGCCGTTGCCGTCGCGCAACGTGGCAATGCTGAAAGGCCGACGCAAAAGGGCCACGCGCTCGCTGAGTTCGGCGCCCTCCAAGTGAGGCAACTGGTCGCCGGACCATTCATGGCGCGCCGGTCGGTACTCATCAGCCGCCTCGGCACAGCGAAGCTCGACGAACTGCCCCGGCACGGCGCGACCGAAGCGCGGCAGCTCGACATCAAGGCTTAGATGTTCCCGGCAGATACGTTCGTTGCTCACGACCTGACCAACGTATAGGTCGTGTACATGTGTCCCGTCATGATCTTGCTGCGACATGATCGCGCCCATGATACTGCAAGCGCGCGCCCAGCAAAAAAAACTTCCGGAACAGGTCCGACCCGTCCCGGAAGCGCGCCACGGCCAATAACAGCCGTTATTCGAGATAATTCGCATGTCCAGTGCTTCGAAGCTATCGCCCCAAAGCACGCGTGACTATAGCAGAAGCCGAATCGGCTGTCAACGCGGCCCAATCCAGAACCGTTGTTTTTCCTTTAATTTCGTAACCTGTTTCTAACAAAGAAGTTACAGTCCACGCGCTAGCTGGATGCCCGCCTTTTCACAACCCCTTCTGCCACCTGGGTTTGGCTCTTGTTAGACGGTTTCTCGACACAAGGGACGAGTTTTCGTCACCCCGGCTTACGCAACTACAAACCTCTTGCAGATAAGAAGTTAACGCCAAAATGCACGCCTAGGGTGTCGCGCGAGAGGCTGGCGCTGGCGCGGGGCTCGTTTGGGGCGCGCCGAACTCGCTGGCCAGGACGATTCGCCCTTCCTCCAGCGCCTTGTTGGCCATCGAGCCGACCAGCACGGCGTGGCGTCCGACGTAGCCGTCGGCACGCTGGCCCTGCACCGAATCTTCCTCAAGGATGATGCTGCGCAACAGCGAAACGTCGGCGCCACCGTGTCCGCCCGTTACCGGCAGCATCTCGACCGTGTGATGCTCCGGCTTGTACATGGGGTAGACGTGAATGTGTTCGCCACTGACCTCGAGGCGTCCTTGGTCGCCGATCACCACGCACGAATGGCCCTCGCGGCTGTTGAACGCGCTGAGCGTGTAGTTGAGCTTGACGCCGTTGTCGTACTCGCCGATGACCACCACGCGGTCTTCGATGTTGATCCGCGGGTCCCACACGCAGCCATCGCGGACGTAGCCATCCTCCGATTCGCCGTCCATGTACATGCGCTTGTACAAGCCGTCCCACTTGCCGCGAAGATCGTAGGCAAACCTGCACGTGGCCTTGTGCTTGCAGGTGTCGCAGCGCTGCCCTCGCTCGGGCCGCGGCAGGTAAAAGCTTGTGTCGCCGAACGCTGCGACGCGCTGGATCTGCCCACCGATCAGCCAGTTCAGCCAGTCGAAGTGATGGCAGGCCTTGTGGATCAGCAGCCCGCCTGAGTTCTCCTTGCGGCGGTGCCACCGGCGGAAGTAATCGGCACCGTGATCGACGTCGAGGTACTCCTCGAACGTCACGACCATCGGGCGGCCCACCGCGCCGCTATGGATCATGTCGGCCACTTTGGCAGATCCGGGCCCGTAACGCATGTTCTGGGCAATCCGCAGCCAGCGCCCGGCTCGCTGCGACGCGGCGATCATGCGGTCGCAGTCGGCGACGGTGGTGGCCATCGGCTTCTCGCAGATCACGTTCTTGCCCGCCGCGAAGGCTTTCTCGGCCACGTCCACGTGGGTGTCGTCGCGTGTGGCGATCACCAGGATGTCGAAATCGGCCTCGGCCAGCATGGCGTCGAAGTCGGTGTACTCGGCCACATCGATGCCAAGCTCCTGCCTGGCGACCGCGACGCGGTTGCGGTTGCTGTCGCATAGAGCCACCAGCTCGGCGTAGTCGCGGAATACCGCCGGCCCCTTGCCGGGGTACCCGACGATGCCCTTGGCGAACGCCCCGAGTCCCCGGTTGCCCATTCCAATTACTGCGAAGCGCTTCTTGCGTGCGTCTGCCATGCGTTTATACCCTTCTCGCCACTACGACGTACATAACACAACCGCGGCGAGTCTATCACAGGTCTACATGCGCGGCTACGCGGTCGGGGCGACGTGTCGGGCGCCATATTCGGAATTCCGGCGTCAGCCCATCTTGCCCACGTTGCCAGTAGCGGCGAATGACGACGGCGCGCCGGTTGAACACGTTCAGTACCGTGTTCTCGTCGAACGGGGCGATGTTGAACGGGTAATTCCGCTCGACTTGCAGGACGGTCGCTTTTCTGGGGATGCCCTATGCCGTGGCGGCACCACGGACCGCTGCCCAACATGCGCGGTGCGCGGCCTACGTCGAGGATCATCGAACCGCTCCTGTGCCGCCAGAGATTGCCTGTGCTGTGCGGCCGACTATAATCGCGCCGGCCAAAAGGGGCCAAGTCTCGTCAGCAGGGTGGTTTATGCAGCCCCGGACACGTCTGATCGCTTCGCTGGTGGTGCTGCTGGCGATCTTCGTGATTGGCGTTACCGGCTTCGTGGTCATCGAAGGGGTGTCAATCGGCGATGCGGCGTACTGGATGACCGCAACGCTATCCACGGTGGGCTATGGCGACGTGATCCCGCGTACAACGGTGGGGCACATCTGGACGATCCTGGTCATCGTGCTGGGTGTGATGAGCGCGGCCTTGGTGATCTCGTTTTTGCAGGCGCTGATCGTGAGCGGCGAGCTGCGACGCGTTCTGGGGAGGCGAAAATTGCTCAACAGGATCGAACAACTCCACGGGCACATCATTGTCTGCGGCTACGGCCGCATGGGTCGTCTGATCGCCAACGATCTCAAACAACGCGGGCGCTCGGTCGTCGTGATCGAACAGAACCCAGATCGCACCTCGCAGATGGAGGAGCAAGGGCTGCTCTACATCCTGGGTGATGCCACTGAGGAGGAGATTCTCGTGCAGGCGGGCGTCATGCGGGCCAAGGGGTTGGTGGCCGTGTTGCCCCACGATGCGGATAACGTCTACGTGACGCTGACGGCCCGCGGGCTGCACGCAGACCTGCATATCGTCACGCGGGCCGAGCAGCCGGGCAGCGAGGGTAAGCTTCAGCGTGCCGGGGCCGACCGTGTCGTCAGCCCCCACGTAAGCGGCGCGACCCTCATATGCAACATGCTGACCCGCCCTAACGTGACCGACTTCTTCCAGGTGGCGGCGAAGGGGGTCGACCTGGAGGTGGACGAGGTGGTCGTCGACGAGGACTCACCCGTCTGCGACAAGTCGCTACGCGAGCTGCAACTGCGTCAGGTGGCTGGTGTGATGGTGGTAGCCGTCAAACGATCCGACGGCAACACGATTTACAACCCCGGCCCCGACGAAGTGATCCGCTGTCAGGACACGTTGATTCTGATCGGTCCAGCCGGTGCGTCGGCCAAACTGGCGGGGATGTAGTACACCGCTGCAAAGCCCTTCCGGGCGGAGTCGGCGTGGGAATAGGAGAAGTGCATGGCTGCTGGTCAACCGCCGTACTTTGGTGCAGCCTACTACCCTGAGGATTGGCCGCTCGACCAAATCGATGCCGACATCGACCTGATGAAGCAGGCCGGCATGAACTGCATGCGGATCGGCGAGTTCGCCTGGAGCCGCATGGAGCCCGAGGAAGGTCGTTACGACTTCGGCTGGCTGGACACGGTGATCGACAAACTCGGGGCAGCGGGAATCGCCACCATCCTGGGCACGCCGACGTGCACGCCGCCGAGTTGGCTCTATCAGCGATACCCCGAGTGCATCGCCGTCCGGGATGACGGCGTGCGCCTCGAGCACGGCGCTCGCCGGCACGCCTGTCCCAACAGTTCTGCATACCGTGACCACTGTCGGCGGATCGTCACCGCCATGGCCACAGAGTTCGGCCAGGACAGCAACGTCGTCGGCTGGCAGATCGACAACGAACTCTACCTGGTTCGGGGCCTGGAGGACCATCGAGGCTGCTTCTGCGACGAATGCGTCGGCAAGTTCCGCAAGTTCTTGCAGGAACGTTTCGGCACCGTCGAGGCCATCAACGCCGCCTGGGGAACCGACCTGTGGAGTCAGACCTATCAGTCCTTCGAGCACATCCCCCCGCCTCGCAGCGGCACGTGGCATCACCCATCGCTGCTGACGGCGTGGTCGCTCTTCCAGGCCGACTCGTACGTGGATTTCGCCGACGATCAGGCCGACATTCTGCACCGCCTGGCCAGCCAGCCCGTCGGCACCGACATGACCCAATGCAGCGATCGAGAACCTGACGCACGACGATGGGGCGACGCTGTTAATCTGGGTAAACGTAGTCCGAAAGGGGTGATTGGCCGGGTTGATAGGCGATTCTGCCCCCGATTTTACGGCGCTGGTCGAAGGATCGAGCAAGACACACTTGGATGCGGAGGGGGGGGCGTTATACGGGCGCCTGAGGAGTCCAGCATGGCTGCTGGGCAAGGGTCAAATGGGAAATCCCGGTTGACTGACCTTCTGCGGTTCGTATATTTGCCATTGCCCGTGGCATAGTATTTCCTCTGTCATGCCGGAGAATCACGTGGAGCGCCTTTCCAAGAAGAAGGCAACGGTTTGGCTAGTGGCCACCGTCTTGGCACCTCTGGTGGTGGGCATGGCTCTGGCAAGCGTTTACATCAGCGCCTGGTACGCCAGGACGGGTCATCGAGGGCAGCTCCCGGCGGATGTTCTCCAGGACGGTCTCTTGTACACTGCGCCCGTCGCGCTCTGGTCTGTTGTGGGTCTCTGGTGGGTAATCCACAGGAGAGCCGCCAGCTTCGGCGAGCTGTTCGGCCTCAGAAGCGATTCAGTCGGGCTAGATGTTCTCTATGGTGTCCTACTCGGCGCGTTCTGGGTGGTCGTATATGGACTCACAGGGTGGCCGGCCTTTTCTGATATGTTCGTGCTCGACGGCGGGAAGCTTGCGTCCATCCCCGCTTCGCTCAGCGCCGGCTTCTGCGAGGAATTTCTCTTCAGGGGATTTGTGATCCTGATAATAGCCTGTGCCGGCGGTGGCACGACGGCACGGTTGATTGTGTCGTCTCTGGCCTTTGCCGCGGCACACATGTTCTGGGGCCCGGTGGGGATGCTGTTTACACTTGCGCTGGGTCTGTCCTTTGCCGCTGTCAGCATGCACAGGGGCAATGTATGGTCGGCGGTGATCGCTCATTCCGTGTTGAACTTATGCATTGAGCCGGCGCTGATTGACAAGGCCTTGAGCTTCGTTCAGCAATAGCAGGCACATCGTGCCCGAACCCGTCGCATTGCCGTCCGGCACCTCTTCGAGTCTGCCATGAGCCTGTTCTCTGTATCCGAATTTTCCCCGCTTAGAGTTCGGCACCTACACAAGCCCTGGCCCATACGAAGAAGTACTTCGCAACGGTTTGCCCGACGGTATCAGGAAGATTGGCCTGCGAGTGCGGCAGAGCCTTATCCACCGGACCATGCTAGCAACGGGGAACAGAGGCATAAACGCCGACCTCAGGTACGGGGACATGACGGAGGTGCCCTGGTATCGACAGCCTGAGGATGACATTCTCGTTACCGCGGTCGGATCGTCATGCTGGGCACGATGCCCATAGCCGCCGACTGGAAGCGCCTGCTGTTGGAACAGGCCCGTTCGGTAGACATCGCTCCCGTGGCCGAAGCCTCCAGTAACCTGCTGGTCGTGCCACGGGTCGACAAGACACAGGCAGGTGCGCCGGCCGCACGTATTGAAGCCTCGGTCGTGGTGGAGTTGGAGAACCGACCTGGTACGATCGGTCTACCTCAATCCGCCACCGACCTGCTGACGGGCAAGAAACACTCCGGCTCGGTCGAAATGTCCCCGTACGGGGTGATGGTCCTGGCCTACTGAGCTCCGTTAGCACCGATCTGCTCAATCCGGACCGCCCGGCTGGCCGCCCGTTCACAGGCCAGCGTACCGCCGCCGTTGGTGCAGCGTGATTGACGGGTGACAGACCGTTCTCGCCTGGATCGAGTAGGTCGTTCGGGTGGGGCACCCGATCGAGGTTCGGTAAATGGGAAATCTCGGTTGACCTGAAAACCCGTCACGGATGAATCCAAAACGGGCCTCGATGCGTCTTAATATCCAGGAAGGTTGGAGACGCTGCTGAGGTTCGCAGGCTTGTCGACGATGAGAAGGGGCATCATGGACGTGGAAGAGGGCTCCCCGCCGCCAGCCCGGAGATGGCAAGGCGGACGGCCCGAGACCCTCGAGCGGTTCGAGCACCTCGTCGAGGTGTTCCAGGACCGAATGGTCCGCTACGCCTTTCGTCGATTGGGAAACCTTCACGAAGCTGAAGAGGCTGCCCAAGAGGTCTTCGTGCGGGCCTACTTCGACCAGGCCAATAGCCGAACGACGGTCTGTGTCAGCGCCTACCTCTATCGCATCGCCGCCAACCTCTGCACCGATCTCTTGCGAAAACGCCGACGCCCGACCGTCGCGTTGGAGCATGTCGATGCAGGCGCAATGGCCGCGAACAGCCCGACAGGTCCGCAGGCACTTGCGCGGGCCGAGCAGCAGGACCGAGTCGAGCAATTGCTGGCTCGCCTACCCCGCCGCCAGGCCGAGGTGATCCGTCTGCGAGTCTTTGACGAGCTTCGGATGGCCGAGATCGCCGAGGTATTGGGTTGCCCCGTGGCGACCGCGAAATCACGCCTGCGCTACGGGCTGACGAAACTGCGCAAGATCCTCCCGCCTCAGTGGGAGACGATATCATGAACTGCAGAACCTTCCGCAAACATGCCGTGACGCTGCTGGACGCCGACCCCGGCGATCCGATGCACGTCGAACTGTCGGCCCACTTGCGGTCGTGCCCGAAGTGTGCCGAGACGCATGACCAGATGGCTCGAACCCTCAGCTCGCTCCAACCTTCCTACGGAGTCGCCGCTGGACCCTTATTCAAGGAGCGAGTCATGAGTCGGATCGTCAATTTGCAGGCAACCAACCGGCATGAAACCATACCATTGCAGCCCATGCGAGCGAGAGTGTGGAGGCCGGCGGTGGCAGTAGCAGCCGCCGTGCTGATCGCGGCGGTCATCTCACAATTCTGGCGATTGAACGTCGATCGAGGCGCCCCGCCGACGCGACCGGCCTTCAGCCTGCTGTCACAGGCGTGGGCGGCTGAGGCGGCGCTGTTCGCCGGCGACGAGATCCGCCACTGCGTGAATGAGATCGTCGTCACGCCTGTCGACGACCCCGAACTGGCCGGCATGCGATGGACACCCTTGGTATCCCTCGAAGCGACCGGCAGGCAACGGATCCATCAACTCGCCCTCGCCGCCAAGCCGGGCGAGACCTACACTGTGCATGATTACGTATGGTACGATCCGCCGACGGGTCGCTTCACGCGTCTGTTGGCCGTCGGCGACAAGCCGATATTCGCCAACTCCTACGATGGCAAGGCGGTCTACTGGCTGGAAGTTGGCGACGGCGCTCGCCGGGTCGCAAAGACGCCGGTCGCCGAGAGTTTCAAGCCGCCCACCAGTCCAGCCAGTGTCTTCGGGATCGGCGCCGGCATGCGCAGCACGCTCGACGAAGACGACGCCAGTGTCGTCGTACCCGCGGGCCATCAGACACTGGCGGACGGCTCGCAGACCCGCCTGTTGAAAGCGGCAAGTGGCTCGGCCGACTCTTACTATCTCTTCAAGGTGCGCGAATCCGACAACAGGATCGCCGAGACCGAGTGGGTTGCCAAAGGCCAGTCGATGCTGGTTACCCGCCGCGTGCGGACCGAGACCGTCGCCAAGCCGGGCGTCGGATGGGACCTGGCCGAACTATCGGCCATGCCGGTCGACAAAGGTGGTCCCGCTAAGGTTGCCATCACGCCCGACATGGTCGTGTCCGACGTCTCCATACAGCGGATGGTCGACAAGACCGCGTTTGAGACCTACATCTTCGCGACCGACCCGCCGTGGGCCGGCAAGCGGCAGATCACCGACGTCCTGGACGTCGCCAGCCCGCCCCATCGGATGTTCTTGATCACCTATCGCGCCGACGATGGACGCCATGTCGTCCTGGTCCAGGGACACACCTACAACATGTTGGGCGGCATGCCAAACGTCAAGAAAGCTGACGGGCTCTACGAGTCGCCGACGGGTGTGAAAGTGCTGCCCATGCCGGCTGAACGAAGCACGTGGTTGGCGGGGATCCTGCTCAACAGCGCCCGATACTGGATCAAGGATCGAGCCAGCGAAGACCGCACGGGCTACCTGCTGCGAACACCGGAAGGGACATATCCGGCGCTGGCGGTCAATGGCCGGCTGTCCGACGACGAACTGCACGCCCTGATCGACAGCCTCGTACCCGCCAAACAGTTCTGCCCGAATGATTAGGCTGCAAGAATGGGGACCTGACCCTGCCCCCGCGAACGACTCTAGAAGCAATGTTAGGATAGCAGCCTTCATGGACGCATGCGGGAGGCCGATTGATGAAGACCAGGCACACGGCTGAGCAGATCGTGGTCAAGCTTGGCGAGGTCGAGGTGATGGATGGCAAGCCTTTTCCCACGTTTCTCTCGGCGACAACTCCCGACCATATCGGTAGGTGCCTTGGCGCTGCCGCGGTGGCTCTTCCGGACCATCCTCGAACGCATTCGGCGGTTCAGGCCACGGGAACCGGCGCCAACATGACTGTAGTGCCCGATGAAATGACGGGAGGACACGGGGCAACGGACGGCGGTCTGCACGCAAGTGCCCCAAGCACCCGGATGAAGGCCATTTCGGGCACAAGGCTTGTCCGACGACGGGCAGACGCACTCTTGCTGATTCGGAGGCGAGTTTGCGGAGTGTCCGAATGCGTGATGGAGTCATCGACAAGGCCCACGGTGGTCGTGGGTGCGAGGCCATCTGGGGAATCCCGGTTTACGGAGCGGCCAGACAAATGAGCACACTGGGATATGCGGTCGTACTGACGGCTGCGTGTGTCGGGTCTTTGACGCCCATGGCGAAGGCACAGCAAGACGCGATGGTCGTGGCCGCTGAGCATTTCGTGGATGCGCTGGCCAACGAGGACTATACCGGTGCCGTGGCCTTGTTCAACGCGAGGCTCGCGAGCGTCATCGACGCGGGAAGAAGCAGGATGTATGGCGGGCCAGCACCCAATCGCTCGGTTCGCTCGAGAGGTCGGCGGAGATGCAAATCGGGGGGCCGGGGCAGCGGCGGACGGCCGTTGCCGTGTGCCGATTCGAGAAGGGGGTGCGGTACCTGCAGATTTCGTTCGACACTGACAATGCCATTTCAACATTCTACTTGCACTCCCGTTCACCGGTCGCGGCGCCTACGGCCAAGTCCGAACCGTCCGAACCGTCGGCCGGCCGCGAGGTCGAGATGGGGCTGGGCGGCTGGGCCTGCTTGGCCGCTGCCGGGGCGCTGCCCCTGTGCGTGTTCCTCGCGCTGTCGAGACGAGGCCAAGGAACTATCGCGGCCGATAGCGGTGGGAAGACACTGGCCGAGCGCGTTGGCACTCCAACGCTGATCGTCTTGGCCCTGTACAGTACGTCGGTCGTGGCCGGCGCGATCACGTACCAGATCGGTGGCCAGGACGTTGCGGCCAGCGTGCAAGAGTCGGATGACCAGATCGCCGCACTGGAGAGCACGTTCGGGGCGTATCGCGCTCCGATTCGCGATGGGGTCCCGTCGGCGATCCTGACCGTTGTCGCCATCGTGTTTGCGACGAATCTTTGCACGAACGTGCTCAACTTCACCGCGCCCGGTGCCCTGATTCTGCCCCTGGGCTTCCTGCTGTTCGCTGGATGGAACCAAGGCGTGTCCATTGCGAGCCTGACAGCGTCATCGGCAGGCTCTCTACTGGGATTCCTTGCGGTCCTCGGCTTGGAGTCTGGGACGTATGTGCTTGCAGCGGCCGCCGGGCTGAACGCCGGCCTGTCCTTCCTCATGCCAGCAAGGCAAGGGGCCCGATCGCGGTGGCGAGGGTTCGGTCGCGGTTGGCGCGACGCGTTGCGGTTCTACGCGGTCATCGTCGGCACCCTCGCCGCCCAAGCGCTGCTTGAGGTTATGTATGTGCGGCAAGTCCTGCTCGCAGGCGGCACCGGCATACCATTGCGCCCATATTGACGGGTGCGGACAGCACTGACACGTCAGAGGAGGGGCATCCGTTACAACAGGACTCATGCGCCTCGCCGATCGAGGCCAGCCCCTCGGGTGACAATCACGATACGCTATCCCACGCGGCGCAAGAATCGCTGGACCAGCACAGGGCTCCGTACTGCAGACAGCCAATGAAAACAGTTCTAACCGTGTCCAGTTGCTTCGATTCGAGCAGCCCGGCGTCTGGCCGACTCACGGACACACGCAGGCGTTTAAACGCCCGCCGCACTCGGAGCATTTGGGAATGTTCTCCCCGGCTGGGTAGCCCTTCGCCTCGTCGGGGCCGAGCATGGTGAAGTCAGCCTGCCCGTCGGGCAGCACCACGGTTAACGTGCTGCGCGGCGCGACCGGGCCCTTGCAGCAGACGGCGAACTTGCCCTCGCCCAGTGAGCGACACGACCAGCCGTCGGGCACGGTCAGCTCTGCCTGCGCGGCTGCGCGCCCGTCGACGGTGACGTCCAGCTCTCGCTCGACTTTGGCATGCATCACCGGCTCGCCGTTGTAGTGCAGCCACACCTCGCGGCCGTCGGCAAGCAGCTCGACCCCGGCGTGGTTGTCCTGGGCGAGGGCCTGGCGGGCCTGCTCGTTGCGGACCAGCCGCGTCAGCAGGTCGTCGGGCAGCGTCGTCCGGTCTGAGAACATCACGTCGCCACCTACAGCCGCCTGCTCGGACAAAGCAACCGTGCGGTCGGTGAACTCACTGAGCGTGCGGGGCGAGTTGAACTGGCCGGTGAATTTGTGCAGGACGATCTGGTCGCCCACCGGTTTGCGCCACCGCGGCGGGATGCCGCCCGTACCTTCCAGAATGCCCAGCAAGGCCCCGAGCGTAGCACCCGTGCAGTCGGTGTCGAAGCCGCAGTTGACCGCTTTGCAGAGCCGATCGCCGAAGTCATCGCCGTACAGCCAGCCGATGATGGTGAACGCGTGATTGGGCACGGCGTGACACGGATGTTGCGTGCCGAACCATGTGACGATGCGGTCGCGGGCCTGGCCCCACGTCAATCCCTTCTGCCAACAGAGCACAGCCTCGCGAATCGCCCGGCCGACATGGCTGGCCAGGGGGATCATGTGCAGGCCGATCCGAATGAGGGTCATGGGATCGCGCTCGACGAACGCTGCCGACTGCACAGCCGCCCAGAACATCTCGCCGCACGTGCCCTCGCCCCCGGCGTGGTCGAGGGCCGCGTCCTTCCATGCCATGCGCGCCGCCGCCTGCGGGTCGCCGGGGTGCAGGCAGGCCCAGATCTCGCTGCGGATGGGCGAGCCCATGTTGTCGACGAAGAAATTCTCGAAGCACCCGGCCACCGGCGGACGGAGCCCGCGGGCGAAGTTGCGGACGAAGAAGCCGTACTCGTCCCACGGATAGGCCGAGGCGTACTGCCACCAGTACTCGGCAAACGTCCGCACCGACGGGTCGATCCCCTCATCCTCCAGCATCTTCAGCCAGACGATCTGAAGGTCGAGGTCGTCGTTGGGCAGGGCTTTGTCGGGCACGGGCTCATAGAAGGTCAGCGCGTGGGTGTGTTTACGGCCCTCCCACGGCCCACCGAGCGTGCCGCCGATGTTCTTGCCTATCCAGCAGGCGTGGACCTTGTCGCGGAACTGAGTCCTGTCGAGTGTGATGTGAGGCATCCGATGGCTCCCTGTTGGGGTCTGTTTTCGTGCGGGGGAGATCATAGGGCAGGAGAATCTGCTGCACCAACCCCCGTCTTGAGACGCGAGTAGACCGGAGACGTTGGTAACACCCGTTTGGACACATGGGTAACGCCCTGGCACTGGGGTGTGATGCGGCTGGAAAGGAGCAGATCATGCCTGGGTGGCGTTGCCTTGTCCTGGCGGCAGCGAGCGCAGTCTGCGGAGAAGTGTGAGAGTCTCGCGGCCGAGCAGGCGTCCGACGCGGTGTTCCTCATCGACCACGTGTGCGCCGCTTGCGGCGAGCTGCTGGGCGTAAAAGTGGTAGCGGGCTCGCGAGACGACCGGGACGTTGGGCGCCAGGGCCTTGACCTGCATGATGATCTGCCGGGCGGTGCGATGATCGGGGGTGGTGACGACCAACGCACGCGCGGACGTCAGGTGCGCATGGTCCAATACCTGCTGGCGCGCAGCGTCACCGAGCACGGCGGTGAGCTTTTCCTCGCGTGCGGCGGCTACGCTGCGAGGGTTCAGATCGACGATGACCACGGCAAAGCCGGCAGCTTTCAGGCGCCCGGCCGCCTCGCGTCCGGCCGGTCCGTAGCCCACCACGATTACATGGTCAGCCAAGGCGTTCTGTGGGGCGCGTGTGGCTGGTTCGGGCTCTCGGGCCAGGCCGATCCGAGTCAGCAGACGCTCCCATGCCCTTCCGGCGACCGGCGCCACGCCGACCAGGAAAGGCGTGAGAAACATGGCGACCACGGTGGCGGCGACGAAGAGCTTGAAGGCATGATCGCCAATCAGCCGCCCGCCGTAAGCGATCTCGGCCAGGACGAAAGAGAACTCACCTACCTGCGCCAGACACAGGCCGGTGGCCATCGTGGTGCGGTGCGAGTTGTGGAAGATTCGGATGATCGCCCAGATGATGAGCGCCTTTCCCGCCACGACAGCCAGGACAACAAGGACCACGCTGAAGAGATTCGCGGCGATCCAGGCCAGCTCGGCCAGCATGCCGATGGACACGAAGAACAACGTGACGAACAGCGTCCGCAGCACGTGGACGTCGGCACGGATCTGGGTGGCAAAGGGCGACTCGCCCAGCAACATGCCGGCCACGAAGGCCCCGAACGCGGGCGAGAGGTTCAGCTTGTGAGCGCCCCAGGTTGCCCCGACACAGATCACCACCGCCAACAGAATGGGCAGTTCCCGGTTCCTTGCGAAAAACGTGGCCGCGAAGATGCGAGGCAACAGATAGCGGCTGATCACGTGCAGCACGGCAATCAACAGGACGGCCAGGCCGATGGCACGCCCCATGTCCATCAGGACTTGTCCCGACGAGCCCTGTCCAGCCAGGGCCGTCACCAGCAGGACCAGCGGCGCGACGGCTATGTCCTGCAACAGCAGGATGCCCAGTGCGTGTCGGCCGTGAACGCTGTCGAGTTCGGCGCGGTCGACCAAGCTTCGCAAAACACAGGTGGTGCTGCTGAGGGCGACCATGGCACCGAACGCGACGGCCTGGGCGATGCTTTGCCCGAGCAGCAGGCACACCCCGCCGGTAGCCAGGCCGGTCACCACGACCTGAAGCGAGCCGCCGCCGAAGGCGACCACCCCCAGCCTGCGCAAACGCGGCCAGGAGAACTCCAGTCCGATGGCAAACAGCAGCAGCGACACGCCCAGTTCGGCGAGTCCCGTAACGACCTTGCTGCTGGCCACCAGGTTTAACGCGCCGGGCCCGAGCAGCATGCCCGCGGCTAGATAGCCGAGGATCGCGCTTTGGCCGAGGCGCTCCAGGATCGCGCCGAACAGCAGGGCCATCCCCAGCAGCGAGACGAGATGGATGAGGATGTCCCAGAATTCCATGATCGTTTGCCCGCCCGACAGCGGTGGACTGGCGCGTTCGTTTCTTCCCCTGCCAGACAAGAGGACATGATTCTACCGAAGGCGGGTGCCACGGTCGATCCCGGCGCGCCGGGATCGGCCGTGTGACTTGAGGCGTTGTGTTCCGTTGGCGAATGACGGCCCGACTTCGTCCGGGCGCGCCGGGATGCCACCCACCGCGCTATGCTCCGTTGGCCCGTGTGCCACCGCTCTTGAGCAGTGTTCGATTACACGGCCCGGCTGGGCCGGACCGTGCCACCCACCGGACGGGCAAAGACCGTGCCCACGCAGAGACCACGGACGACCAGTACGTCGCGATTCAATCGTCTTCTTGCAGGAACGCATGACCACACGCGCAGCACGGGCGTGGGCATGCCGCCCGAGACGGACCGTGCCACCCATGGGCGGCAAGCCGCTCACAACGGATATATTGGGACGTTTGGCGGCGTCGGTGTGCGGGAGTTGATCCGGTATGCAGAATGTGCTAGTCTGGGATTGAGTCAATCGTCTTTGTGGGGTTCGATTCGGGGTGTGGTGACAGCGGAGGGATGAACATGTCCCATCGATTGCGGGGTGTGGATGTTGCGGTAACGGTGGTCGTTCTCGTGGCGGCGGCCGGCGTCGGCGCGGCGCTGGTGGGGACCGTCGCGACGGACAGCCAGCAGGCACGGTGTGCGGCCAATCTGGGCAAGTTCGGTGAGGCGCTGGCGGCGTACGAGGCGCAATGGGGGGAATTCCCGCCGTGCGATCCGTTCCTGCTGATGCCGTCCTGTCCACCAGGCGATCCCGATCCCGCCCTGAGACGGTCCTACACCCGTCCCGAACAGTGCGCCGACCCGCCCCACGGGCGCCTGCTATACGCAATGGGCTACGTTCCCTCAATCGACGCCAGCTTCCCTTTCTACGCCCCATGGTACCAAGAACCGTACGGATTCCGGATTGCGACGGAGATTGGCGGGCGCGACTGTGTGCCCCCACCCGCGATCTGTCCCTCAGCCGTTCTGGACAACGTGATGGACCCACAGAGTCCGGAATTGGACCCATGGTCATATGAAGATGCATACCCGATTCTTTATAAATACGCAGCCTGCTACATGGTGAATCGCATCCTGCGGTCGCCCACCGACCACGGACGATGGCCCGTCCGTCCCGACGACGAGTTCGAGGATGACTTTTTCTACGACGGACCGACCGACAACATCTGGGGCAGGGCCGAGACGCGCCTGGATGCCGGAAGCGGTGTCCGCAACTACCACGTACAGGCAATCAACAGCGACGAGGTGTTGGCGCCGGGCAAGGTGGTCTATCTGTGTGACTCCCTGGACTATTGCACGGACGACTCCTCGGTGGAACCGCCGTTCGGCGCTCTCGGGGCGGGTCGGCAGAGTGCGGGCATGTGGTACATGCAGAGAGGTGGCACACCACCCGGCGCGGTCATTCTCGGTTCGCGCCACAACGGGAAGGCGAACGCACTGTACGCCGACGGACACATCAGCGACGACGGACAGACCGTCCGCAACCGACGCGGCCAGATCGCGATTGCATCGACGTTCTCTGATTTCACGGTTGAAAACAACCTGGGGAATCAGCATTACACCTTGCCCTGTGGGCCATACATGGATGCAACGGCGCCCGGTGGTGGCGCACCGGCCCCGGGCGACGACGAGCCGCCGACGGTGACGGCCGTCTGGCCCGGCGATGAGGGCGCCAGCAGCCCCAACGCCACCCACATTACGATCACCTTCAGCGAGCAGGTGCTGATTAACACTACAGCGCCGCTTAGTCATGGATTTCACGGTTCATCCGGTACGCAGCAGCGTAATCGATCCACTCTGATGCCGAGCGTGCGAAGGCGTCGGCGGGTCCTTTTCGTATGCGACTTGCGGGCCTGCCGGTTGCGACGTT
>DATKUK010000068.1:0-45535 GCA_035530655.1 Phycisphaerae bacterium
TGAACTTGTAGTGGACGTCCACCCCGCTGGCCCTTACTCTGGGATACACGTTTTTCATGGCTGTCTCCTTCCTGTCTTCCGGGTCTTTGATTCACCCTAGAAGATAGGCTCTCGGAGGCAGCCTTTCATGGGATTACGGGATCTGTGGCCTTGGGTGGCACCCTTAACCGCAGCAAAGCAGAGGTTGCGGTTGTGTTTGCATCATAAGTAGGCCGATGCAGCAGAATCGCCTCCCCAGGTCGAAAACTACCTGGGCCACTCGCCGCTCAGGCGTGCGATACACGGCCGATCTGGAGGTCGACCGTGCCACCCGTCGGAGTCGAAGGCGGGTGGAACCCGCCCTACGCGATCCGATTCAGGGCGCCCGGCGCCGCTTGAAGATGCCCCTCGCCGTGTCATGTTCTGGACAATCCGTCCCCCGCCCCGACACGGGACGGGGTACCCAAGCATGCTGGTGCTCAGCGTGCCAGCGAGACAGGCGGTCGGCCGATGGAGTGATATTCGAAGCCGGCGCGTCTCATCGTGTCGGCGGCGTAGAGATTTCGGCCGTCGAAAATGATCGGCTGCTTGAGTCGGCGTCGGATTTCGTCAAAGTCGGGACTGCGGAATTCGTTCCACTCGGTGTGGATGATCAGTGCGTCGCAGTCGTCGAGAGCGGCGTAGGCATCCTGCTGACAACGCACCCGCTGGCCATAGAGGTGGCGAAGATTGTCCATGCCGCGCGGATCGTGGGCGACCACTTCAGCCCCGGCCGACAGCAGCAGGTCGATCGTGGTCAGCGCGGGGGCCTGACGCAGGTCGTCGGTGTTGGGTTTGAACGTTACTCCCCAGATGGCGAAGCGGCGGTCGGCCAGCTCGGTTCCATATTTCCGGACAATCCTCTCGAAGAGCAGCCGCTTCTGACGCTCATTGATGCGGTGCACGACGCTGAACAGATCCTGCTCGATTCCTGCTTCGCCGGCCACGTGGGCCAGCGCCTGCACGTCCTTGGGAAAGCAGCTTCCGCCGTAGCCCGCACCGGGATAGAGAAACCCGAAGCCGATGCGGGCGTCGGTGCCGATGCCCTGACGGACCTGATCCACGTCGATGTCGTGGGCGTCGCAGACGTTGGCAATTTCGTTGATGAAGCTGATGCGCATCGCCAGGTAGGCGTTGGCGGCGTACTTGGTGAGTTCGGCGGCCCGGCGGCTCATGATCAGAATCGGACGGTTGTTGCGGACGAAGGGCAGGTGCAACTCTTTGACGGGGGCGGCGGCGTGGGTGTCCTCGGCACCGATCACCACGCGGTCGGGGCGCTGGAAGTCGTCCACGGCTGTGCCTTCCTTGAGGAACTCGGGATTGCTGACCACGTCCACGCGGTGGGCGCATTGGGTATTCATGAGCTGCTCGATGGCATCGCCGGTGCCGACGGGCACGGTGCTCTTAACGACGAGGATGGTGGGTTCGGTGATGTGCGGCGCGATCTGCTCGGCCGCCGCTTGCAGGGCGCTGACGTCGGCTGCCCCGTTGGGCTGCGGCGGCGTGCCTACGGCGACGAAGATCACCTCAGCGTGGCGCACCGCTTCGGGCAGATCGGTGGTGAACGTGAGACGTTCGGCGCCCTGGTTAGCCCGCACGAGTTCGGCCAAACCGGGCTCGAAAAAGGGGCATTGCCCGGCGCGCAAGGCGGCGATCTTGTCGGGGTCCACATCGAAGCCGACGACGTGGTTGCCGGTATCAGCCAGGCATGTGCCCGTCACCAGCCCGACATAGCCTGTACCTACCACAGCGATTCGCATGACCATGCTCCCTGGCGTAGATATCCCATCATCGGCCCGGCACTTACGGCGCACGCTCCCGCCGCATTATGTATCGGATGTACGCGGGGGCGGATTTCAGCTCGATCTGTTTGTAGGGCCGGCGTCCAACGCCGTAGAGCGACTTGGGACTCCCGGCGATGGGCGAATCGCCGGCGGCGCGACATGCAGCAGATTGACGGGGTACCAAAGCGGTGGACACGGCCTGAGTTTGCTCTATAATCTCCGCCCTTAAAACAACTTACCGGCCTGTGGCGTTTATTGGCAACAGGGCGGTCGGGGCGGCGGACGCCTATGCTGACGAACCGTTAGCACGGCTGGCACGTATCGTCTGACAGATTAGGGAGGTAGCATCGTCTCATGGCAGTGACGCAGTTGGACGTCAAACAGATCGGCGAACAGGTTCGCGCCGCCAGTGAGCCTTTCGCCAGGCTTGCCGAGCAGATCGGCCGCGTACTGGTCGGCCAGAAAGACCTGATCGACAAGATGCTGGTGGGTCTGCTGGCCAACGGCCATATCCTGCTGGAGGGCGTGCCCGGGCTGGCGAAGACGACGGCCGTGCGCTGCCTGGCTGCGGGAATTGATACAGGGTTTCAGCGGCTGCAATTCACACCCGACCTGTTGCCGGCCGACCTGATCGGCACGCTGGTGTACCAGCCGCAGACCGGTGAGTTCTCGGTCAAGAAGGGGCCGATCTTTTCGAACGTCATTCTCGCCGACGAGATCAACCGCGCGCCGGCGAAGGTGCAGAGTGCGCTGCTCGAGGCCATGCAGGAGCGGCAGGTCACCATCGGCGATCAGACTTTCCCGCTGGACGAGCCGTTCCTGGTGATGGCTACGCAGAACCCGATCGAGCAGGAGGGTACGTATCCGCTGCCCGAGGCGCAGGTCGACCGGTTCATGCTGAAGGTGCTGGTGGACTACCCGTCGCGCCAGGAGGAACGTCAGATTCTGGACCGGATGGCCAGCACCTCGCCGAGTTTTGCGGTCGAGCCGGTCATGACGCCGGAGCATCTGGCCGAGGCGCGGCGGATCGTCGACGAGATCTACATCGACGACAAGATCAAGGATTACATCGTCGATGTGGTTTTGGCGACGCGCGAGCCGGACGAGCCGGAGCTTCGTCAGTTTATCCAGTACGGGGCGTCGCCGCGTGCGACGATTTACCTGACGCTGGGGGCGAAGGCGTGTGCGTTTCTGGCGGGGCGCGGCTACGTCACACCGCAGGACGTGAAGGATGTGGCGATGGAGGTGCTTCGGCATCGGGTGATCATCAGCTACGAGGCCGAGGCGGAAGAGAAGACCTCCGACGATATCGTTAAGAGCATTTTAGACCGCGTGGAAGTACCGTGATTCCGCGAGAACTGCTGAAGAAGGTTCGGCAGATCGAGATTCGGACTTCGCGGATGGCCGACGACGTGCTGGCCGGCCAGTACCATTCCGCGTTCAAGGGACGCGGCATGGAGTTTGAGGAGGTCCGCGAGTACCAGATCGGCGACGAGGTCCGTTCGATCGACTGGAACGTCACCGCCCGGCAGGGTCGGCCCTTCGTGAAGACGTACCGCGAGGAGCGCGAGCTGACCGTCATACTGGTGGTCGACGTCAGTGGATCCGAACGGTTCGGCAGCGGGTTGCAGCAGAAGAGCGAGTTGGCCGCCGAGTTCGCGGCGTTGATCGCCTTCAGCGCCATTCGCAACAACGACAAAGCCGGGCTGTTGATGTTCACCGACCGCGTCGAGCGGTTCATTCCGCCCAAAAAGGGCACGCAGCACGTGTTGCGTTTGATACGCGAGCTGCTGGGCTTCAAGCCGGAGTCGGGCGGCACGGACGTGGGCGTCGCGCTGGAATACCTGGGGCGAGTGATGCGCAGGCGGGCGGTGATCTTCGTGATTTCGGACTTCATCTGCGACGACTTCGAGCGAGACCTGGCGGCCGTGCACAGCCGGCACGACATCATCGCCGTCCGCATTCAGGACCGGCGCGAACAGGAGATGCCGAACGTGGGTCTGGCGACGTTACAGGATGCCGAGACGGGCGAGCTGTGCGTGATCGATACGGGCAGCGCGCGCGTTCGCGCCGGCTTTGGCGAGAGCAGCGGACGGGATCGCGCCCGACAGGACCGGCTGCTGCGATCGCTCAAGGTGGACGAATTATCGATCACGACGAGCGAGAGCTACGTGCAACAGCTTCAGGCTTTCTTCCGCATGCGCGAGAAGAAGATGTACAGGTGATCCCGATGCGCCGGCCGACGCGTCTTGCCGCCATGTTGTGCCTGCTGAGCGTGGTCGGTTGCGGGCCGGGCGAACCTGCATCGGATCGGCAGGGCGAGATCGGCGAGCCAGCCTATTCCCGCCAGAGCTCGGGCGGGCCCGTGCGCATACGCATGCTGCTGGACGCCACCGAGATCGGACTGGCCGATCAGGTCGTGCTGACGCAGGAGCTTGAAGGCGATCCGGGGTTCGAGGCCGATCTGCCCGACTACCTGCCGGAGGACTTCGGTCACTTCGCCGTGGTTGATATGCGCCAGGACTCGCCCGTGGAACTCGCCGATGGCGGCGTGTTACAGCGACGGCAGTTCGTGCTCGAGCCGGAGCGAACCGGCACGCTGACGATCGCGCCGATGTACGTGTATTTTCGCGAGGAGGGGAAGGAGCGCGACAGCCACTTCGTCACCGAACCGATCGAGGTGCAGGTCGCGCCGGTGACCGATGTGGCCGGTTTGCAGCTTCGTCCGACCAGGGACATTTTTCGAGCCGATCCGGAGGCGCCGGAAGAACGGGGCTGGTTTGGGTGGGTGCTCGCAGTGGTTGTTTTGGTCGTCGCCACGGCGATCTACGTGCGGCGCCGCCGTGTGCAGGAGCAGGCGCCCATCACGCCGCCGCACGAGCTGGCGAGAGAGGCCCTACAACGACTTATCGAGCGGGACCTGATCGCCAAAGGGCAGGTGGAGCAGTTCTTCGTCGAATTGTCAAGCATCATGCGCGAGTACATCGAACGGCGATTCGGCATCCATGCCCCGGACCGGACGACGGAGGAATTCCTGGTCGAGGCGAGCCGCAGCGATGCGCTGACGGGACATCACCGACGGCTGCGGCAGTTTCTCACGTTGGCCGACCAGGTGAAATTCGCTGTACACCGCCCGGCTGAGGAAGACACGGACGAATCAATCCACGTGTTGAAGCGCTTTGTGCAGGAGACGGCAAGCGATGCCGTTTGAGTTCGAGAGCCCGGCCATCCTCTTGCTGCTGATTCCGCTGGTGCCGCTGCTTGTATGGCGGCTGTACAAGCGGCCTGTCGTGCCGGTGATGGTTTTCCCCACGGTCAGGAACGTCCGACCGGTGCATCGAACGCTGCGGCAACGTGCGCTGGGCGTGGTACCTTTGCTGCAAATCGTGGCCGTCTGCCTTCTGGTGATTGCCGGCGCGCGGCCTCGAAAGGGCGACGAGCAGACGGTCGTCCGCAGTGAGGGAGTGGCCGTGCAGATGGTGCTCGACCGGTCGAGTTCCATGGAGAACGAGACTCGCTACCGTGATCGTGAGCTGCCCAAGATCGAGGTGGTCAAGGAGATCTTCGCGGACTTCGTTTCGGGTCGCGACGATCTGCCCGGTCGCAAGACCGACCTGGTCGGGCTGACGACCTTTGCGCGGTTTCCCCAGGAGAACTGCCCGCTGGTGTCGATGCACGAACCGCTTTTGACGGCGGTGAAGAATCTTGACACGGTCGCGCCCTTTTTGACGCGATATCGCAGGCCGACGCGTAATCGGAGTGAAGCGGCAGCCCCCAATCCGGTCGACGGCACGGCGATCGGCGACGGGCTGTACCGGGCGGTGCTCTCGCTGGTCACGGCGGAAGACGACTTGGCTCGCAGCGACGAAGACCAGCGATACCGCATTAAGAGCCGCGCCGCCATCGTCCTGACCGACGGAGAGAACAACGCCGGCGTGCATGGTCCGATCGAGGCCGGCGAGTATGCCGCCGCCAACAATGTGAAGGTGTACTTCATCATTCTGATGGACCGCAACGTCCGTCGGCAGAGCTTCACCGGGCCTGTGGTGGTGGGACGGCTGAGCGACGCCCAGATCGAGCAGTTGATGTCCGGCCCGCGGAAGATCGCGGAGGCGACCGGCGGCCATGCATGGTTCGCAGCCGACGGTGACGAGCTGCGCGAGGCGTATCGCCGGATCGACGAATTGGAGCGAAGCGAGATCGGCAAGATTGAGTTCCGCAGCTACCGTGAATTGTACCATTACCTTCTGATACCGGCCGTAGCGATGTTGGTGGTAGCGACGCTGCTGAGTGAGACCGTGTTGGCGAGGATACCGTGAGCGAGTTTCAGTTCGCCAAGCCCGAGTGGGTGCACCTGTTCTGGGCGGCGCCGTTTGTCGTGCTGCTGGTGCTGTACGGCAACGTACGGCGTGGCCGGCGTCTGGGCGTCTTCGGGCTCGATCTGCGGCGAGTCGGCACCTGGCTGCGGGCGGTGCGCCGTCGACGTCTGTGGCGGGCGACGCTGTTGGCGTTGGCGCTGGTGGGTCTGACGGCAGCGGCGCTTCAGCCGCGCGCCAACCCGCAGCGTCAGCGGATCAAGACGGCGGCGCGCGATCTGGCGGTCTGTCTCGACGTGTCGCGGTCGATGCTGGCGGACGACATCTCGCCCAGCCGGCTGGATCGCGCCAAGCTCGAGCTTTCGCGTCTGGCCGATCATCTGGCCGGTGATCGAATCGGCCTGGTCGTCTTTGCGGGTGACGCGGTGATCACCTGTCCGTTGACGTCGAACTACTCCTACTTCAAGAGCGTGCTCAAGACCGTGTCGACACAGGCGACGGGTCAAGGCGGCACCAAGATCGGCGACGCGGTGCGCAAGGCTTTGGCCGATCTGCTGGGCCTCGACACGGAGGCGCCGACCACGCAGCCGACCGATACCGAGCAATCCGGCGGCAAGCCGACGTTCGCCGATATCCTACTGATTACAGATGGGGAAGATCACGAATCATATCCGTCCTATGCGGCCAAACAGGCGGCTGCTCTGGATGTGGGGATCTACACCGTGGGCCTGGGCAGTTCGACCGGCTCGCCCATACCGGTAACCGGGGCGGACGGCGTGACGCGCAACCTGGAATATCAGGGCCAGACGGTCATGTCGAAGCTGGACGGGAAGGTGCTGACCGAGATGGCGTTGGCCGGCTCGCGCGGGGCGTATCTGCCGGCCGGTACCGCCAATTTCGATCTGGTGGACTTCTATCGGAGCAAGATTGTCGCGCAGCAGCCGCGACGTCAGATGATTGCCGAACACGTGTATTGGTCGGAGGTGTATCAGCCGGTCCTGTTTGTCGCGTTGGCTCTGCTGTTGGCGTCGCTGCTTTGGCCGGAGCGGCCGGGCCAGGCGAGTGCTCTGGCCGGGGAGGGGGCGGCATGAAGCGCGACGGCAGCCATAGTGGGCGAGTCGGCATGCTGCTGATTGCCGGAACCATCCTGCTGTCCTGGCTGACGGCTGCGGTGGCGCAATCGGATCACAAGGCGGCCCTGGCCGAGGGAGGGCGGCTATTCGACGAGGGCAAGTACGCCGACGCAGCCAGTGCGTATGAGGCCGATCGGCAGGACGACAAGCAGACCGACGAGCCGATCCCGGCCGTGCTGCGCTACAACGCGGGCGTGAGTTACTTGCGTGACGGGAAGTGGGACGAGGCGATCGAGCGATTTGAGGACGCGTCAGTGCGGGCGCAGGAGCCCTTGCGCGACGCGGCGATTTACAACCTGGCGTACGCTCGCTTCGAAAAGGGTCACCAACTTGCCGAAGGCGCCGCTGAGCAGGACGGCGACGACGCCAAGCTCAAGACGCTCGCCGAAGCGGCGGCCAATTACCGCGGGGCCATCGACTTCTTCCGGCAACTCAGACCGCGGGACGAGCAGGTCACACATAACATCGGGGTGGCCAAGACGGCGCTGAGGGTCGTGCTCGACCGCATCGCGCAGATCGAGGAACAGCGCCGCAAGCAGGCAGATGAGGACGCGCTGAAGGCGCCGGCCAAGCTGCTGTTTGAGTTGATGGGCAATGAGCGTTTGCATCGTGTACTCTCGCGTGCGCTGCGGGAGGTACCCGAGCGGTCGGCTCGCATCGCGGCCCGTCGGTTGCAACGGAGCCAGGCACGGCTGCGAGGTCGAACGGACATGCTGGCGAGGTACCTGGCCGAATTCGAAGCCCAAGCCGCCGCTACGGCACCTGCCACGTCGCAGCCGGGGGCGGCGGACGAACAACAGGTGGAGCGCTATCGCGCAGCGGGCGAGCGCCTGCGGCAGACGATCGAGGCGCAGCACGGTGCCGAGGCGGCGCTGGACGAGCTTGACTTCGCGTCGGCCGGCGACAGCCAGACCGCCTCGATTCGCGGCATGCGCGATGCGCTGCAACTGCTGCCGCTCGAGTTGGGCATGGTGCTGAACGATGCGCTTGCGGTAACCGGCGAGAACCTCGCCCGGTCCGAGGAGAAGGCCGGTGTGAAGCCGCAACCCCGGTCTGATCAAGCGCCCACGTCTCAGCCGGCGTCCGACGTGCGACGCTTTCTCGACGTGCTTGGCGACAAGGTGCTCGGGAAGCTTGGCAGCATGCTGACCCCAGCCGACGTCGCCGGGGCCGCACCCCTGGCCGAAGCCCAGGAGGACGTCGTGTGGGCGACCAGACTGCTGGCGGCAGCCGAGATCTCGGTACCGGACTCGCCCCAGCAGGGCACAACAGACGAGGTTGGGTCGCCGGGGATGGATGCGGAAACGATCGAGCAAATCCATGCACTGGCCGAGACAGCGGCACAGGCTGCACAAAACGCTCACACCCAACTAGCCGACGGACACGTCGCAGCGTCGCTGGACGATCAGCGGGCGACGCTGGAGGCGCTGGAGAAAATTGCGGAATTGCTGCCCAAGCCGCCCAAGTCGCCGGCTGAGCGCCTTCGTCAGTTGATCGAGCGCGAGCGGGTCGTTCGCCAGGCCATCGACGGTCTGGCCGAGATGGACGACGGGCAAGACGAGGCTTTGGCGATGCTGGCTGATTCGCAGAACGAGGACGCCGCCGAGGCAGCGGACATGGCCGGCCAACTCAGCAACTCGCAGGACGAAAACCACCAGGCCGCTGCGGGCAAGACGCGGGAGGGCGCACAGAGTGCGTCGACGTCGAGTGAGGCATTGGGGCAGCAGCGGCTCGAGGCGGCCCGGCGCAACACCGACCAGGCCATCGAGCGGCTGACCGAGGCCCTGGCATTGCTGAGCGGTCAGCAGCAGAATGATCAGCAGCAGCAACAGGACCAGAAGCAGAATCAGCAAAAAGACTCGTCACAACAGGACCAGAAGGACGAGCAGCAGGATCAGAGCGATCAAGGCTATAGGCTTACCCCGCGGCAGGCCCGTCTGCGCATGGACGAGATGGATCAGAAACGGCGCGAAGAGGAAAAGGCTATTCTGCAAGCGCCGTCAAGTGTAACGGTAAGCAAGGATTGGTGAGGCAACGGCGACGGTTTCCAGTGTTTAAGTTGTCGGCGAACGCACAATCTGTATCGGCGTCTGGAGGGCGGCGAGGGCCCACGGGTCGCGCTGCGCTGGCCGGTTGGCTGACGTGCGTGACGTTGCTTGTACTGCACCAGGCGGTTCAAGTTGACGCGGCGGAGGTGCGAATCGCGCTGGAGCGCGAAGTTACGTTCGACAATCAGCCGGTGGTGTTGCAGGTCGAAGTGGTCGATCCTGACCGGGATACCGGCGAACCGGTGGTGCCACCGGTCGATGGATTGGAGATACGTGGGGCGAGCGGCCGGTCGACTATGACGTCGATCGTGAATAGGATCCAGACCACATCGTATCGCTATTCCTTCGCCGTGATTCCGCAGCCGGGCCGGCTTGGCGAGTTTACGATCGGTCCGGTTCGCGTGCCGGTGGGCGGCGGCAAGGTGCTGGAGTCGCAGACCGTCAAGCTCACCGTGGCCAAGCAGCCGGAGAAGGGCATCCTTTTCACGGCAGAACCCGAGGTCAAGACGGCCCGGATCGGTGTGCCGTTTCGCGTCGTGTATACGATCTTCTGCTCCGGCCAAGTCTACGAAGGCGGCGACGGATTCGGTTTGCTGTCCACCTCGCGGTACCCGCTGGGTCTGGCAAGCCTGGACGTGCCGCTGCTGCGTCGAGCGGATCTGAAGGTGGAGCCGGTCGCCGTCGACGGCCGGCGCGAGGCGACTCAACTACGCATTGGCGACGGGCAGGTACTGCTGATCCAGTCTGGATCAGCCAGCCGCGATGGCAAGGCGTATCGCGTGCGGTGCTTTGCGCTGCGAGTCACGCCGCACGAAGCCGGGCAGATCGATGTGGGCGGGGCAAGTGCGTCGTTGATGCTGGAGGACGGTTTTCGCTACACGCGCGATTTTTTCCGTGGCCGCGTTCGCGTACCCGACTACAAGGAGTTTCGTGCCGCCACTGGCGCGGTGACGGTTCCGGTCGAGCCGTTGCCGACCGAGGGCAGGCCCGCTTTGTTCGCCGGCGCGATCGGCCGGTTTACGATCGATGTGACGACCGAGGACACGCAGGTTGATGCCTTCGCGCCGATCGATCTGGAGGTGACCGTCCGTGGTCGCGGTCTGTTGGAGGGGCTCGTCCTGCCGCCCTGGCAGGATCTGGAGGAGCTTACGCGAGACTTCGAGGTGGCCACCGATGTCGACGCCGGTCAGATTGAAGGGGATACGAGAGTCTTCCATCAGACGATCCGTCCGCGATCGGCAGAGGTGACGAGGATTCCGCCTCTGCCGCTGCCTCATTTTGACCCGGCCGCGGAGGCGTACCACGTAGCCTACTCGAAGCCTATCCCGATTCAGGTGCGTGCCGTCCGGACCGTGGGGGCAGATGAGGCCATTGTGGCCCAGCCAACACCGGCTACTACACAGCCGGCGCGCCGGGCGCCCGACGAACTCGTCCAGCAGGTAGGGATCGGTGCAAATTTCGATACGCCGGGCACACTAGTGCCTTCGCTGCGTCCGACGGCCCGGCTTACGACGGCGGGCTTTCTGGCGGCGGTAGGCGTGCCGCCGTTGCTGTTCATTGTCGCGTGGGCATGCCGGCGCTACGGGCAGCGCGATCCGGCCGTCCGACGCGCGCGCGGCGCATTGGCCGTTGCTCGACACCGGCTAAGGAATTCCAAGGCCCCGCTCGACCAACTCCACGAAGCCTTCGCGGGTTATTTCCGCGATCGTCTGGGGTTGCCGGCGGGCCAACTCACGCCCAAGGAACTGGCGGAGCGACTCGGCGCGCGGGAGGTGGATGGCGATTGGGTCGAGCAGGCATCGCGCATGTTGGATCGCCTGGCGGCGGCTCGCTTCGGCGGCTCGGCCGATGATGACGCGGCGGGGCGCGAGGCGCTGCGGATTCTCCAGGAGGTCGATCGATGCCTGCGGTGAGTGCGGCTGCATTGGCGTGGACTCTGGCGGTCGCGGGGGCGGTCTCGCCGGGCACGGTCGATGGTGTGGCTGCTGCGCTCAATTCCCAGGCGGTGTTCGCTGAGGCGATGCAGCTTTTCCGTAACGCGCAGGACTTTCAACGTGCCGAGCCGACAAGGCGAGAGGAGGCAAGACGTCGCTTTCGCGCCGCGGCCGAGGCCTTCGAGCGGCTTTATGATCGCGGCGTTATCTCGACCGAGCTTTTGACCAACGTGGCGAACGCTTACTACTTTGCAGGCGACCTCGGCAAGGCGGCACTGTTTTATCGCAGGGCGTTGCTGGCCGACTCGGGCAACCGCCGCGCCCGCGACGCGCTGGAGGCGATCCGTTCACAGTTGCCGTTGCGCCCGCCGCCGCCCGGCCCGGCCGCCAACCTGGCTGAGACGATGTTGTTCTGGCATCACGGGACGTCGTTTCAAACTCGGCGATGGGCTTTCCTGTTGGTGTTTCCTTGTGTGTGGGTGTGCCTCGCGCTGGGCTTGTGGCGATCGCGCCCGTTTCGTCGCCTGGGCGTGCTGCTGGCGTTGATCGCCGCACCGCTGGCCGCTTCGCTCGTGTACGATGCCGTTGCTTCGGGGGCTGACGACGACGGTGTGATCGTGGCTGAAACGGTCGGCCGGCGTGGGGATCACGCGTCGTACTCGCCGAGTCACAACGAGCCGTTCCCTCCGGGCACAGAGGTGAATGTTACGGAGAGCCGGGCTCACGAGGGCGAGACCTGGCTGGCGGTTCGACTCCTCGACGGCTCGGAAAGCTGGGTTCCAGCCAATCGAGTGGAACGGCTGCTCCCATCCTCGTGACGGCGTTCGACCCGTTTGTCGGCCTGGGCGGTTGCTGCCCTGTCTTCCGGCGCGATTCATGGTATGCTCGGGCCGGCTCGGTCGATGGTGCGTCAATACCGTTGAGGTGTGCATGATGAAAGTTCTCATCTGCGTCGATATGGAAGGGATTTCGGGCATCACCAAATCGGAGCAGGTTTTGCGAGGCGATCCGGAGTATCAGCACGGCCGCCAGTACATGGCCTGGGACACCAACGCCTGCGTGGAGGGATGTTTCCGTGGCGGGGCCACACAGGTGGTCGTGCGCGACGCCCACGCGAGCGGCTTCAACATGCTGTGGGAGCAGATCGATTCGCGTGCCGAGTTGACCCCCGGCACCGGCGGGCGCGACCAGGGACGTCTGTTCGACGTCGGTCAGTTCGACGCGATGAGTCTGCTGGGCTACCACGCCATGGCGGGCACACCCGAAGCGGTGCTCGAACACACTATGTCGTCCGGCGGATGGCAGAACTTCTGGCTTAACGGTAAGAAGGCCGGCGAGATCGCTATGGATGCAGGGATCGCCGGTGACGATGGCGTGCCAACCATCATGGTCAGCGGCTGCGACAAGGCCTGCGCCGAGGCGAAAAAGTGGATCAAGGGTGTGTACACCGCCTGCGTCAAGAAAGGCCTGGCGTGGGACTCGGCCCGGCTGCTGGGCAAAGAAGTCGCGCACAAGCTCATCAGCGACACGGCTGAGAAGGCCTGCCGCAACTACAAGAAGGTCAAGCCGCTGGTGCACGCCAAGCCGGTTCGCATGCGGCTGGAGCTCGTCGAGCGCGGCAAGGTGCCCAGCCCGGCGGCTGGCATGAGCTACCTGAAGATCGTCGACGCTCGCACGTACGAAGTCACCGGCGCCACAACGCGCGAGGCGCTGAGCCGACTGTAACCTGGCTCGCAGCCGGCAGCGTCGTCACCGCTTCCTGTCGCACCTGACGTTTGCCGTGCGGCTTCATCGGGCAAGCGACGGCACACGCAGGATGATGGCCTCGTCATGCGGCTGGTGGGCACACTGGACGGTGTACTGGTGGTCGGTGCGCGTGATCGGTTCGACGTAACGGCGTTCGCGTCGGCCGACCTTCGGATCCACCTCGTACCAGACGTGCTCGACCTCCAGCTTGCTATCGGCCACCGGTGGGGCTGACGGCAAGTAGTGTCCTGCAATGCGAAAGCCGAGCGCGCCCTTACGGGCGGCAAACTTCACATAGGCATGCTCGTTCTTGCCGCTGAGTCTCGCCTGACCGAACAGGCCGAAGTGCCAACGCATCTCGTGCTCGACGATGGGCTTGCTCGCGATCTTCTCCCATGGCCCATCTGCTGACTCGGCCACCCATATCGTGGCTTCGTGACCGTCGTACGGCTCGTCGGGTTTGCGGCCCTCGATGACCGTGAACGCTCGCAGCCACGCCATCTTCCCGCCGTTTGGGGCGGTGACGCGATAGATCGTTTGCCAGTCCCAGGTCGGGTCCACCGGCAGCAGACGGGAGTAGGTTTGGGGAGCGTACTTGAGGTTCTCACTCGCATAGGCTCCAGGCACGTCGTCGCCGCCTTCCATTTTATATTCCAGCAGGAACGGCCGCGTGTTCAGACCGAACTGGTCGCCGCAGTGCAGGCGCATGCGATTGGGACCCGCCTTGCGCAGGGCCGGCAGCGAGTGCGGCGATACCATGAACCACAGCGCCGTCTCGAAGTGTTTGAGCGTAGCCCCCGCGCCATGCAGCACGAAGCGGAGTCGCAGCCGATACTGCGCCTCGGCCAGGGAGGTAAAGTCCACCTCGGCATCAAGCTGTCCAGTCGCTGCGCCGCTATGCCACAGCTCTTGCCAGGCTTCATTTCGCTCCGGCGCCGCCTCGATACGGGCCGATGTACCCGCCGGCAGGTCAAATGTGGCCTGGACCAGCGCACCGTTGCAGGAGGGCACGCGCCCGGCCTGAGCGGGCACACCGCAGAAGATGTACGGTGACTCGAAGGCGAACACCGCGGTTCCGCTGTCGTCCTTGGCGGTCAGGCCCGCATCGGTCAGCGCGAGCCCGTCGAGGCTATCGGCCCCCACCTCGACGTCGCGGCAGGTCGGCAGCAGCTTCGGCGCGTAGCGCAGCAGCCCGTTGCCGCAGGTCCGCCGCGGCCAGAAGCGCTCCGTCGGCCCCTCGTAGCTGGTTTCGTTGGCGAAGCGCTTGAACGCTGATACGTAGTTGTCGAAGACAACCCAGCGTCCCCGGTGATGGAAATACCGCGTCATCGTCTCGCCGGGACGCAGCACGAAATCCGTCGAGTGGATGCGCTCTTCCTTCAGTTCGGTCCATGAAGGTTTGGCGGCGTAAAGGTCCTGGATCTGCTCGGGAAGCCGATCGGGCAGGAAGTAGGGGTTCGACGGGTTTGGCTGGTCGGACACGAGCGTGGGGTCGTCAAACAACTGCTGTCGCGATGCGATCACATGCTCTTTGGGCGGTCGCAGACGGTGGAAGCCCTGGAGGTCGCAGTCGAGATAGTGCCAGCCGCCGTCGCAGTGAACCTCGGTGCCCTCATGGCCGCGAATGTCGGCGATGCGGGCGTCCATTTCTGCTTCGCGATAGATCATCGCCAGCATGTGGGCGTGGCAGTGGCAAATCGTGAAGCCGTAGACGTTGAGGATCTTCAGCGGGTCGTACACGTCCTGCTGCCAGAAGTTCTCACGGGCGGGGAAGTAGTGGAAGATTCCCAGGTCGCGGTCGACGATGAGTTCCCACAGGGCAACCGCCAGCTCCTGACCGGTTTTACCGGCGAACCGCGGGCTATTGATTAGGTTCTTCAGTGTTGACAGGTCCGGCACGTGCTCCGATACGATCCACGGCGTGTACCACATACTCACTGCTCCTGCCCGGGCGGGCATTACGGACGCAGCCGGCGCGTCCTGAACGCCCGACATGGTAACGGCCACGGTCCGGTGAGTCTGCGCTGCCCTGTGAGCCTGACAGGGTGCTTTGCCGAGCCGCAGCGGGTGTACACGCACGCGGTGATTGGCTTTCAGCGCTCGACGGAGGCCCTGCCGCGCGCTAGGGTAGACTGTCGGCGAACTGGCGGGCGGCTTATCCGCCACCTCCTCGGTCTGGTGACCGGCTCGCGAGTCAGCATGGCCCGAGATGAGACAATGGCAGAGGACGACGCGTGAAAAGGATTGTAAAAATCGGCTTTTCCGCCACGGCCCTTATCGTGGTCGCGCTGCCGGTCATCTGGCTCTACATCGGCCGAGCCGGAACCACCGAGCTGGAGCAGTGGATCGGCCGTCAGATCGTCGGGGTGTTGCAGGCCCATATCACTCCGCGCGTCGGGTTTGTGTCGTTGGATTACCAGGCTCCGCGCACGGTCGTGGTCGACGGCTTTACGTTGACGGCGGAAGATCAGCCAATCATCACCGTCGCGCGATTGCTGTTGGAGTTGGCCGAGGTGCCTCGTACGGGCAAACCCATCCAGATCCAGCGCATCGAGCTGGATGGGCTGGACGTCAGGGTTGTGACGGGCGCGGACGGCGAACTGGTGGGCTGGCAGGACTTCATTCAGCCCACGGTGTTGCAGGACTCCGGCTCCGTGCCCGAGGGGCAGCGCTTCAGCGATGTGTTGGTGCTGCGTCACGTGGAGATTCGCGACGGGGAGTTCACGTATCAGGGCGCAGCCTCAGAGCCGTTCACACTTTCGGACATCAACATGGTGCTAAACACGCCGCCCGTCTCTGACCAGCCTGGCTGGTATGCGCTGGGCGGTACCCTAAGGCGTGAACCCCTGCTGGCGGTGGAACTGGACGGCCGAATCAATCTGGACACCGCCCTGCTGGATATCAGCAGGCTTGAGGCACGCGCATCCTTGCGGCAGGACAGTTACCAGACGCTCGGTCAGGCCGAGCGAAGCCTGCTCGAACGCTATCAGCCGCAAGGTGAGTTGACCGTGACCATCCAGGGGCAGGTACCACTGCACCGACCACGCGCTGCCACCGGCCAGGCGAGGCTCGACCTGCAAGACGCCGGCGTGACGCTGGGGAAGATTCCTCTGCAATTCGATTCCCTTCAGGTTCGCTTGGAGGCGCTCGCCGATCAGCCCGAGTGGTACCCGCTGGCGTGCACGCTGAAACGTGAACCGCTCCTCGCCGTGAAACTGGCCGGTCGAATCAACCCGGACACCGCTGTGCTCGATATCAGCAATCTTGACGCCCGCGCATCCTTGCGAAAAGAAAACTACGACACCCTCGATCAGGCCGAACGGAGCCTGCTCGAACCCTATCAGCCGCAAGGCGAATTGACGCTCACCATGCAGGGCCAGGTGCCGCTGAGGCAACCACGTGCGGTCACTGGCCGAGCCCGGATCGACCTGAAAGATGCCAGCGTACTGTTGGGCAAGACCTTTCTGCCGTTTAACACCTTCGGCCTTCGGCTTAACGCTGCCGACGGCGTGGCGGCGATGGAGTACGAAGCCACCTTACTCGGCGGGCAGGGCTCGGGGCAGGCCACGGTGCGACTGGATGCGGGCCATCCCATCGACATGTCGTGGAATGTCGAGGACGTCAGAATCGAGGAAACGCTCCGCCTCATGCAACAGGATCAGCCGCAGTACGCCGGGCGAGTTCGCAGCGAGGGCGGGCTGCGCGGTCAGTTGACCAGTCTGCCTGATTCGCTATCGGGTGAGGGAAGTGTGGACATCGATCAGGCCCGTTTGATGAACCTGCCGGTGGTCAAGAACCTGTTGGCGATGGTGGCCAAGGCCAAGAGTCGTATCGGCATGCCCGCCGGTGCCAACGATACCGCTCATGCGGACTTCACGCTGAAGCCCGACCATCTGGACGTCACCGAGGCCGAGGCTATCACCGCGCTGGTCGCCTTCCGCGGCAAGGGACGGATTGGCTACGACGGTCAACTGGACCTTGAGGTCAACGGCGGGATGCTGGAGAAGTTTCAGGACCGCCTGGGCAAGGTCGGCGATCTGCTTAAGAAGATGAGTGACAGGGTGGTTACGTATCAGGTGCGCGGCACCTTGTCGGACCCGAAGGTAAGCGTCAAACCGTTGGGGTTGGGTAAGTAGCCGCTGCGAGGCTCGAAGTACCGCAGACGCTCGGGCCCTGGTATGATCTTCCGGCGTTAACGAGAACGGGAGTTTGTGTATGTTTTATCTGTGTGAATTCGTGGTGGCAGGGATCGTGTTGTCGGCGGCGTCCGGGGCTTCTTCGCACGTCACGCAGCCTGAAGCAAAGATGGATTCTCTCGTCGGCATCGCAGACGTCCGCATCGTCAACGACCGGACGATCGACTGTAGCTCGGTCGAGCGGATCATTGGCGGCGTGGTCAGTCCAACCATGTCGGACCGGGCGAAGGCTGAGGCCCTCTGGAACTTCCTGCGCCTGCGGACGTTTCACAAGAGCCCCGGCCATCCCACGCCGGAGATGGCCAACCCGGTTACCATCCTGAACCTTCACGGGCAGATGCAGTGCGGGCCCTGCGGCGGAATGCTGGCTGCACTGGCGCGCGAGGCCGGGCTGCCCGCCGACATCGCCCGGGGGCAGGGGCACGTGATTACCGAGGTGTTCTACGACAACGCGTGGCGGATGTACGACTCCGACATGCACAACTACTACGTCAAGGCCGACGGCACCGTCGCCAGCGTCCACGAGATCGCCAACGATCCGACGCTGCGCCTCGGGCCGCCGCACAAGAGCTACCCGTGGTTCAACGGTCACGACTGGTGGTCGGGCGTGGCGAGCCTGTACACGCCGGACGACTCGATGCCCTTCGACAAGCCTCGCCCGACGGACGCCGCCTATGTCGATTCGAAGCGAAACAACCCCACCTGGAAGTATCACTACCGTCTCGACCTGCGCCCGGGCATGACTGCGGTCTGGTCGTGGTTTCCCGATCCGGACATCGGCTATGCCCGCATCAATTACCTGCCCGAGGGCATGGCCGAGCGAGCGCGGCGCGACCAGTCCTGGCCCGACGCGATGCGAGGCGGCCTGCCCACCTCGCCGCTGCCCGCCCTGCCCGGCTTCGGAGCGAATGGCCGACTGATTTGTGATTTCGCCGACGGCTGGCGTGCGCTGCACAGCTTAGGCAGCAACATTCAGAACCTGACCGTCACCGACGGGCTCCTGCATCAGGTCGACCCGAGCAAGCCGGGCTCGTTCGAGGTCGAACTCGGGTTGCCCTACTACTTCGCCGACGGCTGGATCGACAAGCCGCTGCCCGCCTCCGGCCTGGTGATTGACTGCAAGACCGAGGAAAAGCCCTGGCAGCGCATCTGGCCCGACGGGGGTGGTGAGGGCAAACGCCTGCGCCTCTACGACGTGCTCAACTGTCAGTTTCGCGCGACGCTGCGCTTCACCTTCGAGCCGGGCAGCGATCTCCGCCTCAAGCCTCTGCGGATCGTCGGCGTGTTCCATCACAATTACACCGTTCTGCCGGCGCTGCTGCTGGGTGCCAATAGGGTCTCGGTTCTATGCAAGAATGAAGCGGCTCTGGCCGGCCACCCGTTGGACGTGGACTACGTATACGACCAGGTGAACGACCAGCGTCAGGTCGTTCGCCGCACAACCCGCTTCCGCGTCCTGCCCGGCGTGGCTGAGCATGTGATCGACACAGGGGCCAAACACTCACCGCTCATGCGCGAGATACGTATGACGTGTCTGTTGTCCCCGGATACACCACCACAACCAGCGCCGCCGCCCAGCGTGGTGGCTGACTACACCGACTGGGGCAGCTATCCATACTCCAAGGCGATGTTCGGCGTGAATTACCACCAGGATTTCGAGCGGGGCGACCGCGACGGCTGGCAGGGCAAGCTGGTGACGCATCCGACGTATCGCGGTAGCGACTTTGCCCTGGACAACTCGCTGGCCACGGCCGGCGGCGGCCGACAGTTGAAGGTGTACCGCAACATGGGTGTGTTGAACCACGATACCCACATGCGTTTCGCCGTGTATGTGTCGGGTGTGAGGGCGGTGGAGCTGCGGACGCAGGACCGAACCGATATCAACCTGCCCCACCTGCCGCACGACGGCTCGACCGAGGACAAGCCCGACGCCTGGTACGAAATCCTGTTCTCCGAACTCAAGCAGAACGAATGGAACGTGCTGGAGTGCGGTGTGGATGCACTTCACTCGCCGGCCTATCCGGGTCGACCGCTGCCGCCCAACGGACGCTTGGCCGGCTTCTACATCCGGGTGATGCCGGCCGACGGCGTGGCCGAAAAGGACGTGGTCTTCGTCATCGATGATTTCCTCTGCTGGGACGAGGGAATCATGAAGCAGGACCCGTTGGCTTCCGCTCCTGCGCCGCAGCAGAAGGCACCCAAGACACAAGAGGCCGCCTCGCCGTAGACTCCGGTCGGCCCGTGTGCCACCCGACTGAGTAGCCACGCTGTGTGCCTCTGCTCTTGAGCAGTGCGGTTTTCCCATCGACTTCGGTACCCGGTGTGTGCCACTGTTCTTGAGCAGTGTCTTTTCTGACGCCCCGGGTGGCATGCCCACGTATGGGTCCCCCGTTCCTTCCAGGAGCGGGGGACTGACGTTGTGCGCCCAGGCGAACGCTGCGTGCGCATATTCTTCGCGCCGGGTGGCCCGGGTCCTTCTCTGGACCCGGGGAACACGATTCGCGTCTTGCTCGGATGGACACGATCGGGTGCCACTGGCGGCTCGTCCGCCAGTGATTTCGGGTGGCACGGTCCGGCGCAGCCGGGCCGTGATTCCCCAACGGGACACAACCGGTCGATCAACACAGCCGATCCCGGCGCGCCGGGACCGACCGTGCCACAGCCCGCCCCTTTCCAGGCGCGCGTTGACTACAAGCCCCTGCGGGAGGACTATGTCGCCAGGCTAACGCCGAAGCGCGTCTGGAATGTGGGGTGACGGACAATGGCTCAAGAAGCGGAAGAATCGCAGGGGCAGCCGCCGGCAGAGACGTGCGCCTATCGCGGCGAGCTTGGCTCGTGCGAGGAGCTACGTTGGCTGGGTTCCCCCGACGGCTACTGTCTCTACCACGCACCCGAGAACGGGAAGGATGCCGAGACGGCACGCCGAGTATGGGATGAGGCTCGGCAACGGGGGACAGACCCGAAGCGATGCGATTGCAGCGGGTGGCATTTCCCCGCAGATCCCGAGACGTCTGGTTTCAGCGATGTTACCTTCGAGGGCGTTGCCGAGTTTGACGGCGCCACCTTCAAGGCCGGTGCCTGGTTTCACGGCGCCACCTTCGAGGGCGGTGCCCGGTTTAACGGCGCCACCTTCAAGGGCGGTGCCGGGTTTCACGGCGCCACCTTCAAGGGCCGTGCCTGGTTTGGCGGCGCCACCTTCGAGGGCGATGCCCGGTTTTTCGAGGCCACCTTCGAGGGCGATGTCCGGTTTGACGGCGCCACCTTCAAGGCCGGTGCCGGGTTTCACGGCGCCACCTTCGAGGGCTATGCCGGCTTTCTCTGGGCCACCTTCGAGGACGAGGCCTGGTTTGGCGACGCCACCTTCAAGCGCCATGCCAGGTTTGACGGCGCCACCTTCAAGGGCGATCCCGGGTTTGACGGCGTGACGGCGTCGCGCGATGTGGCCTTTGACCTGCCGACGCCGTTCATGCCTTTCCGCAAACCGCGGCCATTCGCTAGGCGGGAGTACGGCGAGATACCGTATCGTCTGGCCAAGCAGACCGCACAGGACCGGGGCGACTATCGCAGAGCAGGCAATTATCACTTTGCCGAGCAGTGCGCCATCAACCACGGCAGGCTAGAAAACGCGGGATGGAAGTTCTGGCGACCTGCTTTCTGGCTGGCGTGGCTTGAATTCATCTTCGCGCGCTCCCTGTTCGGATATGGCGAGAAACCGCAGCGGGTGCTTCTGGCAGCGCTTGTCGTGATTCTCTGTTTCACCGGCCTGTACTTCGGCCTGGAGGGAATAGAGTCGGGAAGCCCGAGCCTGGAGCCCTCAAGTGCAGAACGCCTGGGTGTATGGGAATATGTGCTGCGCGTGGCGGGATTAGGACGGGAACCAGCCATCGCGGAGAGCCCGCCCGGACGCCCACCAAGCCTGGGCGAGTGCCTGCACTTCAGCGTCGTGACGTTCACCACCTTGGGATATGGGGACTTTCAGCCCAAGCCGCACTGTCGGTTCCTGGCCGACGCCGAGGCCCTTATCGGCGCCGCCATGATGGCGCTGTTCGTGGTGTCCCTGGCGCGGCGATACACGCGGTAGGGCCTCGCCGGACCGGGCCGACCACCGCTGCGGCCGGCGCGCGACGTCATGGGCGGCCCGAACGTATCACGCGGTATCGCCACCTGATCGACCCGATGCGGCAGCCCCCAAAGCACCACGGGCGCGTCGCTTGAACGGGCGCCCACGTCCAGATCCAGGCGGGCGCGACGCGTCGGTCAGGTCTACTGCTCAAGAGCCCGCCGCGGCGGGGCACACATACCAGCCAAGCGGCAGGTGCAAGGCAGCCGAAGCTGCGATAACCATCTGTAAATAAAAGCTTTGCGTCAAGATCGGCTATGGCGGACGGCTGGTTAGCGGGGCAGGGGAACCCGCGCGGTGCAATTAACGGGTATTTTGGTACTATTTTACTTGACTAGGGCCCGATCGTGAGCTATCTTTAGTACGACGAAGAGGTGGCAACCACCCACAAAACCCACTAAAGACCCAGGTAGAGCCTCAGGAGGACACGACCATGGCCGAAGCCGTAGCGACGAAAACCAAGCACGAGCTTCCGCCGCTGCCGTACGACTATGCGGCGCTGGAGCCCCACATCGACGAGCAGACCATGCGGCTGCATCACGACAAGCACCATCAGGCCTACGTCGACGGGCTCAACAAGGCCGAAGAGGGCCTGGCCAGGGCCCGCCAGAGCGGCGATTTTGCCGCCATCCAGCAGCTTGAGCGACTGCTGGCGTTTCACGGCAGTGGGCACTTCAACCACTGCGTGTTCTGGCAAAACATGGCGGCGCCTGGTGAGGGAGGAGGGGGCGAGCCCGCCGGTGAGCTGGCTGAGCGAATCAAGGAGGATTTCGGCGGGTTCGAGCCGTTTAAAAAACATTTTTTTGCCGCTTCGGTGGCCGTCGAAGGCAACGGTTGGGGTTTGCTGGCCTATTATCCGATAGCCAACAGACTCTACGTCCAGACGGCCATGAACCACCAGAACCTCACGATCGTCGGCTCGGTGCCTTTGCTGGTGGTGGACGTGTGGGAGCACGCCTACTACCTGAGGTACCAGAATAGACGGGCCGACTACGTGCAGGCCTGGTGGAATGTCGTAAACTGGACCGACGTGGCTCGACGGCTCAAACGGGCCGGAAGTTCGTTGAGCTAACGGTCCAGAGATGCACCGGTGCTGGGGCAGCGCGTCGCCACCCGCGCTGTCCCGCTTTTTTTTTGCGCCGCGCGGGCGCGGTCGGCACCTTCTCGGGGGTTGATCGTGCGGGGGCTTATGGTAGACATGGGGCTTTGCCGGGCAGGCCGGCGTCTGCGTGCTTCAATTCAAACAGCCACGGGGCGTGGAGTCGGTGATGGCCGAGCAGGCAAGGCGCGAGATGATGCTGATCGGTGGCGAGTGGGTCGGCGCGGCCGATGGGCGCACGTTCGAGGTGACTAACCCAGCCACGGGCCGGCCGGCGGCTGTCGTACCGGAGGGCAAAACCGCCGACGTCGATGCCGCGGTAACCGCGGCCGGCCGGGCGCTTCGCCGCACGTGGCGCGACGTGGAGGGCGTGCAGCGCGGGCGCCTGCTTCGGCGGGTGGGCGAGCTGATGCTCGAACATCGCGAGGAGCTGGCGCTGCGCGACACATCGGAGATGGGCAAGCCCCTGTCCGACGCCCGGGGCGACGTGGAGGCCGGCGCCGCGTTCTTCGAGTTCTACGGCGGGCTGGCGGACAAAATCTTCGGCCGGGTGAACCCGGTACCGTCGGAATTCTTCAATTACACGCTACGCGAGCCGGTGGGCGTGGTGGGCGCGATCGCACCGTGGAACTTTCCGGTGTGGATGGCGGGCATCAAGCTGGCGCCCGCGCTGGCCTGCGGCTGCACGGTGGTGCTCAAGCCGGCCGAGCAGAGCCCCGGCAGTGCCCTGCTGATCGGGCGCCTCTGCCAGGAGGCGGGCTTGCCCGACGGCGTGGTCAACATCGTCACGGGCGACGGGCCCGGCGCCGGGGCGCCGCTGGCGGCGCATGCGGGCGTCAACCACGTGTCGTTTACCGGCTCATCGCAGGTGGGCCGGCAGGTGGCCGCGGCGGCAGCGGGCCATCTCGCCGGAGTCACCTGCGAGCTGGGCGGCAAGACAGCCAACCTCGTCTTCGCCGACTGCAACTTCGAGCAGGCAGTGGGACATGCGATCCACACGATCTGCCGCAACAGCGGGCAAATCTGCGTGGCTGGCTCGCGTCTGCTGGTGGAGCAAACGATGCACGACGAGTTCGTCGGCGAGCTGTGCCGGCGGGCCGAACGGTTGAAGGTGGGCGATCCACTGTTGCCCGACACGCACATGGGCCCGATCGTGTCGAAGCAACAGTTCGACAAGGTCATGGGCTATATCGAGCAGGGCAAGCAACAAGGGGCGAGCCTGCTGACGGGCGGCGGCCGACCAGCAGGTATGGCCGACTGGCCCTACGTGGCGCCGACGGTGTTCGACAACGTCCGCCCCGATATGACCATCGCTCGGGAGGAGATCTTCGGCCCGGTGCTGGCGGCGTCGAGCTTCGGCGACGAATCGGAGGCAATCGAGCTGGCCAACGCCACCGACTACGGACTGGCTGCGTGGATCTGGACCGACGACGTGCGGCGTGCCCATCGGCTGGCCCGGCGAATGGAGGCGGGCATCGTTATGGTCAACCAGGCGATGGGAGTCTGCCCGGCGGCGCCGTATTCGGGCTTTAAGGGCAGCGGCATGGGGCACGAGTGCGGGGTGGAGGGAGCGATCGACAGCTATACCCGCATCAAGAACGTCACGATCCGGCTCGACACCGAGCCTATGAACTGGCCCCAAAAGGTATAAGGCCGGTCTGGGGCATCTGCGACTGCACTTTCTCGTACATCTCGCCGAAAGGCTTGTACAAATCGGGGGCGGCCTGCCCGAAGCTGCCGACGCCGAGCGATTCGAGCACCTTGGGCTGGTCCTGGACCTTCTCAAGCAGGTATTCGCGAACCTTCGCGACGAGCTTGGGATCTGCCTTGGCCCCGGCAAGGAACGCCCGGTTGGGCACCGGCGGGGTATTGGCCAGCACGCGGAAGCTACTGCGCCCGAGTTTGCCCTGCAACAGCAGCCCGCCCGACTCAGGCCAGGACTCGAACTCCGCCTGCGTGACCGCCGCCGCTGCCGCCCCCTCGTAAAGGGCCGCCTTGGCTGCCTCGAAGGAGTTGATGTGGAAGCCGTACGGCGGCAACAGCTCTTTGGTCAAGTCGCCCAACTCCACGCCGGCATCGACCAGCGCCTGACCGGCAGCGATGTGCAGAATGGGGTCGTTACGCGGCCCGAATGCGAACCGCTTGCCCTTTAGCTGCTCGATCGACTGCACGTCCGAAGTATCGGCTGTGATGATCAGGCCGCCACTGTGGTCCGAACCATCTGGGTTGCGACATACGGCCAGCAGGCTGCAGACGTCGGCGCCGGCAATCTGAACGTAGTCGGCGGCCGACACCATCGCCACGTCGAGTTCGCCGCGCTCGAATTTGCTGCGTACCTGGAACGCTCTGAGCTGGAGGACCTGCACATCTCGGCCGAGAAGCTCGCGGAGCCCGGCCTGCAACGGCTGCCAAGGCGCCGCCACCAACGGGTTGATATGCACGCGCGTGACGGCCAGGCGGATGGGCGGCTTCATGCCCAAAAGTTGCTCGAAGGACGCAAAAAGAGGCCCCGAACTGGCCTTGCCCGCCTGCTGTGGCTGCTGACAGCCGCACAGGGCCACTGGGGTCAGTAGGGCTAGCAGCCAAGGCACTCTCGCCGTATTTGCTGGCATGAGCTTTCTCCCTGGCGACCGGGTTGGCCGCCAACCAGCAATGTAGCATTTCGCCGGCGTGGGCACAACAGAATCTCAAGACCGGGCGCCTTAGCGGGAATCCTCGACGACGGAGCGGCGATGCGGGCGGCCTTTTGGCGGCGTGGCGGCAGCTGAAAGCCCCATACCGGTATGGACCGACCCCACCGGGCAGGCAGAAAGCACATACTACGATTGGGAGATCTAGAGGCCGGCTGCGCTTGCGAAAAGCGCCACTAAGATTTTAGAAACTCCAGCGTAGCGAAGAGCTTACGCACCAACGGCATCTCCTGCTGGTTCAGCCGATCGACGCACTTGGCGATCAGGCGAATGTTACGTGCCTCCAGCCCGCGGCCGTTTTCGACGGCGTCGAAACTGACCAGATCGCCTCCCTGCAGATGCAGTTGGTCGGTCGTCAGTCTGAAGGGCAATTCCTGGCCCGCGTCGGTCGAAATGATTCCGTCGCCGGTGTCCAGGCAAAACCAGACAATCCGTCCCTGCATGGCAACTCTCCCGACCGGATTTCACGACATTCAGTCCTGCGTGTTTCGGCGTCGGATGTGACATCGCCTACTTCAGCGCAAATGGGACTGAATGGAACTACTCATGTGAATCCTGAACCGCTCATTCGATTATAGTAGATGGCGTTAGCCAAATCATCCCAAAAAGCGCCAAGATTAACGCGATTCTCGTCAAGGCCACCGGGTGGATGTGGAAGTCGGTAACTTTGCCTTCATGGTCCGATAGGTGTGGTCGACAAGCGGCAGACGTTTCCGAGGAACCACAAAACACGCAACCTTCGCACAAAAAGAAACTTACGGCGAATCACAGACTGTCGTCGAGTCGCTGTTGTTGCCTCGCAGCAACGTAACGCATGCGGATAGGTGCAGGCGGCGTCGATGCCGCCCACCGCCGGAAGACGTTAATGCAGTTTCTAAGGGTAATTACGTAACTCCAGCCATTCGGGATGCCAGCCACGCACATGGGGCACGCGGTTTGCTGCCTACAAAATCCGTAGGCGCTGACGAGGCGCCCTGCGATAAATCCAAATCCCTCTAAGGGACCGGCTGAGGCGGTGGCGGAAACACCTCCAGCCAGATTCTGGCAGTAACTGAATCGCTCGCTGTCATCTACCTTCCGCCATCGCCAGCCGGTGTTTACGCACCGGGTCGGTGGGGCCTAAGGAGCCGACTCACAGCCGAAGGCAGATGCGTGGCGGCGTAACTGATCGGCGGGCAGGCCAGCCTGCAGGTGTGCCCACGGCAGGACCTCGTCGTAGGGTCGCGGCCGATGGGCATAGAAGTTGGGGTCCACGCCCGCCTGCGTGAAGGCCTGTTCCCACGCCTGGAAAGAAAAACACTCGTCCCACGCGTCGAACCGCGCACCAAGCCGCCAAGCCAACTCGATGACCGAGCCAAGCCGCCGATCGCCACGGGCGAGCACCGCCTCCAGGATCGATCGCTCGAGGTGGTGAAACTTCAGCCTGACGGGGGCGCGACCGCGACGAGCCTGTTGCTTGAGGATTCGACGTACCCACGCGAAGTACGCCGGTCGGGGCTGCGGCGCCCACTGGAGCGGCGTGTGCGGCTTGGGCACCAGCCAACTGACGGTCACGTTGACGGCGGCGGGCGATCCGCAAACCTCACGGCGGAGCAGGGCGGCCCGCACGGCCAGGTGCCAAATCTGCTCGATATCGCTTTGGGTCTCGCCGGGCAGCCCGCAGAGGAAATAGAGCTTGGCGCTCCGCCATCCGGCCTGGTAGGCAGCTCGCAGTCCATCGAAGAGGGCCTCGTTGGTGATGCTTTTGCCGATGGCGCGACGGAGCCGGTCGGTGGCCGCTTCGGGGGCGAATGTCAGGCTGGGCTTGCGGACGGCGCGGACCAGCTCGGGCAGATCGCGAAGGATCTTGTCGACCCGCAGCGAGGGCACGGAGACGCTGACGTGTCGCTCGGCGAAGCGTTCGTTAAGCCGTTCGAGCAGGTTGGGCAGGTCAGGATAGTCGCCGGTCGACAGACTCAGCAGGCCTATTTCGTCCTGTCCGGTCGCGCGCCAAGCCTGCTCGGCGAGTTCGACGATCCGCGGGATGCTGCGCGTGGTCACAGGTCGCTTGGTGTAGCCGGCATGGCAGAATCGGCAGCGGTGGGGACATCCCCTCATTATTTCGATGCTGATTCGATCGTGGACGACCTGGGTGTGCGGCACGAGCGGGTGCCGCGGGAACGCAGCGGCGTCCAGATCGGGCGTGCAGCAGCGTTTCACGACCGCGTGCAGATCGGGGGTGTTGGGACGGACGGACTGCACCGTGCCGCTGCGGCTATACGTAACGTCGTACAGAGCGGGGGCGTAGACCCACTCGAAGCGTTTGGCCAACTCGATGATGACCCGCCGTCGCGGCAGCCCCTGGTCCTGTAGGTGTCCAAAGGCTTCCAGGAAAGGCGGCAGGGATGGCTCGGCGTCGCCGACGATGAGCAAGTCGAGGAAATCGGCGAGCGGCTCGGGGTTATCAGCCATCGGTCCGCCGGCCAACACCAGCGGGTCCTGGTCGCCTCGCCGGTCCCGGTGAAACGGGATACCGGCCAGATCGAGCATGGTCAGAAGGTTTGTGCAAGTCAGTTCGTGCTGGAGCGAGACCGCGAGGATGTCGGCTTGGCGAACGGGCTGTCGCGTGTCCCACGTGAACAGCTCGATGCCTTTGCGGCGCATGATATGCTCGGCGTCGGGCATGGGACAGTAGACACGCTCGGCGCAGACACCCGGCAGCTCGTTGCATATCGAATAGATGATCTGGCAGCCCAGGTGCGACATACCGACGGTGTAGGCGTCGGGGAAGGCGACAGCCACGTGGGTCCTGGCGCGATGCCAGTCACCGTTGCGCACGAGCTGGTTCCATTCGCGCCCGATGTATTGGGCGGGTTGGCGGACGTACGGCAGAAGTTCGCGGCTGACGCGCTGCCGGAGCGATGCTGTGTTGGGCTCAGGAGGCATGATTCACTCATCGCCTGTCTGATGTCAGCGGAGGGCATCCAACCCGTTTCGACAACTCGTACCGACTGCGGTTTTGCGTGCCCCCCAAGGCAAAAGAGAGCGGACAGTCAGCCCCGTGGACCGACTGTCCGCCAAGCTTGTAGGCCTTGGCCGTAGCGCGTTTAGACGTCCTGGGTCTTGACGGTCTTGCGTTTGTTACCACCGGCTCGCGCAATGGCGGCGTCCAGCATCGCATAGACCTTGTCGCTCAGCACGCCGATAGCGTCAGCAGAGGTGTTGCACTTCTTGCCTTTGACGTACGCTTTGACCTTGCTGGCAACCACCAGGACGTCCTTGCCCTTGGCCTTACCCGTAGCCTTTTTGACCTTGGCCCCGCGGGCTTTCTTCTTGGCCATACATAACTCCTTTCGTATCGAGGTAATCTTCTCGAACCGTCAACGATGCCCTCTGACCGCCAGAGAGCCGGTCGAATTCTAGCACCAAGGCAGGTCTGTGCAAGAAGGAAATGCCTAAACTTGCCCGGAAAACGTGATTTAGCGCAAATTGGGGTGATTTCGGCGACGCCCACGCACGGTGGGGCAAGCCAAACCACTGCTGGAAGGCTTCGAAACGAGCTTTTGCCGCGATGCCGTCGGGGGAAGACGGTCGAGCGCTCACGTAAAACTCGGCAGCGGGCCGATCATATGGTATGAGCCGCTCAGCCGGCCCAGTGAGGCCTGACGGAGCTTTCGTGCGGGAGGCAGTCATGATCCGGGAGGCAAGTCGAATCGGGCCTGCGACGCGATGGTCGATGATGCAGCAGTCGGTGGACCGCTTTGAGGCCCCGGCCGTCGTGTGCAGCACGGAACTGGGCCGCGCGTATGCCAACGCAGCGGCTGCGGGCGAGGGTTGCCTCGCCTGCGTGATCCACGCCATGGGCCTGACGCAGAGTGGCCGAAACGGCACACGCGAGGCCACCGTCCGGCCTGCCGATCAGACGCAGGCAGAATTTGTGGCTGGTCGGCGAGCGTCGGGGCTGCCCAGCGAGTTTGTGGTCGAGTCGCCTGGAGGACGAGGCCGCTTTCTCGTGACCGACCTGCGGGACGCGAGGGGACGATCCGTAGGATGGCTAGCCACATTAACGCGGGTTCAGGCGGCGCGGGCGGGGGCCTCCCAGGCCTTCGCAGCGAGTCTCAGCTGACTGTTCATCGGCCATTCCAGAACAAGAATGCTGCGGTCCGATAAGGGCCAGACATGTCTTACACGGATTCACCGTGTGGGGTTTCAGTGACCGCATCGTTCTACCGATGAGACAAAGGAGCCACGTAATCGGCCGCGCCGCGGTATCCTAGCGCGTCCGGGCATTGGGGAAGCGCTATGGACGTCAGACTGATCAACCCCTTTGTGTCGGCCGTACAGAACGTATTTCAGACGATGGCTTCTACTGAGGTACGCGTCGGCAAGCCGTACGTCAAGACCGACGGCCCGTGCAGCGCCGACGTCAGCGGAGTTATTGGTCTGTGCGGCGATGCGACCGGCTGCGCGGTGCTGAGCTTTCCCAAGGCGGTCGCCGCGCCGAGAGGGGCGGCGTCATGAAAGTTCTGCTCGTCGACGACTCACGAACGATACGAAACATCCAAAAGAACGTGCTCGCCCAGATGGGCCACACCGACATCCTCGAGGCGGCTGACGGCGTCGAGGCCCTGAAACTGCTGGAGTCCGAGACGCCGGATTTGGTGCTGGTGGACTGGAACATGCCGAACATGGACGGGCTGACACTGGTCAGTCGGATCCGTCAGAAGGACAGGGCCTTGCCGCTCATCATGGTTACCACGGAGGCGGAGAAGGGGCGTGTCATTGAAGCCATCAAGGCGGGGGTAAACAACTACCTGGTCAAGCCGTTCACCGGGGAAGTGTTATCGGCGAAGATTGAGCAGACCCTGGCCAAAGAGAAGGCATCAGCCTAACAGGCAGTTCGCGGAGATCAGCCGAGCCGGGAAGGCAAGAAAAGGGCTGCGCAGCGGGCGACACATGACGGCCACGACCGAGACGGACATTGCCGTTAAAATCGAGCCGGATTTCATGCGCGCGTATCTCTGCGTGGATGCGGACCAGGGATACTCCCAACTCGACGTCGATTCCGTATTGAAGCTGCTCGAGAAGCACAAAGTTGCTGTTACGGATGCAGTCCAGTCCAGCGTCGAGAAGCTCGTATCACTCCTGCATGCCGGCAAAGTGCCCAATGAGCCGTACCTGGTAGCCGAGGGCACGCCGCCTGAGGAGGGTCAGGACGGGCGTTTCGAATGGTCTGAGGAACTGACGCCCAAGCAGCGGGACGCGGACTCGGATCAGGCCGTCAACTTCTATGAGCAAAGCCGAATCGTCACGGTGAAGGAAGGGGGCGTGATTGGCCGAATCGTGCCCCCGGTGCCGGCCAAAGCGGGTGTGGATGTTCGCGGCAACAGCATCAGCCCCAAAGGTAAGCCGTCCGAAGTGCAGCTCATGGAAAACGTGGAGGTTGGGGAGGACGGCCAGACCGTAACGTCCAAGCTGGCCGGCCGAGTCAAATACAACGACTTCCGGCTGACGGTCTATGAAGTTCTCGAGATCACCAGCGACGTCGACTTCGAGACGGGCAACGTCGATTCGACCACCGACGTGAACATCCGCGGGTCGGTGCAGGATCTGTTCGTCGTGCGTTCGAGCAAGAACATCTCGGTGCAGACACACGTGGGAGCAGCCGCCCTCGAGGCGGGCGAGAACGTCGTGGTGCGTGGCGGCATATCCGGCAAGGAGAGGGGCAGGATCACTGCGGGCGGTCGGGTGTCGGCGAAGTTCTGCGATGCGGTCACCGTTCGAGCAGGGGGCGACGCGGAAATCATCAAGGAGGTCATGAACAGCGAGATCACCACGGACGGCCGCCTGCTGCTGCCACGTGGGTCGCTGATCGGCGGCTGGGCGCATGCACGCAAAGGCGCCGAGGTGCGCATCCTGGGCAGCGACGCGGGCGTCAAGACGATTCTGAGCGTGGGCGTCGATCCGCGGATTCGCCAGCAGGTACGCAAACTCGAGGAGAGCATACAGAAGCACGAGGAAGCCGCCCAGAAGATCAAGACCGCGGTCAAGCCGCTCATGGCTGCGCTCAAGCGCTTGACACCCTCGCAGCGCGAGCGTGCTACGGAGTTGATGTACGAAGCTGAAAACCTTCAAGGCCGGATCACCGAACTGGGACAGCAGAAGGAAAAGCTGATCGCCAGCGGCAAGCCCGAAGGCGATCCGGTGGTGGAGGTGTTGTCCCAGCTTTACGCCGGAGTCACGGTGATGGTGGACGGCCTGGCCACACGATTCGAATCGGAGCGGAAGGGGCACATCAAGATCCGGAAACGACAGGTCGAGAACCAGCGCGAATTGATCCTGGTCGATCAACTCAGCGGCGGCGTCACGGTTCTACCAAGCTTCCGCTACCGTCCCTGACCTGAACAAGAGCTGTCCGTCACACGGCACACCCCCAGCCCGGCCGCCAGTTGCGTGCGTTCGGGCGTCCGCTACACTACGTACCGTGGCGCCCAAACGATGCTGGGCGCGCGACTTGGTTGGGAGCGTGGACCGTATGCGACGCGATGCGATGATGGTATCGATAGCTCTGCTGCTCGGGTGCGGCGTGCGGGCCTGGGCCGAAGTCTCGGCAAGCTCGCCTACCACGACGGTTGTGACGTCGGCCGAGGCGGGGCAGGCGGAGTCCGATTCGATGGCGTCCGCCAGGCAAGTGGTGAGGCGGCTGTTCGAAGCGGTCGAGGAGCAGATCGCGGCGGCCCGCGAGGGTCCGTCGGGACCGACCCGCCTTGAGAAGGTGAAGCAGGCTGAGCAGCAGATCAAGGCATTGGCGGCCGAAGATGTTATCCGGCGCAAGGTGGGAGAGGCCCTGCAGGCGGGGTATCACGCTTCCGACAAGATGGTGGAGCAGCTCGTCGATCGGGTGGTGGGCTCGTGGGCACCCACCCTGGCGTATTACCTGGGGCAGTGGCAGCTCGAACAGATGGTGCCCGTGCTTCATCGTGCGTCCGATCGGTGCAGCGTGCTGGTGCCGGTGCTAGATGTAGGTGGACAAGGCCGAGCGGCGATTCAGGTGGAACTCGCCCGCTCGTCCGGCGACGAATGGAAGGTCGTGCGCGTCAGCTTTGTGGACGTCCCGGGGGCCTCACGTCCGCGACCGATGGATTCGGTCAAACGAGAACCGCGGACCGACGCGGAGCAGCGGTAGCGGCCGCCGTAGCGCACACCGCTGCCCGACCCGCGCGCAAGAATCAGGACAAGAACAGAGATGAATACATCGGCAGAACGCATGCCTTCGGATCTGGAGATTGCCCAGTCGGCCAAGTTGAAGGAGATCGTCGAGGTCGCCGGTTCGATAGGCATCCTGCCGGACGAACTGGAGTTTTACGGGCGTCACAAGGCGAAGATTTCGCTATCGATTCTCGAGCGTCTGGCCGAGCGACCGAACGCCAAGTACATCGTGGTGACGGGCATCACGCCGACGCCGCTGGGCGAGGGCAAGACGGTCCAAACCGTGGGGCTGGCGCAGGGGCTGGCTTATGCGGGCAAGAAGGCGGCCTGTTGCATACGTCAGCCGTCGCTCGGTCCGGTCTTCGGGATCAAGGGTGGGGCGGCCGGCGGGGGCTACTCGCAGGTGGTGCCCATGGAGGATTTCAACCTGCACCTGACGGGGGACAATCACGCCGTCAGCTCCGCCCACGCGCTGCTGTCGGCCATGGTGGACACGCTGCTGGTCAAGGGCAATCCGGGACGACTCGATCCCACCCGAGTGACGTGGCGTCGATGCGTGGATATGAATGACGGCGCGCTGCGCCAGATTGTCCTGGGGCTGGGGGGAAACGGCATTCCTCGCGAGACAGGATTCGACTTGACGGCGGCTAGCGAGGTCATGGCGATCCTTGCGCTGGCCAACTCGCTGAAGGACTTGCGCGCCCGGCTGGGAAGGATCGTGGTGGGCTACACGAGCCAGGACCTGCCGGTCTTTGCCGACGATCTTAAGGCCGCCGGCGCGATGGCCATCCTGCTGAAGGATGCGCTCAAACCGAATCTGCTGCAGACGCTCGAGCACATACCGGTCTTCGTGCATGCCGGCCCGTTTGCCAACATCGCTCACGGAAACAGCAGCATCCTGGCCGACAAGATCGCCATGAAATGCTGTGAGTACGTGGTTACCGAAGCGGGGTTCGGCGCCGACATGGGCATGGAGAAGTTCATGGATATCAAGTGCCGCGTCAGTGGCTTGAAGCCCGACGTGGTCTGCATGGTGGTCACGGTGCGGGCGATGAAGGCGCATAGCGGGCGCTTCCGTGTGGTCCCGGGACGGCCCATCGACTCGCGGCTGTTCGAGCCGAACGTCCAGGCGCTGAAGGAGGGGTCGGTCAATCTGGTCAAACACCTGGAGAACGTACGGTACTTCAACGTTCCGTGCGTGGTGGCGATCAATCGGTTCCCGAGCGACTCGGTCGACGAAATTGAGACGCTGCGTGATACGGCGGAAATGGCGGGCGCCACGCAAGTGGTGGTCAGTGAGGTACACACCAAAGGTGGGGCCGGCGGGGTGGCGCTGGCTGACGCCGTGATCGGGGCGGCCGAAATGCCACGGGACAACTTCCGCTTCCTGTACGACACGGAATGGGATATCGCCCGCAAGATCGAGACGATCGCCACGACAATCTACGGTGCGGCGGGCGTGCAATACGAGCGAGCCGCTGAGCAGGCAATCGAACGGTTCACGCGCCTGGGGTGGGGCAACCTGCCCATATGCATGGCCAAGACACAGTACTCCCTTTCGCACAACCCGTCGTGGAAGGGGCGTCCGCACGACTTCATATTACCGATCCGCGATATAAGGATTTCGGCCGGGGCCGGTTACGTTTATCCGCTGGCCGGCGAGATGATGACCATGCCCGCCTTCGGGCGCAGCCCCGCAGCCATGCGTATGGACATCGACGAGCGAGGCGACATCGTCGGGCTGTTCTAGCAGCGCCGCCCAGAGGCCCCCAAGCCCTCGCACCGCCGGAATTCGTTGTAGCCGCTCTTGTCTGGCGTCGTAACGTGGTCAGTACAGTCAGCCAACGGGCATGTCGGCTCGGTCCTCGGCCGATAACCAGTACGTAGGGAAACATCCTCGGGAGGTGGGCCATGCGCACGATTGCCCGACAATGGATCTTCCTTGTGGCTGTGGGCCTGATTTGTGCATCCTGGCTGGATGTAGCCCGTTCGGCGCCACCGGGCAGACCACCGGCCCGGCCTCGTGCGCCCAAGCCGCCGGCGGCGCTGCCGAGCAAGCCGAACCGGCCCCCGTCGCCCAAGGTCCAGCCCGCGCGACCGCCGGTGAAGCCGAACCGGCCCGATCCTGGACCGGCGCACAGGCCCCCATCGGCGGCGTACCGGCACCTCCGGTGGGCCTGGTATCGCCCGTACGACCCGAAGATGGTGCGCGTCTGGCCGGTGATCCGCTATCCCTACTACGCGGGCGGAGCCAGCTATGTAGCTGCGCCCTGGCGAGCCGACACGTCGGACGAACTCGGCGCAAGTCAGGACGACCCGCAAGCCGCAGAACGGTATGCCCAACTCCAGGAGTTGGTGGATCTAGTCTGTCAATGGCGGATGCTCAACGAGTCGTCCGCCGTGCACCAGCGCATTCCCTCGACCGAGGCGGGCGGAACGCTCCAGCAGTGGGCTCAGCTCAACGCGTCTTTTGACCAGACCACTCGGGCGGCGATGACTCGACTGGCGTCGGGGAAGTCGGCAGGGGAGCCGCTCAGTCAGGCACGCGAGCACTTGGCGCAGCTCGAAACGCTGATCGCCGGGCTGGGCGCGCAACCACACCCCGCCGACGACACGGGGTAGGTAGACGCGGCGCCGGGCTTACAGCAGGTGCGTGCTGGTAATGGCGTCGACGATCTTTGGATCGAGCTTGTCGTACTTCTGAAGATACTCGACCCGTTCCTGGTTGAGCTTCTTGACCATCTCGACGCGGGTCTCGTCGTCGTAGAGCCGCTTGGGGTCGAGTGCGTCCATGTCGAAGATATCGCCCTTTTCATCGATGACCCCGTCAACCAGAACGCGCGTGCCGAAGTCGGGGTCGCGAGTCCACACGGCCGACTCGCGGAAGACCGCGCAGGTAATGTAGCCGATGCCCGGCTTCCAGGGGCGATTCGGCGGGCGCTTGGGCTTGGCCGGATCTTCCGGATTGGGAATTTCACCTACACCGCCGGTATTCATCAGGAAACAGCGAATTTTATCCCGGTATCGGTTGACGTACTCATAGAACATGTTGCCTTCTTCGGCCGCGTGGCCGATCATGAACGGGTTGGTGCCTGGCTGCCGTAACGACTGCCCGATTCGCGTGGGGTCGCCGGCGGCCGTCTCGATCGACTCGCCCAGCATAAAGTAAGCCGCCGCCTGCTCCGGAGTCAGCTCGGACATGATCGGCACCACGGTGTTTCGCCGCGTGTTGAAGATGAAGCATACCTGATCGAGCTCGTCGAGCGGCGGCAGATCGATGGATTCGTATAGCCTCTCTTTGGGCAGGGCCCGCAACGGGAGGATCCCTCGTCCGTTCGCGCACAGGTCCTCCTCGAGATAATGAATCTGGCCCTGATAGTCGAGGTAAAGGTTCTGCGACACAAAGTCAGAACTCTCGGTAGCCGGACGAAGAAGGATGTCGTCTTCGTCCAGATCGGTCTTGAGGAACATGGCCTGCTCGGTACCCAGAATGCGGCCGTCCTTCAGCCGCAGTCCGGCGAAGTCGTCCTGGGCGATCAGCGATTCCTCGCCCTCACCATAGAGGTAATGCGTGTGACCAATGTTCGTGGTCTTGCCCGTGCCGCTGAGGCCGAGAATGACCACGCCGATGGTGCGCAGCCCCTTCGCCCGTCGGCTGCGCGCGCGGACCACCTTGGTCCCCGCGTGGATGCCGAGGATGCCCCGCTGCTTCGCGCGGAACATCGCCATGCGCAGAAATCCCTTCTTGGCCTCGCCCATGTAGTCCGAGCCAATGCCCACGGTGCAGTTCTGCTCGGGGAATACGTAGAAGCGTCCGAACGGACCGGTGTTGATGTCGGGAACCATGAGCAACTGGAAGCTCTCGGCACCGGGTACCGGATCCTCGGCCCGCAGCATCTTGCCCCACATGTACGGGATGTGATGGTTGCGGCGATTCTTGACGCTGACCAGCAGGTAGCAGTTGAAGGTGAAGTCGGGGTCTTCCCCGCTGCCCATGACGCGATGGATTAGATCGAAGGGCAGGGAATTGGCGTGGCCGGGATGGTCCTTGCCGTCGTGGGTCCCGCCAAAGATGCGAGTCATATTCAGTTGCATCTGGCGTAGAGTCTCGGCCTGTTCGGGGCTGGGGTTCTGGATGGCCACGGCGTCGCCGCCGACGATGACGCTGTACTTGGCGGAACGATTCCTGACGCGCGTATCCCAATTAAATCCTCCGAAGATGTTGCGCTGGCCAGTTGTTTCGGCAGCCCGGGCAAGCTCCGGCCCGAGGTACAAAGTCACGTTGGTGCCCACGTGTCGAGCTCGGTCTACCAGCGCCTGGATCAGTTCCGCGGCCGTCTTACCGTCGAAGCGTGACATAATACAAGTCTCCTGTGCGCACAAGACTCCCAACAAGAGCTATTCAACGACCTACGCAAGCGTATTGCGCAACCAGGGGCGATGGCACCAGACCCGATCGTCGGCGGGGAAGGCCCTCCCCGTCGCCACTCGCCATCCGTGACATTAATAGCGTATGGCCGACGTGGTTGTAAAGGCCCTTCCGCTCCGCAGGCTGTCCCTGCCCGGCGGCGACGGCGGCGAGTTCTGTAACAAGTTGCCAAATCAATACTTGACGCCTTTTTGGGGTTGTGCTATGCAAGCGCTAAGTCGCGAGCCGGCGTCCGCCTGCCTGGGCAGGGGGGCGCAGAACCGTAAGCCGGTGTGCGACCTGAACGATGGAGCCAAGGCCATGTGGGCAATGCTGAGAGTCTGTGGCGGCACTTTCTTGCTGGCGGGGGCGATGGCGGGGATCGGCTGTCAGCAGACGGCATCCCCGTCGACCGGCGAGCCGGCACGCCTACGACCGGCGCCGAGGCCATACATTCTCGATGCGCCGGAACCCGCGGGATTCCAGTTGATCGACAAGCTCTCGGAGGACCACGCCACCCCAGGCTGGCGGTACGTGCGGTACACGTTCAAAGGCCGAGCCGACCGCCAAGCCGTGCTGAGCTACTACCGCGAGCAACTGCCCCTGCACAAGTGGACCTACCTCAGCCGCCAGAGCCTCGGAGGCCAATACAAACTGATCTTCGAGAAGCCCAACGAACAGTGCACCGTTACGATCGAGCCGGAGTCGGGCGATTGGTTCTCCAACAGCTCCCGCGCGTCGGTGGTGATTCGGCCGTTGCGGCGCACGGGACAGATGAAAGACGAGGGTATGACACCATGAAGGCAGCGCGACGCAAGGACCTGAAAACCAACGAGTTAATCCAGAGCATCCAGGAGCTTGTCCAGACCGTCCGGCAATACGGCGGGCATATCGCTGTTGCAGCCATTGCGCTTGTGCTGGTGGTCGCCATAGGCTTCTACTGGCGCTACAGCCAGCAGCAGCGCCTGCACCAGGCGTGGTCAGACGTACTCATGGCCGCTCAACCTGGCGGTGTCGGGCCGGTCGATCGCCTCCAGCAACTCGAGCAAATCGCTGCGGATCACGAAGGCGAACATGTGGGGGCCGTGGCTAATTTGCTGCTGGCCGGCGCGCTGGTGGACGAGGTGACATATGGTTCGGCCGCGGGTGACGCGACGCGACGCGAGGAACTGCTCGCCCAAGCCGACCGGGCATATCGGCACGTCGTCGAACGGTATGAGGGCGAGTTGGTCCCGCGTGGCGCGGCGTTGATGGGTCTGGCCAATTTGGCCGAACAGCAGCGCGACTGGCAGCAGGCACAAAGCTGGTACCAGAAGATCCTGGCAGACAAGCGGCTCGAGGTAACTCCGTACCGGACGCTGGCCGCGCGAGGGCTGGAGGCGTGGCCGAAGCTGCCCAGCCAGAAGGTAGTGTTCGTCGAGGCTGCTGCCAGCACCCAACCGACGGCGACTTCACAATCGGTGGCCGCCAACCCGGCTTCGGCGGCCGCGGCGACCCTACCATCCGGCGGCGATTGACATGTGGGGGTGGACTTGTGTAGCCTGAGCGACGCGTGCGGGCAGGACTGACCGCCAGAGCGCGTGAATCTTGGTGCAGGAGAGTTCTTATGGCTGATTTGGAAGGCATGGCTGCGGCGTTGATCGATGGCAAGCGAGAAGAGGTTGCCGCAAAGGTAAAGCAGGCGATAGACGAGGGAGTCGCACCGGCGGACATCCTCAACAAGGGGCTGGTCGCGGGCATGTCCGTCATAGGCGAGCGGTTTCGAAAGAATATCATCTACGTGCCCGAGGTTTTGATCGCGGCGCGGGCGATGAAAGCGGGCATGGCGCTGCTCGAGCCGCTGTTGGCCGAGGCGGGTGTCAAGCCCGCTGGCGTGGTCGTAATCGGCACCGTTAAGGGCGACTTACACGACATCGGCAAGAACCTGGTGGCCATGATGCTTCAGGGCGGCGGCTACAAGGTCGTTGACGTGGGCACGGATGTGTCGGCCGAAAAGTTTATAGACGCCTGCCGCGAGAACAACGCCGAGCTGCTCGGGATGAGCGCGCTGCTGACCACGACCATGCCGCAGATGGCCACCGTGGTGAAAGCGGTCAAGGAGTCGGGGCTGGATGGTGTGCGATGCATCATCGGCGGGGCGCCGGTGACGCAGAGCTATGCCGACGAGATTGGGGCCGATGGCTACGCTCCGGATGCGGCCTCGGCTGTGGAGGTGGCCCAACGCCTGATCGAGACGTCGGCCTAGATTCGCTTCGCAATGCCAAACGGTCCGTCAGAGACCGCGAAGTAGGCACAAGCCTTTGCGCCCCGCCCTCGCGGGGCGTTTCGTGCGCGGCTGGGGCTGTCGGGGTGCGTGATCCATGGAGGAGACCGCGGACGACATCCTGCAACGCCCGGTTCCTCTTGACGAGGATGAATGCGACCGGGTCAAGCTCCGCATCCGTCGGCGCCTGGTGGGACGACGGCTCGACAAGTACTTGCACTCGCGACTCCCACGATTGTCCCGCACGTTAATTCAGCGCCTGATCAAACAGGGAGCCGTCACCGTCAACGGTCGCCCGACCAAGCCCAGCCACGAGCCGGACGGGGGCGATCAGATCGAGGTTCTGATCCCGCCGCCCGAGCCGACCGAAATCATCCCCGAGCCGATCGAACTGAACGTCATCTACGAGGATCGATTCATCCTGGCCATCAACAAGCAGCCTGGAATCATCTGCCATCCGGCCAAGGGTTCGCAGACGGGCACGCTGGCCAACGCGCTGGCCTACTACGCCGAGTCGCTTTCGCACGGAGCCGATCCCTTCCGCCCGGGAATCGTGCACCGCCTGGACAAGAACACCACCGGGGTGATGTTGGTGGCCAAGACCGACGAGGCCCACTGGCGACTGGCCCTGCAGTTCGAGAAGCGGACCGTCGAGAAAACCTACGTGGGCGTGGTGCACGGGCGGCTCGAGTTCGACGAGGATCTGATCAGCGCGCCAATCGGCGTCCATCCCACGATCCGTGACCGCTATATGGTGCCGGGCGCGCGGTACCGCCAGGCCCTGACGAAAGAGGCCGTCACCCGCTACCAGGTCGTGCACCGGTTCGCCGGCCACACCCTGGTGCACATGCACCCCAAGACCGGGAGAACCCATCAGCTCCGCGTACACATGTCCTACATCGGGTATCCGATGGTGGGCGACAAGTTCTACGGAGGTCAGATGGTCAGTGAGCGATCCATAACCGGTACCGGAAGTGACGAGCCGATCGTCGACCGTCAGGCCCTGCACGCACGAAGGATCAAGTTCGTTCATCCCATTCACGAGAAACCCGTGACGTTGGAGGCCCCGATTCCCGCCGACATCCAGCGTCTGATCGACGTACTGACAGGGGCCGACGGGCAGCCGTAAATTGCTTCTTGTTGCGTACCCGGTCGCGGGGCGAGCGAGACGGGCAGGAAGGAGAACACAATGCGTTACAGCTACGAGGAACTCGCCGGAATGATCGACCACTCGCTGCTGCATCCCGCGATGACCGATCAGGATATCCAGGACGGCTGCGAGCTGGCCAGGCGATATCAGGTCGCTTCGGTCTGCGTGAAGCCCTACGCGGTCAGACAGGCGTCAGAGATCCTTCGCGGCAGCGGCGTGGCAGTCGGCTGCGTGGTGGGGTTCCCCCACGGAAACAGCGCCACCGAGGTTAAGCGATATGAAACGCAGGTCGCATGCCGGGACGGCGCCGCTGAGATCGATATGGTGATCAACATCGGCAAGGCCCTTGGCGGTGACTGGGACTACGTCGGGCAGGATATCAAAGCGGTGGTCGATGAAGCGCACAAAAACGGCGCGATCGTCAAGGTCATCTTCGAGAATGATTTCCTGCCTGACGACGAAACCAAGATCGGACTGTGCCGTCTCTGTGAAGATGCCGGTGCCGACTTCGTCAAGACATCCACCGGCTTCGGGTTCGTGAAGGGGCCGGACGGCACGTATTCGTACAAGGGCGCGACCGAGCACGACCTGCGCCTGATGCGAGCACATTGCTCGCAGAAGGTGCAGGTCAAGGCCGCCGGAGGCGTGCGCGATCTCGATGCACTCATGAAGGTCCGCGATCTGGGTGCGACCCGCTGCGGAGCCAGTGCCACCGCCGCCCTGCTCGACGAATACAAGCGCCGTGCCGAAGCGGCGCGGTAGCCGCACAAGAGCCGGACCGCCGCCGGCGCGCCTGTCGCACGCAGGGCAATCCGGACGCAGTTCCCAACGCACCGCCTGCCTCACTTGTGTGCCGCCAAGCGCCTGGTTACCATGCCGCTTTGCCTTCGACTGAGTCTTGGGGACAGCACCCATGACCCCAAAGCAAGCCATCGCGGTCATTGATTTCGGCAGTCAGTACAGCCAGCTGATTGCGCGACGGGTTCGTGAGAACCGCGTATACAGCGTGTTGTGTCCGCCATCGATCACGCCCGCCGAACTGCGGGCCATCAACGCGGTAGGCCTGGTTTTCTCCGGCGGTCCGGCCAGCGTATACGAGGACCGAGCACCTCGCTGTGACGTCGCACTTCTGGAGATGGGCCTGCCGGTCCTGGGCATCTGCTACGGCATGCAGTTGGCCTGTCAGCTTCTGGGCAGCCAGGTGAGGCCCGGCCAGAGCCGCGAGTACGGCAGGACGTCGTTGCAGATCGCCCGCAAGGACGAGCTGCTGGCCAACATGCCCGACGAAACCGTCGCCTGGATGAGCCACGCCGACATCGTGGCGGAGTTGTCCGCCGATTTTGAGGCGCTGGCGCAAACGCCGGCCTGTCCCTGTGCGGCGGCGCGCCATCGCACGCGACCGATCTACGGCGTTCAGTTCCACCCGGAGGTAACGCACACGCCGATGGGCGGCCAGATCCTGCGCAATTTCATCTACGACATCTGCCGCTGCCGGGGCGACTGGCAGGTGGGCAGCATGATCGATCACGCCGTAGCCGACGCCCAACGCCGCGTGCCCCCCGACGCACGGGTGATCTGTGGCCTATCGGGCGGCGTCGATTCCAGCGTGACGGCCGCCCTGCTGCACAGGGCACTGGGCGATCGTCTGACGTGCATCTTCGTCGACAATGGGCTTCTGCGAGAGGGCGAGGCTGGCCTGGTCGAGTCGACGTTTCGCGGCCACTTCGGTATCGACCTGCGAGTCGTTGATGCGGGCGAACTGTTTCTCGGGCGGCTGGCAGACGTGATCGATCCGCAGGAGAAGCGGCGTGTCATCGGTCACACCTTTATCGACGTGTTCCAGACCGAAGCTGAGACCATCCCCAACGCCCGCTTCCTGGCCCAGGGCACGCTGTACCCCGACGTGATCGAGAGCGGCCACAGCGTGGGCGGTGCCGCGGCCAACATCAAGCTGCACCACAACGTCGGGGCCCTGCCGGCGGAGATCGGTTTCGAGCTGATCGAGCCGCTGCGCGACCTGTTCAAAGACGAGGTCCGTCAGATGGGTCAGCAGTTGGGCCTGCCCGACGAGATCGTCTGGCGGCACCCGTTTCCCGGTCCGGGCCTGGCTGTCCGCATGGTCGGAGCGGTCACGAAGGAACGTCTGGCGATCCTGCGGCCGGCCGACCAGATCATGCTGGAAGAGATACGGTCAGCCGGTTGGTACAACCGAATCGGCCAAGCGGCCGTCGTGCTGCTGCCGGTGGCCAGCGTGGGCGTCATGGGCGACGGCCGCAGCTATCACGGCAACCACGTCGCCGTGATTCGACTCGTGTCCACTACCGACTTCATGACGGCCGACTGGCTGCACATCGACCACGAGATTCTCGCGCGGATCAGCAATAGAATCATCAACGAAGTGCCGGGCATCAACCGCGTGGTGTATGACATTTCCAGCAAACCCCCAGCGACGATCGAATGGGAATAACGCATGGACGTGGCTAGCCACGCCGCTCTGGGCCTGAGCGTGGGCTACTGCGGCTTTGCTCAGCGCATCGGGCGCGGCGGGGCGATGTTGGCGCTCGCCGCCGCGACGCTGCCCGATCTGGATGTCTTTATGGGCATCGGCGACGAGTGGGCCGGCCTGCAATATCACCGGTATTGGACGCATTCGTTGCTGGTGGTGCCGGTTCTGGGGGCGGCGTTGGCAGCGATGTGGTGGCGGTTCGGTCCGTCCAAGCGATTCGCACTGCTGTGGGCATGCGCCACGACGGTACTGGTGTGTCACTGTCTGCTCGATGCATGCACAAGCTACGGCACGACGCTGCTGGCGCCGCTGTCGAACCACCGATTTGCGTTCGATTGGATCGGGATCATCGATCCGTTCTTCACCGTGCCCCTGCTGGCCGGGCTGGTCGTGTTCGCGGTGCGGCGGCGGCGAGGTCGGCAAATGGCAGCGCAGCAGGCGGTGTTGGCGGGGCTGGGGCTGGCACTTGGATACCTCGCGCTCGGGGCCACACAGCACGCGCTGGCGTGTCGTCTGATTCGCGCCGAGGTAGCCACAACCGGACACGACATCGTCCGAGCCAACGCCTACCCGCAGATCGGCAGCGTCTTTCTCTGGCGGCTGGTCTATCAGACAAACCACGACTACTACGTCGCGCGGACCAATATGCTGACCGCACGCCCGCCCGTCTTCGCCCGGGCCCCCATCAGTAATGACGACCTTGTACGGGCCTCGCAGGACCATCCGAAGGTCAGGCTGTTCCGCTGGTTCGCGATGGAGTTCGTAAGGCCGGTGACCCGCCACGTGGGCGATCAGTGGGTCGTCGAATGGCACGACATGCGTTACGGCTGGCCGGCCGATGCGACGTCGTCGCTGTGGTGGGCAGTCGCGTGGTTCGATCAGGACGGTCGCCTGCAACGCGTCTCGCGCGTGCGGCCCTCATGGCGCCGGATCGAGCGAATGTCGCTGTACGACTAAGCCGGGTGGCGGGTGGCACGGTCGAGCCCGATGGGTGGCACGGTCGAGCCCGACGGGTGGCACGGTCGACCAGCAGGTCGGCCGTGTGCCTTCGCGTGTTGTGCGCCGTTGGTGCATCACGATGGGTGGCACGGTCGAGCGTTAGCTCGGCCGTGTTATTCCGGCGTGTCATGTTTCGTTGACACACCACGGCCCGGCATACGCCGGACCGTGCCACCCCTTCTCCTTCGCGAACCACGGCCCGGTTGGCGGTATCGATCAACTTCTAAGGGTGGGGTGGGGTCCCGTCCATTGACAACTGAACGTCGTCGCAGTCGGCGTACCAGCGGGCGCTCGACCACTTCCAATCGATGGCTGCTTCCACCAAGCCGCGGCGCACGGGGTTATTGTGGATGTAGTCGACAGCCTGGCAGGCCACTTGCGGTGAAGTGATGTTTCGATCGTATCCCCCGCCGGGCTGCCAGAAGTGGTAAGCAACGTGTCCATTTCGGCGTACATGACGCAGCGAGCGAAGCTGGGCTCCGGCCTGCGTCCGCAGGCAATGCAGCGCCCGTCGCGATACTGGTTGCTTGATGGCTTGGAGGATTGAGGATGTTCGATACATGTCGGCACACGGCAGCAAGAGAATGTGAACATGCTCCGGCATAATCACATAGGCCCACAACTCCAGACTAAGCTTGGAGCCGGCCTGCCGGAGGGCGTCCAGCAGCCAGAGGCGAGTGGGGTCGTTGCTCAGCAGCGGCAAGTTGTGATAGCAGGAGAAGGTAAGCTCGTGGGCGTGCCCAGGTTCGTTAACGCTGCGGCGAAGTTTGCGGATCGTACCATCAGGCTGGCGCATCCCTACAGAATAACGAGCAGACGTCTCTCAATCTACCCCCACGCTTGGCATGCCCGTCGGATTCCAGATCTTGTTACACTGCCCGATTGGGTGCCACGATGGGTAGCGCGGTCGAGCGGCTGGGTGGCACGGTCGACCAGCAGGTCGGCCGTGTCCCTTCGCGTGTTGTGCGCCGTTGGTGCATCACGATGGGTGGCACGGTCGAGCGTTGGCTCGGCCGTGTTATTCCCGTGCGTCATGTTTGGTTGGCAGATCACGGCCCGGCATACGCCGGACCGTGCCACCCCGGAGATGCTGTCCGCGCCTATGGGATGCGTTATCTGTAAGCGCCTCAACATGGGTGGCACGGTCGACCAGCAGGTCGGCCGTGTGCCTTCGCACTCTGTACTCCGCTGATACATCACGGCCCGGCTTCGCCGGACCGTGCCACCTCTTCTCCTTCGCCAACCACGGCCCGACTTCGCCGGACCGTGCCACCCCTCCGGCTCGCTACTGAGTCGCCCCGAATGCGACCATCGCGTAGTAAAGTCCTTCGCCAGAGTACCAGCAGAGGTGCACATTCGCCTTCGAATCAACCGCCATGGGCATTGGTCGGTAACGTTCACTCAACAGCCTTGACTCCAACGGCACGCGCACCGGCGAGCACCAGCGCCCCTGTTTGCACACGGAAAGGTAGCAGTCTCTTCCTGTGGCGCCTTCTCGCTTCGGCGGCGACCAGAGGAGGTATGGCTCGCCGGCGGCAGAGACGGCCAGCCCCCAAAGCCAGCCCTTCGGTATCCCGCTGACCTCGCCCAACGTGTTACCGATCACAGCAGCGCAGCGTAGCGGACCGTCCGCATCCGCGTCCTCGGCCTCGGTCCAGGCCAGAAACACCTTGCCGCCTCCCTCGGCCAGTTGAGGTTGCCTGATCTTTGGCGGTATCTCCTCCAACACCCATCGGTCCTGTTCCAGAGCTCCCAGCCAGTTCCGGTGCGGCACAGTGGCTCCGCTCAGACTCTCGGGAGGTAGTTTCAAGTCCTGTGTAAATTGCTCTGGGGCACCCATTCAATCTTCATGCCTCATGCAGCTCGCGACTTCGCCGGCTTCGACTTGCCAGGCAGCGGTACCGTCGAGCACAGGTGGGCCGACTTCAGGCGCCGCC